>NZ_JBNMIC010000001.1:0-206680 GCF_050873065.1 Brotaphodocola sp.
TGCCGGATCACATTCATATTTTGTTTGATGCAAAGCCAAATTTAAATCTTGCAGAATTTGTAAATGCATTTAAATCTGCATCTTCTCGAAATATCAGGAAACAATTTGCAGAAGAACTGAAACCTTATTATTGGAAGCCATATTTTTGGAGTTTAAGCTATTTTATTGGGACTGTCAGTGACCGAACGAGTACTGCGGTAAAAGAATATATCAATAATCAAAAAAATAAATGATTTAAAATATTTTAAAATCATTACGCATTCACCCACGTCTGATCCGGTTGGTCAGGCGTGGTACTCTGCGATTTTGATAGATGACAAAATTTTAAAGGTGGGATCGAGATGGATCGAGATACAAAAGTAAAAGGACAGTTAGATCAGTTTCGTAAAATAATGGAGGGAATAAAGTTTGATTCTCCGGAGGCGAATGAGGCGTACACACACTCTCTTCAGGGGCTGCATATCCTTGTTTGTAGAAGAGACGGATCGTTTCTACACAAAGAAAAATGGTGAGTATCCGAAAATGGATGAGCTGAATGAAGAGCTGAAGGGAAAGAGCGAGTCTGATAAGAAGATCACAGATAAATTTATGGATCCGAATACCAAGGCCGGTAAGCGAATGGCTGCAGTTTCAGCGTTAGCCACCCAGGTTAAAGAGTATGCGAAGCAGTTGGATAAAATGGAAGAATTGAAAGATAAAGATGCGAAGTTTAACAGCATATTGCAGAGTAATAATAAGGTGGAGGAGATCAGGAAGCTCATGCCGAAACAGAAAGGAGAGAGAGTCCGGATGACGATGGAAGAGTTAGAGTCTTTTGGACGCCCGAGAAGCAAGAGCACGGTTATCAAGAAGGCACCGGAGAAGGCAAAGAATCTGGAGCGCCGCTCGATGAGCCCGAGATCCATGGGTTAAGTGCCACGGGAAGCCAATTTGAACAAAGTCTGAATCAGAGCGTAATGGAGATAACCGAATAAAAGATAGCAGAAAAAGCAGTCTTAACCGACTGCTTTTTCGTTGCCTTATTTCTCTGTCTTTTCCACTTTTTCTACTTTTTCTACAACAGGGAAACCGACCCTGACTTTGAATAAGTCGCCGTCAATCATGATCTCAAACGTGCCTTTCTGGAGCTTCGTGAGACTCTTTGCGATCGAGAGACCGAGACCGCTTCCTTCCGTTGCACGGGAGACATCTCCGCGGACGAAACGTTCCGTCAGCTCGTCTGCCTGAAAGTTCAGTGGGTTTTCGGACACATTTTTGATTGTGAAGTAGACCATGTTGTCGACCTTTGCGATGTCGGTGTAGACACGGCTGTGTTCCATCGCATATTTAAACGTGTTGTTGTAAAGGTTTTCGAGAACTCTCCACAGTCTGCGCCCGTCGGCGCGGATCAGAATCGATTCATCCGGCAGATTTGAGACGAGCTCTAAGTGGCGGGTCTCAAATTTTTCCTCAAATTCTCCGTTTGTCTGCCAGATCATCTCGACAAAATTGATCGTCGTCATATCCAGCTTGAGGTTGCCGGAACTTGCCTTGGAGACTTCGACGAGATCCTCGGTCAGATTCTTTAAGCGCTGCGATTTCTGGTCCAGAATCTTTAAGTATTCCTGCACCTTTTCCCCGGGGAGATTTTCCCGCTTGAGAAGGTCGACGTAGCTGATGATCGAGGTCAGCGGTGTCTTGATGTCATGGGAGACATTTGTGATCAGGTCTGTCTTCATGCGCTCGCTCTTGAGCTGTTCCTTGAGCGCCTGTTCAAGCCCGGTTCCAATGCTGTTGATCATCTTTCCGAGCCCGAGTTCTTTGCCTGAGAGTCCGTCAAGATCCATCTGATATCCGGTGTCTCCGCTCGCAATCATCGAGATTGCATCGGCAATCCGATCCTCCTGCGTTGAGGAGAGATAGAGGCGGTGAAAAGCGAGATAGTCAACGGCGATGAGTCCGCCTGCAAGCAGGATGGTGATGACTTTGGCGGCCGGAGACTGCCAGAACCGGAGGCAGAGCCCGATCAGGCTGAGTGCCAGAACCTGGACGGAGATAAAGCCGCCGTAGAGGCAGGCGAGGCGCTTTGAGAATGTTCCGTTCGCAAAGTAAGTCTCGATGTTCTGGGTCACATGGTGGATAATACTGTTTTCCCAGAGTTGTCTGCTCTTGTAACGGCGCAGAAGACTGAATGCGCCGGTCATACAGCAGCCGTAGATAATCAGGGCTCTTGTGATCCTCTCAGCGTAATCCCACTCGGCTTCTACGACGAGCAGGTGAATCAGCCGGTAAATGATTTTTTCGCCGAGAAACAGGGCAAACATGGTACTGAGTGCGGTCATTGCGATACAGCTCTCGGTTGTGATTATGTCAAAGCCGTGGAGATACGGATTGACGCGCTCCTCGGTCTTATATCCGGAGACAAGAATCAGATAGTAAAGTGTGACAATACAGCCGAGAATTCCGACTAACAGGGCAGCAAGACCCTCGAGAAAATGGCTGCGCAGTGTCTGGTATCCGTCTGCCTGGTCCGCATAGACATCGGGGGCAGAGTAGGTGGTATCCACGGCTGCGATGATGTAGTAGCTGTCTGCGTCGTAGAGGTTGTTATTCTCCATGGAGACGGTGATGTTCTGCGGAATCTCGCCAAGATTTGTCTCGATAAAGATTGAATCACTTGTGAGATAACAGTAGCGTCCGAGATTTTTGATCTCATCGAGAGTCATATTTCCGGTGTTGGAGAAAATTGCATCCGGTTCTGTCTGGTCCTCATCCTGATAGACAATCTGAAAATAAAAATTCGACGGATTCACAAGCATCCGGTAGTGAACCGTATAATATTCGCTCAGACAGTTTAAAACCTCCCGGCAGAGGTCTAAGAGAGAGGTGTAGGCATCTCCGGGCTCCTTCAGGGTCGCATTCGGGTCGTAGGCTCTCCAGTTGACATACTGGTCGCGAGCGGTTGAGGCATTGTCGTAGATAAATGTGTCGTTTACGACCTCAAAATTTTCATTCAAATAAAAGCCCTGACTCTTTGCGTACCGGAGAACCTCCTCGAGCGTGTAGATGACTTCCGGAGAATCACCGCGGGAGACGGAAAACATCTGCTTTGATAAATCGAGACTTCCGTCCGACTCGAAGACATCCCGGTAGGCAGCGTATTTTAAAATGTGATTGATGTCACTCTGAAACTGTTGCTGAAAGGCGTCAGAATCTTCATAACGGTTGTCCGAGATCCAGCCGATGCCGGCGCCGATCTGAGAGTGCAGGTACATGATGCTGATGCCCGCGACCACAGTAAACAGAAAGATGACGTGAAGGACAACAGCAAAATTTTTTTTGATTCTCATAGAACAATCTTTCCATCTCATCAGATTTTCCACTCTGCCCCCTACTGTTTCTCAACTTTATAGCCGACACCCCATACGACTTTGAGGTAGCGCGGCTCACGCGGATTGATCTCAATCTTCTCGCGGATATGGCGGATATGTACGGCAACGGTGTTGTCTGCACCGATGGCCTCCTCATTCCAGATCTGCTCGTAGATCTCGTCGATTGAGAAGACTTTTCCGGCATTCTTGACGAGGAGCAGAAGAATATTGTACTCGATCGGGGTCAGCTTGATCGGTTCGTCGTCGACCCAGACCTCCTTCGTGTCATCGTTGATCACAAGGCCGCCGCACTTGTAGACCTGATCGCTCGTCTGCTGGGCGAGATTGCCGAGCTGGGTATAGCGGCGCAGCTGAGACTTGACGCGGGCGACAAGCTCAAGCGGGTTGAACGGCTTTGAGAGGTAATCGTCCGCCCCGATGTTCAGTCCGAGAATCTTGTCGGTGTCCTCGGACTTTGCGGAGAGGATGATGATCGGAATGCTGCTGGTCTCGCGCACCTTGCGCGTTGTACGGATTCCGTCGAGACCCGGCATCATCACGTCGATGATCATCAGGTCAATGTGTTCTTTATCGAGAATTTCGAGTGCCTCATAGCCGTCATAGGCTTTGACAACCTCGAATCCCTCTCCGCTCAAATAAATATCTATCGCATCCACGATCTGTTTATCGTCGTCACATACTAAAATTTTCTGCATAAAAGTTCCTCCTCGGGAAATTCTGTTCTCAAAAGGAAAATAAGTTTTAAGTCCTTTTAAGCGTTTCATGAATCAGTATAACGCAAATTAAATTTTGCCGCAATCACGATATACAAGAAAAAGGACGGGGAAAATCCCCGCCCTTCGATTGTGGAGGCCTGTCGGGACCTGCATCCTGACAGGTGCCTCCGGTGGTCTGGATCGGCATCAGGCAGAAAATCCGCCCTCCGCGTCTCACAGAATGGCTTTATGAATAATCGCAGACGTTCAGCCAACGGTGAAGCAGTTCGGATTCCTCCGGACGTTTCTTTGTGAGCTGTGCAGCTGCTACCAGAGGCAGCCACTGCTGTACATACCGGCGGTCCGTGCCTGTCTTTTCGCAGAACAGGTCCATGTACTTGTCAGCAATGCCCTGATCCTTCAGGCAGAACAGCAGGTAAGTTCTTGCTACATCGGCACTTGCGTTGCCCTGGGTTGCATGAACCCAGTCAAGCACATACATCGTGCCGTCCTCTTTTACGAGGATGTTGTTTGGCTGGAAATCTCCGTGGCACAGCTTGGTGTGCTTGGGCATGCTGTCCAGCCGGGTCAGAAGATCGTAGCGGTTGACTGCATTGAGCTCTTCCATCTCAGAGATCTGGCGTGTCATCTTGTCTTTCAACTTGTTTAACAGAGGACAGGTCTTGGAATGAATCATGAGCTGAAGATCAACCATCTGATTCAGGTATTCGTCCATCTTGTCCGGATTCTCGTCCATCAGCTGCTGAAGGGTCTTGCCCTCAACGAAATCTCTTGTGATGGACCAGCATCCGTTCTCTTCAACGGATACCGCCAGAGTAGCCGGAATGTTGATTCCCCCAATTTCCTCAACTCTGGCACTGATTAAAGCTTCGTTCAGAACTTCCGCTTTCGGGAATCCTTTGCAGAATTCCTTAATTGCCTTGTCGCCATCGCGGTAAACACGTTTGGTTGCGTTACTGGATACTAATTCTTTTGCCATACGAAACTCTCCTTTCTCCACTCATGCGCCCTCGGTCCTTCCCACGCGTTTGCTTCTGAGGATAACACTCCCCGCTCAAAAGCAGGCAAAGGGAGATTCCAAGTACGCACGTTACCGTCTCGGTAATTATTCAATCAGCCGATATCATTTTACTACAAACCGTTCAGAATGTCATCTACTTTTTGATAATTTTTTAACGAAATTCTAAACCTGAAAAAAATTACCTGCGGAGTAATGTCAGAAAATATTCGTTTTTGTTTAGGTAAAACGTAAAATAGCAGTTCCGTATGCCGGAAGCGGAAGTGCCACGGAGTATGGCTGGCCATCGCACTCTTTTTTCTGTGCACGCAGAACCGGAGGTTTCTGCGGAGATTTGTACATGCCGTGCTCACTGTCGAGCAAAAGCGTGTAGTTGCCGCGTTTCGGGACGCCAACCCGGTAATCCGGACGAGCTACAGGAGTGAAGTTGCAGACGAAGAGGAGACTCTTTTTGTGGTCGCGGCTGTAACGGACAAAGCTGAAGATGCTCCGGTCGCCGTCGTTCGCGTTGATCCACTGGAAGCCATCCCAGTCGTCATCTGCCTCGGAGAGAGACGGATATTTTTGATAAATATGTAACAAATCCTTGAGGTAGTTCTGAAGGTCTTTGTGGAGCGGATCGTCTGCCTCCTCCCAGTTTAAGCTGACTTTCTCGTCCCATTCGTGAAGCTGACCGAAATCCTGTCCCATGAACAGCAGCTTCTTGCCCGGGTGTCCCATCATGAAGGTGTAGCCGGCTTTCAGGTTCTTGAACTTATCCTCAAGGGATCCCGGCATCTTGTTGATCATCGAGCACTTCAGGTGGACAACCTCATCGTGGGAGAGAACCAGAATGAAATTCTCGCTGTTAAAGTAAGTTAGACCAAAAGTCATCTTATTGTGGTTGAATTTGCGGAAGTACGGGTCGAGTTTCATGTATTCGAGGAAATCGTGCATCCATCCCATGTTCCACTTGAACGTAAAGCCGAGGCCGCCGACTTTCGGATCATGGGTGACGAGAGGCCATGCGGTGGATTCCTCCGCAATCACCATTGCACCGTGCTCTCTGCGGTCCACGATGCTGTTTAAATGACGGAAGAACTCGATTGCATCGAGGTTCTGGTTTCCGCCGTACTCGTTCGGAACCCACTGTCCGTCCTGACGTCCGTAGTCGAGATAGAGCATCGAGGCAACCGCATCGACACGGAGACCATCGACATGGTACTCGTGAATCCAATAGAGGGCATTTGCGATCAGGAAGTTGGACACCTCATGGCAGCCGTAATTAAACACCTTTGTGCCCCAGTCCGGGTGCTCGCCCTTTCTCGGGTCTGCATATTCATACAGTGCCTGACCGTCGAAATCAGCGAGTCCGTGTGCATCCTTCGGGAAGTGCGCCGGAACCCAGTCGAGGATGACGCCGATGCCCTTCTTGTGGAGGTAGTTGACGAAATACATGAAGTCCTCCGGCTTTCCGTAGCGGGAGGTCGGAGCGTAATAACCGGTCACCTGATAGCCCCAGGAGCCGTCAAACGGGTGCTCGGCGATTCCCATCAGCTCGACATGGGTGTATCCCATCTCGTGAACGTAGGCTGCAAGTTCTTCTGCTGCCTCGCGGTAAGTGTAGAATCCCTCTTTTTCCTCACGGTCTTTGCGCTTCCAGGAGCCGAGATGCACCTCGTAGATGCTGATCGGCTGCTCGCGCGGATTGCCTTCTTTTCGATGTTCCATCCACGTATCGTCCGTCCACTTGAACGACGGATCTGCAGTGATGGAGGCGGTTCCCGGGCGGTACTCCGCGTACTGGGCAAACGGGTCTGCTTTGAACAGGACTTTGCCGCTGCTTGTTGTGATTGTGAACTTGTAGAGTTCATCCGTGCCAAGGCCCGGAACAAAAGTCTCATAGATTCCGGACGTCTCGAGAGGTTCCATCGGTGTCGCGTCCGGATCCCAGCCATTGAAGTCTCCGACAACGCTGACGTGAGCGGCATGAGGTGCCCAGACTGCAAAGTATATGCCCTTCTTTCCGTTCACCGTAGCAGGATGGGCGCCCATCTTTTTGTAGATCTCATAGTGGGTGCCCTCCCCGAACAGATAGCGGTCACCTTCCGTGATGATTCCGATACCTGCCTGTTTTTTCTTATCTTTGACAGCTTTGACAGCCATAGCCTATTCCTCCGTGATCTTCAGGACAACACCGCTGTTGCCTGGTAATGTGAGATTGAGTCTTCCGTTCGAAATCGGGATGATGGTTCCATCCATCAGATTTTCTGCCGTGGACGCATGAATCGGAATCGGGACGGACAGGTTGGCAGGCGCATCGTCGCTGTTGCCGGCAGTGACTGTGATCGAGTGGTCTGCCTTGCGCGCAAAGGCGTACTGACGGTTGGTCAGGAGAAGTTCCTGATAGATACCGCCGTGGAATTCCGGCTCCCTGCCGTGGATCTCTCCGAGTTTTCCGATGTATTCGGTCAGCTCACACTCCATCGCATTGCCCTCCTCCATCGAGATGCAGGGGCGAAGTTCGGTGTCGCTGTTTGAGGTGCGCATTCCCTCAACGCCCCACTCACCGCCGTAGTAGACGGACGGGATGCCCGGAAGGGTGTAGAGAAGCAGGTAGGCGAGCGGAAGATGAGCTTTCTTTTTCAGCTTGCTCGCGATGCGGTTCTCGTCGTGATTGTCAAGAAACGTGTAGAGCTTTCTCCCGATTGCCTCGAGACGCCGGACATTGTGGGCGATCTCAAAGAAGTTGTGGTCGTTGAGTCCGGAATAGAGGCTCTTGTGGAGCTCATAGTTTGTGACAGAGTGGAGCATGCCGTCATTGACCCAGCGCGCGTAATCGCCGTGGATGACCTCGCCCATCAGCCAGAAGTCTTCCTTCATCGGTGTGGTCTGCTCACGCATCTCGTGCATGAACTGGAAATCCAGCACGTTTGCGCAGTCAAGGCGGATGCCGTCGATGTCAAACGTGTCGATCCAGAAGCGGATCACATCGAAGAGATACTGTTTGACTTCCGGGTTCTGGAGATTCAGACATGGAAGTTCAAAATGGCCCTGCCATGCATCATATCCGAAGCCATCGCCGTAAGGAGAACTCCATCCGAAGTTCACGTTTCGATACCATCCGCAGTAGCGGGAGCCTTCCCGGTTTTTCTGAATATCCTGAAAGGCGAAAAATTCTCTTCCGGTGTGATTGAAAACACCATCCACGACAACGCGAATTCCGGATTCGTGACAGAGCTTCACGAACTGGATGAAATCGTCGTTGTCACCGAGACGGCGGTCAACAAGGCGGAAGTCGCGGGTATCATACCCATGAGAAGAGGACTCAAAGAGCGGTCCTATGTAAAGAGCGGTGAATCCCAGCTTCTTCATGTGAGGAATCCAGAGTTTCAGTTCCTCGAAGCGGTGGGTCACGCCCTCCTCGTGATTTTTGCGAGGTGCGCCGGTCATTCCCAGCGGATACATGTGATAAAATACAGCTTTTTCATACCAAGTGCTCATAAATGCAAGTCCTCCTGATGTGGATCATATAGTCTGAAGCTCCGAAGACCGCTTAAAATGTCTTTTTTGAAGTTCTTTAAAAATCCGAGAATTCATGGATGATTATTTTGGTTTAGGATTCTTCAAGAAATTTAAAGCGACGGAGCAGGAACTGATAGCGCAGCTGAGCTGCATTCAGTTCATAGATATAACAGTCAATCAGCGACGGGTCGGTTGCCTGGTCAAAATGATTCCGGGCAGATTCCATCGAAGTCCGTGTCTGATCAATCTCTGCTTTCAGTCTCTTGCTTTCTAAAGAGAGCAGGTCACTCTGAAAGTTTCTGAAAAAAATTTCTGACCACATACTTCCATCTCCTTTGGCATACATATATAGCGATTCAGCGGTCTGGCTGTCTGGTTATCGGTTGGTGTTGCTGTTTCGCTTTAGTATTTTCCGAAAATGGAAAATTATACAGGAGATGGAAATCCATCAAATGAACGCTTCTGTCTGATCTGGTTGGAGCCAGTCAGTCAGGCGGCTTCGCAGCTTTGACAGATTGCCGGGCGGCCTGTCTAGCGGTCGCCGAAGGTTTCCTCCACAAGATTGCCGAGCTGCATGAGTTTGCGGGTGCCGGCGATCAGGGAGAGACGGTAGAAATTGGACGTACCTGAGCGCCTTACCTCTACGAGTCCCGAATCTTTCAGAATTTTCAGGTGGTGGGAGACTGCCGGACGAGAAAGGCTGGTCTGCCGCGTAATTTCATTCACGTTGAGCCCTTCCGTCTGCCCGTTTTGATCCGCTCGGGTCAGCGTCTCGATAATCCCCAGACGTACTTCATCTCCGAGGGCGATGAAGAGGGGCATGCAGCAGTGAAACTGAGATTCCAGCTCTTTGCCGTTTGTCATAAAATCCTCCTTTGGTTTAAAAAATTAAACTAAAAACATTCTATCACGATTTATGGGCAACGTCAACTAAAAAAAGCCACAGAAATCCGACTGCTTTGGTTAAAATATATAAAAAACAGTCGGAAATTTGGAGAAAATGTCAATTTTGAAAAAGGGGATTGACAGTTTGGGGATGTGTGTGCCATAATGAGACAACAATCACCACCTGTTCCGGGTGGAAGATTTTCTATCTTTTGTTTCCGGCATCAGCTGTCTGATGATGCGTCAGGAACATTCAGCCGAATCGGCAAATATTTCGGAATTTAAAATTTTTTACAGTTTTACAGAAAAATCAGAAAAATCAGGAAAATTAAGTGAATCAAGTGTTTCTCGAAAGATGAGTGATCGGGAGAGAGGAGGATGTTGTTTGGAATGGCGGACAGCTGCCAGTCTTTTTGTGATTGCAGCGGGAGCCGGATGGACAGATTTGCAAAGCGGAAAAGTAAAAAACGGGTGGATTCTTCTCGGAGTGATTCTGGGGATTATGCTGAGAGGATGGAGATTTTTCCCGGGGGCATTTCCGTTTGCGCTGGCAGGCTTTTTTCTGTTTCGCTTTCGGATGATGGGAGCGGGGGATGGAAAGCTGGCATCTCTGATCGGAGGATATCTGGGGCTCTGGCAGGGGCTCTGTGCAGTTGGACTCGGACTGCTTTTTGCATCACTTTGGGCAGTATGGAAACTTGCGGGAGCAGGAGAGGGGAAGGCTGGATGCGTGACCCGGTTTTTCCGCCTTTTCCGGTATGCCAGAACGGTGATGAGAACGGGACAGATCGAGCCCTATGTGGAATTTGAGCAGATGAGCAGGCATGAGAAGATTCCTCTCGGAGCGTGTCTGGCAGCCGGGGTCTTTGTGCATGGGGCAATCTGTTATCTGGGCAATCTGAAAATCTGACGATGTTAGGAGTTTTGGGTGTGATACGGCAGTGAAAAATTTGTGCGAAAATCAGGAGATGAGAATGAATAAGAGAATCATGGCAGTCTACGATGTGGATCCGTTTTATGCGGAGCGGTTTTCGGAGTTTATAAACCAGAAGGAGTCGACGCCTTTTATGGCGATCGCTTTCACAAGTCTTGCGCGCCTGAAGGCATTTGCGCAGAGACAGCAGATCGAGATTCTGCTTGTCGGAGATGAGGTGGAAGAGAGGGAACTTACCGAGCTTGGGATTCATCAGATTGTACGTCTCTCGGAGGCGGCGATGGTGAGGAGCGGCACTCCGGCAGTCTATAAGTATCAGGCATCAGACAGCATTCTGAGGGAGGTGATGGCGTGTTATCAGACGGAGGAAAAAGAGGAACAGATGACAGCCGTGGGTGCGCGGAGCCGGGTGATCGGGGTGTATTCTCCGATTGGGCGGTGTGGAAAGACAGGTTTTTCCGTCACGCTCGGCCAGGTACTTTCGAGGGACAGCAAAGTGCTTTTTCTCAGTCTGGAAGAGTTCGCCGGTTTTTCTCAGATGATGGGAACGAAGTATTCCGGAAGTTTTTCGGATCTTGTCTATTACAGCCGTCAGGGAGATTTTGACAGGATGAGACTCGGAAGCGTGATCTATGACTATGGGGGACTCGACTATGTGCCGCCGGTTGCCTACGCGGAAGATCTCGCTCAGATGGAAGGTGCAGAGGTTGCCGGACTGTTGGAAAAGATTGCGCGTGAGTGTGGATATGATGTGCTGATTGTGGATGTTGGACATTTTCTGAGAAATGTCGAGGCAGTTCTTGCAGTCTGTGATGTTGTGTATGCACCGATTCGGAAGGATGTGGTGTCTGAGACGAAGATTCAGCAGTGGAGGCAGTATCTTGAGGACTCAGGCAGGATGAATCTCTGGGAGAAAATTCGGATTTTGAGACTTCCGCTTCCGTCGGACTGTGTCTCTGCCGGAGAGTATTTTGAACAGCTGCTCTGGGGACCGGTTGGAGACTTTGTGAGGGAGATGACCGGAAGATCAGAAAAGGGGATGCAGGACTGAGTGAGAGCGGAAGCGGATGGAAAGAGAGAACAGAGGGGACAGAAAGAGAAAGAGTCGAGAACGTCTGAAAAACGGGAGCGTTTAGAGCAGATCAAGGAGAGAATCCGGGCTCAGCTGAGAGACCGCAGCCAGGTGGAGGACGATGTTCTCTGTGCCTGTATTGAGGAGGCGGTGGAAGAGGAGGCGAGGGTGCGCTATCTTCCTCTCGCGGGGAGACTCGAACTTAAAAACCGTCTTATGAATGCGTTTCGGAGACTTGATATTTTGCAGGAGCTCGTGGATAACCCGGAGATTACAGAGATTATGATTAACGGGAAAGACCATATTTTCATAGAGCAGAATGGAAGAATTTCGAGATGGGAGGAGGGATTTGACAGCAACCAGCAGCTAGAGGACATGATTCAGCAGATTGTCAGCAGGATCAACCGCTCTGTCAATGTGGCAAATCCGATTGCAGATGCGAGACTTCCGGATGGTTCCCGTGTCCATATCGTGCTTCCTCCGGTTGCGCTTGACGGCCCGGTGGTGACAATCCGAAAATTCCCCGAGCCAATCACAGTGCAGCGTCTTTTGGAGCTGGGATCTCTGAGCGAGGAGGCGGCAGAGTTTTTGAAAAAACTTGTGTGTGCGGGGTATAACATTTTTATCTGTGGGGGAACCGGATCAGGAAAAACTTCGTTCCTGAATGCAATGTCCGCGTTCATTCCGGAGACAGATCGAATCGTGACGATTGAGGACTCGGCGGAGTTACAGATCCGTCAGGTACCGAACCTGGTGCGGCTTGAGACGAGAAATGCAAACGGGGAGGGAGACGGAGCGATTGAGATCAGCGATTTGATTCGTGCTGCGCTCCGAATGCGCCCTGATCGCATCATCGTCGGAGAGGTCAGAGGAAAAGAATGTCTCGATATGCTTCAGGCACTCAATACCGGTCATGCGGGGAGTCTGTCAACCGGGCACGGGAACAGTCCGAAAGATATGCTCTCCCGTCTGGAGACGATGACTCTGATGGCGGCAGATATTCCGCTTCCGGCAGTGAGAAGCCAGATTGCCTCCGCACTTGACATTATGGTGCATCTCGGAAGACTCCGGGATAAGAGCAGAAAGGTTCTCGAGATTGTTGAGGTGGGAGACTTTGAAGATGGGGAGATTCAGTTAAATCCGCTGTTTCGGTTTGAGGAGGAATCGGATGAAGGAAAAAAGAGGAGCGAGGGAGGACGGCTCCGGGAGAAAGTCCGGGGAAGTCTTGTCCGGGTCGGGAGTCTCTGCTCAGTCGAGAAACTCCGGTCAGCAGGTTATCCAGTATGAGAAGTATCATCTGTCGCTGACGGAGGGGCTGTTTGCGCTCGCAAAGGGAATCGGGCTGTGTGGGCTTGTTGCGTGGACGTTTTACCGGAGCCTGGTTGCATTTTTGATCCTTCTTCCGGCGGGACTCTGTTATCCGTTCTATGAGCGAAGGCGGTTAAAGGAAAAGCGGATTCTGACTCTGGCTTCTCAGTTTAAGGAGAGCATGGTGATCCTTGCCTCAGCGCTGAGTGCCGGTTATTCGATTGAGAATGCACTTCGTGTCAGTCAGGAGGAACTGGTGACGCTTTACGGCGAGGAGGGAATGATCACGAGAGAATTTTCATGCATGAATGATCAGATCAGGATGAACCGTTCTGTGGAACAGGTGCTGGAAGATTTTGCACAGAGGAGTGGAATCGAAGATATCCAAAATTTTTCAGAAGTGTTTTCTGTCGCAAAACGAAGTGGAGGAGATTTAAGCGGAATCATGCGCCATACCGCAGAGATGATTCGGGACAAGATGCAGGTGAAGGAGGAGATCCGGACAATGACTGCGTCGAGAAAATTTGAGCAGAAGATTATGAACCTGATTCCATTTTTTATCGTGTTTTATGTCGATGGAGCATCACCGGGATTTTTTAAGCAGATGTATCAGACGATGGCGGGGAGAGTACTCATGAGCGGCTGTCTGGCAGTATACCTGATTTCAGTGTGGATGGCGGGAAGGATTCTTGAGATTGAGGTCTGATAGGGATGGCGGAGAAAGTAGCGGACAGAGTTTTTAGACGGGGAGGAAGGGATGAGATAAAGTTGGGAAAAGAGGGAAGAAGGCGGTGGATTCTTCCGGGAATCTGTGTGGTGGGAAGTCTCCTGCTGTACGGCGCGCTCGTTTTTTTTGAGAAGGGGGAGCGTGAGATCATCGATAATCGTCTGGAGCGGGGCGGATATGGGGATGGAACTGCGGTTTATGAGATTCAAGTAGATGGGCTTTTGGAAGAGCCGGTTGATCTGGCTGTAGAGGTTGGAGAGCGGATTTATACAGAGCAGGAGGCGGAGCAGACATTTGAGGAGATCATGGAGGGGATGGAGGAGAAGATTCGCGGAAAGAATGCTTCTCTCATGGAAGTCCGGGAAGATCTGAAACTTCCGTCACGCTGGGAGGACTCCGGGGTCCGTCTTCTCTGGTATTCGGAAAATCCGGAGTGGATCAGCGCTGCGGGAAAAATTGAAAAAATTGTGGAAAAACCGCAGGAGGTACAGCTTCAGGTACATATGAGCGCAGGCAGATATCAGGCGGAATATTTGATTTTTCTGCGGCTGATGCCAAAGATTCAGACGGATGAGGAGGCGCTGAAATCAGGTCTGATCAGGGAGATTGCAAGAATCGATCAGGATGACCAGAGCAAACCGTGGATCGAGCTTCCCGAGACGTATGAGGGGAGAAAACTGGCGTACCGCAAGAAAGAGACAAACATGTATGCGGCGATTCCGATTCTAGGCATTGTGATGGCAGTTCTTTTGCTCAGTCAGGAAAGTGCCGAGCAGAAGAAAAAAGAGAAACTCCGGGAAAAAGAACTGCTTCTTGATTACGCGGAACTCATCTCAAAATTGATGGTCTTAATCGGTGCCGGACTGACGGTGCGGAGTGCATGGGAGCGCATGGTCAGAGATTATGAGTCAGCCGTGATCGGAAAGAGGATGAAGCGGCGGGCCGCCTATGAGGAGATGCGCCAGACATCCTTTGAACTTGCAAATGGAATCTCAGAGTCCGTCGCATTTCGGGAATTCGGGCGAAGATGCGGGGTGCAGCAGTATTTGAAACTCAGCAGCCTTTTAGAACAAAATCGCCGTTCAGGAATAAAAAATCTGCGGGCGATTCTCACGGCGGAGATGGAAGATGCATTTGAAGCACGCAAGAATCTGGCAAGAACAATGGGAGAGGAGGCGGGAACGAAACTGCTTGCACCGCTTTTTATGATGCTTGGCATTGTGATGGTGATGATTATGGTGCCGGCGATGATGTCGATGGGATAGCGTGCAGCAGATTTTAGACAGATTTCTTGAGGTATGTGCGGGTCAAGGGGAAGCAATCGAAACATGATTTTGTAGAAATTTGTAAAAACAGGAAAGGAGAACAGAGATGAGAAATGAGTTCGTTGAATTTATGCGTCAGGAAGACGGTGTCGGTGTGATTGAGGTTGTTTTGATTTTGGTGGTGCTGATTGGACTCGTTATCATCTTCAAGGAACAGATCACCAAACTGTTGAACAATATTTTCAAGGAGATTGAGAAACAGTCAAAGGAAGTATACTGATGCGGAAAGAGAGAGAACTGGGGGCCGAAGTCACGGTGTTTATCAGTCTTGTGATGATGTGTCTGTTTGCGTTTTTCTGTGTGCTTTTAGAGTCGGCGCGGACAGCGGGGGCAAGGTGGTATCTGAGGACGGTGGTTTCTTCTGCGATGGATTCCGTGTTTGCGCAGTATCATAGGGAACTGTGGGACTCATACCGCCTTTTCTTTGCAGAGTATGATGCGCCGGAGAAGATGGAGGCAGATTTTTCTTCTTATCTTCAGCCATATCTTGAGACAAAAAACTGGTACCCGATGGAAGTGACTTCTGTGACAGCGGAAAATCAGCTCTTTGCGGTGGACGATGACGCTGCCTATCTTGAAAAAGAAATTCTGGACTACATGAAATACGGATTCTGGAGATCGGAATTTCAGGCAGATGAGGCAGAGGAGATCCTTAAAAAGGGAAAGGATGCGGCGGCAGTGAAGGAGGCTGCCGCCCTCTACCGCGGCCATGCAAAACAGGCACTCAAGCTGGAGAAAGTTTTAGAGGAGATCAGCGAGAGTCTGAATCGTCAGGAAGAGTGGAAGAAGGAGGGGCTGTCGTGTCTGCGGGACTATGACGGACCGGGATTTCGAGAGAAGGCGAAGTCACTGATGAAAGAACTCGAGAAGATGCCCGGACTTGTGGAGAAATATCGGAAACAGGCGGACAAGCTTGCAGAAGATCTTGCAGCGAGCAGGAAAAAGGTGGAGGCAAAATCCGGCGAGATGAGTGCAAAGAGCATGGAGCTTCTCGAGGATGAGATCCGGGAATATGAGGATTATGTCTCTGAGGACGGCATTCGCCGCAGAGAAATCGAAGCGCTGGAAGAAAAATCGAGAGAGCAGATTGCTTTTGTGGAAGAAGTCATTGAAGAAGCAAAGGAGGTGGAGCAGGAGATTGATGACTGGGAGAGCGATGATGAGGATGACGATGAACCAGATCTCGAGGCACTGTGGAGTCCGGTAGAACGCCATTTTCGCAGACTGGAAATTCCGAGGCTTTCGTTCTCACACGGAGTCAAGGATAAGGAAAAGGAGAGACTTCTCGGAAAGGTTGAAGAACTGTTTCAGGATGGGGTGCTCACGTTGCTGATTCCAAAAGACCGGGAACTGTCAGGAAAAAAGATAGAACTGGACGGAGTGCCGTCTGCGGAACATGGGGAGAGCAGCCGGAAGAGTGGGGTGGCGGTGCGCTTTGTGGTGAATCAGTATGGAGGGATTTTTTTCAAGAATTTCTGTACCGGTCAGAAAAAGGCGGATGACAAGGAAAATTCGGGAAAACAGGAGACGGAGAAAAAGGGAGTGGAGGAGTTTTCGATCAGAGAAGCTGTGGAGGATATGAGCGAGATGCATGACATGGGTGACATGGAGCTGAACAGCGTGACGGTACATTCGGTTAATCTCGATAAAGATAAAAACCCGGGAAGTTCTTCGGGGGAATCTTCCGATACAGGTTCCAAAGAGGATGGAGACCCGGAAGACAACACGGGCAGTACAGTTACCCACCCTACAGCTTTAGATTACGAGTTGGAGTACCTGATTGCCGGAAAGGATTCGGATAAGGCAAACCTGATGGGAGCGCTCGAACGTCTTCTTGCGGTGCGGGAGGGGATCAATCTGATCCAGATTCTCTCCGATTCCCAGAAGCGATCTGAGGCTAAAAAACTGGCGATGGCGATTACCGGGGTGGCGAGTGCCTCGCCGCTCATTCTTGTGACGACCTTTCTCGTCATGTCTGTCTGGGCGCTCGGGGAGTCGCTTATGGATCTGCGAGGTCTCCTTGCGGGAAAGAAGGTTCCAATCTGGAAGAAAAAAGAGGAATGGAAATTGGAACTCTCCGCCCTGCTCTCAATCGGCGAGAACAGAAAAATTGAGGAGGGAGGAGGAAAGCGGGGGCTCTCTTATCTGTCATGGCTTAAAATCGTTTTATTGCTGGGAAACCATGTGACGCATGAATACCGCATGATGGATCTGATGGAAAAGAATCTTCAGCTTAGCCAGAGTGGATTTCGAATGAGAAACTGTCTCTATCAGAGCGAAATTCGGACAACTGTGGATGCAAAGAGAGTGTTTTTTTCCTTGGGATTTGTGGAACGCCAGGCAGGCGGGGGAGATCCGGTTTACCAGATGGAACTTTTGACAGGGCGGGTGTACTAAGGAAAATGAGTTTGGTGTTGACTAAAATTTAAGAATGGAGGCGGAGCGGCATGCCTTTTTCCATGGCAATTTTTTCGCATATCAAAAAAATAAAAATCGTGACTCTCCAAGTACGAATCCTGATCATGAAAAAAAGTTTTTGTTTATATACAAAATGTCGTGAGAAAAAGGCATGCCGCTCCGTCTCCGCTTCCATGACACTTGAGGCGGCATTGGCGCTGACTCTTTTTGTCTTTGCATCCGTGAGCCTGATTCTGCCGATGAAAATTATGACAACACAGCGGAGAATTCAGGCGGGACTGGAATCTGCCGGGGAAGACCTGTGTAAATATGGTTATCTTGCAGATGCGATTTTTAAGAAGGCAGAAGAGCTCATCCCCGGGGCAGATGAATCGGATCTGGAATTTGGCAAACGAATTTTGGAGACGGCAGCAGTTATCGCTTACGGGAAGAATGTCGCCATGTCGAAAGTGGATACCGATCAGATTCAATCGGTATCCATGATTCGCTCTTCTGTCACGGAAAATGGAAGTATTGTGGATCTTGTGATGGATTATGAGATACAGATGCCGTTCCCGGTGCTGGGATTAAAGAGCATTCAGACGACTGCGAGGAGCAGGCGGCGGGTGTGGACCGGCAAGAGTGGAATTGCCTCTTCACAAGAAGGAGGGACAGCGGAGGAAGATCCGATTGTGTATGTGGGAAAAGCAAGCACGCGCTACCACATAAGCAGGGACTGCCATTATCTTTCGAGCAAATTAACAGCTGTTCCATTTGAAGTGGTTGGAGAAAAGCGAAACACGAGCGGAGGAAAATACTATCCGTGCGCAGTCTGTGGAGCGGGGGCAGCGGCGGGAAGTACCGTCTATCTCGCATCGAGCGGGAGCAGCTATCACACGACGAGGGGATGCAGATCCCTGATCGCCTATGTGAGAGCGGTGCATCTGTCGGAGGTGAAGCATCTGGGGGCATGTTCTTACTGCGGAGCTGGCCATTGAGGATGGAGAAAATTGAAAGAAAAGTGGAGGGAGGGGAATAAAGGTGATAGGTACAGGAATTTTTGCCGGATTTCTTGCGGTTTCTGCCATTCAGGATCTGAGAAAAAAGAAAGTGGCGGCAGGAATTTATCTGTTTTTTGGAGCGCTTGCCATGATCTGGGCGGGAAACCGATTTATGCGGGCGCGGGAAACATATGTGATTTTGGATCATCTGGCAGCGGTGGTGATTGGAATCGGAATTCTGCTTGCGGGAGTGTGGTCAGAGGGAGCAGTCGGAGCGGGGGATGGATGGTTTTTCTGCATCACGGGGGTGATTCTTGGATTTTGGGAAAATATAATGTTGCTCTTGTACGGAACGCTGCTATGTGGTCTTTTTTCACTGGGATATTTTTTCTGGGGAAAGATCCATGGGATTGAGGGTGTGGGAAAGACGACGATTCCGTTTCTTCCGTTTGTCGCGGTTCCGGGAATCTGGCTGATTGCGGAGAGAGTTTCTCTGTAAGCCTAAGTTATTTTCCGGTAGATTCTGGTGGGTGGAGGAGCAAAAAAGATGGCAAGAGAGGATTAAGAGATGACAGAAAATGCTAGAAAATAACCAGAAAGTTTCACTTGTTCAATTTGACGCTCGTGGAAACTTGTCACATGATTTTCAGGGCATTCTGGGATTTCGTGAGGGGATTGGTCGGCAGAAGATCGGGAGCAGATGGGTAGAAAATGGGGAAGTGAGCAGGAAAAACGATGCGGAAAGAATTGCAAACAAAAGAAAATGGTGGATTATCTGCCTCCTACACAGTGGAGGCTGCCGGAGTCATGGCGGTTGTCCTGTTTACGATTATGATCCTGATGGGACAGGCCCTGCGGCTCAGCGGGGAGACGAGAGGAATGTTTCAGCTTCATGAGCAGGTGGAGAGGGTTCGCCATGAACCGGAACATAAGGATGACAGGAGAATTTCGGTTCAATCGGGAGGAAATGGATGGAACTTGGAGATTACGGCTCCGGTGTTTCGCCCGGAAAACTTTTTGAGGATATGGAGCCTTGCGGAAGATGTGCAGTCTGGTAAGTAAAGGATTTTAATTATGAAAATCAGTTATCGGAGAGAGATGAAACATAATTATCTGATTCTGGATCCCGAAGACCTTGAGTGGGATGGGTACGAGTGCCGGATGCTGGCGGCAAATGCCATTGAAGGAGTTCTGCGGTTCCAGATTCGGCAGATGGATGAGAGCATTTATTTCTACTATGAGATTACATCGAGGCAGCCGCTGTCGAGAATGCTGGATGGAAAATCACTCAGAGCAGAGGAACTTCGCAGTCTGGTCGTCGGGATTGCGCGGGTTGTGGATCGGATGGAGCAGTATCTCTTGAGGGAGAGCTCTGTGATGCTGACTCCGGAGTATCTGTATGTGGATCCGGAGAATTTTCGGGTCTGGCTGTGTCTGGTTCCGGGAATTCAGAGCAATTTTCCGGAAGACTATGCAAAACTTTTAGAGTATCTGCTTGGAAAGGTCGATCATCAGGATAGAGACAGTGTTGTTCTTGCATACGCACTTTATCAGGAGACTCGCAAACCGGATTATGGAATGAATGAGATTCTCCGTCTTCTGCAGAATTCCGGCTATAAAAAACAGACGGGAAAAAGTGATTTTTCTCCGGCACGTGAGAGAAATGGATGGGAGAACGATGCGGAGATCTTTTATGAGGATGAGAACGGACAGAGCGATATGGTTGAAAGTGATGGGCCAGACAGCGGAAACTTAAAGGAGGCAGAGGCATTTGGCGGAACGTGGAAGAAGAATGAGAATGAGGGTGGGAGCAGAAAAGAAATAAAGAAAGAGACAAAAAGGGAAAAGAAAAAGCGGGAGAAAGAAGAGAGACGAAGGCAAAAAAAAGAGAAGCGTGAGAAAAAAGAACAGAAAAAGCAGGGATTATGGGCGAGAATCCGGGAATGGTGGAGAAACCTCTGGGGGCGGAAAACAGAGTTTTCAGACAGGGAAAAAAGTGAGCACATTTATGTAGAAGATTTAAGTCGGGGAGAGAATGGAGAGGAGAACAATTCCTGGGAGAGGATGTTTGCATCTGAGGAAGATAATAGGATCGGACAGATGGAGAATTCTCAGTTTTCAACCTTAAAAGAGGGTCAGAGTCAGGATATTCAGGGGGAAGAGCAGGATGAGATGGACTGGTCAAAGTGTTCGTTTTCAAGTGTTGCAGAACAGGATACACTGATACTGGGAGCGCTGAACTCTGAGCAGTCGAAAGAGAATCATCGCCTGATTGCATTAGACCCGGGGCTTCAGGACATTGAACTTCGATATTACCCGTTTATTATTGGAAAACAGGAAAACCTTGTGGATTTTGTTCTTGAGCGGGATGTGGTGAGCCGTCTTCATATGAGAGTGGATTATGTGGACTCCGAGTATACGATTGAAGATCTGAATTCCACAAATGGGACGGTTGTTGCGGGAAAGATGCTTGAGGCAAATGAAACCGTGGTGGTGAGGGAGGGAGATGAGGTAAAGATTGCAGACTGCCGGTACCGGTTTGTGCTGTGATGTGCATGGAGTATTCCCAATAATTCAATTCTCAATGATTCTCAATGCAAGGCGGCAAAGCCGCCGGGGATATTATCCCCGACAGCCATTGCAGCTGCTGCATCCGGAATTGGAACCGAATACCTGCTCTAAGAGTCTCTTTCCGCTTGGAGTTGCGGCGAGTCCGCCCTCTGCCGTTTCTTTGAGTGTCGTAGACATGGCATCTCCGACTTTCTTCATTGCCCAGATGACTTCATCGGCAGGGATGGCACTCTCGATTCCCGCAAGAGCAAGCTCGGCCGCGACGAAAGCACCGGCAACACCGGAGGCATTTCTCTTGATGCAGGGAATTTCCACGAGACCGGCGACCGGATCGCAGACGAGACCGAGAATATTTTTCAGGGCGATGGCAACCGCATGTGCGACCATCTGGGGGGTACCGCCCGCCAGTTCGGTGATTGCGGCGGCAGCCATTGCAGCGGCGGAACCGCACTCAGCCTGACATCCGCCCTCGGCGCCGGCGAGGCAGGCATTTTCTGCGATTACCATTCCGACTGCGGAAGCGGTAAAAAGTGCCATGACACAGTCTTCATGGGAACAGCCCTTTTCTGCCTCCATCGTGAGAACAGCAGCCGGAAGAATGCCGCAGCTTCCGGCTGTCGGGGCAGCGACGATCCGGCCCATCGCGGCATTGAGCTCGGATACTGCCAGAGCCCGGTAGAGGGCGCCTGACATCAGAGATCCGGTCAGACTTTTGCCGGATTCAGAGACCTGCCGCATCTTGTATGCACTTCCGCCGGTCAGTCCGCTGGTGCTTCGAATGTCTTTCTCGCTTCCGGGATCGATACAGGCCGTCATAACCTGATAGTTGTTTTCCATCTGGCGAAAGACATCTTCCTCGGAGCGCTCTAATTGATCCGCCTGCTGTTTTAACACCAGTTCTGAGATGCGGGTGTTGCTTTCTGTGGCAGCATGGACGATGGATGCAATAGTGTGATAATCAAAATGAAATTCCATAATCGTTTCAAACTCCTTCCGGTCAAATTGGTTTCAGCATAGTGCTGGAGTAAATGTTATCCAGTTTCTGAATCCGCTCATTCAGTTCCTGATCAATGGTTCCCTCCAGTTCAATCGTCATGACGGCTTCTCCGCCTTTTTCGTTGCGGGAGAGACGGAAGTTGCAGATATTGGCGCCGGTCTGTGCGACTTCCTCAGTCACGGAAGCGATGGTTCCGGGAGCGTCACGGTGGAGGACAATCAGTGTGGTGTGCTGACCGGTGATGCATACATCCATGCCGTTGACTTTGGTTACAAGGATATTTCCGCCGCCGATGCTGCTTCCCTGAAGACTGACCGTGCGGTTGTTTGCATCGGTCAGAGTGATCAGCGCGGTGTTTGGATGAGCGCCGTCGATCTCGCCGGTGGTGATTTCTACGGTAAGTCCCGCTTTCACCGCAAGATCAGGTGCAAAGCGAATCCGCTCGTCGTCGGTATCCATCCCCATAATTCCGGCGATCAGAGCCTTGTCGGTACCGTGGCCGCGGTAAGTTTTGGCAAAGGAACCGTGAAGAAGGATGGAAGCGTGAACTGCCGGTGCACCGAGCAATGCCCGGGTGATCCGTCCGATTCGTGCGGCGCCGGCGGTGTGAGAACTGGAAGGACCGATCATAACCGGTCCGAGAATATCAAATACATTCATGTCTGTCTGCCCCCTAAAAGTAAGTGAATGGTATGGCTAAAAATAGTCATTGAATATCCTTTCATTATAGACGGAAAATCATATAAAAGAAAGAAAAAAGGAGAAAAATGTGAAAATCTTTTTCAAATAAACAGAGCATGTGGTTTTTGTTGTTTTTTGGGAGAATGAAATGAAGAATATAAAAAATAACAAATCTGCTTGACAGAGCTGAAATTCAAAGTTATACTGATCACGAAAATAAAAAACGGGCGTGTTACTGGTCATGCAGGCATTAACCTTTAGAGAACATTTTCCGAGTATGGGGTGTTCTCTAGGGTTAATGCCTTTTTTTGTTGCATAGGAAATTGTGTCCTATCATACAAAAAATGCTCCGCGAGAATGTTTTTGGGAGTTTGGGAAATCATAGAAAATGTTTGGAAACTGTTCTGACCGGACAGTGCATGCGGAGGACAGACCGTGACAGAGCCTGAATAAAACAAGGAGAAAGAAAATGAAAGACAAGGTATTTGGGGTGCTTCAGAGAGTGGGGCGAAGTTTCATGCTCCCGATTGCAGTTCTTCCGGTAGCAGGACTGCTGTTGGGAATCGGCAGTTCCTTCACGAACGAGACGACAATCGCAACGTATGGACTTCAGAGACTTTTAGGAAACGGAACCCTTCTTCATGCTCTGCTCGTGATCATGAGCAAGGCAGGAAATGTAATTTTTGATAATCTTCCGATTATTTTCGCAGTAGGTGTTGCAATCGGAATGGCTCAGGCGGAGAAAGAAGTTGCAGCGTTGTCCGCGATGATCGCCTTTTTCGTCATGCATGCATCGATCAATGCGACGTTGCTGATCACAGGAAAAATCCTGTCAGACGGATCGATCGCTCCGGACGTTCTTGAGGGAACGATTGCCGGTGTGTGCGGAATCCAGAGTCTGCAGATGGGTGTCTTCGGTGGAATTATTGTGGGACTTGGAGTCGCAGCACTCCACAACCGTTATCACAAGATTGTGCTTCCGAATGCACTTTCCTTCTTTGGCGGTTCCCGATTTGTTCCGATTATCTCCACCGTTGTCTATGTGGGTGTCGGAATCCTGATGTGCTTCATCTGGCCGACGGTACAGAGTGGAATTTTTGCTCTCGGCGGACTTGTCACGGGAACGGGATATTTCGGAACCCTGATCTTTGGAATCATCAAGCGTGCACTGATTCCGTTCGGTCTTCACCATGTGTTCTATATGCCATTCTGGCAGACAGCAGTCGGCGGAACGATGATGGTAGACGGAAATCTGGTTCAGGGCGGACAGAACATCTTCTTTGCACAGCTTGCATCTTCCAATGTGACACATTTCAGTGCAGAGGCAACCCGTTACTTCTCGGGTGAGTTTATTTTCATGATTTTCGGACTTCCGGGTGCGGCACTTGCGATGTATCGCTGTGCAAAACCGGAGAAGAAGAAAGCAGCCGGCGGTCTTCTGCTGAGTGCGGCGCTTGCCTGCATGTTTACCGGAATCACAGAGCCGATCGAGTTCTCTTTCCTGTTTGTGGCACCGATGCTTTTCGCCGTTCAGGTAGTGCTTGCAGGAAGTGCCTACATGATCGCTCATATTTTGAACATTGCAGTCGGTCTGACGTTCTCCGGCGGTCTTCTGGATCTGTTTATCTTCGGCGTTCTTCAGGGCAATGCAAAGACGAGCTGGATGCGCATTATTCCGGTCGGAATCATCTATTTCCTGCTTTACTACTTCATCTTCAGCTTCCTGATCAAGAAGTTTGATCTGAAGACTCCGGGGCGCGAAGATGACGATGAGGAGACAAAGCTGTATACAAAGGCAGATGTCAATGCACAGAAAGCTGCCGGAAATGCGGCAAAGGCTTCTGACTCAAACAGCCATGCAAATGGAGATACAGATGCTAAGAGTGCAGCGATTGCGAGAGGTCTTGGCGGAAAGAAGAACATTGTCTCTGTCGACTGCTGTGCGACGAGACTGCGCTGTACCGTTTCAGATTCTGAGCTTGTCGATGAGAAAGTGCTCAAGGCAACCGGTGCTGTCGGTGTGGTAAAGAAAGGTCAGGGTGTTCAGGTTATTTACGGCCCGCAGGTGACGGTAATCAAGTCGAATCTGGAAGCTTATCTGGAGAATGCTTCCGATGAGGAGACAGAGCCGCAGCCGATTAAGAGCGCAGACACCGCCGCAGACAATGGCACCGGTGACAGCACGACAGATAACACGAAGGATAACACCGCGGCAGAAGAAAAATCACCGGAGACAGAGGGATCTGGGGAGTCTGATGCTGTTGCAGAGAAAGAGATCCATGAGCTTAGCTCGCCGTTTAAGGGAACGTTGAAGCCGATCACGGAAGCACCGGATGAGGCATTTGCGAGCAAGGCGATGGGAGATGGATATCTGGTTATGCCGGAGGACGGCACAGTTGTGGCACCGGAGGACGGTGAGGTGATGTTTGTCTTCCCGAGCAAGCATGCGATCGGAATGAAGGCAGCGGACGGAACCGAGTATCTGCTTCATATCGGCGTTGACACCGTAAAGCTCGATGGAAAGGGATTCGAGGTATTTGTCAGTGATGGCCAGAAAGTGAAAAAGGGTGATAAGCTGATGGAGTTCGATCCGTCATTTATCAGAGAGAATGCGGTGAGCGATGCGTGCATCGTGATTTTCACAGGTCTGACAGAGGGACAGCAGTTGAAACTGGATGGGGAGAAGACAGTGGAGCGGCTGGAGAGAGTTGGTCAGATTTGTAAATAGGTTTTAAAACAACAAAGGGAGTATTTTTGATAGAAACAGGGAATACCTTCTGCACGTTGCGGTTCTCAGGATATCATGTATAATGATAATTGGAGATGGTAAGTGCGGGAGGTATTTTTTATGTATCGTATTGTTAAAATTCTGAACAACAACGGAATTCTGATTTTGGATGATGAGTCGAAGCAGGAACAGATTCTTCTCGGAAACGGAGTCGGCTTCGGGCATCGGATGGGAGAGCGCATGAAGGAACTTCCGGACGCGAGGAGATATGAACTTGTCTCGGAGAAGACATCCGCGCTGACGAGGGTGAATGGAATCGATCCGATTTTTATTGAGGCTTCCGGAAAGATTATTGAGGAGGCTGAGAAAATGTTAGGGACGCTTCACCACGATATTCTGATTCCGATGGCAGACCACATTGCGATGGCGGTTGCGCGTGCAAAGGAGGATAAGGAAATTCCCAATCCGTTCCGGCAGGATATAGAAGCTCTGTTTGAGGAGGAATACCGGGCTGCGAAGCGGGGAAGTGAGATTATTGAGAAGATGACGGGAGTTCGCCTTGGGGAGGACGAGACCGGTTACATCACGCTTCACATTCATTCCGGGCGTGCCGAGGAGAATGTTGCACAATCCCTTGAGACTGCGCGGATGGTCAATGAGTGCCTGGCGATGATTGAGCAGGGAATGGGGAAAAAACTTCCGCTCGCTTCCCTCGGATATAACCGGCTTGTGAGCCACGTCCGCTACATGATTGCGCGTGCCAGGAAAGGTGAGAAAGCGACGCTCGACATGGAGGACTATGCGAAGGAGACATTTCCGCAGGAGTACGCACTTGCCGATCAGATCTGCCGCAAACTTGAGGGAGAGATGCGGCTGAAATTTGAGCGGGAGGAGACGGGATATCTGGCAATCCACATCCGGAGAGTCATGGGATAAAATCATCCTTGATTTGTCGCCGTGCCTGTGATATACTCTTACCCGTTGCAAAAAGCCCTAAAAACCAAGGTCTTACAGGGCTTTCGCCGATTCCCGGCGTAAGGTTATATACCTGAGGTATATACCTTCCGCGACATTTGTCAGATGGATATGCAGACGTGCATAGCCGCCCGACTCATTGTTGCGCGAAAATGAATCGAGTGTTCGTGACCTTCCACTCGTAAAACAAAACTAGAGGAGAGAATCAAAAATGAACAGTTCTAAAAACAAAGTGCAGTTTATGACAGAAGCTGCGATGATCGCAGCAATCTACACCGTGCTGACTCTGGTGCTGGCCCCGGTATCTTACGGTCCGGTCCAGTTCCGCGTGTCGGAAGCACTGTGTGTGCTTCCTTACTTCACACCGGCAGCAATTCCGGGACTTTTCCTCGGATGTCTGATCTCAAACGGTGCAGGTATGGCGATGGGAACCACAATTCTTCCGGATGTTATTTTCGGAAGTCTGGCAACCCTGATCGGAGCATACGGTTCCTATGCACTTCGCAGAAACAAGTGGCTGGTCTGCATTCCGCCGATCGTGGCAAATGCCCTGATCATTCCGTTTGTCCTGCGCTATGCATACGGTTCTGCGGATCTGATTCCATTCATGATGGTGACCGTCGGAATCGGAGAGGTGCTCGCAGTCGGTGTACTTGGAAACCTGCTTCTGGCAGCACTTGAGAAATACAGCGGACGAATTTTCAAAAAAAATCATATCGCTTAAAGAACAAAAAATATGCCGTACAACCCGGAAAATAAACTGGGAGGTACGGCATATTTTTTATTGCTTTTATTGCGCTTATATGATCTGTCTCATCAGAGCATCTGCATATAAGCGAGCAGCTTGTTGATGGCAATCGCAGCGATGATGATCAGGATGATTAAAATAACCGCAGAGATCTTGAGGAAAAAGCGTTTGTAGTAGAGATACGCTTCTGCGAAATCCTGCTGTTCAAGTGGAGCGGGAATTCTTCCGCTCGCAAGTTTTTTCAGATAGATCCATCCGTAGATCGGAATGTTCATGCACATGAAGGTGTAAAACCAGGAGCGGATATCGTTTTCTTCATATTCCTCTTCTTCATCGTCATAGCTGTCTTCATATGTTTCCTGATATTCCGCTTCCTGATGTTTAGCTTCCGTTCCATTTTCCATCGCGTCTTTTGTCTCGTTCTCAGGATCTTCCGTTTCCTGATCCGTGTCTTTTTGAAGTGGGTCTTCCGGATCCGGGACGAGCGAGTTTGCTACCTTGCCTGCATTTCTGGAAATTTCCTCAAAATCCGGAATCGTGCCCGGAGTCCCAACGGAATCTTTTTTTAAGGTATTCTCCGCATTGCCATTTTCTTTTTCCGGCAGACTATCTGGCGGATTATCCGGCAGATGATCTGGAGACGGCTGCTCCTGCGTGGATTTATCCGGAAAATTTCCCGGATATGCCTGGGGTGGCCGGTCCGGTCTGACCGGATCGGAAGCTCCGGAAGGAGTCTGAAATGCCTTGAAGTTCTTTCTGTTTATCTTGTCCATCTCGTTCAATCCTTTCAATTTCCGTCCGGGTCTGTGGTTACAACGGGGTTGGTGGCTCCCGGGCCTGTGGTCTGAGCATTGTTCGTGTTCCACTTGCGGGATTCCTGACGAAGGGACTGCTCAAGTTTTGTCTGCTCTCCGCCGATCTGCTGCTGGTCCTGAGCCTGCTTGGCAGCCTCCTCCCGCTCTTTCTGGGCCTGCATGTTCTGCCACTGGGCTGCGGTCGGAAGCGTGGATACGCGGGCAATTGCGGCATTTAATCGATCACTGTATTCTTTTGCCTTATCAAGATCCTGTACCTCAGGCAGTTTGTTGATTGCGGTCTGAATCAGGGAGGACGCATTCGGAGCCTGGTATTCCAGATTTTCGACATCCTCGAGGGCGGTCAGGAAATCCTGACGGCGGGTTTCCGCCTCGAGCTCTTTGCGTTTTTTCACTGCATCTTCCTCAGCCTTCTTCTGGGCATCCGCTTTCTCTCTTGCCTTCTGCTGTTCGTACCGGTCAATTGTGTCCTTCATATCGGCAATGATCGGGGTGAATGTATCATACTTGGTCTCCACACGGTCAAGAAGATCTGCGCGGTCCTCGCCCTCGTCGAGCTGATTGATCTTGGCGAGAAGAGAGGTGTACTGATTCTTTACCCAGTAGGTGTCTTCAACTGTCTCGATCGTCTTGTCCTCAAATGCAGATACGGAAGTCTGAAGTTCCTCGAGCAGTTTCTGCTGTTCTTTGTCGTGAAGACTCTGCTCGGCTCTCAAGTCAGCCGTTGTGCTCATATAGTCGGTGATGCCGGTTTTCTTGTCCGCCTGCATGACGACGGTTGTCGGCATTTCCCAGTCGAGAGGTTCCTTGCCGGTGTGAATCTGGTCCATGACATTCTTCCAGATTTTTCCTGCATAAGTACTGCCGTAAATGCCCGGCATCGCACGAGGTGTGTCATAGCCGACCCACACAGCAGTGGTGTAGTAGCGGGTGTATCCGCAGAACCAGGTGTCCTTGCTGCTGTTCGTCGTTCCGGTCTTTCCGGCTGCCGGCATGTCATTTGCAAGTGCAAGACCGCGTCCGGTTCCATAGCTTTCTGTCAGGGTACCTTTGAGGATATCGGTCAGCATGAAGGCGGAATCTTCCTGATAAACGCGGTTTGCATGATCTTTCATATCCTTTGTCAGCTCCCCTTTCTGCTCGTGCTCAATCTTCACGATGCAGGTGCGGTCATTGTAGACACCGTTGTTTGCGAGGGTGCTGTATCCCTTTGCCATGTCGACAACGCGGACACCGTTTGTGAAACCGCCGATGCTGATGGAAGGAGCGCTCTTATCGATGTAGGAGAGTTTCTGGAACTCCATCTCTCCGAGATAGTTGAGTCCGTACTCGACACCGATGTCACACAGGATCTGCCATGCGACGGTGTTGAGGCTTCGGTTCAACGCTTCGCGGACCGTGACATTGCCAAAATAGTTGCCGCCGCTGTTGGAAGGACCGTCTGCCCATTTGTGGTCATTGACGATGCGCGCCGGATAGTATTCTCCGGTGTCAAATGCCGGACCATAGTCGAGAAGAGGTTTAATTGTACTTCCCGGCTGGCGGGCGCTCAGATAAGCACGGTTGTAAATGTCCTCAGTGCCGCGTCCGCCGACAATCGCAACGACGTAATTTGTCTGATTATCGACAATGACGCCGGCGCCCTGAAGTGCAAATTTTCCGTTGTCCTGAAGCTCGGTGTAGGAAGCGAGAGTCCGGTCGATCTCAATCTGAAGCTCAGACTGGATCTGGCTGTCGAGGGAGGTGTAGATCCGGTATCCGCCGGAACGGATCTCATCGTTCTTATCGTTGTATGCAGACTGGTACGCATCCATGTACGCCTTGTAGTCATCCTTGTCGGAAAACGTGTAGCGGAATTGAAAGCCGTCAAGTGACATCAGATAGAGGGCTGCACAGTGGATTGCGTAGCTGCTCTGGTAATTTTCATCGGTTCCCTCGGACTCTTCCTGAACGATGTTTAGCGGCTGGGCTGTGTAGGAATCGTACTGTTCCTGCGTCAGATCTCCGACCTCAAGCATGCTCAAAAGGACATCGTTCCGCTTCTTTAAGGATTCTTCCGGGTGTTTGACCGGATCGTAGGCGGAGGGACTGTTGCTGATGCCGACGAGAACGGCTGCCTCATACGGCTGAAGGTCAGCTGCGGTTTTTCCGAAGTAATACCGGCTTGCGGCCTGGACACCGTAGCAGTGATGACCGTAAAAGTTCGTGTTGCAATAGAACTCCATGATGTCCGCCTTGGAGTACTTCTTTTCGATCTCCGGTGCGAGAAGGATCTCGACAATCTTTCGTGTGAAGCTTCTCTCCTGCGTCAGGTAAGTGTTTTTCACAACCTGCTGGGTGATCGTACTTCCGCCCTGTTTGATTTCGCCCTTATTTTTTACAAGGGAGAGTCCGGCACGGAAGGTTGCAATCCAGTCTACGCCGGAATGGCTCTTGAAGCGCCGGTCCTCCTGCGCAATGTAGGCGTTCTGGATGTTCATACTGATCTGATTAATCGGAACGTACTCGTAGTGTCCCGCATTGATCAGACCGATTTGCTGACCGTCCTTGTCATAGACTTCCGTGTCGGAAAGCATGCTGAAATCAGAGCGCTGCATCTGTGCCAGTTTGTCGTAGGCGACGGAGCGGCAGTGATCCAGTTCCGGACGGACCTTTGCATAAATGAGGAGCGCCACAAGCGCGCCGACGATCATGACTCCTGCCACGATCTGAAATATGCCGTTTACAAGCCAGCCGAGAATTCCGAGAATGCCTGCCGGAATCCGGGAGAGCTTTTTTGGGGGCTGCTCGCTGCGCGGTGCCTGATTTGTGCTGTTGTTTTTCATAAGCAAATACCTCGTTGAAATACTGGAATACATGGAAGTGCAGCAACGGCACAGGAACGCTGTCTGCATAACGCGCAGACGGCATTGTGACCGTTACGTTTTTCAAAGTACAGAGGTATTATAATACAAAACGGCGGAAAACGGTACAAAAACGAGGAAAACAAAGAAAAACATTGACTTTCTTTTCAAAAGGAAGTAAAAAAATAGGTGAAATCAAAGAGAAAAACAAAGAAGAAAACAATGAAAAATCTGGCTGGAATGTATTTCAAAACAGCCGGAAAGAATCAGGAAAGAAGAGGACATTTCTTATGTATCAGATAGATTTCAAAAAACCGCTGGCAGTACATTTTATCGGAATCGGAGGAATCAGCATGAGCGGACTTGCGGAGATTCTTCTCGAGGAGGGATTTCACATCAGCGGTTCTGACGCGCATGAGTCGGAACTGACGGATCAGCTTGCGGCCCACGGAGCAAAGATCATGTACGGACAGCGCGCAGAAAATATCACGGATGAGGTGGAACTTGTCGTGTACACTGCAGCCGTTCACCCGGATAACCCGGAATTTAAGGAGGCAGAGCGCCGGGGAATTCCGATGATGACCCGTGCAGATCTTCTCGGACAGATCATGAAGAATTACGGACAGGCAATCGCAGTCGCAGGTACACATGGAAAGACGACAACGACTTCGATGATTACGGAGATTCTGCTTGAGGCAAAGAAGGATCCGACCGTGACCGTCGGAGGAATCCTCCATGCGATCGGCGGAAACATCCGTGTCGGAAAATCAGATCTCTTTGTCGCAGAGGCCTGTGAGTACACGAACAGTTTTCTCTCCTTCTTCCCGACGATCGAGGTGATCCTGAATGTGGAGGCAGACCATCTGGATTTCTTTAAGGATCTCGATGACATCCGTCATTCCTTCCACCTCTTTGCGGAGAAACTTCCGGAGAGCGGACTCCTTGTCATCAGCAGCGACATTAAAAATTATCAGGAGCTGACCGCAGATCTCAAATGCCGGATTGTGACGGTTGGTCACAGCGCAGACAGCGATTACAGTGCTGCGGATATTACTTACGACGAGTATGCGCGTCCATCCTTCACGCTTATCGAGAAGGGGCAGAAGGCAGGAAGAATCACTCTGAGTGTTCCGGGAGAGCATAATGTATACAATGCTCTGGCAGCGATCGCTGTGGCGAAAGAACTCGGAATCGGCGAGGAGGAGAGCGCAGCAGGCCTGAAAGCGTTCACCGGAACAGACCGCCGTTTTGAGAAAAAGGGAGAGCTTGGCGGCATCACGATCATCGATGATTATGCACATCACCCGCAGGAGATCGCAGCGACGCTTGCAGCGGCAAAGAATTATCCGCACAAGAAGCTGTGGTGCGTTTTCCAGCCGCATACCTACACGAGAACGAAGGCATTCTTAGATGAGTTTGCCGAGGCTCTCTCGGCTGCTGACGAGGTGATTCTGGCAAAGATTTATCCGGCACGCGAGACGGATACTTTGGGCATCAGTTCCCAGGATATCGCGGACAGACTGGAGAAAATGGGCAAAAAAGTCCATTATTTCGAGACGTTCGACGAAATTGAAACATTTATTTTAGAAAATTGTTCCACCGGCGATTTGTTGATAACTATGGGCGCCGGAGACGTTGTAAAAGTTGGAGAAAAGCTTCTCGGTAAATAGTTATCCACAAAATCCACATAATTTCCGGTGTTTCGGGGCCGGAAATTATGTGGATTATTTGATTTACATAACATAATGTCTAAAAATTCTACAAACCCTTTATTTATAAGGGATTTTCGCCTTTCACACTCTGTTTTTTCATAGTTTCAAAAAAGTTATCCACAATATCCACAATATCCACAATCAAGGGTGTGGATAAGTGCTCCTATTTCTTTTTTTTTCAAGATGTGATACACTGAAAAAAACGAAAAATTCAATGTTTATACGGCTTAAAACAGGGTCTGGCACAGGTATCGTTGCCGGACCCGTGTTGCCCTTAAATAACATAAAATAGAGAATAATAGATAACCGATACGGGAAAGGACTGAGAAAGACGATGGATTTGACGTGCAAGTTTCAGATAGAGGCAACTCTGGTTGCAAATGAATTTATAGACCGGTATATGGCGGATGCGAATGGAGAATATGTGAAAGTGTATCTCTATCTGCTTCGCCATGCCTCCGAGAAACTGGATGTCGGAACCATCGCGGATGCACTCAATCACACGGAGGCGGATGTGAAGCGCGCGGTGCTCTACTGGCAGAAAGTCGGAGCGCTGAAGGGAGCCGCTGCGCTTGTCGGCCCGAAGAATACCACTATTTCAGCGAGAAGGAGTGCGGCAAAGAGTACCGCTTCCACGAGAGTCAGAAAGAGCGCTGTGCTCACGATGGAGGATCTCTTTGCGCCTGAGGATCCGGAGCCTGTGGAGAATGGAAGCACTGCGGGGGAAGCACAAGGGCAGGATTCCCAGAAGGAAGCGCAGACTGTGCCGGCGGTCAGAACTCTGATCAAGGAGGATCTCAGCCTTGCGGTGCCGAAGAGCAGAAATGATCGGGCTGACGACGTTTCCAGTCCTGCAAGCCGTGCGGGGGAGGAGAGCAGCGGAAAATATTCGCTTGGAACGAGAGGATTTCAGACTGCACGCCCCTCTCTCGGCGGTCTGTCTGCTCTTTTTGGAGAGATGCCGATTGAGCAGGTGCGGGAAAACAGCGCCAGAGTGATCGGTCAGAGAAGAGGACTGGGGGCAGGGCCGTCAGTGGAAACCTCTGAAAAAGCTTCTGAATCTGAAAAGGATTCTCAAAAGAATTTCAAGAAAGAGTCCGACAGAAAGTCTGAGGATGATTCCGGGAAGAACTCTGTGGAGAGAGTGCGGGATCTCCCAGAAACGGAGACTGTCGAGGTTTTCAAGAAAGAAACTTCTGAAAAAGAATCCGGTCATTCTGAGAGTCTGATTGATCATCTGACAAAAGTGGAGCATGAGCCGGAGAAGAAGGAGAAAGAACAGGAAGCAGGCAGCGGGCAGGACGAGAAAAGGGCAGAAACAGAAAAAATAGATTCCGGCGTGGGCGAGGGAATGAGAACGAGTGCGATCTGGGGACGGGAACCGAGAATCCGGGATGCAGTGCCGATCGCCCAGAGCGGATTGCTTGTCAAAGATCCGATAGTCGCTGATCTTCTGTCTGCAAAAACGACGGAGCCGGGGGAGACGGAGCAGTCTTCTGTGCGTCAGGAGTCCGGGACGGAGCAGGAGTCCCAGCGTTCACCGCTTGAGAATGATGAGGATTTCTCGCAGCTTCTCTATATCGCGCAGAGGTATTTAAACCGGATCTTTACGCCGAGAGATGTGGACATCTTTGCAAATCTCTATGAGGGACTCCACCTGTCTGCGGAGATGCTCGAGTATCTGGTGGAATACTGTGTTCAGAATGGCCACACGAGTGTGCGCTATATCGAGGCAGTCGGCATGAACTGGCATGAGAAGGGATTTCAGACTGTCGAGGAGGCAAGGGCATATTCGAGCGGATTTACGAAAGATGCGTTTGCGGTGATGCGCGCGTTTGGCCTGAATGACCGCAAGCCCGGAGACGGGGAGCGGGAGATGATTGAGAAATGGTTTAAGACATATGGACTCTCCCGTGAACTTGTCATTGAAGCATGCCGCAGAACGATGGAGGCGACGCACAAGCCGAGTTTCCGCTATGCAGATAAGATTCTTTCTGACTGGCGGGATGCGGGAGTGAAGACGATGGACGACGTGAACCAGATCGACGAGAAGCGGCGGGTCCAGAACAATCAGAATAATCAGAACCGGCAGAGTCCGAGGATCGCGGTCAAGGCCCCGGTCAACCGCTTCCACAATTTTGAGCAGAGAAGTACTGATTATGATTCTCTCGTGCTCGATCAGGTGAAGGGATGGCTCGGAGAGCAGTGATTTTGATTGCTTCGTATATCGAAGATGTGCCAGTGGCAGGTCTGGAGTTTGGAAGATATCAGTGAAGATGTCAGCAGGGCTCGACAGGATTAGGTGCCGGGCAGGTGCCTGCGTCGACTTGAATTTTTGTAGAAAGAGAGAGGGAGTGACAGATGGCACTGAGCAATTCTCAGTACAATGCGCTGATGCGGGAGTATGAGCAGCAGCAGAGAAAAGACCGGGTGGAGCGCGATGCGCGGGTTCAGGAAGTATACCGGCGGATTCCGCAGATCGAGAAGCTTGATCAGGAGATTGCGGGGAGCGGGGCGGAGTGTGCGAGAATGGCGCTGCACGGAGATCCGAATGCGAGGGAGACGCTTCGGAGAAAACTCGCTGATTTGAGAGAACAGAAGCAGATTCTTCTGGCGGCAGGCGGTTACCCGGCGGACTACATGGAGATGAGATACCGTTGTCCGGACTGCCAGGATACCGGGTACATGAATGGTCATCGCTGTCACTGCTTTGAGAGAAAACGGCTTCAGGTTCTCTATGCGCAGTCGAATATCGAGGAAGTCTTGAAGCGAGAGAATTTTGATACTCTGACCTTCAGTTATTATGACGACGAACAGCTGCTCCCGGGGCTGAACCGGACGGTGTTCTCCTATATGCAGCTTGTTGTGAAGCGCTGCCGGGAATTTGCGGAAAATTTCCCGAGAAGCGGTCAGAATATCCTGTTTACGGGAAGCACGGGAGTGGGAAAGACTTTTCTGACAAACTGCATTGCGAAGGCTCTCATGGATCGATATGTCTCCGTGATCTATCTGTCGTCTCCGGATCTGTTTGAAATTTTTTCCAAGTACAAGTTTGGCAGGGGCAGTGAGGAGGACTGTGAGGAGGCATACCGCCACATTTTGGAGTGTGAGATGCTGATCATCGATGATCTTGGAACCGAGGTCAACAATACTTTCGTCTCCTCTCAGCTTTTTTACTGCATCAATGAGAGAATCAACCGCAAAAAGGGGACGATCATCTCCACGAATCTGTCGATGGATATGATGCGGGATGCCTACTCGGACCGTGTGACCTCGAGGATCATGAGCAGCTACATGATGATTCCGCTTTACGGCGGAGACATCCGTGTGAGAAAAACGATGATACCCGTATGATACGGTGCGGGAACAAAAAAGGCAAAGTTTCCGTGATTAGCTTGACTTCATCGGTGCATAATGTTATAAAGGATACGTTAATAATTGCGGAAAAAAAGAATAAAACGAAGCAATTAATCACCTTGCGAGAACGCGGTTTACGGAACGTGTGAATCAAAATGAATCAAGACGATTCCGGGCGCGTTTTTCACATTATATATGGAGGATGAAATGATCTACGAAGAGAAAACCATTGAGACCATTCCGGTTGGCCCGCTGGGCCTGATTCCGCTCAAGAGCTGTGCTGAGCTGGGCGCAAAAGTTGACGCATGGCTGGTAGAATGGCGCAAGGAGCGGGAGAGCGAGCACAAGTCCACGATTGCATTTGCGGGATACCAGAAAGATTCTTATATCATCGAGGCGAAGACCCCGCGTTTCGGTTCCGGTGAGGCGAAGGGAACGATTGAAGAATCTGTTCGCGGAGATGATCTGTATTTTCTGGTGGATGTGTGCAACAACAGCCTGACTTATTCTCTGTGCGGAATGACGAATCATATGTCTCCGGACGATCATTTCCAGGATCTGAAGCGTGTCATTGCAGCGACCACAGGAAAAGCACGCCGCATCAATGTCATCATGCCGTTCCTCTATGAGAGCCGCCAGCATAAGCGCTCGAGCAGAGAGTCCCTCGACTGTGCACTTGCACTTCAGGAGCTGACCCGCATGGGCGTGGAGAACATCATTACCTTTGATGCACATGATCCGCGTGTCCAGAACGCAATTCCGTTAAAGGGATTTGAGACGGTTCAGCCGATCTACCAGTTCATCAAGTATCTGCTCAAGACTGAGACAGATCTTCAGATCGACAGCGATCACATGATGGTCATCAGCCCGGATGAGGGCGGAATGGGCCGTGCTGTCTACTTTGCAAATGTTCTCGGACTGGATATGGGTATGTTCTACAAGCGCCGTGATTACACGAAGATTGTCAATGGACGCAACCCGATCGTGGCTCACGAGTTCCTTGGTTCAAGCGTAGAAGGCAAGGATGTCATCATCGTGGATGATATGATCTCCTCCGGCGAGAGCATGCAGGATGTAGCGAAAGAGCTCAAGCGCAGAAAGGCAAGAAAGGTATTCATCTGCGCAACCTTTGGTCTGTTTACGAACGGTCTTGCAAAGTTTGATGAGTACTATGAGAACGGCATTATTGACCGGATTCTGACGACCAATCTGGTTTACCAGACTCCGGAGCTTCTGTCCCGCCCGTACTATATCAATGTGGATATGAGCAAGTATATTGCGCTGATTATTGATAACCTGAATCACGACGATTCTCTGAGCGAGCTGCTGAATCCGACGAAGCGAATCAATCGTCTTCTCGAGCAGTACCGCAACAAATAAGAGACGGCGGCTGCCGTTTTCGCAACGTGTGAGCAGTCACGAAGTCAGCGCTGGAAAGCAGGTTTGACAGAATGAAGGAAGACAGAAAAGAAGAGATGTTTCCGGGCGAAGAGCCAAATGAGCCGGAGTGCGGGGAGAACCAGACAGATGGCCAGTCTGAGGAGCCTAAAAACTGGGATATTCCGCACAATGAGAAGAAGACGAGCTGGAAACGGGAAGTCTGGGAGTGGCTGAAAATCATTGTCTCGGCGGCTGTGATTGCGTGGGCGCTTAATACATTTATCATTGCCAACAGTGAGGTGCCGAGTGGTTCGATGGAGAATACGATTATGACGGGAGACCGCGTGATCGGTTCGAGACTCAGCTACAAATTTGAGGACCCGCAGCGAGGCGATATTGTGATCTTCCGTTTCCCGGACAATGAGAAGATTTTTTATGTGAAGCGAATCATCGGTATGCCCGGGGACACGGTTGACATCGTGGATGGAAAGGTCTACTTAAACGGTTCAAGCGAGCCGCTCGACGAGCCGTATATCCGTGAGCCTATGATTCCGGAAGCGGCGATGCATTTTGAGGTGCCGGAGGACTCCTATTTTATGATGGGAGACAACCGAAACTATTCTCTTGATGCGCGCAGATGGCAGAATACCTATGTGAAGCGGGAAAAGATCATTGCGAAAGTCTTGTTCCGCTATTTCCCGAAGCCGGGTGTGCTTAAGTAGTCAAATGCACGATGCGCTTGCATTCCCTCACCTGAAAATAAAAGGTGGGAAACAAAGTTTTAAAGATGAAAAATGAGAAAGCTGTCACTGGATAGAGCAAATGTATGCTCTGCCCGGTGACAGCTTTTTTTCATAGGAAATTTGTTTTTTATTTTACGGGATATCCGGAGGCAGTGCCGGCATTTCTTCCTCCGTTTTCGGAAAACTGCTCCGCTTCTTCTTGAGGGTGACTAACTCAATCAGGATCTGGACGATCGTGAACAGTCCGATTCGCGGGTTGATGTCGACGTGGGCAAGCTCCCGGTTCGGATCGTTTGATAAGAAGGCGAAGTTGCTTAAAGGAACGAGAGGGCTGTCCGGTTCACTCGTCAGAAGAATCGTCGTGATCTTTCGCTCTCTCGCCGTCTCAAAAATCGGCTGATAGCGGGCGGGATCCCCGTGCGCGCTGATGATGAGGAGGATGGAATCGCTGTTGATCTGTCCGACGAGACCGCCGAGAAGCTGCTGCCATTCGATCAGAATGCAGCTGTAATCAAGGCTTGAGAGCACGGCGTGAAGATAACGGGCAGCAAGGGAGCTTAAATTTGAGCCGTAAATGTAGACGGGATGGTGGGCAGTCAGAAGGTCAGCAACTCTCTGGAGGGCGATGAGGTCGAGCTGTTCGAGGGTGTCGCGAAAGAGGACGAGGGAGTGCTCGATGATGTCCTCGGAGAAGAGCGCGGACGTTTTCTCCTCCTTGAGCTGCTGGCGGAGCTGATATTTGAACTCATTGAATCCCTTAAATCCGAGTTTCTGGCAGAAGCGGACGATCGTGGCGCTTGAAGTGTAGAGCTGATCGCTCATTTCCGCAAGGTTCATGTAGAGGCACTGGGGAAAATGATGTTCAACCCAGCTGAGAATCTCCGCCTCAGTCGGTGTCAGAAAAAGCGAGTGAGCGTGTTCAAAGGTCGGAAGCATGGGAATCTCCTTTCTGCTTGTAGTCAAGGTAACAGCTGATGATGATGTAGATAATGTAGAGGATCGGAAGGCGGGAGGTGAACTCTGCGCCCCGGTTCTCTCGCTGATCGGTGAAAAAGCGGAAGTTGATCTGGGCGAGGGAGGCGATCGAGTTGCTCGAGTACGGGGTGATTGCGAGGATCGGGATCCCGTTTGTGTTTGCCACTCTCGCGAGCCGCTCGGTCGGTCCGAAGTTTCCGGAGGTGCTGATGAGAATCAGCAGGGCTTTCTGGGTGACGGAGTGCAAAAGATGTTCACACATGCGCGCGGAGGCGGTGCGGTAAACATTCTGGCGGCCGACGGAGAAGAGCATTTTCTCAAAATAGTCACAGGGAATCTCCGTGATTCCGGCAGGGGAGAAGAGGTAAATCGGGCAGTCGCTGTCGAAGAAGGCGAAGGTGCGCTCTAAGAGATCCTGGGAGATCAGGTGGGAAGTCCCGGAGATGTTGTTGAGCATCTCAGAGAGAATCATCTGTCGTTCCATTGAGAGGGACGGCTCCGGGATTCCGGGAAGGGGAGTGGACTTTTGCTGTCCGGACTGGTGGGAGGCGTTGGTGCGGAGCGCGTACTTGAATTCTGCAAATCCGGAGAAGCCGAGTTTCCGGCAAAAGCGGAGTACCGTGGCCGGGGAGTAGGAGATTATTTTGGAAAATTCCTGAATGCTCATCTCGCAGGTTTCTGAACTGTGCTCGTACACGTACTGAAGAATTTTTAACTCATTTTTGCTCAGGCTCTGGATGATCTGATCGTTTAACTGAAGTGGAAACATGAAATTCTCCTTAAATGGTGGCTTTTTCAGGGACCTTTTGGGCAAATTTCCCTAATGGCATAAATCATGCATAAATTCTGAAATCGCTGATTTTATTTTATGGCAAAAATGCCATGCTTGTCAATGAAAAAAATTACTATTAGAGTAATAAATAATAAAATAAGAGACTGTAATCAGAACAAACAGAAACTATTTACATCTTACTGAGAAACGTGTATGCTTGTCTCAACAGAAACGAAGAGGGTATCTCGAGAGAGAGAAAGGAGTAGCAATGAAGAGTTATAATGTATGTATCGTAGGTGGAGGAAGCACTTATACACTGGGATTCTTAAAGTCCTTCGTAAGACTGAGAGAGGAATTCCCGTTAAAGAAGCTGGTTCTGTTTGATATCGATGCAGAGCGTCAGGAGCCGATCGGAAAGTACGGCGAGATCCTGTTCAAGGAGCGTTTCCCGGAGCTTGACTTCTCCTACACGACCGACATCAAGGAAGCATACGAGGGAATGGATTTCGTATTCATGCAGATGAGAGCCGGCGGTCTTCCGATGCGTGCAAAAGATGAGCACATTCCGCTGTCCATGGGAATGATCGGACAGGAGACCTGTGGTGCCGGTGGAATGGCTTACGGTCTGCGTTCTTGCGTAGACATGATCAAGGCTGTTCACGACATTCGTAACTATGCTCCGGATGCATGGATCTTAAACTACTCCAATCCGGCTGCTATCGTAGCAGAGGCACTCCGCAGAGAGTTCCCGGATGACAAGAGAATCTTAAACATCTGCGACCAGCCGGAGAACGTAGTACGTTCCTGCAGCCGTCTGCTGGGATGCAACTGGGAGGATCTTGATCCGGTATACTTCGGCTTAAACCACTATGGCTGGTTCACCCACATCTATGATGCACATACTGGTGAGGACCTGCTTCCGAAGATCCGTGAGACGATCGCTAAGAACGGTTTCCTTCCGCAGGATGCAGAGCAGAGAGACCAGTCCTGGCTGGATACTTACGGAATGGTTCAGACCATCATGGCTGACTTCCCGGACTACCTGCCGAACACCTATGACCAGTACTATCTGTACCCGGACTACAAGGTACAGCATCTGGATCCGAACTTCACGAGAGCAGATGAGGTTATGGCAGGACGTGAGAAGAGAGTCTTCACCGAGTGTGCAGAAGTTATCAAGGAAGGCAAGCTGGGCGACCGTTTCCACGCTATCTCCGATGCACATGCAGAGATGATGATCAAGGTTGCAGAGGCAATCGCATACAACAAGAACAGCCGTCACATCCTGATCGTGGAGAACAACGGTGCAATCGCAAACATGCAGGACGATGCAATGGTTGAGGTTGTTTGTGAGCTTGGTATCAACGGACCGCGTCCGATGAGAGTCGGCAACATCCCGCAGTTCTATCTTGGTCTTCTTGTAAACCAGGTATCCTGCGAGAAGCTGATTGTAGATGCTTACTATGAGCACTCTTATGAGAAGGCTCTTCAGGCATTCACCCTGAACCGTCTGATCGGCGATGCAAAGAAGGCAAGAAAGGTTCTTGATGCCCTGATCGAGGCCAACAAGGGCATGTGGCCGGAGTTAAAGTAATTGACATTTATAAGTGACTTGCGAGAAAACTGAATAGAGAAGACTTAAAAAGACAATGTGAACGTATAGGATAAATAGTTGTAAGAATACATACAACAGAGGGGAAGCAGAAAACATGTGAAAGGCGCCGCGGTGTGGGAACCGCGGCGTGGGAGGTTTAGTATGAACAAGAGCAAAGTCATGAATTTCTTCTCGGACCTTGGCCGAAGCCTGCTGATGCCGATCGCGGCACTGGCAGCCTGCGGTATTGTCCTGGGACTCAGTGCTGCGCTTTTAAAGGCACAGGTACAGGCTGCGGTACCGATTTTGTCGGTTGGAATTCTTCATTTCATTATCACGACAATCAACAAGGTATCCGGCATTGTATTTACCCTGATCCCGGTTCTGTTTGCAATCTCGATTGCATTCGGACTTGCTAAGGAAGAAAAAGAAATTGCTGCATTTGCGGGTTTCATCGGATATTATACATTCCTGGTGGCATCCGCTTGTATGATTAATTCTGGTTTTATGGATTTCAGTGCACTGAAAATATCCACGATTCTTGGCGTTGAGACGATGGATATGGGTGCGGTTGCCGGTATGATCACTGGTATCGTAACGGCGGCGCTTCACAACAAGTATCACAAGGTGACATTCCCGGTAGCAGTATCCTTCTACGGTGGAAAACGTTTCGTAGCACTTGTTGTTATTCTGGCTATGACGGCTGTCGGACTCGTTGCTCCGCTTGTATGGGAGCCGATTTCCATGGGAATCGATTCACTGGGCGGTCTGATTTCCGCATCAGGTCTTGCAGGAGTATTCTGTTATGGATTCTTAGAGCGTCTGCTGATCCCGACCGGTCTGCATCACGTTCTGAATGGTATCTTCCGTACCACTGCAATCGGTGGTGTGTTTGAGGGCGTTGAGGGCTGCTTAAACATCTTCCTTCAGTTCGTAGATAAGGTAGATCTGTCTGAGCTTCAGCCGTTCACCGTATTCCTTGGACAGGGCAAGATGCCGATGATGATGTTTGGTCTTCCGGGTGCAGCACTTGCAATTTACCGCACCGCACCGGCAGAGAAGAAAGCACGTGTGAAGGCACTGATGATCGCAGGCGTTGCAGCCAGCGTGGTATCCGGAATCACCGAGCCGATGGAGTTCTCCTTCATGTTCGTGGCACCGGCACTGTTTGTTTTCCATGCAATCATGGGTGGTCTTTCCTTCATGCTGATGGCAGCATTCAAGGTTATCGTTGGTAACACGGGCGGCGGCCTGATCGATTTCTTCATCTGGGGCGTATTCCAGCCGGGTTCTCACTGGTACTGGATCGTGATTGTAGGACCGTTCTTCTTCATCGCTTACTATCTGGTATTCAAGACCTATCTGACAAAGAAGAACCTTTCCATCGATGTTGCAGATGAGGATTCCGAGGAAGAGACAGAGAGCACAGGAACTGCAAATATTGGCAACAAACAGCTTGCACAGGCAATGGAGATCATCGAGGGTCTGGGCGGCAAGGATAACATCAAAGTAGTAAACAACTGTCTGACCAGACTGAGAGTCGATGTGAAGAACATGGGCGCAGTTGATGAGGCAAGGCTGAAGAAAACAGGTGCAATGGGATTCGTTCACTCAAGCGATGTCCACATTCAGGTTATTTACGGACCGAAGGTTGAGGGAATCGCCGCAAATGTGCGCGAGGCACTGAAGAAAGAAACCAAATCTGCACCGAAGCAGGCAGAATTTGTTGCACCGATCACAGGAAATGTGATTCCGATGGAGCAGGTTCCGGATCCGGCATTCTCTCAGAAGATGATGGGAGACGGATTTGCGATTGAGCCGACAGAGGGTACGGTTCAGGCACCGGTAGACGGAATTGTGGAAGTTGTGTTCCCGACCGGTCATGCAATCGGACTTCGCGCGGATGATGGTTCCGAGATTCTGATTCATCTTGGAATCGATACGGTTGAACTGAACGGAAAGGGATTTGAGGTTTCCGTAAAGCAGGGTGACCGTGTAAAGAGTGGAGATGTTCTTGTGAAAGTAGATCTCGACTATGTGAAGAGTGCAGGTAAGAAAACCGTATCTCCGGTGATTTTCACCAGTGGAGAGAAGGTTACGCTTCTGAAGAAGGGCATGGTATCAAGGGGAGAGAAATCTGTGATCCGGATTGAGAAAGCGTAAAAAGTAACAGAGACACAGAGACAGTTTGAGGGGCTGTATAAAGCTGCATAAAATTTAGATTAGGGAGTGCCGCAGAATGGTATGGAGTGATCCAGAGATTCTGCGGTACTTTTTTATGAAAAATTTTAGATAAAAAATCGGGATGAGGGATAAATTGACAGAAATCTTCAGGAGAGTATAATAAAAGAAGATGATGCAAAATTCTGCAAAGTTCTGTAAAATTTTTGCATGAGACTGGTAAGCTGCGGGATGGGGAAGACACAGGGAATGTGATGTTGTGGCGGGATTTTGGCTTTGTCAGAAGGGGGCTGAGGGTGTAGAATGGAAAAGAAAAGAGAAGCTGGGAGCGAGGAGGACCTGATTATATGGAAATCCAGAAGCTAAAGAAGAAAATCGAAGTTTTGGAGCACGCATTTGCGGAGAGCATGGGAATTTTTTATAACATCAATCTGACAAAAGACTGTATTCCGGGAGTGATGTATCAGGTGCTTGACGGAAAAGAGTACAATATCAATGAGAGGCTCGGATTTCCGGAAAATGCGAGATTTACGGATGTAATTGTCTATTGGGGAGATCACGTTGCGGAGAAGGAGAGATCTTCCTACCTGGAGTTTTTAAAAATTTCAAATCTGCTGGAGCATTTCAAGAATGGGGAGACGCATCTTTCGCATCGCTACTGGACGAAAAATATTTTTTCAGAGCCGATGCTGGCGGAACAGCATATCATCATGTTTGAGGATGAGGAGGATGGAGATATTCTGGCAATCACTTATGTGCGCGATCTGACGAAGTCTTTCAACGAGGAAAAAATCAAAACCGCGGAGCAAAAACTTTTAGAAGAGGAGAAGGAGAAGGCAATCTCAGCAAATGAGATGAAGAGCCGTTTTCTCTCGTCGATCTCTCACGATATCCGAACTCCGATCAACGGCATACAGGGAATGCTCAGGATTGCGGATGCCTATCCGATGGATATGAAAAAGCAGAATGAGTGCAGGGAGAAGATGTGGATCGCGACTAATTATCTGGTTTCTCTCGTCAACAATGTTTTGAATATGAATCATCTCGAAAATCGTTCGATTAATTTGACTGATCAGCCGTTTAACCTGATTGACCTGCTGATGAGTGTGACGGCGATGACAAGTATTCAGACCAAGGCGCAGGGGCTTCACGAGGTCGTGGACTGGAAACCGGGCTATATCAAGCACAGATATCTGCTTGGAAGTGCAGAGGGACTTTCAAGAATTCTGATGAACCTCAACAGCAATGCAATTAAATACAACAAGAAGGGCGGAAGTATTTACTGCTGCTGTAAGGAAGTCAAGGTTGAGGGCGATACGGTCTGGATTGAACTGGTCAATGCGGATACGGGAATCGGAATGAGCGAGGAGTTTTTAAAGCACGCATTTGAAGCATATTCGCAGGCAAACAATACTTCTCTGAACAGCATAAACGGCGTTGGGCTCGGCCTGTCGATTGTCAAGCAGACCGTAGAGCTGATGGGCGGCACTTTAAATGTGGAGAGCAAGATCAATGAGGGGACGAGATATACGATTCTTCTTCCGTTCAAGATTGATCCGAACCCCCAGATAGAGAAAAAGCCGATTGAGAAGATTTCCCTGAAGGGCGTGAAGGCGCTGCTTGTGGAGGACAATGACCTGAATCTGGAGATTGCAAAATTCCATCTTGAACAGGAAAATATCGAAGTCTTCACGGCGGTCAATGGGCTGGAAGCCGTGGAAATGTTTGAAAAATCAGAAGTCGGGTATTACGATATTATTCTGATGGATATTATGATGCCGATCATGGATGGGCTGGAGGCGGCGAGAAGGATTCGTGGGATGAACCGCGCGGACGCATTTGCGATCCCGATTATCGCGATGAGTGCAAATGCTTTTGAACAGGACATTCAGCAGAGTCTGGAGGCGGGAATGAATGCGCATCTGGTAAAACCGATGGACGGAAAGAAGATTACAGACACCATGAGAAAATTCCTTGCGAGCCGGATCAGCACGGAGTAGGAAAATAAGAAAAAAGATAAAAATGGAAAAAAAGTAAAGTTAAAAAATGGAAGAAATAAAAAGAGAAAAATAAAAAGAGAAAAGAAAAAGAAAAAAGAAAAGATGATAAAAAGGGGAGGAGAATGAGATGGCAACGGTCGATATGACAGAGGGGAAAATTCCGCAGCATTTGCTTGCATATTCGATTCCTCTGGTTTTGGGAAATCTGTTTCAGCTGACCTACAATGCGGTGGATTCGATCATCGCGGGTCGGTTCATCGGAAAGGAAGCGCTGGCGGCAGAGGGAATGGCGAGCCCGGTCATGAATATCGTCATTCTGGGAATCTCTGGCATCTGTATGGGTGCCGGCGTGCTGATGAGTGAGTTTTTTGGCGGAAAGCAGTATGAGAAGTTAAAGCGGGAAATGGCGACAGCCGTCTTGTTTGGTCTGTATTTTTCGCTTGCGGTGATTGCGCTTGGGATTCTTTTTACACCGTGGCTTTTGGGGGCCCTCAATGTGCCAAAAGAGCTTATGGAGATGACTTCGGTTTATCTGAGAATCATTTTCCTCGGGGCGCCGTTTACCTACTTTTACAATGCGCTTGCATCGGCACTCAAGAGTGTGGGAGACTCTAAGACACCGCTGAAATTTCTGATGTTTTCGTCGATCCTGAATGGAGTTCTGGATCTGATTTTTATCGGAATTCTCGGCTTTGGAATTGTGTGTTCGGCCGTCACGACAGTTGTCGCGGAGGCGGTATCAGCGGGACTTTCCATCTGGTACGTTTACCGGAAAATTCCTCTTTTGCAGCTGAGAAGAAAAGAGTTTCGGATGGATTTCGGGCTTCTGAAGACGACACTTCAATATGGAACCGTGACGGCGCTGCAGCAGTCCTGCCAGCCGATCGGAAAACTTCTGATTCAGGGTTCGGTCAATGCACTCGGTGTCAACACGATTGCGGCGTTTAATGCAGTGAACCGGGTTGATGATTTTGCCTGTATGCCGGAGCAGAGTATTTCCCATGGAATCACGACGTTTGTGGCGCAGAATCGAGGGGCAAAGAAGGAGGAGAGACTTCACAGGGGATTTCGGGATGGACTCTGTCTGGAGTTTTTGTATTGGATTCTGATCTGCGGGGTCGTGCTTCTGCTTCGCAGACCGATTGTGGGGCTTTTTGTTACCGGGGAGGATGCGAAAGCGATTGTGATGATCGGAGCGCAGTATCTCGGAACAATGGCGTTCTTTTATATCTTTCCGGCATTTACGAATGGATTTCAGGGATTTTACCGCGGAATGGGAATGATGAAGATGACGCTTCTCGGAACGTTTATCCAGACGGCGTTACGAGTGATTTTTACGTGGATTCTGGCACCAAAGATGGGAATTTACGGAGTGGCGATCGCCTGTGCCTGTGGGTGGAGTATCATGCTTCTTGTTGAGATTCCGTATTACTTTAAAATAAAAAACGGCTCCGGTCGTGAGTAAAGTCATGCAAACACACTCTCGTTCCGGGTTCCATGTAGCGGTGCATAAGACTGCAAACTACGCAGTCTAAGCACCGACATGTCACACGGGTTTGCATGTACTTTCTCAGCTCCTGTCGCCGTTTGCACATAATGGATTCAAGTCTAATTTTCTGTGTTTGTTCCACCGTTCTGGTTTACAAGAATTCCATTTACCTCGATTCCGCCGTCAATTGTGATCACGAGGCACTGGCGGCCGTCGATCTCGCGCGTCTCAACGAGATCTGTGCGCTCCGGGTTTACCTTGATGACGACATCCGGGGTTTTTACCTCGAAAGCGCGGGTGCTTGCAATGTTGGAAGCGTAGATTGAGGCGCGTTCACCGGCGGTCTCGTCAAAATTCTGGTCAAAGTTCTCAAGCTGTTCTTCCTCGACTCCGCTGTTTTCCAAAAGGGTTTTCACCTGATACTTGTCGAGAACGACAGGTTCCGGATCGTCTTTGTGTTCAGAGATCAGTTCGTTGAGATTTTCATGGATGGCCTTTACGGTCTCGTAGTCACAGGCATCGCCGAGTGTGTCCTCGATGATCGCCTGAAAGGATTCTTTCTGTGAGCCTGCCGGGAGCGGGAGCGGACAGCCGAGAATCTGCTCGACAACGCTGTCATGGAGATCTTCACTCTTCTTGGTGTAGAGAAGGGTAGAATGAAGGTCGGTTGAGCGGTCGTTGAATGCAGGGAACAAAAATCCCCACTCCGGCATTCCGACAACCCAGTCGCGGATTCGGTTCTGGAAGTTGCTTTCGATCTCATTGTAGCTTAAACCAGGCTTGGAGAGATCAACCGGACAGATAGAGCAGAGAATGTAACTGTACACTTCGTCGGAGGCGTCTTCCATCTCAATGCCGTCCGAGGTGCGTCCCGGGATGTCGTAGGCGTCGTGAATCAGAAGAATCAGAAAGTTGCCGACATAGTCGTAGCTCTCAATAATCTGGTCGTAGAACGTGTCGAGCAGTTCATCATCGGTCAGGCGGGTGGCACGCAGTTTCATCAGTAGGTCGTGCGGGGTACCCTCGCCCTCAGCGGAGAGCGGAAACTCCAGATTCAGAAGATTTTTTCCGAGTGTTCCGGAGAGATTTTTTCTCAAAATCTCAAAATATTTGAACATATCTTCTTCAGGAAGGGAGAGAAAAGCCTCCTTGAAGGTTGCTTTTTTATTCTTTTCTCCGTCCACATAGCAGCCGCAGATGCGGGAGATCGAGCAGTTGTTAGGGGTGAACTGGCGCTTGATTTCAGAAATTTCTTTTTTAATCATAATAAGATAATCTCCTTTTTTGTATTTCGTAGGAAAAATAAAAATCTTTCATCAAAAGTCACCTTTTCATTTTAGTATAATTTTGAGAAAAAGACAATCGCGCTTCCGGCCTGCCGGTGGGAATTTTCTGAGTGGAAAATCCCATATGATTATGATACGGTTTGCGCGACGTTACTGTACACGGGTAGGCATTTTCTGAACTGAAAATGCCGTATGATACAGTGGTGACAGCAGATTTTGCCGATCTGGAATGCGAAGCATCGGCAAAATCCGTTACTGTTTGCGCAACGCGTGAACAGTAACTGCGCGACGCATGAACTGTAACGGATGCCGCGTTCATTGTGGACGTTTGGCGCTTCGTATGGTATAATTAGGGGTAAAGCGTATGATACGACTGTTGGAATTCTCAGGAATTCGGCAAGGAGAACAAAAATATGAAAGAGAATATCGTGGTAAAGGGACAGCTCAAGGGATATCTGTCCTGGCCCATCGTGCTTTCTGTCTTTCTGGTATGCGGGAATGCCGCTCTGTTTCTGGTAAGCCGTGTGGGAGCACTGGTTATGATTCCGTTTACGGTGTGTTACATCGGAACAGCGGTCTGGATTTATATGTACAGTCACAAGCGGATTCTCGGCGGTCTGGTGGAGTTTTCTTCCGAGTATGCCTGGATCCAGAAACAGCTTCTGACGGATATGGTGATCCCGTATGCGCTGGCGGATGAGGATGGACGGCTGCTCTGGATGAATCGCTCGTTTCAGGAGGCGATCCAGACAGAAAAGGGAAGCAGAAAGAGCCTCCTTTCTATTTTTCCGAATCTGACCCGGAATGATCTGGTGCCGGATGACGGTACCGTTCTGGTTCATACTTCTTATGGAAATAAGAAATTTCGACTGGACATTCAGCCGATCTATGTGAGCAGTTCGGAGGAAGAGGAGAAGGAAGCGCTGATCAGCAGACAGAAACTGCTCGCGATTTATCTGTTTGACGAGACAGAGATGCTTCGCTGTCTGCAGGAAATCACGGACGAGAAGATGGTTGCCGGACTGATTTACCTCGACAATTACGATGAGGCGCTTGAGAGTGTCGAGGAGGTGCGCCGCTCCCTTCTGACAGCGCTGATTGACCGAAAGATCAACAAGTATATCAGTGCAATGGACGGTGTGGTGAAGACGCTCGAGAAAGATAAGTATTTCTTTATTCTTAAGCAGAAATATGTTCAGCAGCTTCAGGAGGAGCGTTTCTCTATTCTGGAGGACGTCAAGACAGTCAACATCGGAAATGAGATGGCTGTGACGCTGAGTATCGGAATCGGTATGAATGGAGATACTTACGCGCAGAATTATGATTATGCGCGTGTTGCGATTGATATGGCGCTCGGTCGCGGCGGAGATCAGGCCGTGTTGAAAGATGGAAGCCGGATCCAGTATTACGGTGGAAAATCTCAGCAGCTTGAGAAAGCGACCCGCGTCAAGGCCCGCGTCAAGGCACATGCGATGAGAGAGCTGATGGAGACGAAAGACCGCCTCCTGATCATGGGACACCGGATCGGCGATATCGACTGCTTTGGAGCGTCGATCGGTATTTTCCGAATTGCGACTGCGCTCAACAAGAAGGCACATATTGTCATCAATGAGGTCACGACTTCCGTGAAGCCGATGATGGATCGCTTTGTCGACAATCCGGAATATCCGGATGATATGTTTTTGTCGGGTGCGCAGGCGGCGGAACTCGTGGATGCGAATACGATGCTTGTGGTTGTGGATGTGAACCGCCCGAGCATCACCGATGCGCCGGAACTGCTCAAGATGGTGAAGACGATCGTGGTTCTCGATCATCACCGGCAGAGCAGTGAGATCATCTCAAATGCCGTTCTCTCCTATGTGGAGCCGTATGCATCTTCCGCGTGTGAGATGGTTGCGGAAGTGCTCCAGTATATTGCGGACGGAATCAAGATCAAGTCTGCGGAAGCAGATGCGATGTACGCCGGCATTGTCATTGACACGAATAACTTTACCAATCAGACGGGCGTTCGCACGTTTGAGGCAGCCGCTTATCTGCGGCGCTGCGGAGCAGATGTGACGCGAGTGCGCAAGCTGTTCCGCGATAATATGGTGGATTACAAGGCAAAGGCTGCGACGATTGCCTCTGCGGAGGTCTACCGGGATGCATTTTCGATCGGAGAATGTCCGGCAGAAGGGCTTGAGAGCCCGACCGTTGTCGGTGCACAGGCAGCAAACGAACTGCTTGAGATCAAGGGCATCAAGGCTTCTGTGGTGCTGACCGAGCATCACGGAGTTATCTATCTGAGCGCCCGCTCGATTGACGAAGTCAACGTGCAGGTGATGATGGAACAGTTAGGCGGCGGAGGTCACAGGACGATCGCCGGTGCCCAGCTGAAAGATATGACGGTCGAGGAAGCAAAGCGCCGCGTGAAAGCGGTGATCGACCAGATGTTAGAGAAGGGAGATATATCATAATGGAAATCGTATTATTAGAAGACGTAAAGGCACTTGGAAAAAAGGGACAGATTGTAAAGGTAAATGACGGATATGCGCGCAACTTCATTCTGCCGAAGAAGTTAGGTGTTGAGGCAACTGCAAAGAACCTGAATGACCTGAAACTGCAGAAGGCAAATGCTGAGAAGGTCGCAGCAGAGCAGTTAGCGGAGGCAAAGGCACTCGCAGAGAAGATCGGAGAGCTTTCCGTGACCCTGAAGATGAAGGCAGGAGAGGGCGGAAGAGCTTTCGGTTCTGTATCCAGCAAGGAGATTGCACAGGCAGCAAAGGATCAGCTTGGTCTGGAGATTGACAAGAAGAAGATGGTTCTTCCGGAAGCGCTCAAGACTTTTGGCACGCATGAGGTTCCTGTAAAACTGCACAAGGATGTAACTGCAAAGCTGACTGTTAAGGTAACGGAAGCATAACTCGGAATGCAGAGTGCCGGGCAGATATGCAGGCGGATTCCATGCGTGGAGAATGATGCGTGAAGTCCTGCCTGCATAAATGTTTTGGTGCGGAGAGAAACACAGGAGAAACAAATGTATGGATGAACCTTTGATGAAAAGGGTGGCTCCTCACAGCATTGAGGCAGAACAGTCGGTGATCGGCTCCATGTTGATGGACAGGGAGGCGATCATTGCTGCCTCAGAGATCGTGACAGCTTCTGATTTTTATCAGACACAGTACGGCATCATGTTTGAGACGATGGTGGAGCTTTTTAACGAGGGCAAACCGGTTGATCTGATCACCCTTCAGGACCGCCTGAAGGAGAAGGATGTACCGCCGGAGGTCAGCAGTCTTGACTTTGTCCGCGACATCATCACGACGGTGCCGACGTCTGCGAATGTGCGGTCCTATGCCAATATTGTCCGTGAGAAAGCCGTTTTGAGAAAACTGATCCGGATCAATGAGGAGATTGCAAATACCTGTTATGCCGGAAAGGAACCGCTCGATCAGATCCTTGCGACTACGGAGAAGACAGTTTTTGATCTGCTTCAGAGTCGTGGAGGCGGCGAGTTTGTGCCGATCCGACAGGTGGCTTTGAATGTTCTGGAGAAGATTGAGGTCGCTTCCAAGAGCCAGGGAAGTGTGACCGGAATCCCGACCGGATTTATTGATCTGGATTACAAGACTTCCGGTATGCAGCCGTCCGACCTTGTCCTGATTGCAGCCCGTCCTTCCATGGGAAAGACCGCGTTTGTGCTGAATCTGGTCGATCATGTGGCGGTGCGCAAAGGTCTGCCGTGCATGGTGTTCAGTCTGGAGATGTCCAAGGAGCAGCTGGTTAATCGTATGCTGGCGATGGAATCGAATGTCGATGCGCAAAAACTCCGAAATGGAAATCTGACGGATTCCGACTGGGATGCAGTGGTCGAGGGAATCGGTGTGATCGGCAATTCCAATCTGATTATCGATGACACTCCGGGTATCTCGATCACGGAACTGCGCTCCAAGTGCAGAAAGATGAAACTGGAACACGGTCTGAGCATGATTATCATAGACTATCTTCAGCTGATGAGCGGAAGCGGAAAAAGCAGTGACAACCGTCAGCAGGAAATCTCAGAAATCTCGAGATCCTTAAAGGCGCTGGCGCGTGAGATGAATGCCCCGGTACTTGCCCTGTCCCAGCTGAGCCGTGCCTGTGAGACGAGAACGGACCACCGCCCGATGCTTTCCGATCTTCGAGAGTCCGGAGCGATCGAGCAGGATGCCGACGTTGTGATGTTTCTGTATCGTGATGATTACTATAATAAAGACACCGATACTCCGAATATCGCGGAGGTCATCATCGCAAAACAGAGAAATGGCCCGATTGGAACCGTCAACCTGCTCTGGCAGCCGGAGTTCACGAAGTTTGTCAATCTGGCGAAGTAAGCTTAGAAGTGAAGCAGATAGTAAAACAGACAATGAAATAGTCAGATAGAAAAAATAATAAAAGATAGTAAAAGATAGTAAAAGATCGAAGACATGGGCGGTCAAATGGGAATGAGAAGCAACATTCCTGTCTGACTGCTCATGTCTTTTTTTATTCATATATTCATAATTCTTCTCAAGGAGTCATATGTTTCTAGTAGTGCAGAGAGACAGGGATGGTGTATCTGCCAGCGTATTTCTGGTATATCTTTGATATGGGTATCCCTGGCAGGGCAAACTTGAAAAATATGAGAGACCATAAGGAGAGAACGTATGGACGGGACACATTATTCCATATCGGAGGCGGGAAAGCTTGTGGGTGTTGAGTCCCATGTCCTTCGGTATTGGGAGGACGAGCTTCAGCTGAAAATACCTCGCAATGGAAAAGATTATCGGTATTATACGGACCTGCATATTCAGCTTTTGAAAAAGGTGAAAGAACTAAAGGAGAAAGGTTATCAGCTCAAAGCAATTGAGCAGGTATTAAAACGCATGCTTGACGGTGATGAAAATGTGGATCCGGATGAGATTCTCAGACAGAATGCGGTTGATATTTTAAGGGAGGGGAAGACGGAGGAAATCATGGCAGTGGAAGAGAAGAAGAGTGGAGAGAAGGAAGAGAGCAGGCAGGAGCTCTCTGCCCTGTCTCAGGAAGAAAAAATGCAGCGTTTTCAGCAGCTCATGAATCACATCATTGGAAATGCAGTCGGACAGGCCGTCAAGGAGAACAGCGAGGCAATCAGCGGGGAGATCAGCCGGCAGGTGAACGACCGTATGGTACAGGAACTCGAATATATGATGAGAATCAGTGATGAGCGGGAGGAAGAGAGATTTAAGATGCTCGATGAGACTCTGCGCGCGTGTCAGAAAAGTGGGAAGAGCAAGGCGGAGGCAGCGGCTACGCGGATGCCGTTTTTCAGAAAGAAGAAATTCGGGAGAAGCGGAAAGAAGATGTGAAGAGATACAAAAAAATCCCCCTCCGCATGATAATACGGAAGGGGATTATGTAGGTTAATTGAAAAGAATTAGCCCTCGTTGATTGCTCCGGTCGGGCAAACACTTGCGCAGGTTCCGCAAGAAATGCAAGCATCTGCATCGATGTTGTACTGGCTGTCTCCCTGAGAGATAGCGCTTACCGGACACTCCGGCTCACAAGTTCCGCAACTAACACATGAATCGGTAATAACATATGCCATGATATGAGTCCTCCTTAAATATTCTTATACATTCGTTGTTACTCTATTTTATCCCATTTGTTAAAAATATTCAAGAGGAAAATGTTGCACAAATGGATAAAATTGGGTACAATTTTCAGTTAGCTTTAGGTAACTTATGGCAGAACGGGAATACAGCTTGCTAATTTTGGGAAAAAGTATTATAGTATGAGTACATCCGCGAATTCTAACAAGGAGGAAATTGACATGGAGAATAAAGAGACCATTCAGATCAGCAAGGACATGCTGATTGGAGATCTGATCCAGATGCATGAGCTGATCGCTCCGATGCTGATGCGTGCAGGTATGCACTGCCTTGGCTGCCCGTCTTCCCAGATGGAGAGCCTTGAGGAAGCATGCATGGTTCATGGCATTGACTGTGATGATCTGGTTACCGGTATCAACGAGGTACTGGCTACCTTATAAGAAAAAAGGAAGCTGACGAACCAGACAGAAAACAGAAAAAGAAAGTCAGAAAATGAAAATCAGAAAATTGAAAATTGATGATTGACGATTGAAAATTAATTGAAGATTAAAAATTGGAGATTGGAAATTAATAAAAATAGAGATTTTCTAAAAATTTTCTACAAAAAAGGGCATCCGAAATTTTCGGCATGCCCTTTTCTGTGTCCATTGTTGGTTGTTTCAGCGTTGTCTGATTGCTTTGTTGTAGTTTTGTGCGTGTGCACATATGCACGTGCGGCTCTTAAATCAGAGCCATTTTTTCGAGTGCATGTGCACGCACGATGACTTCATAATGCTCCTGATAGTAGGCTTCGCTGGCGGATTCCGGTTTTACGCGGGTTCCGTATTCAGACAGAATGTTACAGATCCGGCTGAATGCGAGCGGGTCTACATTCTTGCTGCTGAGTACCAGATAGTACTGGGAAGTTCCCGGTTTCTTGTACAGGGTGTTAATACCCTGCGGAATCGAGACGGTTACCCGGGCAGCTTCGGAAACCTGATCAAGGCTGTCGAAACGATAGATACGCGTCTGCGGAAGCTGTGTTTTCGGTGCTGCCTGCGAATCATTTTTTGTCTCTGCCGGAGCAGAATTGAGATCAGAATCCTGTGACATTGCGATGCTGGAAAGTTCCGGATCCGGAGCTTCGGAGATAGACTGAAGCTCTTTGTTCAGGTATTCCATCAGATCATCTGCGCCTTCTAAGAATTCACCGGCAAATCCGGAACCGGATTCCGGTTCTTCTTCGGAAAGCTGAGAAAACTTGGAAAAGCGGGTGTCGAGTTCTTCTGGATCTTCTATCTTGGTAATTACCAGCATGACGCTCTCGCCAGAAAGCGGAATTGCTTCAACCATCAGCGGAATATCATCTTCCGCTTCAAATCCTACTTCAGTGGAGGCTCTTTGAATCATCTCACGAAATAAACCACGGGCTTTTTCACTGCCATAAGCCAGCTCTCCCAGATTCAGGTTGCGTGTGCTCAGATCGGTACTGGTCAGAGTGCAACGTATCTGGTTGTCATTAATTCGCTCTATTCTCATAAGATCACTCCTCTCTATAAAAGATGCTACTTGCTCAATTTAATTATAGTATATGATACGGGGAAAAAGCAATTCCTATGTGCAAATATTTTTAAACTTCTTGTTGAATATACGTTATCGTTTTTGAGTTTCCGGTTGACAGAGAGGAATGGATGAACTATAATCCAACTATCACAACTATCAGAGAAAAGCAGATTTAATATTTCTTTCTATGCGACATTTAAATTTCTAATTTTCAAATAATCCTTAAAATCTCAATAATTCAAATAATTACATTAGTTTTAATATTCAAATATTTTGTATTATTCAATACTGTTCAATATTATATCAATGTTAAAAAGTAAATTTATATTTTTATGTTTCATGCATTTTGTGTTTATTTTTGTGGTAGATGTTTATTGATGTGGCAGTTTTAAGTATCTTTTTTTAATCAATTAAATTTAGGACATCTAAGCAGGAATCCTCGGCCATTCAATGATCGACTAGTTTACTGTGTAGTGTGGAGAAATAATAAGTTTCGAGAGTTAAATTTTATTTTGAGAGAGGAAATTTTGAGAAAGGGGAATAAGCGTGAATTTTGAAGAATGGATTCGCCGACTGTTTGAGTGGGAAGTGCGGGACAGATTAAAGGGGATATTGATGAGAATTCTTATCATAATTATTTTATTTATTTTGGTTATGAGAGTACATTCGCCTGTATTTGGAATGACAGAAGAATATTTTTCTGGAGATTATAGTTGGAATATGAATATAATGGAACAGGTGAAAAAGAAAGGGAAAATGAATGATATTATAAAAAATATCAGAGAATACGCCACGAGTTCAAATGCAGAAAACAGCAATCAGACAGAAAAAGAATTGGAACATGATGGCAAGAATAATTTAAACGATGACGATGATGAAGAAAAAAATCATACGGATAAAATTATTACGGCATCAGGCAGTGAGTGGGAAGAGGATTTACCAGAAGAAACTGAAGAAAATTTAGAAAATCCGGAGAATAAAAAAACAGACGATCAGGAATCAGAAAATCTATATTTAAACATCTCAAAAAATCAAAAAAATTCAGAACAGGATCCAAAACAAAATTTAAACCAAAACTCAGAAAAAAGTTCAGAAGCCATGAATACAAATGCCATAAAAGATTTAAAAGATTATGTGCTCAGCCGAGGAAGCCAAAAAGAACTGGCAAATTTTGATGCATTTCTTCTGGACGCAGGTGGAACCATTATAGAGCCGGATGATGAAGGCATTTATCATGTCTATGACAACGACGGTTATTATTTGAATATTCATTTTTATGCACCAATGGGAATTCCGGAAGAAGGCATTTATCAGTATCTTATGCCAACAGGAATGAATGCAGTTGAGATTTCATCGCAGAGTATTTGTGCGAGTGATGGAGTGGAGATTGGAACATTAGAGATTTTAGAATCAGGAAAAGTTTTAAGCATCAATATGAAGGAAAATAAGAAAATTCGGTTAAATGTAACATTTTCCTGTACGGTTGATTTTGAAAGAGAAAATCCTGCAATCAAAATTGAGTCACACAAAGAAGGAACGATTGCAAAGACGGGGTATTTTAATGGATTAACAGGACAATTTGAATGGACAATCACCGCCCAGATTCCGGGATATACGGGAGGAAAGGCGAAGGAGTGGTCTATTAGAGATATTATGTATGACTTAGAAGGAAATTCTATTAATTGGAATTACGATTTAATTAAAGATATATATATTATTTGCGATGGAGAAAAAAGGCAATTATTAAGTGAAACTGAAGCCCAAGAAAAAGAGTTAGAAATAGCATTTCGTTGGGACAATATGAAGAAACCAGCAAGATTATATTTGGTCAATAAAGCAAAACAAGATAAGTGTGATAACTATTGTACACATTGGTATTTTCAGAAAAATATAGTAATTGTAATTAATTATATTTCGACATTAGAAAATAGTCAGGATTGGATTTTAATTGATGAAAATTCTTCTATTGAAAATCATGCATGGTTAAACACAACACGTAATATTTATAGCATTGATATCTCTCCCTTCCTCAGCAAATCTCATTCTTCGGATTTTTCTAAATACACAATTACATTAAATCCCGATTTTTATGATTTAAGTCGCCAATCGATCGTGATTGATGATGTTATGACAGGAAACATTTATTACATAACAGGGTCTATGACAGTTGTTGTGACGGATAAAAATGGAATCTCATTTCCGCTTCAATATGGAACGGATTTTACAGTGGAAAAGGTGGAAGGGAGTTCTCAGCACATTAGAATTCATGTCGCGAGTCCGGGGGCGTATTGTTATGAGTTTACCTATCAGACGGCTGCTCAAAATGATGGCGGAGCGGGCGAGGTGAATAACGAGGCGAAAGTTACTTTGTGGGGGACTGAATTTTGTGCGGAGGATTATAGTTTTACTTCCAGTGCGGAGGAATATTTTGTTCGAATGAAAAAGAGCGAGGAGGAGAGTGGCAGAGCGGTGCCGGGAGCTCTTTATGGCATTTATTCTTCGACAGGGGAACAGATGGCGGAGGGAATTACAGATGCACTGGGCGAGTGTCTGTTCCGCGGTGATCCGGTAAATGGTGTCCTTTTGGATCGAAACAGTCTGTACTATTTACAGGAGATCGAGGCGCCGGATGGATATGAAAAAAATGAGGCGAAAACATGGTTCTGTTTTGAGGAGTCGGACTATGAGCAGTTCATTTCTCCATTGTTAGAAGAAGCGAAGTTTACCGGCGTGTATAGGATGGAGGACGGGGAGATTCTTAAAATTGCGGATGGCCAGAATGAGACTCTCTCCAGTTGGATTTTAGTGACGGACCAGAAGATAAAAAGATATACACTTCCTCAGACCGGCGGGGTCGGAACGGATGGATATATAACACTAGCTTTTTTGATTTTTGCAGGTATGGGAAGTGTATTTCATATGGTTTCTGATTTTTCGGAACCATCAAAGCAAAAGAGGCAAGATGGTACAAAAACATGGCCAAGAAAAGAGGAGGATGAATGATGAACGGAGAATCCAGGAGAACGAATTCAACATGGTATGAGTGGGGATGCAGGCTTGCGGCATGGTTCTTGATGATGATCTGCATGGGAACTATGATGATGAGTGTCAGAGCGCTCGCTGGAACAACGCATACGATCACTGCGCCGGATAACGGCCATGAGTATGAGGTTTATCAGATTTTTGTGGGTGACGAGACGGAGGGAATTCTGTCAAATGTGAAGTGGGGAGAAAATGGAAGCGGTGAATGTGGTGCAGGAGTTCCGGATTCAATTCTGAAAGAGATTGAAGGGGCGCAGGGGACGGATGCAGAGAAACTTTCCGTAATCAAAAAATATGCTCGATTGAAAAAAGAGGAAGCATTTGAGACGATTTCTGAAGAACGGGTTTTAAGTGTTCCGTCAGGATATTATCTGATAAAAGATAAAGATGGTTCTCAGGCAGGAAAGGATGATGCATATACAACCTGGCTGGTGAAGATTGTGGGGGATGTGAACATGACCCCAAAGGCGGACAAGCCGTCTTCGGAGAAAAAGGTAAAGGATCGGAATGATACGCTGGGAAATGAATCTGACTGGCAGGACTCCGCGGATTATGATGTGGATGATCTGGTTCCGTTTCGACTGATGGGAAAAGTGGCATCGAATTATGATTCATATCCGGTATATCGTTTTGTTTTTCATGATCAGCAGTCTGAGGGACTGGAATTTCAGGCGGATACCGTGCATGTGTTTGTCGATGATAAAGAGATCTCGCAGGGATTTTCTGTGCAGGAATCGGCGGAAGATGGGGATACCTTTGAGGTGATCTTTGAGAACATGAAGACGATACCGGAAGTCAAGGCAGACAGTGTTGTGACGGTTGAATATGCGTCGCGTCTGAACGATCAGGCGGCCCTGGGAGCGGAAGGAAATCCAAATAAAATGTATCTGGAATATTCAAACAATCCGAATGAGGGGCAGGATGGCGAGACTGGAAAGACACTGGAAGATATGGTAATCGTGTTTACCTATAAGGTTGTGGTAAAAAAGCAGGATGAGACGGGAAAAGCATTGGAAGGTGCTGAGTTTGTTCTGGAGAAACAGCTGCCTGATACGGATGAGGGAGAAGAAAACTGGCAGACTTTTGTGCCGGAAAAAAACACAACCGGAACAATTTTTACATTTCGCGGTCTGGATGATGGCGCCTATCGTCTGACAGAGTCGATCACTCCTGCGGGATATAATACGGTGCCAGCACTTTATTTTACGATTACGGCGGAACACCAGATCCTCTCGGATTCTCCGATTTTAGAGACATTAAATGGGGAGGCGGCGACAGGCGAGATTACATTTGTCTCGGATAAGGAAGAGGGATTTCTTGAGACGATCGTGATCAATAAACATGGAGTGTCGCTGCCGGAAACAGGTGGACGGGGAACCTTTTTGTTTTATGCGGTTGGCGGTGCGCTGATGATGGCGTCCACAGGGGCTGCATGTATGTATCTGATGAGAAAGCCGAGAGGAGAGAAGAAAGACGAAAGCAAAGAAGAGATGGATTAGACGGGGCTTGATCTTAGTACCGGTAATTCTGTTTATCGCGGGACTTTCTCTGATGCTCTATCCTTCTGTCAGTGAAGTCTGGAACCGGTGGCATCAGTCCCGCGCGATTGCGGGTTATGCGGATGCGGTTTTTCAGGGAAAGCGGGAAGATCTTGAGAGCATGTGGACCCAGGCAAGAATTTATAATATGGAGTTGAGGAGAAAAAAGAATCGGTATTATCTGAGCGAGGAGGATCAGGCCCGCTATTGTGAGCTGCTGAATCTGACAGGAAATGGAATTATGGGCTATATTGAGATCCCTTCTATTCGCTGTCTGCTTCCGATTTATCACGGGACGGATGAGTCGGTTCTTCAGGTTGCATCCGGCCACATTGCGGGGAGTTCTCTTCCGGTTGGCGGGCCGGGGAGCCACTGTGTGATTTCCGGACACAGGGGGCTTCCGTCAGCGAGACTTTTTACAGGGTTGGATCAGCTGAAAACAGGAGATTTTTTTAATCTCAAAGTGTTGAATCGGACGCTTCAATATCAGGTGGATGAGATTAATGTGGTGCTTCCGGATGAGATTGAAAAGCTTGAGATTGATCCGGAACAGGATTTCTGTACACTTGTCACCTGCACTCCGTATGGAGTGAATTCCCACAGGCTTTTGGTGCGCGGAAAGCGTGTGGAAAAACAGAGCAAAAATTAAAAAAAAGCGGAAAACGAAAGAACCGTGTGATTGGGGATAAGGGGTTTAAAAAGAAGGTGGGGAAAATGAGAAGAATCATGACGCTTTTAGCAGGGGGAGTGTGCGTGGGAATTCTGTGTGTGATGATATTTTTCCACGTGCAGGGATCACAGGCGCTGGCGATGACACAGAATTTAGAAAAAGAAAAAGGACAGGGGACGGGGACTGTGATTCTGGAGTACGGCAGAGAAAAGCCGATTCAGCAAGCCATCTTTTGTATTTTTCAGGTGGCGGAGAAAACAGAATCGGGAAGCTATGTGAGGAGAAAAGAGTTTCAATCCTGTCCGGTACAGATTGATTTTGAGGAGAGTTCATGGTGGCGCGAGACGGCGGAGACACTTGAGATTTATGTGACGCGAGATCGGATAACTCCTGCTCTGCGAGGGGTGACAGATCTGAATGGGCGATTGAAATTTGAGAATCTGGGTGAGGGGATTTATCTCATTGTCGGAGAGAAGAGGACAGAGGGGCTGAAAACGTATATTCCAGAACCGATTTTGACGAGGATTTCTCTTGAGTCTGGGGATGAGACGCATTTGCCAGGGCGTGTGGTAGTGCATCCAAAGTACCGCGAGGAGGAAAACGCGCCCTCAAAGCAGAGAGATCGAGATGACTCCCCAGAAAAAGTCAGATTGAGGGCAGTAAAAATCTGGGATGGACAGACGAAAAACGGAAGCCGGGAAAACGAGAAAGAGGATCATGGAAATCAGGACCATCCGGAAGAAGTTGTGATTGAGCTTTTGAGAGACGGTGTGATTACAGAGCGCACGGTGTTGTCGGAAAAAAATCAGTGGAGCTGTGTGTGGGAAAATCTGGATGCGGAAAGTTCATGGAAAGTGGCGGAGGAGGTTCCGGAGGGATATGTGGTTTCAATCCGGCAGGAGGGGGAGACGTTTCTTTTGACAAATCGGAGGGAGAATCGGGAACTGGAAGAGACGGAGACAAACCCGGTGGAAGAGCCGGAACAGCCGAAATCCGAGCGGCTGCCGCAGACGGGAAACTCCTGGTATCTGGCAGGGATTTTTGGTCTGGCAGGAATCTTTTTTTGGGCGGTTGCGGGATGCCTGAAAAAAGCGGAAACCGGGGGAAAGAGATGGTGGAGAGTCAGATGGATTCTGCGTTTTTTTGGCGCATGCGGTGTGATTGTGTCCGGAGTGTTTGCAGGGAAAAATGCATATGAAGAAATCCGGGCGTGGAATCATGTCAGAGAGAGCCAGAACGAGATGGGATTTGCGGAGAAGACGAACTCTGCTGGAGAACACCGGAATGTGGAAATGGCAGATGGCGACAGCGCTGCACTTCCGCTCTATCTGCTGGATCTGGAGCGGAAAATGCCGGAAAAAGTGATTGATGGAGCGGGATATATCGGGATGCTGGAGCTTCCCACATTGCAGCGGGAACTTCCGGTGATGAGTGTGTGGACGGAAAAGAATCTTCAAAAGGCTCCGTGCAGGTATTCAGGGTCGGCATATATGCAGAATCTGGTGATTGCCGGTCATAATTACAGGGCTCATTTTTCGGGGATCGGAAATTTGAAAAAGGGGGACTCGGTGATTTTCACAGATATGGACGGGAACCGCTTTTTCTATGAAGTGTCGGAGATAGAGATTCTGGATGCACAGGAGACGGAGAGAATGACAGAGAGCTGGTGGGCGCTGACGCTCTTTACCTGCACGGCAGGAGGCAAACAGCGCATTGCGGTGCGCTGTGACGCTTCGGTGGTGCAGGGAGAGTGATAAAAAGAAAACGGGAGGGACAAAGAATGAATTCTGCGCTACATGATTTCTTGAAGTGCGGAAAGATCTGTGATGCGGATCTTACGCTTTTCGAGAGAGATCAATCCGTCAGCCTGCATATTTGAGAGCTCTCTTGAAAGGGAAGGGCGGGCAACCCCGAGGTAATCCGCCATCCGTTCCCTGTTCATGGAGAAGACATAAGAAGGATCGCCGTGACTGTTTTGGAGGAGCATGCGGGCAATCTTCTGGCGGAGAGAGGCACCGGAGATGATGCGGATTTTCTGGTTCAGGTAATAGGCTTTTCCGGCAAAGACGGGAAGCAGATTTGCAATCAGGCGATAACTGAATGAATTCTGGTTTACGGCGTTCGCATCAAAAAAAGATTTTGGAATCTGCAAAACCTCGGAATCGGAGCCTGCCTGAGCGAAATAATCATATTCCTTTTTGTTCAGGAAGAGGAAAATCTCCCCGAACATCTCTCCGTGTTCCTGAAACGTGGCGACGATGTTGCGTTTGCCGCTGAGAGAGTCGTTCCCGATGACGACCGAACCTGAGAGCAGAACCATCATGTAGCGGGGCAGTTCTCCCTGATGAAAGAGATAGGAATCTTTTGGACAGGAAATGATGCGGGACTGGCTGACTAAAAGGCACTCCTCGATTTCTGCCTCCGACATTCCTGAAAAGAGAGGACACTGATTCAGATCAAATTTCATAGATAAAATCCTTTCGTGTTTCGATGTTATTTAATTTCAGGCATTCTCTTTCTGCATGAGATCGAGTTTCAGGGAAAGACCCTGCCGCAGCTGCTGGCGCGCATTTCCCATCAGGGCATCGAGTTCTTCCAAACGTTTCAGGAGTTCTTTCTCCTCGGGTGTTGTGGAGAGAACTTTGTGGATTCCGCCGTTCTGGATCACAATTCTTCGATCTGCCATCAGTGCGAGCAGCGGATCGTGAGTTGCCATCAGGACAATTTTATCCTGGGATACAAGAACATCCAGTGCCTTCTTGCGGTCAATTCCGGCATTTTCAATCTCGTCGATCAGGACAATCGGGGAGGCACTTAAAATAGCGGTGTCAGCGATCATCAGTGCGCGGGACTGGCCACCGCTTAAGGCAGTGACCGGGGTGTCGGCAGTGAAGGATTCGCCGGCAAGCTGATTGGCGGCTTCTAAGATCTGTTCTGCGATTTCTTTGCTGTTCTCAATCATGCGGCTCTGTGCGTGGAGTTCGAGAAATTCGCCGGCTTTTAAATCCATGACAAAGTTCATGTTCTGGGAGAGCTGAGCGACCAGCTTGTTGTTTGCGGAGTAGCGCCATTTCGGGTCAGGGCGTTCTCCGTTGATTCGGATGCTGCGGCCGGTCGGAGTATCATTCTGGGCGGCCCACTCAATGTCTGCGAGCAGACGGCTCTTGCCGGAGCCGGTCGGCCCGACAATCGAGATGATCTGTCCCGGAAGAATCGTGAGCTCATCAAATCCCTCCGGGGTGTTGCTCTTGTCAGTTCCCGGGAGAATCGTGAGGGAGCGGACTTGATTTTCTGTCTGGATTCCGAGAAATTCCGCCATCTGGTGAAGGTAGGTGTCGAACAGGGATGGAAGTCCGGCGCAGTCAAGTGCCTTCTCCTCGATTTCGTCCGGGTCAAGCTGCGACAGATACTCAGAAAAAGTCAGGGATTCGAACCCCTTTGGGTCGAGTCGGTTCTGGAGAAAGAACTCTTCTGCAAACGGGTATCGCTCAAGCAGTTCTGCGATGGGGTATCGGTCGATAAGATTTGATTTTGCGCTCATTCTTCGTTCTCCTTCCAATCCATTTTTCGGCTGTTTCCCAACTGGAATTTTTCACCGATTCTTCTCTCACCGAGACAGTAGGAACACATTGCGGACGGCATCGAGAATCGAAGCTTCATTCCCTGGACACTCTCGATGTTCTGCTCTTTGCTGCAGAGCAGGGTGCCAAGTTCATGTGCGCCCTGACCGCTTAAACCATTGACATGGATCACCATTGCGCGCGGGTTGACAGCGCTGACGCGGGCGGCGAAGACTTCCCTCTCGGCCTGGGAGACGATATCGCCCTTGGTGATGACTACGATATCAGCCGATTTGAGCAGAGGCCCGATCTTTTTTGGTGTATTGATTCCGGACAGGTTGTCGATGACGCAGACTCCTGTGATTTCCTCGAGGTAGGGGGAACAGCGGTTGCAAAGACCAGCCGATTCTGTGATCAGAAGATCAAGTCCCTCGCGGTTGCCCCAGTTTACGACATCCTCGATGTTTGAGGCAAAGAAGTGATCCGGGCAGAGACCGCCGGAGAGTCCTTTTTTGACTGGGATGCCGGCTTTCTCATACAGAATGTCATCGTCTGTGAACAGGCAGTCGAATTTTACAACGCCGACTTTTTTGCCTTCCGCCTGAAAGGAGGCAATCGTCTTTAAGATCACAGAGGTCTTGCCGGAAGAGGGCGGACCAGAAAAAATAATCAGATTCATTTTGTTTCCTCCGATGCTTCAAAAAAGATGCGCTCTGTCTCTTTTAAGAGAGAGCCGATATCGTGTGAATAGATGAAATCCCAGCCTGGCCAGAGGAAGGTCTGATCCGGAGAGAGGCCATTGTCGACATCCGGGTGTGCGGAAGGGAATTTTCCTCCGGCACAGAATACTTCGCCCATCTCTTTGGAGGCGAGATAGGAGATGAATGCCTGGGATTTCTCGGCAGATGCGGCTTTGCTCAGCAGAAAAATCGGACTTAAGACAGCGCCGTCCGATGGCCATACGGGGGTCAGTGCGCTGTTGTCACGGTTCATCAGCGTGAAAAAGTATGGCATGACAGTGACGGCAGGACCGAGAGCACTTTTTGATTTTGTTCCGGTCTTTACCATCTCTGCGGGATGCATCGCGCTCATTAAATTGCGTCCGAGGGCGCGAATTCCGTCCTCGCCGTAGTGGCTGTAAATGCCGAGCAGCAGAGCATTGAAGAGATCGAGATCTCTGACCGGCATGGCGATGGAATCCTCAAATTCTGGGGAGAGCAGATCACTCCAGCTCTTTGGGAAAGCCCTTCCATTCAGAGCAGACTCATTTACCATGAAGACGGCGGGAACGGCTGCGAGGATGGAGTACTGTCCTTTCGGATCTTTCAGCTGAAGCTGTTCGTTGTCAAAACAGGAATTGAGTTTCTTCATTCCGGTTAAATCGGCGAACACTCCGGCATCGCTGTAGTGGCCGAGAAGACTGCGGTCGAAGAAGAGACCGAATCCGGCTGACAGATAAATGTCCGCGAGATCGTCGGCACTTTTGCTGTTTTTCACCTGCTCCTCGATGTGGTCGAGTCCCATGCTTGCCGCCTGAAGATCGCAGCTGACCTTAGCGTGATGTTCTTCGATCCAGGCATTCAGTTTTTCGGTCAGCTGGATGCGGATCGGGCAGGGGAGCACGCCGGTCACGCGGAGGGCGTCCGGATTTTCACGGGTGTGACGGATCACATCCACGAGCGCCTGCTCAGATTTTTCCAGATCGAGATGGCGGGTCTTCAAAGCCATTTCGAGAGAGACGGAACGCCCCATAAGTTTTCGCAGGGCATCATTTTTGAGAGATTCATAGCCCATCTTGACGAGAGGATCGATCAGTTCCGGATACTGCTCGGTGATGTTGTAAACTTTATCAGTAAGAGAAAAATATGGATTCAAGATGATTTCCTCCTTTATCATTCATTGTTGTTTCAATGCCTCAAAGATTTCATTAGTGTTTTTACTATACGCATTCTAGCAGAAAAAATCCAGAACGTAAGTAACAAATGTTACGGAAAATTTTCGCTGATTTTGGGGAAAAGATGAAATTGCTATTTTTCATTACTTATGTTATAGTGAAAATCAGAGAAAGCAATACACGGAAAGGAAGAAAAGACAATGAGAGACACAACTCTGGTTATTATGGCAGCCGGAATCGGAAGCAGATTTGGCGGCGGAATCAAGCAGCTCGCACCGGTAGGACCGAACGGAGAGATCATCATGGATTATTCCATCCATGACGCACTTGAGGCCGGATTCAATAAGATCGTTTTCATCATCCGCAAGGATCTGGAGAAAGATTTCAAGGAAATCATCGGAAACAGAATCGAGAAGGTAGCAAAGGTAGAGTATGCATTCCAGGAGCTTGATGAGCTTCCGGAGGGATATTCCGTACCGGCAGGCCGCACCAAGCCGTGGGGAACCGGCCAGGCAGTTCTTTGCGCAAAGGATCTTGTCAAGGAGCCGTTCCTTGTAATCAATGCAGATGACTACTACGGCAAAGAGGGATTCAAGAAGATCCATGATTACATGGTAAATGAGATGGATCCGGATGCAGATCCGTATGATATGTGCATGGGCGGATTCATTCTGGAGAATACCTTAAGCGACAACGGAACCGTAACCCGTGGTGTCTGCGAGGTAAATCCGGACGGAACTCTGAAGGATGTAACAGAGACTTTTGAGATTCAGTGGAAGGACGGCGTTCTTCAGGCAGTTGATGGCAAGGGAAATCCGGTTACCGTAGATCCGCATCAGCATGTATCCATGAATATGTGGGGCCTTCCGCCGAAGTTTTTCGATGAGCTTGAGAGCGGATTCCCGAAATTCCTCGACAACATCGAGGAGGGAAATCTGAAGGCTGAGTATCTGCTTCCGACGATCATCGACCAGATGATCAAGAGCGGACGTGGTTCTGTAAAGGTTCTTGAGACTCGCGACAAGTGGTTTGGTGTGACTTATCAGGCAGATAAGCAGACAGTAGTGGATTCCATCCGCAAACTGATCGCAGATGGCGTTTACAAGGAGCATCTGTATGACTAAACTGATTTCCTGGAATGTCAACGGAATCCGTGCCTGTGTGGGCAAGGGATTCTTAGACTTCTTTCAGGAGGCGGATGCAGATATTTTCTGTCTTCAGGAGACAAAACTTCAGGAGGGACAGATTAATCTGGAACTGCCCGGGTATCATCAGTACTGGAATTATGCAAAGAAAAAGGGATATTCCGGAACTGCGATGTTTACCCGAACAGAACCGCTTTCGGTGATGTACGGAATCGGTGTTGAGGAGTATGACGGAGAGGGACGTGTCATCACGGCAGAATTTCCGGAGTACTATGTGGTGACCTGTTACACGCCGAATTCCCAGAGTGAATTAGCCCGTCTGGACTATCGAATGGGATGGGAAGACGCATGGCTTTCGTGGCTGAAAAAGCTCGAGGAGAAGAAGCCGGTGATCTTTTGTGGCGATCTGAACGTGGCACATACGGAGATTGACCTGAAAAATCCGAAGACGAATCGAAAGAATGCCGGATTTACCGATGAGGAGCGCGAGAAATTTACTCGCCTTCTCGACGCAGGCTTCATCGACACATACCGCTACTTCTACCCGGATCAGGAGGGCGTCTATTCCTGGTGGTCTTATCGCTTCAAGGCGAGAGAGAAAAATGCGGGGTGGAGAATCGATTATTTCTGCGTCTCAGAATCTCTGAAAGATCGTCTTGAGAGTGCGTCGATTCATACAGAGGTGCTGGGATCGGATCACTGTCCGGTAGAATTGAATCTGAAGGAATAGCAGTTTCTTATCAGGAAAATCCTGTACTTTGAGTGAGAAATCTGCTAGAAAACGGAGATTTCAAATGGGCCGTCATAAAACAGCGAAAACAGTGTGATCTGTGTGCCGTTTTGTGACTGCCCTTTTTTTCTATAAAAGTAATCCCACTGGGATAGGGCTTTGTGAATAGCCTTAAGCCACTTATCGTAGCCTTCCAGAAACCACGCCTGATGGCGTAGGAAACGGAGACTTCAGACGTGGTAATTCATAAATTTTATGAAAAGAAGGGGGGAGACTGGGGATGCATTCATTTAAGATTGACAGCAGTGCGAGGGGAGATACGGTGCTGGGACTTACAAGGATAGATGGAGGAATCCGTGTGGCAGTTGCAGTCGATGCGGAGGAATGTGCGCTGCTTCTGTATCTGCCGGGATCTCATACGAGGCAGAAAGAAGAGAAGAGAGAAGCAGTGCGAATTCCATTTCCGAGAGAGGGACGAACCGGAAATGTCTGGGCGATGACGGTTCTCGGGGAAGATTTAGACCGCTATGACTATGTGTTTGAGGCGGATGGAGTCCGTTTTGAGGATCCTCATGGGCGTGCATTTAAGGGACATGAGCGCTGGGGAAAGAAAGAGCTTGGGGACCTCTTGCTGAGGACACCGGTATCTTTGCCGGAATTTGACTGGGAGGACGACAAGCGTCCTGAGATTTCTTATGAGGATATGATTGTCTACCGGCTCCATGTGCGCGGATTTACACGTCATGCATCCTCCGGTGTCGAGGATCGGGGAACTTTTATGGGAATTGCGGAAAAAATCCCATATTTAAGAGAACTCGGCGTGACGACGGTTGAGCTGATGCCGTCCACGGAATTCAATGAGGTGATGATGCGTCCGGTCCAGATCCCATGCCGCTATCAGGAGAGTAAAAAATCCAATCCGGCAGTTATGGAGGCGGATGGGCGTCTGAATTACTGGGGATACGGACCATCGTTTCTGTTTGCGCCGAAGGCATCCTATGCGGGAAAGGGGAGAAATCCCGTCACGGAATTCAAGACTCTTGTAAAGACGCTGCACCGGGAAAAGCTTGGCATTGTGACGGAACTCTTCTTTACCGGTGAGGAAGCACCTGCCGATGTGCTTGAGGTGGCGAGATTCTGGGTGAGGGAATTTCATGTCGATGGACTTCATATCAGTGGAACTGCGCCGATTGCGCTTCTCGCCTCTGATCCCTATCTTGCCGACACGATGATCTGGGCGACGAGCTGGGACGGAGTTGAGATTGCGGGAAGCGGGCCAAAGAAAGACGCAAAGACCGATCCGTTTCTGAGAAGACTTGCGGAGAGCCGGATTATGAAACAGAGGCTTGCGGATGCGGGCATATCGCAGGAGAAAACGGAGAGAATAGAAAGAAGACGGCGGACGCGGCTGCTCGGAGAGTGCAATGACGGTTTCCTCGTTGATATGAGACGGGTTCTCAAGGGCGATGAAGGCCAGATGGGAGCGCTCGCATTCCGCAGCAGAAGAAATCCCGAGACGTTCGGTGTACTGAATTACATGGCATCGAACAATGGATTTACGATGGCGGACATGGTTTCCTATGATCAGAAACACAATGAGGCGAATGGGGAAGAAAACCGCGACGGAACGGACTACAACTGTTCGTGGAACTGCGGGGCAGAGGGACCGGTGCGCAGAAAGAAGATCCGCCAGCTTCGAAAGAAACAGCTGAGAAATGCCGTTCTGCTTCTGATGCTGAGTCAGGGAACTCCGCTTCTGCTTGCCGGAGACGAATTCGGCAACTCCCAGGATGGAAACAACAATGCCTATTGTCAGGACAATGAGATTTCATGGCTGAACTGGAATAACCAGAAGACGAATGCCGATCAGCTTGAGTTTGTGAAACGCGCGATTGCATTCCGAAAAGAGCATCCTGTTTTTCATCAGCCGACAGAGCCGAAACTCATGGACTCACTTGCCTGTGGTCAGCCTGACGTCTCCTACCACGGGGTGAGTGCGTGGAAACCGGAATTTGACGGCTTCCGGAGACAGTTCGGAATTCTTTACTGTGGGGAGTATGCGAAGAAGCCCGACGGAAAACCGGACGATCCGTTCTTTGTCATTTACAATATGCACTGGGAACCGCACGAATTTGCCCTTCCGACGCTGTCAGCAGGAAAGAAATGGCATGTGGTATTTCAGACCGCCGATGAGGCTCAGAATGGCTTCTATGAGGCGGGAAAAGAGCCGGAACTCAAGTCCCAGAAAAAGTTTATGGCACCCTCGCGGAGCATTGCCGTGTTTATCGGAAAAACGGTGGAAAAACCTTGACAAAGCAGGGCAAAACAGATATAAATGGAAGAGTACATTTTTTATATAAGATAGTAACCTGAAACGGTACTATGGACCATTCTAGGAGGAAATGATAATGAACAAGACAGAATTAGTTGCAGCAGTAGCAGAGCAGGCAGGCCTGTCCAAGAAAGATGCAGAGGCAGCAGTAAAGGCATTTACTGATGTTGTTTCTGATGCACTGAAGAAGGGAGACAAGATCCAGCTGGTTGGTTTTGGTACTTTTGAGGTATCTGAGAGAGCAGCAAGAGAGGGCAGAAACCCGAAGACTGGCGAGAGCATGAAGATCGAGGCTTGCAAGACCCCGAAGTTCAAAGCTGGTAAGGCTCTGAAGGATCTGGTAAACGCATAATCTGAGTAACACTTTTTTGAGGATCGGTAACTAAAACTTTTTTAGTGAAAATACGAAAAATGTGAAAATAATTCCCCCTATAATGCGACTAGCGCTGTAGGGGGAATTTTGTCCATTTATAAGGAAAATATAAGGAGAAGAACTATGCGCCTGGATAAGTATCTGAAAGTGTCCCGTATCATCAAGAGAAGAACGGTGGCAAACGAGGCATGTGACAGCGGACGCGTGATGCTCAATGACAAAGTGGCGAGAGCCAGCGCAGAGGTGAAAGCCGGCGATGTGATTGAGATTGCATTTGGCAACAAATCGGTCAAGGTGCGCGTGACGAGCGTTCAGGAAACCATTCGCAAAGAAGATGCGAAAGAGATGTTTGAGTATCTGTAAGATATGGATGAGAGGGAAAAGTTCAGTGGTTTAAAGGCAGCAATAGATACCTGAAATCACTGGACTTTTTTTGTTTCATAGGAAATTGCGTCTTTCCATACCTGTTTTTTGCAGGTTACAGCTTTTGGGTAAAAAGTTAAAAAAAATAAAAAACGATGCAACGAAGAGGACAGAAAAGCTTACTTGATAGGTGAAGGGACAAAAAACAGATTCATTTATCACAGATGGAGGTAAGCTTATGAAAAAAACAAATTCTCTTGGTATCATGATGGCGGCACTTATGGCGGTTTCTATGACGGTGGTTACGGGATGTTCCAACCACCCGGCAAATGATGAGACGATGACGGTTCAGACGATCGCGCATGATGATTCGAAGGTGACTTCTTACAAGCCGGCAATCAACTTTGAGGGAAAGGTTTCTTCCGTGGATGGCCAGGTCATCACGCTCGAGGACGGCAAGAAAATTCTGATTACAGAGGATACAGGGTTTGGAGGAGATCCGGACACGAACAACGAGGTGAGCCGGGAGATCCTGCCGGGCAATTTCATTCAGGGCTACACGGACGATCAGCCGGAACAGGATGAAGTGACGGCGGTTCAGATCTGGACGAATACTCCGGAAACTGAAAAATAGCCGGAAATCAAATTTCACAGGGAAAACGGAAATACAGGAAGAAAGCAAAATGGGAAGGATAACAGACAAAGAAATTGTGGAGCTGTACTGGAAGAGGTCGGAGGAGGCGATTGCGTGCACGATCCGGCAGTACGGTGCCTATCTGATGAAACTTTCTTTGAATATTTTAAGCATATGGGAGGAGGCGGAAGAATGTGTCAATGAGAGCTACTTTTCTGCCTGGAATCAGATGCCGCCGGATCGGCCGCTGCGGCTTCTTCCCTATCTGGGGAGGATTGCAAGATGCCTTGCCTTAAACCGCTATGATTATTTAAGTGCGAAGAAAAGGGATCTGTCTTTTTCGGTGCAGCTCTCAGAACTGGAGGAATGTCTGACACATGGGAATTCCACGGAACAGCAGTATGAGGAGCGGGAGGTCGCGTCTGCGATCTCCACGTTTTTGCGGACTGAGGATGAGGAGTCCAGAAATATGTTTGTGCGCAGATACTGGTACTCGGATTCCGTGAAAGAGATTGCGGACCGATATGGCGTGACGGAGAGCAAGGTGAAGTCCCAGCTGTTTCGCGTCAGAGGACGCCTGAAAGAATATCTGGAAAAGGAGGGATATGTTCTGTGAATGCAAAAGAGTTGTATCGCACAATCGGAGAGATTGACGATGATCTGATCCTCGATGCCGAGAAACAGCCGGTGAAAAAAACGGAAAAAAAGAAAAATATTATTCGGCTGTGGCCGCTTTTGTCGGCGGCCTGCATCTGTCTGATCTGTCTGTCTCTGTATCACCTTCGTTTTGGGACATCCGTGTACTGGAATGAATCGATGGGAATGTCCTCTTTTAAGACAGAAATTTCGGCGGATGCTGTTTGGCAGGAGATGTCGATGGAGGAAGCTGTGGAATATTATCAGCTGGGTGAGATTCCGCAAAATCTTGACGGCCATTTGAAGCAGATGACACCGCTATCTTTTGCGGTCTATAAAGATGCGGGAGGGGCAGTCGTCTATGACCAGAATCAGATCTGGTATCGGGATGAGGCGAGAAACCAGGTTGTGAGCCTCACTCTGTCTCGAATCACGCAGACGCCACCGGCAGTGGAAAATGCAAAAATTTCCCGCATTCAGGGAATGAAAGTGACGCTGACGAAGGCGGATGACAGCGGGGATCTGCCGGTTTACGGTGCGGAATGGAAGAAGAATGGGACAACAATTCTGGTGAGCGCAAATGGATTTACAGAGGAGGAGTTTCTGTCTGTGATCAGAGAAATAGGAAAGTGACTGTGGGATTGTCTTTTCAGAAAAACTTGCTGTTTTAAAGATTTGTGTTATAGTAAGAGAGAACCGTTGCGAATGAACGTTATTCTTAGGAAAATGTATCACTGTCAGTCGGGATGAAAAATTCTTAACTACGAATGAAATGACCTTAATGACTTCTTCAGATGATTCCAAGACAGCATGTACAACATGTACAGACCTTTTGAGGCTGTAACGGGATGTGTGGATGCGAGAATGTTTTCTTTGATGAAAAGATCTGAAGAGATGAGTGGTGATGAGAATTTTGTATACAAAATCCAGTTTAAAACTGCGTGATTCATGATGGATGATTCCTTTTATTTATTCTTGAGATTCGTTTATTCCTTGTATCCCCGAAAAACAAAATATTCTGAAAAACAGGGGAACGCCCCGCAGATTTGTGGTGCGCCGTTTTATCAGAGCAAAAGGAGAACAAAAAAATGAAAGCAGTCACAAAAACTTCCGTTACTCTTGAACAATCCCGTTCCCGGACTTCCTTTATGGTGAAGCTGGCGATGATGGTTGCCATTATCTTTGTCATGGCATTCTCTCCGCTTGGATACCTCAGAACCCCGGGACTTACGATTACATTTCTCACGGTGCCGGTTGCAGTTGGAGCGATCATTCTCGGACCGAGTGCAGGTGCAGTCTGCGGCGCTGCCTTCGGTATGACCAGCATGATCATGGCACTGACCGGTGGTTCCGCGTTCAGTGCGGCACTTCTTCAGATTAATCCGTTTGGACTTTTATTTACTCTGCTTGTTCCGCGTATTCTGGAGGGATGGCTTTGCGGTCTGATCTTCCAGGCAGCAAAGAAAGTATCTAAAAACGGTGCGTTTGTCCTGGCAAGCCTGTCCTGCCCGCTCCTCAATACCCTGCTCTTTATGAGCTCTCTGGTATTGTTCTTTTACAACACGGATTACATCCAGAACCTTGCTTCCGGTCTCGGAGCCGCAAACCCGTTCATCTTTGTTGTCCTGTTTGTAGGAATCCAGGGTGCGATCGAGGCGGTTGTCTGCACGCTGCTTGGAAGCGCAGTGTCGAGAGCGCTGGCAGTTGCATTAAAGAAATAAAAACAGAAACACAGCGCAGAAGCAAGAAAAAAGCGAGAGGAGCGTGCCCGAATCTGTATGACGCAGGGGCATGCTCCTTTTTTTGAATTTTGTTTAATAGAAATAAAAACGAGAGAAGAGGGAATGAATATGAAACTGAGTTCTTTGGTAAAAGAGATTCCGATCACAAAAATGCAGGGACTTCGCATCGGAAATGCGCAGAATTTTGAGGCGATGACGGGAGTCACCGTCCTGATTTTCGATGAGGGAGCAAAAGTTGGAACGGACATCAGCGGCGGCGGTCCGGCATCGAGAGAGACTCCGCTGACTTCCCCGATCACAGCGGATAATCCGATCAATGCGATTGTATTGTCCGGCGGTTCTGCCTTCGGTCTTGCAGCGAGTGACGGTGTGATGCGTTATCTCGAAGAGCATGAGATTGGATATGAGACTGGATTTGCAAAAGTTCCGCTTGTCTGCCAGTCCTGTATCTATGATCTCGGAATCGGCCGCTCTGACATCCGCCCGGATGCAAAGATGGGATATGAGGCATGCGAGGATGCCAAGTTCAATCATCCGGCAAGCGGCTGTATCGGGGCGGGAACAGGAGCGAGTGTCGGAAAAATCTGTGGAAGAGAGTATGCGACAAAGACGGGAATCGGAATCTGTGCAGTTGAGATCGGAGAGCTTCAGGTGGCGGCAGTTGTCGTGCTGAATGCGCTCGGGGATATTTTTGACCCATCGACCGGAGAGAAAGTGGCAGGTCCGAAACTGCCGGGGATGGATGGCTTTGCGGATTCCAGAGAGGAGCTCTACAAACTCAGCATGAAGACGGACCTTTTTACCGGAAAAGGTGGAAACACGACGATCGGTGCAGTCATCACAAACGGAGAATTTTCCAAGGCAGAATTAAATAAGATCGCATCGATGACGCGCTGCGGATATGCGCGCTGCATCAACCCGGTCGGAACGATGGCAGACGGAGATTCGATTTATGCGGCGTCGATCGGCAAGGTTTCCGCAGATTTGAACATGGTGGGAACACTGGCGGCGGAAGTCATGGAGCAGGCGATTCTGACAGCTGTGCGAGAGTCTGCAAAAGCACAGTAAAAGTGCAACAGCAGAATCTGTACTCAAAGCACCGGATTTCCCATATACTGAAATCAGGAAAAGGAGATCTGCTGTCATGGAAGAAAAGAAGGAAATCCGCTCTCACTCCTGCCTGATGTCGAATCGAAACAGTGTGGCGCTGACCGGGGTGAGGGAGGTCGTCTCGTTTGACGAGAATCAGGTGATTATGGATACAGACCTCGGACTTTTGACGATAAAGGGGAAAGATCTTCATGTGAGCCGGCTGACGGTGGAAAAAGGGGAGGTCGACGTCGACGGAACCGTGGATCAGCTCATCTACTCCTCGAATGAGGCTTACCGGAAAGAGGGGCAGTCTCTTCTCGCCCGCCTTTTCCGATGATTGGGAAGAGTCTTGCGGGGCAGATCCGTGTGATCGTGATGCTGAAATTGTTTGAACTGTCTGGAATGTCAGGCACACGATTTAGTGAAGCCGTTTTTCACGAGGCGCATGCGTGCTGGCGCAGTCTGCTGGCCGGAATCCTGTTAATGATGCTCTATGATCTTTTGCGTCTGTTTCGTCTTCTCGTGAAGCACAGCGCGGGAATGGTGGGGGTGGAAGATGTGATTTACTGGGTCTTTGCCTCTCTTGCCGTGTTCGGCCTTTTCTATCTTGAAAATGACGGGGCTCTTCGATTTTATATGATTGGCGCCGTAGCTTTTGGGATGATTCTGTATGACCGGATTGTCAGCACAAATTTTTTTAGAGTATTGAAAAAGGCAGGGAGATGCTTTAGAATAAAGATACGAAAAAAAACACAGAGACAGAGCAGGTGATGAAATGGGCAGGCGTAAGCATGTGCGCAAGAAGAAAGACCGGTGGAGCAATCGCCTTGCAATCATCGGAATCACCGTGGTTGTGGCGAGTCTTGCTTTTGCAGTGAATGTGAAAAGCACGTCGCTAAAACAGAAAGATCAGAGCTATCAGGTAAAAGAAGCGTCCTTAATAAAGCAGAAAGAGCAAGAAGAAGAACGCGCGAAAGAACTGGAAGAGCAGCGAGTCCTTGTACAGACAAAAGAGTATATACGAAAAATTGCAAAGGAAAGACTTGGGCTTGTTGATCCGGATGAGATCGTTTTGAAACCGTCCGAGAAGAAAGAGTGACCGGGCATAGAATCCTCTCCCGCCGCATATAATGTGGCTTAGGAGGGGATTTTTGTGTGGAAACGGGAACGACGCCGGGACATGGCGGATGTAAATATCTATACGGCGGGGAAACTGAGCGGAATGGCGCGTTCTCTGGGACTTTTGGCGCGTTCCTGCCTTGATGGCATGGAGGGAGAGAAGGGGCTGACGCGGGAGGATGCCCTTGCGGCGATGCAGATGTCGGCGGCGATGGTCTGTGGATCGTGCAGCCGCTGCAATCTTTACAGCAGCAGTGAGAAATCAGACAGCTATTACCTCTATTACCTGCTCCGTGCGTTTGAGCAGAAGGGGGAGGTGGGGGAGGAGGACATGCCCCGCCTTTTCCTTGAGACGTGCAGGAGAAAAGAAGATTATATGGCGCAGCTGAACCGGAATTTAGGGCGCGCCACGATGAATCTCGAGTGGAAAAACCGTTTTCTCGAGAGCCGGGACACCGTCATGGTGCAGTTTCGGGAGCTTGCGGTGATTCTCGACGAGTTTGCCCAGCAGATGGAGGCGGCAACCGACGTGACGGCGGCAAAGGAGGAGGCGGTGCGCCGAAAGTTTCGTCTTCATCGCATCGGGGTGGAAAATATGCTTCTTCTCGAGTATGAAAATCATCAGCGGGAGGCGTATCTGACTGTCCGCGCGCTCGGAAACCGCTGTGTCACGGCGAGGGAGGCAGCGGAACTGTTCGGCGAGGCGGTCGGCGGAAGCTGGTATGCGCCGCCGGACACGAGAACGCTGATCAACCGCCAGAGCGCATCGATCCGGTTTGCGGAGGCGGGGCAGTACCAGATGAGATACGGCACTGCGCGGATTCCGAAACAGGGAGAGACGGTCTGCGGGGATAATTATATCTGGTCGGAACAGGTCCCGGGGCAGGTGATTCTGGGGCTGTCCGATGGGATGGGAAGCGGAAGCAGGGCCGGAGCGGAGAGCGGGAAGATTGTGGAGCTGCTCGGGCAGCTCTTGGAGACAGGATTTTCTGCCCGTGCGGCGATGAAGATGGCAAATACGGTTCTGCTTCTGACGGGAACCCAACAGCATCCCGCTACGCTGGATCTCGCCTGTGTTGATCTTCACAATGGCGTTCTGGAAGCAATGAAGATGGGCGCAGTTGCGACTTTTGTGCTCAGCGATGGAAAGGTGGAGATTCTCGAGGCGGGGGAACTTCCGGCAGGGGTTCTGCCGGGGGCGGAGCCATCCCTGCTGTCTCGAAAACTCTGGGATGGAGACTGGATTGTGATGATGACGGACGGGGTTTTAGATGCCTGTCCAGGTGTATACAAAGAACAAAGTATGCAGGGGTTTCTCGAGGAGATTCCCGCAAAGAGCCCGCAGGATCTCGCGCAGCGGGTTCTCGACTTTGCAGTGCGGGAGGGATGCAGGGATGATATGACTGTGTTTGTGGCGGGAATCTGGAAAAAGCAATAACAAACAATAACAAACAACAACAAATGAAGAGGTGTCGTGGCGGACAGAAGAGGAGAACAGGCAGGTATGCAAAATAAAGTGATTCGATTTATCAGGGAGACTCATATGCTGGAGCCGGGAGACCGGGTGATTGCGGCAGTGTCGGGAGGGGCGGATTCGATCTGCCTTCTGTCGATTCTGAATCAGCTTCGCACGGTGCTTCCGGTTTCTGTTCGTGTGATTCATGTTCATCACGGTCTGAGAGGAGTTGAGGCAGATCGGGATGAGGCGTGGGTGCAGGAGGTCTGCGGGCGTATGGAGATCCCGTTTTTTTCCGTTCACAGGGATGTTCGTGCCTATGCAGGCGAACATGGAATGTCGGAGGAGGAGGCAGGACGTGTCCTGCGCTACGAAGCCTTTGAACAGATGGCGAGAGAGTGGGATGAGGAGAACTGCAAACTTCATTTGATTGAAAATTCCACAAATGGCACAAGCTTTGCAAAAATAGCGCTCGCCCATCATCAGGAGGATCAGGCGGAGACGATTCTTCACCATCTGCTTCGCGGAAGCGGACTTCGAGGATTGTCTGGGATGCATCCGGTGCAGGGGCGCAGAATCCGTCCGCTTTTGTGTGTGGGCAGGGAGGAGATCCGGGAGTACTTAAAGAGAGAGAAACTCTGCTGGTGCGAGGATTCGACAAACGAGTCCGGCGATTACACGCGTAACCGGATCCGCCGTGAACTGCTTCCGATGATGGAAAATCTTGTGAATGCGCGGGCGCAGGAAAATCTTCTGCACGCAGGAGAGCTGTTTGCGCAGGCGGATGCGTACCTCGAGGAACAGGCGCTCGCAGTGTGGAGACGTGCCGGGAGAGAAGACGGAAAAGGGGAGGCAGAAGCGCCGTCTGGTGCAGCAGCTGGAATTGCGCTTGACGAATTTCGCGCGCAGCAGCCGATTATCCGTTCTTATCTGATCCGGATTCTTCTCGATCACGCGCAGCCGGGATGGAAGGACATCACAAGACGCCATTTTGACAGTCTTGACCGTCTTGCTTTCGGATCGGTCGGAGGCAGCGCGGATCTTCCGGGAGATCTGCGTGCACAGACCGGCTACCGTTATCTCTGGATCTGCAAATTCTGTGAGAGCAGCAGAGCAGAGACACAGGAAGTTCGGGAAAATTCAGACAGAAGTGGAGAAATTTCTGCGGAGAAAATTCCGGAAGAAAAGAGAGTTCCGAATCTTCAAATGCGGATTTTTCCACATGAAAAAGGTGCTGAATTTCCGAAAAACCTGTATACGAAATGGTTTGATTATGATAAAATTAAAACTGCACTTTCGGTACGTTTTCGAGAAGAAGGGGATTATCTGAGCATTCCGGGCGGAAAAAGAAAGACAGCAGCCCGATATATGATTGACGAGAAAATTCCGAGGCATCTGCGCGATCAGATTCCGCTTCTTGCCGAGGGCAGTCATGTGCTCTGGGTGATCGGGTACCGGATCAGCGAATATTATAAGATTACGGATGATACAAAAACGGTATTAGAGGTAACACTGGACGGAGGAGAAAGAAATGGAAGATAAGATTCGTGTTCTTTTGACGGAAGAGGAAGTAAATAAGAGAATCAGTGAGGTTGCAGAGCAGATCAGCAAGGATTACGAGGGAAAGAGTGTTCATCTGATCTGTGTGCTCAAGGGTGGAGTTTTCTTTACCTGTGAGCTGGCAAAGCGCCTGACGGTTCCGGTATCGTTAGACTTCATGTCTGTTTCCAGCTACGGGGACGACACGAAATCAAGCGGTGTAGTCCGCATTGTAAAGGATCTCGATGAGCCGCTTGCAGGCAAGGAAGTTCTGATCGTGGAGGATATCATTGACTCTGGACGCACCCTGTCCTACCTGATTGAAGTGCTCAAGCAGAGAGGACCGAAGAGCATTCATCTGTGCACCCTTCTCGACAAGCCGGAGCGCCGTGTGAAGAAGCAGGTCAAGGTGGATTACACCTGCTTTACGATTCCGGATGAGTTCGTTGTTGGATACGGACTGGATTATGCTCAGAAATACCGCAATCTGCCGTTTATCGGTGTGGTAGAGCAGCAGTAGGACGGTAGTAAGGAGGACTTGATAAGTGAAACAACAGACGTATCGAGGCACCGGGCTTCTGGTGCTTCTGCTGCTGATCGCAGCTCTGTTTTTGATTCGTCTGCCGGGACAGAATGAGCAGGGAGAACTGAGCAGTCAGCAGTTTGAGCAGGTTCTTGACGGCGGCGGAGTTCAGATGCTTGTGATCCATCAGAATGAGCAGGTTCCGACGGGACGTGTTCAGATTCAGACGAGTGATGGAAGACAGTATGAGACTTATGTCTCCGATGTCAAGAAGACGGAGGAGATGCTTCAGGACAAGGGAATTGATTTCACGATCCAGAATGTCTCCCAGAGCAGCTACTGGATGAGCGTGATCTTCCCGGTTGTGCTGTCAGTCGGCGGAGTTGCACTGATCATTTTTATGATGAATATGCGTGCCGGAGCGGGCGGCGGCGGAACGAATGCCAAGATGATGAATTTTGGAAAGAGCCGTGCGCGCATGACGCACAACAGCAATGTGACGTTCAAGAATGTCGCAGGTCTTCAGGAGGAGAAGGAAGATCTCGAGGAGATGGTGGATTTCCTGAGAAATCCACAGAAATATACCGGAGTCGGAGCGAGAATTCCGAAGGGTGTCATCCTTGTGGGACCTCCTGGAACCGGTAAGACTCTGCTTGCAAAGGCAGTCGCAGGAGAGGCGGGAGTTCCGTTCTTCTCAATCTCCGGTTCTGACTTCGTGGAGATGTTTGTCGGTGTCGGTGCCTCCCGTGTCCGCGACCTGTTCGAGGACGCAAAGAAGAATGCACCGTGTATCGTCTTTATCGATGAGATCGATGCCGTTGCACGCCGGAGGGGAACCGGTATGGGCGGCGGCCACGATGAGAGAGAGCAGACGTTAAACCAGCTCCTTGTGGAGATGGATGGTTTCGGTGTCAATGAGGGAATCATCGTGATGGCAGCGACAAACCGTGTCGATATTCTGGATCCGGCAATTCTTCGCCCGGGCCGTTTCGACCGCAAAGTCGCAGTCGGTCGTCCGGATGTGAAGGGACGTGAGGAGATCCTCATGGTTCACTCGAGAGAGAAACCGCTTGCCGAGGATGTGGATCTTAAGCGCGTTGCCCGGACGACGTCTGGATTTACAGGTGCAGATCTCGAGAACCTGATGAATGAGGCGGCAATCCTTGCGGCGAGAGAGAACCGCAGCTATATCCGCCAGAGCGATATTGACCGCTCGTTTGTAAAAGTGGGAATCGGTGCGGAGAAGAAGAGCCGTGTGATTTCCGACAAGGAGAAGAAGATCACAGCTTACCACGAGTCCGGCCATGCGATCCTCTTCCATGTGCTTCCGGATGTCGGACCGGTGCACACCGTCTCGATCATCCCGACCGGAGTCGGTGCAGCAGGCTACACGATGCCGCTGCCGGGAGACGATGAGATGTTCAACACCAAGGGCAAGATGCTTCAGGACATCATGGTATCTCTTGGCGGACGAATCGCTGAGGAGATCATCTTTGAGGATGTGACGACCGGGGCCTCCCAGGATATCAAGCATGCGACGAAGATTGCACGTGCGATGGTGACGCAGTATGGAATGTCTGAGAAGATCGGCATGATCGATTACGGAACGGACGACGATGAAGTGTTTATCGGACGGGATCTCGCCCACACCAGAAGCTACGGGGAGGGAGTTGCCTCCGCGATCGACAGCGAGGTGAAACGGATCATCGACGAGTGTTACAAGAAAGCGAAGGACATCATTCTTGCACATCGCGACGTCCTTGACAGCTGCAGCGCACTGCTGATCGAGAAGGAAAAGATCGGTCAGGAAGAGTTTGAGGCACTGTTTGACAACCGGGATAAGGTGCAGGCAGATGCGCCATCGAAAGTGAACTTAGAGAAGTAAGAATACGAGTAAGAGAAGGTGCATCAGGGACCAGGCAAGCCGGAGTGGACGGGAATGAATGACAAAAACCGACAAAGTGCACAAAAAAAGTTTTAAAATTTGTGCATGTTTGTGCACACTTCGGACGAGGTTTATGGTACTATAATTAGCGTAAACCCCCCAATACATTATATAGTTTTTTGCTACACCCCATAAGAAACGAAATACCTTCTCCTGAAAGAGCCAGCTACCCCGCTGGCTCTTTCGCATTTCTGGATTTTTCCATTCCATTCAACTCAACGTTCTATGTTCTATATTTTTCAGATGCTTTTAAATCATTGTGGTGATTTGTGGATTGCAATTTATGAATGATAATTTATGGATGACGATCGGATACTGCAACTTATTTTCTGGTTTTGGAAAAAGAGTTGTAAGTTTTCTGATAATTGGATACAATAGTAGAATAGCAGAAAGGCATGATTTGCCAGATAGTGGAAAAATTTGATTGAAAGTGATGAGTAGAAGAATGATGGCAGAAGAAAAGAAAATAAATGAACGGGCATTATTTGCAGACGAGACACAGGATTACCGGATGCCGGAGGAACCGGATGCGGGAGATGCGGTGAACCTGCGGTTTCGGACGGCAAAGAACGATGCACAGCAGGTGTTCTGTGTGATCGCGGAGAGCGGAGAGCGTCTCGAGATGGAGAAAACCGCCTCAAATGACCGGTTCGATTTCTTTCAGACGACGATGACGGTCGCAGATTCTGTCATTCATTATTATTTTGAGGTGAAGGGGCATGCAAATACCCGCTTCTTCGGATGTCTCGGAGCCGCAAAGTATGCGGATATCTGCGGAATCTTTACGATCACTCCGGGATTTCACACTCCGGAGTGGGCGAAGGGGGCCGTGATGTACCAGATCTTTGTGGATCGTTTCTGCAACGGGGATCCTGACAACGATGTAAAGGAGCGTGAGTACGTCTATATCGGCCGTCCGGTTCACAAAGTGGAAAACTGGGAGCAGAATCCGTCGACGATGGATGTCGGCTGCTTTTACGGCGGGGATCTCAAGGGTGTCCGCGATAAGCTCGATTATCTTCAGTATCTTGGTGTCGAGGTCATTTACTTTAACCCGCTCTTTGTCTCCCCGTCCAACCACAAGTATGACAGCCAGGACTATGAGCACATTGATCCGCATTACGGAGTCATTGTGAAGGACGGCGGGGATCTTGTCGCAGAGAATGCAGTCTCGAATGAGAATGCGACCTGTTACCAGAGGCGGAGTGCGGACCCGGCGAATCTCACGGCGAGCGACAAACTTTTTGCCGACCTCGTGAGTGAGATGCATAAGAGGGGAATGCGCGTGATCATCGACGGGGTCTTTAATCACTGCGGTTCTTTCAACAAATGGCTTGACCGGGAGAAGATTTACCTGCACCAGGGCGGATATGAGACGGGCGCCTATTTAAGCGCGGACAGCCCTTACCGCAGTTTCTTTCACTTCAATAATGAGCACGCATGGCCGGACAACGGAAGTTATGACGGCTGGTGGGGCCATGACACGCTTCCGAAGCTCAACTATGAGGAGTCCCCGAAACTGTATGAGTATGTGATGCGGATTGCGCGCAGATGGGTCTCAGAGCCGTTCTGTGTCGATGGATGGCGTCTTGACGTGGCGGCTGATCTCGGCCACAGCGGGGAGTATAATCACAAGTTCTGGAAAGATTTCCGTGCCAATGTAAAGAAGGCAAATCCGGAGGCCGTGATTCTCGCGGAGCACTATGGAGATCCGAGCAGCTGGCTTCAGGGCGACGAGTGGGATACCATCATGAATTATGACGCATTCATGGAGCCGCTGACATGGTTTCTGACCGGAATGGAGAAGCACAGCGATGGTTCCAACAGTGCGCTCTATGGGGACGGAGAGAGCTTCTTCCGCTCCATGCATTACCACATGAGCAGGATGCAGGGGCAGTCTGTGATGACATCGATGAACCAGCTCTCCAACCATGACCACAGCCGTTTCCTGACGAGAACAAACCAGATGGTTGGGCGAATCGGAACGATGGGGGCGGACATGGCGTCTGTCGGTGTGAATTACGGGGTCTTTCGTGAAGCCGTTATGGTGCAGATGACCTGGCCGGGCGCACCGACGCTGTATTACGGAGATGAGACGGGAGTCTGCGGCTGGACAGACCCGGATAACCGAAGAACATATCCGTGGGGACATGAGGATTTTGAGCTGATTGAGTATCATCGATACATGATTGATCTGCACAAGCGTCTTCCGGCGCTCCGAAGAGGTTCAGTCAAGGAACTTCTCGCAGACCGCCAGCTGATCGCTTACGGGCGGATGCGCGGGGAAAATAAGTGCGTGATCGTCATTAATAACCGAAGAGACAGCCGCGTGGTGCACGTCCCGGTCTGGGAACTTGGAATTTCGGATGAGGAGACACTGACAAGAATGATGCTCTCGCACGCGCAGGGCTACAACGCCGGACAAGTTATATATCATGCGGAAAACGGTGTGCTCACGCTGGAACTTCCGGCAAACAGCGGAATTTTGCTGACAACCGGGCGGTATTAGATCTCTGCGAGCGTCGGCTTGAATACTGTAATGGCAGCAGATTTTGTCGATTTGGAATGCAAAATATCGGCAAAATCCGTTGCTGTTGAACAAGTGACAAGAATTTTGAAAAAAACACTTGATTTTTTGAAAAATCCATGATATGATTTTACTCGCTTGTTAAGGTCAGTATGGATGGGTTCCCGAGTGGCCAAAGGGGGCAGACTGTAAATCTGTTAGCTGTGCTTTCGGTGGTTCGAATCCACCTCCATCCATTCGCGAAGCATTTCGATGTGGAGCGGTGCGCCGTAGTGGCGGAACTGGCAGACGCACAGGACTTAAAATCCTGCGGGACTAATCTCCCGTGCCGGTTCGATTCCGGCCTACGGCATTTTGATCTTGACATGGCGGGCCTTGGTAGCTCAGTTGGTAGAGCAGAGGACTGAAAATCCTCGTGTCACTGGTTCGATTCCGGTCCAAGGCACTGAGGGTAACCTCAAGAGGCAGTATTTGCGGGCGTAGTTCAATGGCAGAACACCAGCCTTCCAAGCTGGATATACGGGTTCGATTCCCGTTGCCCGCTTCACGAAAAAAATTGTAAAAAAGAGTTGCAATTTTCGCAAAAGTATGATACAATTCATTTCGTTGAAAACAACAGCATATGCGCGAGTGGCTCAGTTGGTGGAGTACGACCTTGCCAAGGTCGGGGTCGCGGGTTCGAGTCCCGTCTCGCGCTCTATTAGAAGCGGATTCCGAGAATATCGGGGTCCGCTTTTTCGTTTCATAGAGAATAGAGAATTGAGAATTCAGATGTTGAGATGTTAGTTGTCAGATGAAGTGATGAAGTGAGGAAGACAGGGAAAATGGAAATCACATATTCAAAATGGAAAGAAGATCAGATTCAGATCGACAAGATTCCAGAGCCCGGAGCTGTGGTTCTGATTCCGGAGGAGGAAGAGGGACTTCCGGTTACAGCGCTCGGTGCTTATGTCTGCTCGGGCAGTGAGATCGAGGAGGTGCACATCCCGATTGGAGTGAAAAAAATAGGTGCCTATGCGTTCTATGGCTGTCAGCAGCTGAAGGCGGTTTACATGGGCGGGAGGGCGCTCGACCTCGGGACAGGGCTCTTTGCGGACACTCCATCGATGCAGTTTCTTGATTTTACGGAGTTTGAGGGGGAAAGATCCTGCTTTAAGGACATTCTCTCGGAGATCAGACAGACGCTTCGTGTCCGCGTTCACAGAGGAAATCAGGAGGCGCGTCTGATTTTTCCGGAATATTTTGAGGAGTCCGTGGAAAATACACCTGCGAGAATTCTTGTGACCGAGACGCACGGCTGCGGCCATCGCTATCGTTACTGCTTTGCAAACCGGGAATTTCAGTTTGCGGGATACGATGAGCTCTTTCCCCATGTAAAGGTTCAGGAGTCGGAGGAACTTGTGACAGAGCTTGCGATCGGCAGAATCCTCTATCCGTGGGGACTTTCCGAGAAACGCCGCCAGATGTATCTCGACTATGTGAGAGAACACTGGAAATGTGCGGGGACCCTGCTGATTCAGGCAGACAGCCCTAAGCGGAATCAGGCGACAAACTTAGAGCCCGGAGGGCTTCCATGGCTTGTCGAGAGCGTGCTTGCGGATACTCAGGATAATCAGGAAGGTGCCGGTAAAGAAAACAGCGGGAAGGATGAGCCGACGCTCACCCAGAAGCTGGCGGAGCTGATTGCGGTGGCGCAGAAGTGTGAGAACACGGAGATGGTCAGCTGGCTGATGAATTACCGCCATTTTCATGCGGACGGGCCAGAAACATCCGAACAGAAAGAAAATGCAGAGTCAAAGACGAGAGCACGCCGCCGCCGGTTTGAACTTTAGATTTCCGAAAAGATAAGAGTAAGATGATTAAGAAGATACGAGAGAGGAGGAGATTCAAACCATGATTGATCCGGTCAGACAGAGACAGCTAGAAGAGTTGAGTACCGTCGAGCTCTGCACAAGAATTCTGATGAATTCGAGAAACGAGCTTTATCTGAATATGCGCTATCTCGATGTCTCTCTGAGCAGTCTCGGCTTTGAGGCTGTGCCGGGATGCGGGGAGATCGGGACGGACGGTTTTGTCATAAATTATGACCCGGACTATCTGTGTGGTCTTTACAAGAGTGGACGTGTGCATGTGAACCGCGCCTATCTCCATATGTTGCTCCACTGTCTGTTTTCCCACATGGACACGAGGGGAAAACGGGAGGAAGAACTCTGGAACCTTGCGTGTGACATTGCAGTCGAGTCGGTGATTGACGGAATTTACATGAAATGCGTGCACGTCGCGATGACTCCGTTTCGGATGGACTGGTACGGGAGACTGAGAAAGAAACTTAAGGTTTTGAATGCGGAGGGCATTTACCGGGTTCTGAGAGAGGCGGATCTCAAAGAACAGCAGTACCGCAGAATGGAGCAAGAGTTCTATGCCGACGATCACCGCTTCTGGAAACTTCCGGATGATGCGCCGAAGAACAGCTTCGTGCGTCAGAATCAGTGGAGCGATAACCGGGACAAGGTCCAGACCGAGATGGAGACGATGGGAAACCAGCAGGATGAGGATTCAAAGAGTCTTCTCGAGCAGGTTCAGGTTGAAAACAGGGAACGCTATGATTACCGGCGGTTTCTGCGCCGTTTCTCTGTACTCCGGGAGGAGATGCAGGTTGATCCGGACTCATTCGACTATGTTTTTTATACGTATGGGCTGTCGCTCTATGGAAATATGCCGCTTGTCGAACCGCTTGAGTCGAAGGAGGTCAGCCGGATTGAGGATTTTGTGATCGTCATCGATACCTCGATGTCGTGTTCGGGGGATCTCGTGCGCCGCTTCCTCGAGGAGACCTACGATATTCTCTGTGAGTCGGACAGCTACTTTAAGAAGACGAACATTCACATCATCCAGTGTGATGAGGAAGTTCAGGAGGACCGCCTGATCACAAACCGCGAGGAGATGGAGGCCTACATGAAGGAGTTCACTGTGATTGGAAACGGCGGAACGGATTTCCGTCCGGCATTTGAGCATGTGAATCATCTCGCCAATCAGGGGGCTTTCCACCGGTTAAAAGGACTTTTGTATTTCACAGACGGAATGGGAATTTATCCGGTGAAGAAACCGTTCTATGACACAGCTTTCGTGTTTGTCAAAGATCAGTATGTGGACATCTCTGTTCCGCCCTGGGCAATCAAGCTGATTCTTGAGCCGGAACAGATTTTGGAGGAGAGAAATTATGAATATCAAACGTGCAAAACAGGAAATCAAGGATACGATCGAGGCGTATCTGGCGAAGGATGAGTACGGGGCGTATGCGATTCCGTCGATCCGCCAGAGACCGATGCTTCTGATTGGACCTCCGGGAATCGGAAAGACGCAGATCATGGAGCAGATCTCGCAGGAGTGCCAGATCGGACTTGTCTCATATACAATTACGCATCACACGAGACAGAGTGCGATCGGACTTCCGTTTATCGAGCACAAGAATTACGGCGGAAGAGAGTATGCGGTGACCGAGTACACGATGAGTGAGATCGTCGCATCGATTTATGACAAGATTGAGCAGACGGGACTTCCGGAGGGACTCCTCTTTATCGATGAGATCAACTGTGTGTCAGAGACGCTTGCGCCGACGATGCTCCAGTTCCTTCAGGGAAAGACGTTTGGAAATCACAAGATTCCCGAAGGGTGGATCATCGTCGCAGCGGGAAATCCGCCGGAGTACAACAAGTCGGTCAGAGAATTCGACATCGTGACGATGGACCGAATCCGCCGGATGGATGTTGAGGCAGATCTTAACGTCTGGATGGAGTATGCGGTGCGTGTGAATGTTCATCCGGCAATCCGTTCCTATCTGGGAATCCGCAAGGAGAATTTCTGCCGGATAGAGACGACGGTCGATGGAAGGATTTTTGCAACCCCGAGAGGCTGGGAGGATCTGTCAGAGCTGATCTGGATCTACGAGAAACAGGGCAAGAAAGTGGACCGCGAACTTGTCGCAGAGTATATCCAGTTCCCGAAGATTGCGAAGGACTTTGCAAATTATCTGGAGCTCTACTATAAGTATCAGAATGATTATCAGGTCGCAGAGATTCTCGACGGAAAGATCTCAGAGCCGGTTGTGGAGAAACTCCAGAAGGCGCCGTTTGATGAGAAGATCAGCGTGGTCGGTCTGCTTCTTGCAGGGCTCAACGATGGCTTCCGCGAGGTTGTCCGGACGCAGGAGCGGATGCAGCTGCGGATGAAGAAGATGAAAGAGCTTCAGATGTCGGGAGCCTTCGGAACGTCTGTGACTTCTGCGGTTGAAGCATTTGCAGAGCAGGTTGAGGCTTTTCGGGCGGATTGGGAGAAGCGTCTTGCAGATGGGCTTCTCGCAAGAACAGCACTCTCTGATTGCCGGGCAGTTTCCGCAAAGCTTGAGGCGGATCTTCAGGTTATCCGCAGTGGGAACTTTGCGGACGGTGCAGAAGTCTGGGAGGAGGTTCGCGAGCGTTTCGGAGCAGACAGCGATGCCTATGAGGATCTCGTGGACCGGAGCGGAGCGCGCCTTGAGCATGCGTTTGACTTTATGGAGGCTGCGTTTGGCGGAAGTCAGGAGATGGTGCTCTTTGTCACGGAGCTCAACACCGGATTTTACAGCGTTCAGTTCTTGCAGGAATATGAGTGCGAGCGCTACTATGAGTATAATCAGAATCTTCTGTTCTCGGAGGAGGAGCGGGAGATTGGGAAGTTGCTTTCTTAGAGATTTTGTGGAAAAGTGATAGGCTTCTTCATAGGCTCCTACGGCGAGATAAGTTCTGCAAACGCGCTCTCGCTCCGGGTAAATCAGCGGAAGCGTCACTGGCGCTTCCTCGATACGCCGAGCGTACGTAGCGGTGCATAAGACTGCAAAGTACGCAGTCTAAGCACCGACGTCTCACACGGGTTTGCAGAATCTTTCTCGCCTCCGGAGCTTTGACAATATGAAGCTCACATAGTTCGTTTGATAAGCCATCTGGTTTGAGCTTTAACGACGCAATAAAAAGATGGAAAAGATACAGATAAAAAATCAAATTTCACCACGCCAGAAATAAAAAGAGGAGATAATAACCATGATATTTCACACAATAACAGGTTTGGGAGGGCTGACGTCTTTCCTGACTGCTACTGGGGATACGACGGAGACGAGTGCATCGGCTCTCACCGATATTTTGACGGCGACGCCGGCATCTGCTGAGATCCAGCAGGATCTTCAGCAGTTAAAACCGAATGTGATTTTAGAGACGATCAAGGGATGGACGCCGGGGCTTTTAGCGCTCGGTTACCGAATTCTTGCAGCGGCAATCATCATGTTTATCGGAACAAGGATTGCGCAGTTTGTTCGCGGGTTCTTAAAGAGAACGTTTCAGCGAATGGATCTTGATTTGAGCGTGAGCAAGTTTCTGCTGTCCGTTGTGAATGCCGGAATCTATGCGATTTCCGCTTTCATGGCTCTTGATAAACTTGGAGTTCCGTCGGCATCGATCGTCGCGCTTCTCGGTTCCGCAGGCCTGGCAATCGGTCTTTCTCTTCAGGGGAGCCTCGCGAACGTTGCGGGAGGAATCCTGATTATGATGACGAGACCGTTCAAGCTGCATGACTACATTGTCTTCGGCGGCATGGAGGGAACGGTTCAGGGCATTGGTCTTGCCTACACGACGCTGACAACGGTGGACAATAAGAAAATCACGATTCCGAATGGAAGCATTTCAAACGGAACGATCATCAACGTGACTGCCCAGGAAAAGCGCCGCGTGGACGTGTTTGTGGGAATCTCCTACGAGTCTGATTTAAAACTTGCAAAGAATGTGCTCAGAGAGATTTACGAGAACAATGCGCAGATTCTCAAAGAGGACGAGATCACAGTGTTTGTGTCTGAGCTTGGGGACAGTGCAGTGATGATCGGCGCGAGAGGCTGGGTAAAGACACCGGATTACTGGAGTGCATATTTTGACATCACGGAGAAGATCAAGCTGGAGTTCGACCAGGCGGGAATTGAGATCCCTTACAACAAGATGGATGTGACAATCAAGAAAGAGAATTAACATGTTTTTCATGTAAGAAAAAATTTTTTTCTTACACTCTTGCAAATATGAAGAACATGTGTTATATTACGAATAGAACATAATGAAAACGGGGCTGGAAATGAACATGATGTCCACACACACTGCGGACAGGTATTCAGGAGAAAGCCCCGTTTCTTAATAAAAGCTGAATTCTTGTGATTTTTATATTCAGGAGCTTTCACACGAGAGATTCATACAGGTAGGGTGATCAATATGGCAAAGAGAGATTATTATGAGATTCTTGGAATAGACAGAAATGCGGATGCAGCCGCAATCAAAAAGGCATACAGAAAACTTGCAAAGAAGTATCATCCGGACAGCAACCCGGATAATGCAGAGGCAGCAGAGAAATTTAAGGATGTGACGGAGGCCTATGAGATTTTAAGTGATCCGGAGAAGAAGAAACTGTACGATCAGTACGGTCATGCAGCCTTTGACGGAACCGGTTCGGCGAGCGGTGCCGGGGCAGGTGGCTTCGGCGGCGGAAACGGCGGCTGGCAGGAGTATCATTTCAGCGGCGGAAGCGGCGGCATGGATGATATGTTCGGCGACATCTTTGGAAATATGTTCGGTGGAAGCGGCTCAGGCAGCAGAAAGAGCCGTGGTTTCAGCGGCTTTAGCGGTTTTGGCGGCGGCCATTTCGGCGGTGGTTTCGGTCAGGAAGGCTTTGGCGGAAGCCGTTCACGCAGGGGAAGTGATCTGACGGCAGAGCTGACGATCAGCTTTGATGAGGCTGTTTCCGGCTGTGACAAGATGGTCAATCTGAAAGGTGTTGACGGAAAGGTTCACACGCTTCAGGTTCACATTCCGGCGGGCATTGAGAGCGGAAAATCCATCCGCCTGAAGGGAAAGGGCAATCCGGGCAGCGGCAGTGCCGAGGCAGGAGACCTTCTGCTGAAAGTCACGGTTCTCGAGCGTGCCGGATATGAGCGCAAGGGCATGGATGTCTACACAACCGTGTCGATTCCGTTCACGACGGCAGTGTTTGGCGGAGAGGCTGTGATTGAGACGCTCTCCGGAAGAGTTTCCTGCAAGATTAAGCCGGGAACGCAGTCCGGATCAAAGATCCGTCTGAGAGGAAAGGGCATTGTCTCGATGAAGAATCCGTCTGTGCACGGTGACCAGTATGTGACGGTACAGATTGAGGTACCGCAGAATTTAAGCCCGGAGGCAAAACAGAAGCTGAAAGAGTTTGAAAATCTCTGTGCCGGCAGACGGGAATCAATGGTTTAAGGACTGGGATTTTCGTCTAATCAGAGTTTACAGATAGGAATATAGGAAGAGGACATAAATGGGACAAAATCCCGAAATATGTCCTCTTTTTCTGTTTTGGGAGCATCTGGAGTGTCCGTGCTCCGAGGAGAGGGTGACAGGTTTGATTCATATTGTTCAGAATAGACAGAAAAAATGGTGAAATTCTGGAAATCTTACTTAATTTTGTAAGGGAAACCAGAAAAAAAGACCGTATTTCCCGCACAGTTGTGCGTGTGGCACACTATAATGCTTGACGAATCGAAGTGTCGATGTTACAATAAAAGTCAGCGGCGAAGAATAGCTTCAGGCTAAGATCTTCGCCTTTTTTTCTTTCTGCGAAAGCAGGTCTTACAATTCGCTTCGACATCGCTCGACACAACTTGAATATGGAACTGATTTGGCAGAGGGAAAAGAAAGATTTTGCCGATTTGAAGTGCGAAAAATCGGCAGGGTTTATGTTGCTTATTAGGAAACAGAAAGGAAGGAGAATATTTGCAATGAGAAAAAACACAGCACGTCTGGCAGCACTTACGATGGCAGCAGCGATGGCACTGACTGCATGCGGCGGAAGCTCCAGCCAGAATACCGGCAGCAATGACGGCGGAAAAGCAGATGCAGGAAATACATCTGCAATCAAGGATCTGGTAACTTATGAGGCTCCGATTCGTGAGCAGGAGGGATTCTTTATTCTGAACACGGAGAAGGCAGCAGATCTGAATGTACTGTGTAATATGTACTCTCCGCTTCTGGAGGTCGATAACAAAGGACAGCTGCGCGCAGCTGTTGCAAAAGAGTGGGGCACCGAGGACGGTGGTCTTACCTGGACCTTCAAACTCAGAGACGACGTGAAATGGGTAGACATCAATGGAAATGAGAAAGCTGACTGTACGGCACAGGACTGGATCACCGCAATGGAGTGGGTTCTGAACTTTCACAAGAACGGCGGAAACAACGCTTCTATGCCTCTGGCACTGATTGCAGGAGCTGAGGACTATTACAACTACACGAAGGATCTTCCGGAGGCAGAGGCAAAGGCACTCGATACTTCCAAGATGCTTGAGATGGTTGGCATTGAGGCACCGGATGATTACACTCTGGTTTACCACTGCACAACGAACGCTCCGTATTTCGATACCGTGATGACTTCTGCCTGCATGTATCCGATCTCTCAGGGTCTGATCGATGAGCTCGGCGTTGACGGCATGATCGGTATGACGAATGAGAACATGTGGTACAACGGACCGTACTTTGAGACCACTTTCACGATGAACAACGAGAAGATTCTTTCCAAGAACGATTCTTACTGGGATAAGGATGCAACCTTGTTTGACACCGTTACGATCCGCATGGTCGATGCAACCCAGCAGTATCAGCTGTGGCAGAACGGTGAGCTTGACAACATCTCCCTGTCTGAGGCAGATCTGAGAACGATCTACGATGACGAGAACAACAAAGATCACGCATATCTGGCTGAGACCCGCCCGAAGAAGTTCTCCTATCAGATGCATTTGAACTATGCAAAGAACAACGAGGATGGAACTCCGGATACCAACTGGAACACCGCAGTTGCAAACGAGGCTTTCCGTCTCTCTATGTACTATGGTCTGGACTTAACGAAGTACTGGTCAAGATCCAACTTCATCAACCCGCTCCACAACGAGAACGTGTGCTACACGATGAAGGGTCTGTTAAAGTACTCTGATGGAAGAGACTACACCGACAAGGTTCAGGAACTCCTCGGAATGCCGGAGTCTGACGGTGAGCACATGAGAAGATACGACAAGGAGAAGGCTGAGGCTTACAAGAAGCAGGCTATGGAAGAGCTGAGCGCACAGGGCGTTACCTTCCCGATCCAGATCGACTACTACATCGTTTCCGGTGACCAGAATGCTCTGGATACCCAGACGATCATGAAGCAGATCTTCTCTGAGTGCCTTGGCGACGACTATGTAAACTTCAACATCAAGACCTTTGTATCCAGTGTGACAAAAGAGGTTATCCAGCCTGGTTACCATTCTTACTACATCAGTGGATGGGGCGCAGACTACGGTGATCCGGCAAACTTCCTTGATCAGGAGCGTTACGGATATGACGGAGCATACTACTCCAAGAACTACTCCAGAATCAACGAGGCAACCGATGAGAAGCTGATTGCGACCTACAAAGAATTCTCTGACATGGTAGAGAAGGCTGGCGACATCTGCGACGATATGGATCAGCGTTACGACGCTTACGCAGAGGCTGAGGCATATCTGCTTGAGCATGCCCTGACGATCCCGGTTCAGTACGAGACCCAGTGGCAGCTGACCAAGGTCAACGATTACAGCAAGATGAATGCGATGTACGGCGCACAGAACTATACTTACAAGAACTGGGAGACTTCCACCACTCCGTATACAACCGAGCAGTATGAGGCTTTTGCAGCGGAGGCGAAGTAATAAGATATGACAAAATACACAATCAAACGACTGTTGCAGTCACTTGTGACAGTCCTGGTTGTGGCAACGATTGTTTTCCTGCTCATGCGGATGCTTCCGACGGACTACTACTTTACAGAAGACCAGGTCATGAAGCTTACGGAGGAGCAGAAGAACGATCAGCTGCTGGCAGCCGGACTGTTGGATCCGATCGGACAGCAGCTGCTCCGTTTTTACGGACAGCTTCTGCATTTTGACTTCGGTGTTTCCCGTCGAATTCAGACGGGCGCTCCGGTTCTGAAAGTAATCGGAACAAAATTTGCGATCTCCATGCGTCTCGGATGTACCGCTCTGGTGATCGCCCTGATTATCGGTGTGTTCTTAGGCGTGATGCAGGCCCGTCACAAGGACCGCATTTTCGACCACATCGGAACCGCCTACACGATCTTTGTAAACGCAGTACCGCCGCTGGTATCCTATTCTCTTGTGCTTGCGTTTGGCGCTCATGTTTTGAATCTGCCGACGCTCTATTCCACAAGAAATGTCGGAAAATCCAGCATTCTGCCCATCGTCTGTCTCGCTCTGGCATCCATCGCCCACTATGCGCTGTGGACCAGACGATATATGGTTGATGAGCTGAATAAAGACTATATCAAGCTCGCCCGCATTAAGGGCATGGCATTTAAGGACATCATGGTCAAGCATGTGCTCAAGAATGCATTCGTACCTCTGGTACAGTATATCCCGGCATCGTTTCTGATGACGATCAGTGGTTCCCTTCTGGCAGAGCGTTTCTTCTCTGTTCCGGGAATGGGACCGCTTCTGACAGATGCCATCACCCGTTATGATTTGAATGTGGTTCAGACCCTGGTAATCATTTATGCGGCACTGGGAGTTCTGGGCGTATTTCTGGGTGACGTGCTGATGATGCTTCTCGACCCGAGAATCAAGCTGACAGACAAAGGAGGCAGTCGATGAGCGAACAGAATCAGAAACAGAATCAGAATGAGAATCCAAGCAACGGATTTGAATTTGTGGAGTATTCTCCGGAGGCAGCGGAGCGCACCGGATACTCGGATTACTCTTACTGGAAATCCGTATTCCAGAATTTCCTCAAGAAGAAGTCCGCAGTATTTATGGCATTCGTGTTCTTTGCACTTGTTATTTTTTCTTTTATCGCGCTGAAAATCGGAAAGTACGATTATTCTTCCGCGCAGATCATGTCGGATGCGTCCCTGGCATTCACGTCCCCGAACGGAGAATTCTGGTTCGGAACGGACAACCTCGGACGTGACTACTGGTGTCAGGTGTGGTACGCAGCCCAGATTTCAATCAAGCTGGCACTGATCGTTGCACTCGGTGAGTGCGTGATCGGTGTGACGATCGGATGCATCTGGGGATATGTCCGCAGTCTTGACCGCGTCATGACAGAGATTTACAACGTCATCAACAATATTCCGACGATCATCTACATGACGCTCGCAGCCCTGCTCTTCGGACAGAGCTTCCGCAACATGGCGATCGCGATGATCACCGTCGGCTGGCTTGTGATGGCCCGAAACGTGAGAAACCTCGTGCTGATGTACCGCGACCGCGAGTACAATCTGGCGTCGAGATGTCTCGGAACACCGGTATGGCGAATTCTTGTGAAGAATATCTTCCCGTATCTGATCAGTGTGATCATCCTGCGTCTGGCTCTGTCCATCCCGCAGACGATCGCTCTGGAGTCCACGTTGTCCTACCTCGGACTCGGACTTGACGTGAATACGCCGTCCCTCGGCATTCTCTTAAGAAATGCCCGCAACTATTTCCTGCAGTATCCGTACCTGCTGATTTTCCCGGCAGTCATCGTATCCCTGATTACCATCACTTTCTATCTGGTGGGAAATGCATTCTCGGATGCGGCAGACCCAAGAAATCACGTATAAGGAAACCTTTTGAAAAACACATTTATCCTTGGAGGAAACGGATATGGCAAACACAAATATGGAAAAAAAGCCGGTTCTGTCTGCCAGAGATGTCGAGATTCAGTTCAGCCTGCGCGGCAAGAAACTGAAGGCGATCCGCAAGTGTTCCCTGGATCTCTATCCGGGGGAGACGCTTGCGATCGTGGGAGAGTCTGGTTCCGGCAAATCGGTATTTACAAAATCCTTTCTCGGAATGCTCGATGCGAACGGAAGCATTATCGGCGGAAGCATCCAGTATGACGGAAAGGATCTTGCAACTTACAAGACGGAGAAGGAGTGGATGACGATCCGTGGAAAGAAGATTTCCATGGTCATGCAGGATCCGATGACTTCTTTGAACCCGTTGAAAAAAATCGGTCGTCAAATCGAGGAGAGTATTGAACTCAATCAGGGAATCAAGGGACCGGAGGCAAAGGCAAAGGCGCTTGATATGCTCCGAAAGGTAGGAATTCCGGATGCAGAGCGCCGCTACAACCAGTATCCGCATGAGTTCTCCGGCGGTATGCGCCAGAGAGTTGTCATTGCGATCGCAGTTGCCTGCCACCCGGAGATCCTGATCTGTGATGAGCCGACGACGGCTCTCGATGTGACGATTCAGGCACAGATCCTGGATCTGATCCGCAATCTCCAGAAAGAGCTGAACATGACCGTTGTCTACATCACGCATGACCTCGGTGTTGTGGCAAATGTCGCAGACCGCGTTGCCGTGATGTATGCGGGACAGATCGTCGAGTACGGAATGGTCGAGGAGATCTTCTACGATGCATGGCATCCGTACACCTGGGCACTTCTGTCCGCACTCCCGCAGCTCGGAGTCAAGGGCGAGGCGCTTCCGACAATCGACGGAACTCCGCCAAACCTCTTCAACGAGGTCAAGGGAGATGCATTTGCGCCGAGAAACAAGCGCGCGCTCGCAATCGACTTTGTCGAGGAGCCGCCGTTCTTTGAGGTGTCTCCGACTCACAGTGCAAAGACCTGGTATCTCGATCCGAGAGCACCGAAGATTGAGCAGCCGGATTCGATCCGCAGACTGCGCGAGCAAATGAAATTGAAGGAAAGGGGGTAATGTGCGATGGCTGAGAAAGAGAAATTAATTGAAATCAAAGATCTGCAGATTACCTTCGGAAGCGGAAAGAAAAAGTTTGTTGCCGTTGACCATGTAAATTTTGACATTTACAAAGGAGAGACGTTCTCACTCGTAGGAGAGTCCGGTTCCGGAAAGACGACGATCGGAAGAGCGATCACTCGAATCAATCCGGTATCTGCCGGAGAGATTCTCTACCGCGGAAAGCGGATCAGCGGAAAGATCTCAAGAGAGCTTGATCGCGAGGTTGTAAAGACCTGCCAGATGATCTTCCAGGATCCGATGGCATCCTTAAATGAGCGTGCGAAAGTTGACTACATCATCTCCGAGGGTCTGATTAACTTCCACATGTACAAGGACGAGGCAGACCGCAAGCGCAAGGTTGCCGAGGCGCTTCACGAGGTTGGACTTCTTCCAGAGTTCGCTTCCCGCTTCCCGCATGAGTTCTCGGGCGGCCAGCGTCAGCGTATCGGAATTGCGCGTGCGCTGATTATGGAGCCGGAGTTCGTTGTAGCCGATGAGCCGATCTCCGCTCTGGATGTCTCAATCCGCGCACAGGTTTTAAATCTGCTCAACAATTTAAAGAAGAGCCGTGGGCTGACGTATCTTTTCATCGCTCACGATCTGTCGGTTGTGCGTTTCATCTCTGACAGAATTGCGGTTATCCACAAGGGCCGTATCGTGGAGCTTGCTGAGGCGGAGGAGCTTTTCCTGCATCCGCTTCACCCGTACACAAAGGCACTTCTGTCCGCAGTTCCGATTCCGGATCCGGAGCTTGAGAAGAACAAGAAACTTCTCGTCTACGATCCGTCGATCCATGATTACAGCGTGGACGGACCGGTCTGGGAGGAGATTCTTCCGGGACATTTCGTTTACGGAAATCAGAAGGAGCTTGACGGTTACCGAAAGGAAATTGAGGAATCAAAGTAATGAAAAAATGGTTGTCGTTTTATCGGTCATACATGGTTCGCCCGATTCTCTACAAGGTCGTGGCGAGGGCAGCGATTGCACTTGCAGTCCTGCTTTTATGGAACCGGTACGTCAACACGGGAGGGCAGCTGTCTCTGAGAAGAGATGGCTGCTTTGTCGTTGGCGTGCTGTTTTTGGCATTTGCGTGGTTCTCCTATCTGAAATTCGACGGGGTGTCTTTTCATCACCTGTTTGAGAAGCGGGAGGGAGAGAAGAAAAAGCCGGTCCGCAGGGGGACGAGCGATCTCGTTGACTTTGCCGATGAGCACATCGTGTCGTTTGCGGAGCTTGGTGAGCGAGAGCAGGCACTTTGCAGCCTGACTGCAAATCTGATCTGTGCAATGATTTTTCTGATTGCAGAAATTCTCTTTTAGCGGTAGGCTATAAGGAGTGCAGATCAATGGATGGCGGAAAAGATTCAGGGCCATCAGGCAGAACTGACAGTGAGAAAACAGTTCGGATTTGAGATTTGACAGTGGGAAAACTTGGAAGGAAATCGGAATGGAAAAATTGATTTTGTCGGCGCTGATTCCAGTTGTGCTCTCAGCGGGGTGCTACCTATTAAACAAGAAAACGCCATTCGGGAATAAACCGTACTGGATGCGTCAGGCTGCAATCGGAGTTCTCTTTGGTCTGAGCGCGATGTTTGCGACCGACCATGGTGTGGACATCGGAAATGCGATTGTGAATGTGAGGGATGCCTCCCCGCTCTGCGCGGGTCTTCTGTTTGGCGGGCCGGCGGGAATCCTGTCTGGTTTGATTGGCGGATTTTACCGGTATTTCTTCGGACCGGGCGACTATACGAGAGTGGCATGCAGCCTTGCCGTTATTTTGTGCGGAGTTCTTGGGGCAACGCTTAGATGGATCATGTTTGATAACAAGCGTTCTCCGTGGATTTACGGTCTGGGAATCGGAATTGTGGGAGAGATTTTGCACATGTTGTTGATCCTGCTGACAAATATCGACAATCTTCAGACCGCCTTTGCATTTTTAGACCGCTGTTCTGTGATTATGATTGTGGCAGTCGGACTCATTGTTATGGCTGCGGGAGCGGTGACGGGACTGATGAGCGGGGAGATCCAGAAAGAGCACAGATCCAAGCAGAAAGAACTCTCGCTGTCGTTTCAGTTCTGGCTGTTGGTCTGTGTGCTGATTGCCTTCCTGGTGACCTGTCTGCTGTCATTTCGCGTGCAGTCCGGAATCGCTGTGCGCGAGGCCGAGGAAAATCTGAGACTGAATCTGGAGGATATCTGCAAAGACGTGGATGAGGTCGCAGGCGGAGTCGAGGAAGTATTGGGATACGCGCCGTCCTGGAGAGTTGGAAAAAATGGAGGCGTGATTGTCTGTGATGACCAGCTTGTGATCCTGACCGGACCGGAACAGGGAGAACGCCTGGCGGAGACAGATATTTTTGGAGACCGTCAGAAGCAGGATGCGGACACCTGTTTTGAGATTGAGGTCTATGGGACGCCCTCGTACTGCATGTATACCAAATACAAAGGACTTTACTACATCGCCTACCTTCCGATGTCAGAGGTCATGTACTACCGGAAAATCTCCCTGTATATGACCGTGTTTACGGAGGTTCTGATCTTTGCGTCCCTGTTTTTCCTTATTTATCTGCTCACAAAACGTCTGGTGGTCGACAATCTCCGCAAGGTCAATCACTCTCTTGCGGAGATTACCGGAGGAAATTTAGAGGAAAAGGTGCAGGTGAGGGACTACCGGGAATTTGCCTCGCTCTCCGATGACATCAACTCCACCGTGAGTGCCCTCAAGGGTTACATTGCAGAGGCGGCAGCACGCATTGATAAGGAACTGGAATTTGCGCGCACGATTCAGCATTCCATGCTCCCGTCGATCTTTCCTCCGTACCCGGAGCGAAAGGAGTTCGAGATTTTTGCCCAGATGGATGCGGCAAAGGAAGTCGGCGGAGATTTTTATGATTTCTATTTTGTAGGTGAGAACCGTTTCGGATTCCTGATTGCGGATGTGTCCGGAAAAGGAATTCCCGCAGCGATGTTTATGATGACGGCGAAGACGACGATCAAGAATCTTGCGGAGAGCGGAATGCCGGTGGAACAGGTTTTTGAGTGCGCGAACCAGAGGCTCTGCGAGAACAATGAGGCGGATATGTTTGTGACGGTGTGGATGGGAATTCTCGACATCAAGACGGGGACAGTGACGTTTGCAAACGCAGGGCACAATCCGCCGCTGATTCGTCACGGCTGTCATGGAGAGAAAGATGGAAAGCGCGGTGAATTTGAGTATTTCCGTTCCAGACCGGGGTTTGTGCTGGCGGGAATGGAGGATATGAGCTACAAGAGCGGAACGATCCAACTCACTCCCGGGGATGTGATCTATCTCTACACGGATGGAGTGACGGAGGCGATCAACCGGAAAGAGGAACTGTTCGGGGAAGATCGCCTGAGAGAAGTGCTGTCGTCTGCCGGAGAGATTTCCATGCAGAATCTGTGTGGGAGAGTCCGTCATGCGGTGGACAATTTTGTCGGGGATGCGCCGCAGTTTGACGATATGACCATGCTGGCGTTAAAGTGGAATGGGGCAGAAGAGAAATCATAGGGAAGTATAAGGACAAGAATCGCAGCAACGGTAAAAATGAAAATACACTTACCGAGGCCGGGCAGCTGCCATGTCTGTATGCAGTTTCCGGTATTCCCGCGGTGTCACCTGATACGCATCTTTAAAAGCAGAGGTAAATTTGCTCTGGCTGTCATATCCCACAGCGCCTGCAATGTCTGCGACAGATTCATTTGTCCCAAGCAGCAGGTTGGCGGCATATTCCATGCGGTGTTCCTTTATGTGAGCCGCAATGGAAGTGCCGTAGACTGCCTTGAAAATGTTCTTTAATGTGGTCGTATTGATCAGGTATTGTTTTGAGAGCTCCTCAATTGTGATGCGCTTTCCAAGATCGGAGAGAAGTTGCTTGTGAATCTGGCGGATCAGAGCGATCTGTTCTGCCTGATATTCGCCAAGATGTTTTTGTGAGGCGGGTTCTGATTTTGCAAGATACAGGAGGAGTTCTAAGACCTTTAACTTCCGGTAGGAAGAGGCATAAGCCTCCGGCTGATTGTAAAAACCGCCGAAAATCGCGTTTGTCTCCTCATTTCCCGAAAAAGAAGAGAGCCGGTCGCCGGAGCAATATTTCTTTAGCAGCATTTCTCCGGTGATGCCGGCATCCTTTAAGAGTTCCGGTGGCTGACCCGTGAGCATATTCAGATCGATGCAGATCGTAAATCCCTCATAGTACTTGTTGGGAAGAGAGAGCTTTGAGTCAGCACAGACTTCCATGGTATGGATCGAGTAATCGCCGGGACCCAGGTAGACGGAAAATCCGTTTTTCATTTTCCAGCCGACCCGCCCCGAATGGCAGTAGTTGATTTCCATGACATGGGAAAATGGCTGGTGATGCAGGGATAAATTCTCCTCGTACATCGTATAATAGGAGAGCTCGATGCCGGGAGCAAGTGTGAACGTCTGCAAGGAATTCTTTTTACCGGATTTTACAAGGAGGTGCTGAACCTCTGATAAATGATGGTTTGCGGTCAGTGCAACTGTCACGGTTATTTCCCCTCTCAATTAAAATCTTGTCAAAGTTATCAATCGCCCGGGCAGGTGATCTGCATCATTCCCTCAATCGCTTTGTGAAGGAGCTGAACTTCCGGTGTGTCGGCAGCTTTATAGTACATTTCTTTTCCGGAACGCTGGCTGGTGATTAGCCCGATGCTTTTTAGCTGTCTCAGATGGTGGGAGACAGCCGGACTGCTCATATTCATCAGTGCAGAGATTTTAAAGACGCACTCTTCGCAGTGACACAGCAGGAGAAAAATCCGGAGCCGGTTGCCGTCTGAAAGCTGTTTGAAATAATCTGCAACATTTATAAAATTGGCTGTATTTGTGATGTCAGCCATTGTCTGTTCTGATTCTGAAACATGGTCGTGAAGATGGTCGTGAATATGATCGCATCCATGTGATAAGTGATCTGATTTCATCGGAAATCCCCCTTTTGGAAAGTAAGTATTTATTATACTGTTTCGCTTATTATAGCATTTCAGACAAGAAAATCCACAGGAAAAATTCAAAATAGCCCAAAAGGAAATACTATTCGCCCAAAAAGAAGCAAAGCTTTGCAAGGTCTTGCTTTTTTGGAGAACAGAGTATATGATACAGGCATAAACATTAAACAAGTATTTAAACGTTTAATAAAAATAAAAACAAATCACAAAAAAGAAAAGGAGATTTTTATTATGAAGAAGACTTACAAGATTGAAGTGGACTGTGCAAACTGTGCAAACCTGATGGAAGATGCAGCAAAGAAGACAGCAGGTGTTGCGAATGCAACCGTGAATTTTATGACCCAGAAGATGATCGTGGAGTTCGAGGACGGCCAGGACGTGAAGAGTGTCATGAAGGATGTTGTGAAGGCCTGCAAGAAGGTAGAGCCGGACTGCGAGATTGAGATTTAATAAAGGTGAAAAGATGAGAAACGCCTCGAGGAAAATGGGGCGTTTCTTTAAAGATAACGATTAAACAGGCGTTTAATAGAAGAAAAAGAAACATTTTATTGAGTATGAACAGGTCGGGAAACAGATTGATCGTGAACGAGATTCTGAATTCTTTGTGGGAAAGGACGTCGTTATTATGAACAAGAAACAGAAAAAGATGCTGACACGCATCCTGATTACAGCGGTTATGCTGATTGTACTGCATTTTATTCCCATCACGGGGATTCCACAGCTTGCCTGTTATCTGGTAGCTTACGGAATCATCGGTTATGATATTTTGAGAAAAGCAGGAATGGGAATTTTAAATGGTCAGGTCTTTGATGAGAATTTCCTGATGGCAGTCGCTACGGTGGGAGCATTTGCTCTGGCGATCTATGAGAAGAGCGGTGATTACAATGAGGCGATCGCAGTTATGCTGTTCTACCAGATCGGTGAGCTTTTCCAGAGTTATGCGGTGGGAAAAAGCAGAAGAAATATCAGCGCTTTGATGGACATCCGCCCGGACTATGCAAATGTTGAGGTGAATGGAAAGATCGAAAAGGTAGATCCGGACGAAGTTGAGATCGGAAGCATCATTGTGGTGCAGCCGGGTGAGAAAGTCCCGCTTGACGGCGTTATCGTGGAGGGAAATTCCAGTCTGAACACGAGCGCTCTGACCGGAGAGAGTCTTCCGAGAGATGCAAAAGAAGGCGATGAGATTATCAGCGGCTGTATCAATATGACGGGTGTGCTGAAAGTAAGAACGACAAAAGAGTTTGGAGAATCCACGGTATCAAAAATCCTGGAGCTTGTGGAGAATTCCAGTTCCAGAAAATCCAAATCTGAGAACTTTATCTCCAGATTTGCGAAAGTTTATACGCCGATCGTCTGCTATGGTGCGTTGGCACTGGCGATTCTTCCTCCGCTGGTTCGCATCCTGTTTCTGGGTGTCGATCCGCAGTGGGGAATCTGGATTTACAGAGCGCTGACCTTCCTTGTAATCAGCTGCCCGTGTGCTCTCGTGATCAGTGTGCCGCTCAGCTTCTTTGCCGGAATCGGGGGAGCGAGCAAGGAGGGAATCCTGATCAAGGGTTCTAACTATCTGGAGACTTTATCACAGACCAAATATGTAGTATTTGATAAAACCGGAACTCTGACGCAGGGTGTCTTTGAGGTGAGCGCTGTTCATCACAGCAACATGGACAATGCGAAACTGTTGGAGTATGCGGCACTTGCAGAGTGTGCGTCCTCCCACCCGATCAGCAAGAGTCTGCAAAAAGCATATGGCAAAAAGATTGACCGAAGCAGAGTGGCAGATATCGAGGAAATCAGCGGCCACGGAATTGTGGCAACCGTAGACGGAAGAAAGGTTGCAGCGGGAAACGGCAAGCTGATGAAGAAGCTGAATGTCTCCTATCATGAATGCCACAGTGTCGGAACCATCATTCATATGGCGATTGACGGAGTGTATGCAGGTCATATCGTGATCTCGGATATTATAAAACCGCATTCCAGAGAGGCGATTGCGGCACTCAAGAAGGCCGGAGTGAAAAAGACGATCATGCTGACCGGCGATGCAAAACGTGTGGCAGAACAGGTGGCTGGTTCCCTGGGACTGGATGAGGTTTACAGCGATCTGCTTCCATCTGATAAGGTGTCAAAGGTGGAAGGATTATTAAAAATCAAGCCGGAAAAAGATAAGCTCGCCTTTGTCGGTGACGGCATCAACGATGCACCGGTTCTGACAAGAGCAGACATCGGCATCGCGATGGGGGCAATGGGATCGGATGCTGCGATTGAGGCTGCCGACATTGTCCTGATGGATGATGAGCCGATGCAGATCGCAAAGGCAATCAAGATTTCCCGCAAGTGCATCGGAATCGTTTACCAGAACATTGTGTTTGCACTGGTTATCAAGTTTGCCTGCCTGGTGCTTGGAGCATTTGGCATTGCGAACATGTGGTTTGCGATCTTTGCTGATGTCGGTGTAATGATCCTTGCGATCCTGAATGCGATTCGGGCGCTGAGCGTGAAAGATCTGTAAGGAATGATTTTTGGTATCGAATATCTAAGTGGGAATAAATAGAGTTCACAAAATGTTCACAAAAAATTAGCACTCACCACTTGACAGTGCTAACAACGTGTGTTATAGTACTGACAGAACAAAAATAACAAACAAAACAAACAGATAAACACGTTCCGGTTGCGGGGCGTGTAGCCAATAACAGAAGCACCGAGGAATGGAGGCGAGTGTATGAACATTAATAAATTTACCCAGAAATCCATGGAAGCAGTGCAGAATTGTGAAAAGCTGGCATACGAATACGGCAACCAGCAGATTGAGCAGGAGCATTTGTTTTACAGTCTCCTCAAGCTGGATGACAGCCTGATCCTGAAGCTGTTGACCAAGATGGGGATCAGCAAAGAACTGATTATGAACGAGGCTGAGCAGAAGGTAGCCGGTCTGCCGAAGGTGAGTGGCAGCGGCCAGGTCTACATCAGCAACGATTTGAATAAAGTCCTGATTCATGCGGAAGATGAGTCGAAGGGAATGGGCGATGAGTATGTATCGGTTGAGCACATTTTCCTCGCACTGATGAAGTACGCAGACAGAACGATGAAGGAACTCTTCCGTCAGCACGGAATCACAAAGGATGCCTTTTTACAGGCACTGTCCACAGTCCGCGGCAACCAGCGTGTTGTCAGCGACAACCCGGAAGCAACCTATGATACGCTTGAGAAATACGGATATGATCTGGTGGAGCGTGCGAGAGATCAGAAGCTCGATCCGGTTATCGGCCGAGACAGCGAGATCCGAAATGTGATCCAGATTCTTTCTCGTAAGACGAAGAACAACCCGGTTCTGATCGGTGAGCCTGGTGTCGGTAAGACCGCAGTAGTCGAGGGTCTTGCACAGCGTATCGTCCGCGGAGATGTTCCGCAGGGACTGAAAGACCGCAAGCTGTTTGCCCTTGATATGGGTGCCCTGATTGCGGGTGCAAAGTACCGCGGTGAGTTTGAGGAGCGTCTGAAGGCTGTTCTTGAGGAAGTCAAGAAGAGCGAGGGCAAGATCATCCTCTTCATCGATGAGCTTCACACGATCGTCGGTGCGGGCAAGACCGAGGGTTCGATGGATGCGGGCAACCTCTTAAAGCCGATGCTTGCAAGAGGTGAGCTTCACTGCATCGGTGCAACGACTCTCGATGAGTACCGCAAATACATCGAGAAGGATGCAGCTCTGGAGCGTCGTTTCCAGCCGGTTACGGTTGACCAGCCGTCTGTTGAGGACACGATCTCAATTCTTCGAGGCATCAAGGATCGGTATGAGGTTTACCACGGTGTAAAGATTACCGACTCGGCTCTCGTTGCCGCAGCCGTTCTCTCTGACCGTTATATCACGGATCGTTTCCTGCCGGATAAGGCGATCGATCTCGTAGATGAGGCATGTGCACTGATTAAGACCGAGATGGATTCGATGCCGACAGAGCTCGATGAACTCTCGAGAAAGATCATGCAGATGGAGATCGAGGAGACTGCGCTCAAGAAGGAAACGGATCGTCTGAGTCAGGAGCGTCTGGAGGATCTTCAGAAGAACCTTGCAGAACTTCACGATGAGTTTGCTGCAAAGAAGGCACAGTGGGAGAACGAGAAGTCTTCCGTTGACAAGCTGTCTTCCCTGCGTGAGGAGATTGAGCAGGTGAACCGCGACATCGCTCAGGCACAGCAGCAGTATGATTTGAATAAGGCGGCAGAGCTTCAGTACGGAAAACTTCCTCAGCTTCAGAAAGAGCTGGAGGCAGAGGAGGAGAAAGTGAAGAATCAGGATCTGAGTCTTGTGCACGAGAGTGTGACGGACGATGAGATCGCGAGAATCATCTCCCGCTGGACGGGTATCCCGGTCAGCAAGCTGAATGAGAGTGAGCGTAACAAGGTTCTTCATCTGGATGAAGTTCTCCACAAGAGAGTAGTCGGACAGAACGAGGCTGTCGAGAAAGTGACGGATGCGATCCTGCGCTCAAAGGCAGGAATCAAGGATCCGACGAAGCCGATCGGCTCCTTCCTCTTTCTTGGACCGACCGGTGTCGGCAAGACCGAGCTTGCAAAGGCTCTTGCGGAATCGCTGTTTGACGATGAGAACAATATGGTCCGTATCGATATGAGTGAATACATGGAGAAGCACTCTGTGGCACGGCTGATCGGAGCACCTCCGGGATACGTTGGATACGAGGAGGGCGGTCAGCTTACAGAGGCAGTACGCCGCAAACCGTATTCGGTTGTTCTTTTTGATGAGGTGGAGAAAGCCCATCCGGATGTATTCAATGTCCTGCTTCAGGTTCTCGATGACGGACGAATCACCGATTCGACCGGCAAGACTGTGGACTTTAAGAACACGATTCTGATCATGACGTCGAATATCGGTTCTCAGTATCTTCTCGACGGAATTGACGAGAACGGAGAGATTCGCCAGGAGGCAAGAGATCTCGTGATGAACGACCTTCACGCACACTTCCGTCCGGAGTTCTTGAACCGTCTCGACGAGACGATCATGTTCAAGCCGCTGACGAAGGATAACATCGGTCACATCGTTGACCTGATGCTCGCCGATGTCAACAAGCGTCTGGCTGACCGTGAACTGACGATCAAGCTGACTGACCGTGCAAAGGCTTATGTCACGGACAATGGCTACGATCCGGCTTACGGCGCACGTCCGCTCCGCAGATATCTGCAGAAGAACGTGGAGACTCTTGCAGCGAGAATCATTCTTGAAGGCGAGATCAGTGAGGGTCAGACGATCCTGATTGATACGACGGAGGATGGAAGCGCACTGACTGCGAAAGTGGAGCAGGAGGCAAAGTAATTGTGAAGAAATCTTACCGTGCCGTGCGTCTTGTAAGATTTTAGATAAAGAGATTTGAGCAAGAAAATCTGAGTAAAAAAATTCCCTGTACATCGCGATGGTGTGCAGGGAATTTTTTTGTAAATTTTTATTTGATCTCTGTGTACGGAATGCGGTTGATTCCCTCTTTCTCAGCTTCCTTTGCAACTGCGTTTGCGACAGCGAGTGCCACACGCTTGTCAAAGGAGGACGGGATCACGTAATCGGTGGTCAGCTCTTCCTCTGGAATTACAGCTGCGATTGCGTGGGAAGCGGCAACCTTCATTCCCTCGGTGATGTCCTTTGCGCGGACAGCGAGAACACCCTTGAACAGACCCGGGAAGACGAGAACGTTATTGATCTGGTTCGGGAAATCGGAACGGCCGGTGCCGACAACGGCAGCGCCGCCTTCTTTTGCCTCATCCGGCATAATCTCCGGAACCGGATTTGCCATTGCAAAGACAATACCGTTGTTCATCGTTGCAACCATCTCTTTGGTCACAAGCTTCGGCTTGGAAACGCCGACGAAGATATCGGCACCCTTGAGGGCGTCAGAGAGCTTGCCGTGCTCCTTGTTCTTGTTGCTGATGTGGGAGATCTCCTCCTGACCGGAATTTAAGTTCTCGTCGCCCTCGCAGATGATTCCGTTGATGTCGCACATGATGATGTTGCCAAATCCCATGGAGATCAGCTGTTTGCCGATTGCAACGCCGGCAGCACCTGCACCGTTGATGACTACGCGCAGCTCGCCCATCTTCTTGCCGGTTACTTTTACGGCGTTGAGCAGGGCAGCACCGACAACGATGGCAGTTCCGTGCTGGTCATCGTGGAAGATCGGAATATCGCAGACTTCTTTCAGCTTGCGCTCGATCTCGAAGCAACGCGGTGCGGCAATATCCTCCAGGTTGATTCCACCGAAGCTCTTGGAAATCAGGGCAATCGTCTGAACGATTGTGTCGACATCCTTGGAATTTACGCAGATCGGGAAGGCGTCAACATCTGCAAATGCCTTGAACAGGGCGCATTTTCCCTCCATAACCGGCATTCCGGCGGACGGACCGATGTCGCCGAGGCCGAGTACAGCAGTTCCGTCGGTGATGACAGCAACGAGATTGCCCTTGCGGGTGAATTCGTAAGCGCGCTCTTCATCCTCTGCAATCAGAAGGCAGGGCTCTGCAACTCCCGGTGTATAAGCGATGGAAAGATCTTCCGGAGTCTTCACGTCAACTCTGGAAACGACCTCGATTTTTCCTTTCCATTCTCTGTGTTTCTCAATCGCAAGCTGTTTCTTATCCATGAAAAAACTTCCTCCTCTTTAATGTATCATAAAAGTATTTTAATCCACAATCCGAAAAGCGTCAATCGTTGCCTTTTAAATCATAATAAAAGATATATTGCTGAAGAACGCCCTGGTATCCGGCATAGGACTCAAACGGAAATCCGTCCGGGTAATGATTGGTGAGCACCTGCCGGATGTGCGTGTCGACCGGGAAGGCTTCGAGGTGATGGAGCCCGAAGAGACAGATGCAGTCAGCGACTTTGACTCCGACGCCACACAGTTCTAAGAGTTTAGCGCGGGCGGAGGCATAGTCCATCCGGCTTATCTCATCGAGGGAAATCTTTCCGGAAGCAATCGATCGCGCTGTCTCGACGAGATAACGGCTCCGGTAGCCGAGACCGAGTGCGCGAAGTTCTTCCTCTGTCGCAGCGGCGAGCTGATCTGGTGTCGGAAAGAGATAGAAGGAATCTGTGCAGTCCGATTTTGTGCCGTAGTGTGCGCAGATTGTTTCGATGCACTTGCGGATACGGCGGATGTTGTTCTGCTGGGAAATGATAAAGCTGATGATCATCTCCCAGAGGTCCTGACGAAGGATTCGGATTCCGCTTCCGTAGGAGATGGCAGACCGGAGATAAGTGTCAGCCGGATCGATATTTTCCAGAAAACGGCTGTAATCGGTGTCGAGATCAAAGTAAGTTTTCCAGATTGTCTGAAAATCGTTCTCAGAGCAGTCCATCAGAATCTTGCCGTTGTCATTGCTATTGTTGCTGGCGGCTGTAGTGGTTTCCTGTTTTAAGCGGAGACGCTTTCCGTGTGCAATTACCTGAAAGCAGCCGTCTTCCTGCTCTGTCATGCGGAAACACTGACCGGAGGCACTGATCTGGGCGATTGAAAAATTGCTTCCGTCCACGCGGATATAGTTGTCGGGTTTATCGGATGAATTGCGAGATGGAGTCTGAGGCTGATTATGAGGTTGATTGTGATTGGTCATATTGATGATTCCCCTCCTGTGTTTTTTCTTTGTGAGTTTATCAAATTTTTCGGATGATTTTTTGTTTTTTATGATGCTGCCTGTTTTTATGCTTTTTATGCAACAAAAAAGGAGCTGCCCTCCCCCACAGAAGGCTGCTCCTATTCACGATCAGAAACCGTTACATGATATAGTTTTTCTGGTATCCCCACACCAGTTACGGAAAGAAAAAGCGCCGGTCATCCGGTGCTTAAAGGGTTTCATTATGGAAACTCTTATCTGGCTTACCATTCCCCAATAGAAAACCAGTATTGTCGCTCTCTTCGTACAAAAAATAATATACCATTTTTGAACAAAAATGTCAATGTTGTTTTGTGCAATATACTGTATACATGAAAAAATCATCGACAAAAAACTGCAAAAAATGCATAGCGCACAACTGGGATTTATTTGCGCAATGTATAAAAAAATCAAAAAAAGGGCACACTGGAACCGATACCAGGGTTTGAAAAATGAAAAAGAACAATCAAAAAAGCGAGGGCGATTTGATGGAGTTTTCAGCAGATCTGACAGGGAATCTGGATCACCTAAAACGGGTGCTCCAGACGGATAAAAATTTTGATGTGGTGTACCGGATGGCAGAATTTGGCGGGCGAAGGGCCTGTCTGTTTTTTGTGGATGGATTCACGAAAGATGAGGTACTTTTGAAGATGCTTCAGTCGTGGTGGAGCATAAAACCGGAGGAGATGCCTGCCGATGCAAAAGGATTTTCGGAAAAATATGTGCCTTACGGGGAGGCAGGACTGATCCGGGAGGATACCGAAATGATTGTTCAGCTTCTCTCTGGAGTCACCTGTCTCTTTATAGATGGCTATGAGGAGTGTCTGACGATCGACTGCCGTACCTACCCGGCGCGCGGGGTAGGGGAGCCGGAGAAAGACAAGGTGATGCGCGGTTCGAGAGATGGATTTGTGGAGACACTGATCTTCAATACGGCTTTGATCCGGAGACGAATCCGGGATCCGAAACTGACGATGGAGATTTTGACTGCCGGGGAGAGCTCCCACACCGACATTGCGGTCTGCTACATGCGGGGACGGGTGGACGATGATCTTCTTGATCGGATCCGAAAGCGGATTCAGTCCCTGCATGTGGATGCGCTGACGATGAACCAGGAGAGTCTTGCAGAGGGAATTTTCCCACACAAATGGTACAATCCGTTTCCGAAATTTAAGTTTTCAGAGCGCCCGGATACCGCAGCGGCGTGTATTCTCGAGGGAAACATTGTGATTCTCGTGGATAATTCCCCTGCCGCGATGGTGCTGCCCTCCTCGGTCTTTGACATTATTGAGGAGGCAGATGACTATTACTTTCCGCCGGTGACGGGAACGTATCTGCGTCTCTCGCGCATGATGACGGCGTTTCTGTGTCTGTTTCTGACGCCGACGTGGCTTTTGCTGATGATGCATTCCGACAGTCTTCCGAAATGGCTGGAATTCACGAAACTTTCGGATCAGGTTTTTGTGCCGCTTATCTTTCAGCTTCTGATTCTCGAATTTGCGATTGACGGTCTGCGGCTGGCGGCGGTCAACACGCCGAGCATGCTGACGACTCCGCTGAGTGTGATTGCCGGCATTGTTCTCGGGGAGTATTCGGTGAAATCCGGCTGGTTTAATTCTGAGACGATGCTCTACATGGCATTTGTCACGATCGCCAATTACAGTCAGGCGAGTTTTGAACTCGGATATGCGCTCAAGTTTATGAGAGTGCTGATTCTGATTCTGACGAGTCTGTTTGACATCTGGGGATTTGTGATAGGAGTCGTGCTCTCAGTCTGTGCGATTGTCTTCAACCGGACAATTGCCGGAAAGAGTTATATCTATCCGCTGATTCCGTTTCACTGGAGGGAACTCAAGAAACGGTTCTTCCGTGGGCGATTGCCGGTGCTGAAGAAGAGCGGGGAGGAGTGATGGAAAAATTGCATGATGAGTGAATAATTTAGGCTCCGCCGGCGAGTAAAGTCAGGCAAACTCGTTCTCACTCCGGGTTCAACGTAGCGGTGCATAAGATCGCAGAATACGCGATCTAAGCACCGACGTCTCACACGGGTTTGCCTGTACTTTCTCGCCTTGCGTCGCCGTAGTAAGTGAGACAGGCACAAAAAGATTGCCATTGAGATAAAAGTCTTGTAAACTAGAGTTTGTGAAAATGCTGGATAGTTATATTAAATGCGCGAAAATCCTATGCCTTTATGGGCGGGATGGATAGTAGAACAACAGAATTAAAATACGATTGGAAAATACAGAGGAGGAAAAAATGAGCAGTATTCCTAAAGATCCGGTGATGTTGATGAGTTATTTGAATACGCAGCTTCGCGATAATTATGCATCTCTGGAGGAGCTGTGCAGAAGTCTTGATCTCGATCAGGCTGAGGTTGAGGAGAAACTCGCACAGATTGATTATCACTATGAGGCGGGAGCAAACCAGTTCAAGTAGGGATAGAGAGTGATAGGTGAGTATCGCTTTAGAAGGCTCCAGAATAAACGTATGAGAAATGTGAGTGTACCTAAAAATAGGAGCATGTAAAATCAGAGCTTAGACGGATAAAAATATACGCGTATAAAACCAGTATCCATGTCACATATTAAGGACATGGAAAAGATAAAGAGATTACCGGGAGATTTTTTGAAATGCGGGATTACGGGATGGTGTCTGGAAGTGATTTTCACTTCTGTGGAATCGATCCTGAATCACGACTGGAGGCTGATGGGGCGGACGTCGCTTCTGATGTTTCCGATCTACGGATGCGGGGCTCTTCTTGGACCGCTCGGAAGTCTGGCGGATAAGTGGATCGGGGAGAGTGATCTTCGCACCGTGGACCGGATGATTCGCCATGGAATGATTTATATGGTTCTGATTTTTACGGCAGAATACCTTTCGGGGAGTTTTCTGAGGGCAAGGGGAATCTGCCCGTGGGACTATACCGGAAAGACGACAAATGTGGACGGGCTCATCCGTCTGGATTTTGCACCGCTTTGGTTTGGCGCGGGACTTTTGTTTGAACAAATCACAAAAAAGAGAGGCAGATGACTTGTTTTTGCCTCTCTTTTTCTATATACTGAAACAATAAAATGGTGCTGGATTTCATATGGAGAAAATGTTCTTTTGGACGGGATTTTTATCTGTACCAGGGTGCGTTTTCGAGAAAAATCTGTCGATGATGGGGATGGGATTAATTTGAAATCTGGCAGAAAAACAAAAGGAAAGGATTTATTATGATACGCTTAGTTCTTGTCGCTTTTTTTCTCATTGCCTTTTTGATTCTGAGTGCAATTCCGCTTCTGATCGGAGAGCGCCTGATCTACAAGAATGATGAGAAAAAACAGCAGGAATATTGTCTGAAAGTGGTTCAGGCGATGTTTCGCATGCTGCTGCGTCTGACCGGCAGTAAAATAACGGTCAAAGGAAGGGAGAGAATCCCGGAGGGAGCGGTGCTCTATGTGGGAAATCACCGCAGTTATTTTGATATTCTCGTCGGATATACGATGGTTCCGGGACTGACCGGATTTGTCGCAAAGAAGGAGATGGAGACCTGGCCGATTCTCTCTGACTGGATGAGAAATGCAAACTGCCTGTTTTTAAACCGCAAGGACATTAAAGAGGGGCTTAAGACAATTCTTGAGGGAATCGAGAAGGTGAAATCCGGAGTTTCGATCTGGATTTTTCCGGAGGGAACCCGCTGTCAGGAGAAGGATCCGATCAAGATGCTTCCGTTTAAGGAAGGAAGCATGAAGATTGCGGAGAAATCAGGCTGTCCGGTCATTCCGGTTGCAATTACCGGAACGAGAGACATCTGGGAGAATCACATGCCGTTTATCCGTCCGTCAAAGGTAACGATTGAATTTGGCGAACCGATTTACATAAAAGAGCTGCCTCTGGCAGACCGGAAACATCTTGGAGCGCTGGCGCAGAACCGCATTCTTGAGATGCTGGAAAATGAACAAAAGATACGGAGGGCATAATTGTGGATTTACAGGAATGCAGAAGAGAGCTGGATGGGATTGACCGCCAGCTGACAGAATTATTTGAGCGCCGGATGGAAATCTGCGGACAGGTGGCACAGACGAAACTGGCTTCCGGGAAAGCAGTCTATGACGGGGAGCGCGAGAAGCAGAAACTTGACGCTGTGGAATCAATGGCACATGGGGAGTTCAATCAGACGGCGGTCCGTGAACTCTTTTCTCAGATTATGACAATCAGCAGACGCTACCAGTACCGTATGCTTGCAGAGCACGGAAAGGGCGAGGATCTTGGATTTGAGAAGATTGATTCGCTGAAGATGAAAGATGTCCGTGTCGTCTATCAGGGCGTGGAGGGCGCGTACAGCCACGGCGCGGCGCTTCAGTTTTTCGGGGAGGATGCGAATGTCTACCATGTGGAGCGTTTTCAGGATGCGATGAGAGAAGTCTCTGAGGGACGCGCCGACTATGCGGTTCTTCCGATTGAGAACTCTTCTGCCGGAGCGGTTGTGGATATGTACGATCTTCTGACCGGATTTGACAATTATATTGTTGCAGAGACATTTCTTCCGGTCAATCATGCCCTTTTGGGACTTCCGGATGCAGAACTTTCCGATATTCGCACAGTTTACTCTCATCCGCAGGCGCTGATGCAGTCTTCTCGTTTTCTGAATGCACAGGATGGATGGCGTCAGGTGAGCTGCCTGAACACCGCGGTCGCTGCGTGCAAGGTTGTCGAGGACAAGGATAAGAGTCAGGCGGCAGTGGCAAGTGAGATTGCCGGAAAACTGTATGGTCTCAAGGTGCTCAAACCGTCGATTCAGAACAATCAGGGAAATACAACCCGTTTTGTGATTCTTGCAAACCGTCCGGTTTACCGCAGAGGAGCATCAAGAATCAGTCTCTGCTTTGAATTGCCGCACCAGAGCGGAACACTTTACAATATGCTTGGCAACTTCATCTTCAATCACGTCAACATGGTGATGATCGAGTCGAGACCGATTCCGGGACGCAACTGGGAGTATCGTTTCTTTGTTGACATTGAGGGAAATCTTGAGGATGCAGCCGTTGCAAATGCGCTCAAGGGAATCTCTGCAGAGGCGTTGAATATGCGTATTTTAGGAAATTACTAATATACAAACAAGTAGACATTCAAAGAAAAATTACTTAGAAAGAGGCTGGAGTTTTTTATTAAGTAATTTTGCAATGTTCCCTTAATAAGAGATACGTATGGATCGTCTTGAATTATTTTTACTTTAAAGTTGGCAGACGGCGATGGGGCGGGCAAGTCAATGCAAACCCGTGTGAGACGTCGGTGCTTAGGTTGCGTGTTTTGCAACCTTATGCACCGCTACGTTGAACCCGGAGTGCGAACGAGTTTGCATGACTTTGCCTGTCATCAGAGCCGTCCTTGAAAACACTATTTGTTTTTTTAAATTTCTTTGCCATTTTCTACATGGATTTTACAGAGATTTAACAATGTACCGGAATATTTCATGTATAATAACTCAGAGTGGATGCCTTAGAACTAGAACTATTCGGGGAGGGAATGCCATGGTACGCACTTTTGCTGCGATCGACGTGGGATCGTTTGAATTAGAACTTGGAATCTTTGAGATTTCCGATAAGACCGGAATCCGGGCGGTGGATCATGTGAAGCATATGATTGCGCTCGGAAGGGATACATTCCGGGATGGAAAAATCAGTTACCGTCTCGTAGAGGAAACCTGCAGTGTTCTGGAAGATTTTGTACGGATCATGAAGGAATATCAGGTGGAAGATTATCGCGCTTATGCGACGAGTGCGATGCGTGAGGCGCGAAACAGTCAGATTGTTCTCGAGCAGATCCGTGTGCGGACAGGCATTGAAGTCAAGATTATCAGCAACTCTGAACAGCGTTTCATCAGCTACAAGGCGATTGCGGCGAAGGAGACGGAGTTCCAGAAGATTATTCAGCAGGGAACGGCGATTGTGGATGTCGGTTTCGGAAGCATGCAGGTTTCCCTGTTTGACAAGGATGCGCTTGTCACAACCCAGAGCCTTCCCCTCGGTGTGCTTCGCCTGAAAGAATTTCTTGCAAATGCCCGGGTGAGTGCACAGGTGGAACATTCCCTTGTCACGGAGCTTGTGGATAATGAGCTGATGACGTTTCGGAAAATGTACTTGAAGGACAGGGAATTCAAGAACGTGATTGCAATCGGAGAGCCGATCCTGACTCTTTATTACAAGACGGAGGCGGGAAAGCGGAAAGAACAGCTGACGGCGGAGGAGTTTGACCGCTTCTATGCAAAACTGGCGTCGATGACGAAGAACCAGCTTGAGGATGCCTTTGATGTGAACGGAGAGTACGCTCAGATGCTGTTCCCGACTGCCGCGATCTACAAGAGAATGCTTGATATCACGAGCGCGCAGATGATCTGGGTGCCGGGAATCCGCATGGTTGACGGCATGGCGGCAGAGTACGCTGAGGATAAGAAACTTCTGAAATTCAACCATGATTTTTCGAACGATATCATCGTGGCGGCGAGAAACATTGCACGGCGGTATAAATGCCAGATGTCGCACATTCAGGCTGTTGAGGATGCGGCGCTGAAGCTGTTTGACACGCTCAAGCGCTATCATGGAATGAAGTCGAGAGAGCGCCTTCTCCTTCAGATTGCCGTCAATCTGCATGCGTGCGGAAAGTTCGTGACGATGAGGGATGCGCTCGACTGTGCATACAACATCATCATGTCGACGGAGATCATCGGTCTGTCCCATGTGGAGAGAGAGATCGTCGCGAATGTGGTCAAGTATCACGATCAGAAATTCCGCTACAATGAGGTGGAAGTTTCCGCGAAGCCGTCGAGAGACAGCCGTCTGGTGAATCCGGAGAATCTGACGCTGATGATTGCAAAGCTGACCGCGATCCTTCGCCTTGCAAATTCGATGGACCGCAGTCATCTGAACAAACTGGCGGACTGCAAATTGAATGTGAGAGAAAATCAGCTTGTGATCTCGACGGATTACAGCGGGGATGTGACACTTGAGGCGATTTCCATTGCGGAGAAGGGGGATTTCTTCGAGGAAATTTTTGGAGTACGTCCGGTGCTCCGTCAGAAAAAGAAGGTATAAGAGATGAAGATGGCAAACAAGACAGATAAGGTAGACAAGACAGAGAAAGCGGAGAAGAGTGTGAAAGCGGAGAAAACCGCAAAGACAGAGAAGACCGCAAAAACCGAAAAACTGGTGAAAACCGAAAAAACAGAAAAAGCAGAAAAGACAGACAAGAGTGTCAGGGCAGAGATCGCAGAACAGGACTACACGGATCCGAAAAATTATGTGAACCGTGAGTTAAGCTGGCTGGAATTTGATTTCCGTATTCTGAATGAGGCGAGAGACAAGTCAATTCCGCTGTTTGAGAGACTGAAATTTTTGAGCATTACCGCTTCAAACCTGGATGAATTTTTTATGGTCCGTGTGGCATCTCTGAAGGATCAGGTGCATGCGCGCTACAAGAAGCCGGATATTGCGGGACTCAGACCGGAGGAACAGCTCGCAAAGATCGGGGAGAAGACACATGAACTTGTGAATCTCCAGTACTCGACATACAGCAGATCCCTGCTTCCGTCACTGAAACAGCAGGGACTCGATGTAATCTGGGAATACGAGGATCTCGATGAGAAGGATGGCGAGTTCGTCGACCGCTTCTTCCATGAGAATGTCTATCCGGTTCTGACCCCGATGGCAGTGGATTCCTCCCGCCCGTTCCCGCTGATTCGCAACAAGTCTTTAAATATTGCGGCTCTCGTGCAGAAAAAGGGCGATGAGAAGGAGAAAGATCTGGAATTTGCGATGGTTCAGGTCCCGTCTGTGCTTCCGCGTATTGTGGAACTGCCGGAGGGCGAGAATGGGGAACGCCGTGTGATTCTTCTCGAGGAGATCATTGAGCGCAACATGAAGGATCTGTTCCTGAATTACAACATTGTGAGTGCGCATCCGTTCCGAATCATGAGAAATGCGGACTTTACCCTCGATGAGGAGGAGGCAGAGGATCTTCTTGTGGAGATTCAGAAACAGCTGAAAAAGCGCCAGTGGGGCGAGGTGATCCGCCTTGAGGTTGAGGAGAAAGTTGACCGCCGTCTGTTAAAGATTCTCAAACGGGAGCTTTCTGTCGAGGAGGAAGACATCTACGAGATCAACGGACCTCTCGATCTGACTTTCCTGATGAAAATGTATGGAATGGCTGGATTTGAGTCCTTAAAGTCCCCGTCCTACACGCCTCAGCCGGTTCCGGAGCTGATGAACGATGACGACATCTTTGCAAATATCCGCAAGGGCGATATTCTTCTTCACCATCCTTATGAGACGTTTGATCCGGTTGTGAACTTTGTGCGATCTGCGGCAAAAGACCCGAATGTGCTCGCAATCAAGCAGACGCTTTACCGTGTCAGCGGACATTCGCCGATCGTTGCGGCACTTGCGGAGGCGGCAGACAACGGCAAGCAGGTCTCTGTTCTCGTCGAACTGAAAGCGCGTTTTGATGAGGAGAACAACATCAACTGGGCGAAGATGCTCGAGAAGGCGGGCTGTCATGTTATCTACGGCCTTGTCGGCTTAAAGACGCACTGCAAGATCACTCTCGTCGTGAGAAGAGAGGAGGATGGCATCCGCCGCTACGTACATCTCGGAACCGGAAACTACAACGATTCCACGGCAAAACTCTACACGGACTGCGGACTTATGACCTGTGCGCCTCAGTACGGGGAGGATGCGACTGCGGTCTTCAACATGCTGTCCGGATATTCTGAGCCGCCGACATGGAACAAGCTGTCTCTCGCACCGCTGTGGCTGCGCAGCCGGTTTATCAAGATGATCCGAAGAGAGACCGAACATGCGCGTCAGGGCCGCTCTGCGCACATCATGGCGAAGATGAATTCGCTCTGCGACAAGGAGATCATCGCGAACCTCTATGAGGCATCCTGCGCCGGTGTGAAAGTGGAGCTTGTCGTGCGCGGAATCTGCTGTCTGCGTGCAGGAGTCCCGGGACTTTCCGAGAACATCAGTGTACATTCGATCGTCGGAAATTTCCTTGAGCATGCGAGAATCTTTTACTTTGAAAATGACGGTTCCTCAGAGGTCTATATGGGAAGTGCAGACTGGATGCCGAGAAACCTCGACAAGCGTGTCGAGATCATGTTCCCGGTGGAGGATCCGAAGCTCAAAGAGCGGGTGATTCACATTCTCAAGGTTCAGCTTGAGGATAATGTGAAGGCACATATCCTGCAGCCGGACGGAACTTACGAGAAGGTTGACAAGAGAGGAAAGACGCTTGTGATGGCGCAGAGCCAGTTCTGTGAGGAGGCAGTTGCCGCTGCAAAGGCACAGAGCGCAGGAGAGGATATTCACAATACGAGAGTGTTCGTTCCGGCAGAGGCATAAGTGACATACATTTTAGTACATTCAGGGGAAGATGGAAAATCTTCCCCTTTTTGTTAGAAAAAAGTAAGGCACAGGCAGGTCTTTTATGCTAAACTGTAAGTGTTCAGCAGATTCATACCGTGTGCAAACGAAACGGTGTGGAAACTGTGCGGACCAAACAGAATAAAGAGAATAAAAGAATAGAATTTATAGACGAAAATAGCCGAAGGGATTCGGTTGTATGGGGAGGAAACTAGAGATGGCAGAAACCAGCATTCTGGTAGTAGATGATGAGCAGGAGATCGCAGACCTTGTGGAGATTTATCTGGTCAGCGATGGTTACAAAGTGTTTAAGGCAAACAATGCGCAGGAGGGACTGGAGATTCTCGAGAAGGAGGATATTCAGCTCTGCCTTCTCGACATTATGATGCCGGGCATGAATGGACTTGAGATGTGCAAGAAGATCCGAGAGACGAATAACATCCCGATCATCATGCTGAGTGCAAAATCCACGGATCTCGACAAGATTCTGGGACTTGGAACTGGTGCGGACGACTATGTGGTGAAACCGTTTAATCCGCTCGAGCTGACTGCGAGAGTCAAGTCCCAGCTTCGCCGCTACACGCAGTTCAATCCGAACAGCACCGTGCATGAGACGGTCAAGAATGAGATCAGCATCCGCGGGCTGACGATCAACAAGGATAACCACAAGGTGACAGTGTACGGCGAGGAAGTCAAGCTGACGCCGATCGAGTTTGATATTCTGTATCTTCTGGCATCAAATCCGGGCAAGGTGTTCAGCACGGATGAGATTTTTGAAAAGGTCTGGAATGAGAAGGTGTATGAGGCAAACAACACCGTCATGGTACATATCCGTCGTCTGCGCGGCAAGATGAAGGAAGATGAACGTCAGGATAAAATTATCACCACCGTCTGGGGGGTAGGATACAAAATTGAAAAATAAAAAGAACAGCCGACAGGATTTCTCGCATCGCTATCAGACGAGGATGATTGCGAATATTGTATACAGCACGATTCTCGCCTGTCTTGTGGAGATGTTTCTCGTGACAAATCTGACGATGCTGGCAGGATATGCGAAAAAATCGGAGTGGGAGAATGCCCTGCTCGACATGATCGGAGAGTCGGATGTGATCATTGTGCTGGGCTATCTGCTGATTGGAATTCTCGTGTTTTCCGTCACGTTTCTGATGCTTCAGGACCGTTCCGTCCGGTATGTGGGAAAGATTTCCGATGCGATGGACAGCATTGCGGCGGGAGATTTGAATACGACTGTGGACGTCGTCGGGGACGATGAGTTCTCGTCGATGGCGGAGAATTTGAACAAGATGGTCGAGGAGATCCGCAAGCTCATGGACAAGGAGCGGGAGTCGGAGCGGACGAAAAATGAGCTGATCACAAACGTTGCCCACGATCTGCGCACACCGCTGACGTCGATCATCGGTTATCTCGAGCTGCTGTCGGGAAAGGTACAGCTCCCGCCGGAGATGCAGAAAAAGTATATTGATATTGCATACAGTAAGTCGAGACGGTTGGAAAAGCTGATTGAGGACTTATTCGGTTTCACAAAGATGAATTACGGAAAAATCGCGATGCATGTGTCCCAGGTGGATATTGTGAAGCTCTTGGGACAGCTTCTCGAGGAATTTTATCCGAATTTTGCGGACAAGGGGCTTTCCTATGAGCTTCAGAGCAATGTTCCGGCAAAGATTATCACGGCGGACGGAAATCTGCTTGCGAGACTTTTTGACAATCTGATCAACAATGCGATCAAGTACGGTGCAGAGGGAAAACGGATTATTGTCAAGATCACCGCACAGGAGGAGACGGTCCAGATTTCGGTGACAAACTACGGATATGTGATTCCGGCGGAGGAACTTCCGCTGATTTTTGAAAAGTTTTACCGGGTGGAGCAGTCACGGTCCACGCACACAGGCGGAACCGGCCTTGGACTTGCGATTGTAAAAAATATTGTGGATATGCACGGCGGAACGATCAATGTGAAGAGTGACCTCGACGGAACCGTGTTCACCGTGATGCTTCAGGTGAACTTTGATGTGAATCGGGAACATTTCGGGTAATCCCGGGTAATCAGGCAGAAAAGTCGGATGGAAAAAATGCAGGGAGCAAAAGGCACGCAGAGGCAGACAGGTTAGAAAGAGGTGAGAGGGGTTGGACCTTCGGATCTGGAAATCAGAAAAGAAAACGGAGAACAACATTCAAATAAATTCGAAATCAGTAAAATCGGGGAGAAGGAAGATGACCACGGCGGTGGTTGTCTTCCTCCTTTGTGGTTTTGCGATCGGAATCGTTGGAAGCCGGAAACTTTGTTACGGGATGGAGGCGGAGACGCTTGTGCCGTCCTTTACAGAGACAGGGGCGACTGATGGCGGGACAGGGAGTTCCCGGACAGAGAGCAGCCGGGCGGAAAATCTGCAAACGGGAGATCCGCAGACAGAGAATATGCAGGCAGAAAATACACAGGCGGAGAATGACGGAATCTCGATGGAGATTGCCTACGGGTATGACAATACGGCAAAGGGAGGCCGCTATCTTCCGCTTGCGGTCAAGATTGGCAATGAGAGAGACACAAAGCTTACCGGAACGCTTCAGGTAAAATCAGCGGAGTCGGACGGGACGGTCTACCGCTATGACTATGAGATTGAGGCGGAGGGAGCGGGAACGTGTGAGGAGACTTACTATATTCCGGTTGGAACCGGGGCGAGCCGCCTTTATGTGACGCTTCTTAATGAGGATGGAACAGAGATCCTGACAAAGACGGTGAAGCTCAATGTCAACCGCGATGTGCCGGAGATGTTTATCGGAATTCTGTCCGATCATCCGGAGGAGCTCGACTACTTCAATGGAGTCGGAATCCGTTACAGCACGCTTCGCACAAGGACGTTTGATCTGTCCGGGGAGGAATTTCCGGAGGATGATGTGGGCTTAAATCTTCTCGATGTGCTGATCGTCAATGACTACAAGCTGAGAAAACTCTCGGAGCGGCAGACGGCGGCGATCATGGACTGGGTACACGACGGAGGACTTCTGATTCTCGGAACCGGGGCGAGGGTGGATGACACGCTGGGGCGTTTTGCGCCGGAGCTTCTCGACGATTCCTACGGGACGCCGAGTCTCCGCCATATCAATCTGGGGGAAGGATTTGCGCTTGAGGATCCGGGAGAGGGAATGTTAGCACTCTCCTGTGTGGATTTCTCCCTTCATGGGGGCAATGTCATCCTCTCAAGCAACGGGCTTTCTCTTCTGACGGCAGCGGCGAAAGAGCAGGGAATCATTGCGGTTGCCTCCTTTGATCTGGGAGATATCCAGTCATTCTGTGAGGAACATCCCTCGTATGTGGATCATCTCTTTACGAGTCTTCTCGGGGACAGCCGTATCAATCAGCTCTCCGAGCTGGTTTACAGCGGAAATTCCTCGAAATTCTGGGCGATGCAGAGCCTGATCAATACGGGCGATGTGAATAAGCTGCCGAATCTGGCACTCTATGTCTGTGTCGTTGTCATCTATCTGGGAATTCTCGGACCGGGAATGTATCTGTTTCTGCGGAACCGGGAGCTGCAGGGATATTACCGCAGAGGAGTCGTGGCACTCTCGTTTTTGTTTGTCGGAATCATTTACCTGCTTGGAAGCCGGACGCGTTTTCGCTCGACATTCTATACATATGCATCGATCAGGGATGTCACAGCGGACTATGTGACGGACATCACCTATGTCAATATCCGCAATCCTTACAACCGGCCGTACACGGTGGAACTCAATCCGAACTACTCGATTCTTCCGATCACGCGCAGCTCCCTTTACGGCACATCGGATCAGTCAGATTTCTCGAGCACAACGCCGAGTCAGATCGTGATGAAACATTTTGAGGATGAGACGAGAATTCAGGGGCAGAACATTGCGGCGTTCGCTCCCCGATATTTTCAGCTTGAGCGCAAACAGGAGAATACCGATCAGGTTGGAATCACGGGAGAAATCCGGTACTTTGAGGGAAAACTCAGCGGAAGCATTACGAACCATTTCCCGTTTGCTTTGGAGAACACGACACTGATGCTCTATGGAACGATGGTGAAGATCGGTCCGATGAAGGCCGGGGAGACGAAGAAGCTGAACGATCTTGAACTTCTGAGATTTCCGCTCGGGGAGTCCTACATCGTGGCGGACCAGATATCGGGAGAGAGTGAGTTTGCGGCGGCAGATATCAAGAACAATGAATATCTGCTTGCACTTGAGCGGTCGAATCTTCTGAAATTTTATCTGGACAATTACCTGAATGGGTACACGGCGGATGCAAGGGTTCTCGCATTCAGCACGGAGAAAGAGGAGTCGGCGTTCTTAAAAACTCCGTCTGAGGATACTTACGGGCTGACGCTTCTGACCGCTTCGCTGGCAGTCAATTCCTCAAGCGATCCGATGATTTATCGCTCGGCGCTGATGAAGGCTCCGACTGTGGTCAGCGGAACGTATGAGGATCGGACAAACACGATGGGCGCTTCGGAGCCGCTGACACTGGAATACCAGCTCGGCGGAGACATTGAGGTGGAGAGCCTGACACTTGAGCCGATCTCGGAGGTTTTCCTCAAAGATGGGGGCGGATACAGCGAGGCATTTTCCGGAGGAATTTATTTTTATAATTACGGAAGCGGAAATTATGATCTGGTTGATCTCGACGGACAGACGATGAAAGTCGATCAGCTAAAACCGTATCTGTCACCGGCAAACACAATCACGGTGCGCTATGTCTATGACGGATCGGGCGGATACAGCTCGGTTCAGCTTCCGATGCCGATGGTTGCGGGAAAGGAGCGGTGATCAGGGATGTTGAAAATACGAAATCTGAAAAAACGATTCGGAAATTACCGTGTTCTCGATGAGATGAATATGGAGATCAAGGATGGCGCGCTCTACGGTTTTGTCGGTCCGAACGGAGCAGGAAAGACGACGACCATCCGCATTATGAGCGGACTTCTTCTGCCGGATGCGGGAGAGGTTGAGATTGACGGTGTCGATGCGCTGAAGGAGCCGGAGCGGGTGAAAGAAAAATTCGGATATGTGCCGGACCATTTTGGAGTGTATGACAATCTGAAAGTCTCGGAATATATGGAATTTTTTGCTTCCTGCTATGGAATGGAGGGGCTGAAGGCGAGAAAGCGGTCGGAGATTCTGCTCGAGCAGGTGGGACTTGGCGACAAGAAAGAATTCTTTGTCGACAGCCTCTCGCGAGGAATGAAGCAGCGTCTGTGTCTGGCGAGGGCGCTGATTCATGATCCGCAGTTTTTGATTATGGATGAGCCGACAGCGGGACTCGATCCGAGGACGAGACTGGAATTTCGGGATACGGTCCAGGAACTTCACGAGCAGGGAAAGACGATTCTGATCAGCTCTCACCTGCTTTCGGATCTTTCTGAACTCTGCACGGATATCGGAATCATAGATTCCGGAAAACTTGTCTTAAGCGGAACGATGGATCAGATCATGAATCAGATCCACACATCCCGGCCCTTAATCATCACCGTTCAGGAAAATCTTCCGGCTGCGATGCAGCTGCTCAAGGAGGAAGTGCTTGTGCGGACAATCAGCGTGCGGGATCAGGAGATCGTCGCAGGATTTGATGGGGATGCCGATCAGGAATGCGAGCTCCTTCGCCGGCTTGTCGAGGCGGGCGTGAAAATCCGGGGATTTGTGCGCGAGGCGGGAAGTCTGGAGGCATTGTTTATGCAGATCACAAATCACCAGAAGGAAAGGGTGGTGCTCTCTTATGAAGACGAATCCGGTCTATAAACGTGAGATTATGGTCAGTGCCAGAAGTTTTAAGCTTGCGCTGATGCTGCTGGTATTTAACGGGATTCTGGCGCTTGTGGCACTGCTCAATATGTACTCGAACTTAGCGCAGGTTCGGATGACGGCGGAGGTCCAGTACTCCAGCTTTCTTGATCTATATCTGTTTGTCGCGGTTCTGGAATTTATGATGCTCATTTTTATCATGCCGGCAATCACTTCGGGATGTATCAGCGGGGAGAGAGAGCGGCAGACACTGGAACTCATGCTGACGACAAAGATGAAACCGTCGGAGATTGTGCTTGGAAAACTGGCAGCGGCGCTGAGTACGGTTTTTCTGATGATTGTCTCGAGCTTTCCGATTGTGGCGCTCGTCTTTGTCTACGGAGGAGTGACGTTAAAAGACATCGGGCTTCTTTTGATCTGCTACTTTGCATCGGCACTCTTTGTGGGAAGTCTCGGGATCAGCTGTTCCGCAATTTTCGGGCGCTCGACTCTGGCGACGGCAGTCTCCTATGCACTGACCGCTCTGGCTGTCGTCGGAACATACGGTATCAACCAGTTTGTCTATTACTTAAACGGAATGAATGTGGACAGTTATCTCACCTCGATGGGGAGAAGTGCGGGGGCTGCAAGCTCAGGCAACTGCCTTTATCTGATGCTGATCAATCCGCTCTCCACGTTTCTGTTGACGATTGCGCGCCTGACGGGGCGGGAGCAGCAGACTGCGACTGTGACGAACTGGTTTGGAAATCACGGGGCAAATCTGGTGACGGCAAATTGGATGATCATCAGCATTGTCCTGCAGTTTCTGTTTGCCGGAGCCCTGATCGCAGTGGCGATTCGCTGCGTGAAGTCCTGGAAGAGACGGTGAAAATCACATAGAAGCGGGTCTTTAAGGGGTATCATATCATTCCTCGATCTCGAATGGCTCTCGAATGGCTCTCGAATGGCTCTTCGGGCAAGATAAGTCCCGCAAACACGCTCTCGCTCCGGATTGAAGCGTAGCGGTGCATAAGGTTGCAAAAGACGCAACCTAAGCACCGACGGTTCAAACGGGTTTGCGTGATCTTTCTTGCCCTCGGAGCCAATACTCGTTAGGTTCATGCGTTGCGCAAACAGCAATGAAAAATAGGTTGCGGGAAAAGACAGATCAGAGTAAAATAGAGACAGGATGTAACTCAGAGTGGATGCCTCCATTTTAAAGGATGTGACAAGTCTGTTCTGTGTGATACGCTCCGTGAGTGTCAGTTTGAACGAGATCAAAAAACAAGAAAAGGAAGGAAATGACATGAAAGACGTAAATTGCGCATATTGTATGCAGGGAGAACTGGTTGCAAAGTTTGCATATCCGGTTTGCAAGATGGACACAGGTTTTCTGTATGTATTTAAGGAGCAGAGCCATCCGGGCCGTCTGATTCTGGCTCATGACAAGCACATCAGTGAGATGATCGAGCTGACGGATGAGGAGAGAAATGCATTCTTTGCAGACGTTGCAAAGGCTTCCCGTGCTATTCATAAGGTATTCCATCCGGAGAAGGTAAACTACGGCGCATACGGAGATACCGGCTGCCATCTGCATATGCATCTGGTTCCGAAGTACAAAGACCAGTATGAGTGGGGCGGTGTGTTTGAGATGAATCCGGGCAAGGTTACTCTGACCGATGCTGAGTACGAGGAGATCGCAGAGAAGATCCGCCAGGCGCTGTAAGATTTGGAGAAATCTGAATGTGTTGTAAAACCCCTAGCTTCAGCTATGGGGATATAAGACACGTCCATCGAATTTACCAAGTAATTGAAGATGGACAAAATCATAATAAAGCGTGTAAATGTGAAAAAGCAGCGGACTCCGCCGGGAAAGCGGAGCCGCTGCTTTTTCATTTGGGAAAGAGTCTGTTATCAAATAAAAATACGTGGTGGGATGGCCACATATTTGCTAACAGCTAAGTGGAATATGGTGGACAATCTTGCGATAGATTTTCCACGCGATGATTGCAGGAATTCCGATCACCATAGAAACAGTCGAAAGACCACCGATGATACCATAAAGAATTAAAATAGCCCACAGTCCAATCATGTCGCGCCTCCTGTCAATCATCTGTCGAGCAGAAAAGACCGGGTCATCGGATGGATGATTTCGTATGTAGAAGTCTCTCTGTTCGATCTGGTTCCTATTGTACATGAAAAAAGAAAAAATAAAAGAGATTTTGGTACTTCTTAACACAATTTACACACAATATAAAGAAAACATAAAAATAATCTGTTAAAATATCGTTAAGGAAATGCTAAGAGCATATAAAGATTTTAAAGACGAAGAGATTTATTACTTGAAAGAATAGGAAAAAATAGTTCCATTTTAGTTCCAGACAAAAAAAGAACCCTTGTAAAATAAGGGTTCTTCTGGCATATGAAGCAGATAACGGGAATCGAACCCGCCTCCTCAGCTTGGGAAGCTGATGTTCTACCGATGAACTATATCTGCATTCGGAACATTTTTTATTGTACCATAAAAGAGAGAAGAATTCAACCGGCAAAAGAAATGTCAAGAAATCCGAGAAATCTGTGAAAACTGTTTGGAAAAAGGAAATTTTGGTGTATACTGAATCAGACATACGAAATCTTTGGAGGCGATTTGTGATGGAAAGAGTATCAAAATTGACACGGGAAGAGGCTCTCGCGCTTCTTCAGAAATACAACAAGGAACCATTTCATATTCTGCATGGTCTGACCGTTGAGGGCGTGATGAGGTGGTATGCAGAGAAACTCGGTTACGGCGATGAGGCGGAGTACTGGGGAATTACCGGACTGCTCCATGATGTAGACTTTGAGCAGTATCCAGAACAGCATTGCGTCAAGGCGCCGGAACTTCTGAGAGAGGCAGGAGTTGGGGAAGACATGATTACCTCGATCTGTTCTCACGGATATGGAATCTGCTGCGATGTGGAGCCGAAGCATGAGATGGAGAAGGTGCTGTTTGCAGCGGATGAGCTGACCGGTCTGATCGGTGCAGCGGCAAAAATGCGTCCGTCAAAGAGCACGAAGGACATGGAGGTCTCCAGTCTGAAAAAGAAATTCAAGGACAAGAAGTTTGCAGCAGGATGCTCCCGCGATGTCATCCGGACCGGTGCAGAGCGCCTGGGCTGGGAGCTCGACCAGCTCTTTGCCGATACGATTGAGGCAATGCGCTCCTGTGAGGATTCTGTGGAAGCGGAGATGGAGCAGCTGGGACTGAAATAAGCTTTATAATTCCACAAAGATTTCACCGACCGTCTCTCTTCGCAGGGCGATGACGGAGCCGTGGATGCGATAGGCGCCCATTCCGCGGCGGGTCGGTTTTAAAATGCAGATCAGGGAGGCTCCGGGAATGATGCCCTGATCTGCAAGGCGCCGGCGCATGGGCAGATCGCTGGCGATCCAGACTACACGTCCTTCTTCGCCGGATTTCAGATAGGTGAGCGGAAGGACCATACCAGTTTCCTCCTGAAAACCGTGTTGGAATCAGAATATGCTGGGTGATGGAGGAATGTGCGGGGCGTGCCGGTTTTTTGTCTGTAAAAATGAGACAGAAGTCAGATAAAAAAGACGGACTGTTTCTGTAAAATGGAAATCTCATTCAAAAAGATTTCCTGGAGATATAAAAAGAATAAAGGAGAAAAAAATTTGAGTATTTTAAATGTTGAGCATCTTAGTCACGGATTTGGAGACCGCGCAATCTTTCAGGATGTTTCTTTCCGGCTTTTAAAGGGAGAGCACATCGGACTTGTCGGTGCAAATGGAGAGGGAAAATCCACTTTTATGAGCATCATCACCGGAAAACTTCAGCCGGATGAGGGAAAGGTTGAGTGGGCAAAGCACGTTCGTGCAGGCTATCTTGATCAGCACACGGTTCTGGAAAAGGGAATGACGATCCGCGATGTCTTAAAGAGTGCATTTTCCTACCTGTTTGAGATGGAAACGCAGATGAATGAGATCTGTGACCGCATGGGAAGTGCATCGGAAGACGAGATGAATGAGATGATGGAAGAGCTCGGAACGATTCAGGATCTTTTGATGGCGCATGATTTCTACATCATTGACAGTAAGGTGGAGGAAGTTGCGCGTGCCCTCGGTCTGATTGAGATCGGGCTGGACAAGGATGTGTCTGAGCTTTCAGGTGGTCAGAGAACCAAGGTCCTTCTCGGCAAACTGCTGCTTGAGAAGCCGGATATTCTTCTCCTCGACGAGCCGACCAACTATCTCGATGAACAGCATATTGAATGGCTCAAACGTTATCTTCAGGAGTATGAGAATGCCTTTATTCTGATCTCCCATGATGTCCCGTTTATGAACAGCGTCATCAACCTTGTTTATCACATGGAGAATCAGAAACTGGACCGCTATGTCGGAGATTACCATCATTTTGAGGAAGTCTATGCGGCGAAGAAGGCACAGCTTGAGGCTGCTTACAAGCGCCAGCAGCAGGAGATTGCAGAGCTTGAAGATTTCGTTGCGAGAAACAAGGCGCGCGTCTCCACGCGAAATATGGCGATGTCCCGTCAGAAGAAACTTGACAAGATGGAAGTCATTGAGCTGGCGAAGGAGAAGCCGAAGCCAGAATTTCAGTTTTTGGAGGCGAGAACTTCCGGCAAGCTGATTTTTGAGACGAAGGATCTCGTGATCGGCTACGAGGAACCACTCACAAAGCCGGTGAACCTGATGATGGAGCGGGGAGAGAAAGTTGTTCTGCGCGGAGCAAACGGAATCGGAAAGACGACGCTCTTAAAGAGCATTCTGGGACTGATTCCGTCTCTTTCGGGAAGTGTGGAGCTTGGCGATTATCTCTATACGGGATATTTTGAGCAGGAGATGGCTCCGGGCAACACGACAACCTGTATCGAGGAGATCTGGAAAGAGTTTCCGTCTTACACCCAGTATCAGGTGCGCTCTGCGTTAGCAAAATGCGGCCTGACGACAAAGCATATCGAGAGCCAGGTGCGAGTGCTCAGCGGTGGTGAGCAGGCGAAGGTGCGTCTGTGCAAGCTGATGAACCGCGAGACGAATGTTCTGCTTCTCGATGAGCCGACAAACCATCTCGATGTGGAGGCAAAAGAAGAACTCAAGCGTGCCCTTAAGGCATACAAGGGAAGCATTCTTCTGATCTGCCACGAGCCGGAGTTCTATGAGGGACTTGCGACCCGCGTGGTGGACTGCAGTGAGTTCTGTCTGAGAGGATAATTTGAGGTTACTGTACACGGGTAGGCATTTTCTGAACTGAAAATGCCGTATGATACAGTGGTGACGGCAGATTTTGCCGATCTGAAATGCGAAGCATCGGCAAAATCCGTTACTGTTTGCAGGGCGCGTGAACAGTAACAATTTGAGGGGCGGGAGCAGATTCTTCCGGAGAAAAACGGTTGCAATCTGCTCCCGCCTGTGCTATCATATCTGTTGCGTATCCGAAAATCTTGAGGATCTGAACGTCAGAGATTGTCTGAATCCGTTATCATTCATAATTGGGAGTTTCATGATTTTATTTTTTATAAAAGAATAAAAGTTTGAAGCAGTTTGGGAGCAGTGTGTTTTGCATGCGGAAAAAGATCGGGAGATTAGAAAAATCCCTGATCAGGCATGGCAAAAGAATAGATGGGTAAGATGTATTTGAGTGAGTTTTTGCAGTAAAGAGATTTAGATTTAATTATTTAAGAAATCAGTCTGTGTAAAATCGTGGCCGGAGACCGGCTATCTGAAAATCAAAAAATCTGAGTGTTCATAACGGTTCAGTACCTTAGTTGTAAAACGATAAGAATTTTTCTGAAGTTACACACCGCAGAGGCTGGTGTGACATACGATACGGATGAGGCGTTTCGGACTCAGCGTTCCGTGCGGATGCGCCATGTCCCGATCTGGATGAGCGAGTAGTTTTGTATGAAAGCGAGATTCCGGAGATTTTGTCGTGCCCAAATGCGTGACATCAGCAGACGAAAGAGTCTGAAATATAGTGCGTACAGTTTTATGGCCTGCTTGCGGGGATACTTATTTTTAAATGCGGGGGTATTCGCTATAAGCGGAGCTTTCGTCCGGCTGAGGGAGAGAATACAGAGAGAAAAATTAGAAATCAGATCGAATAAATTTGGAAAATTAATTGGAAAATCAAATGAGAAATCAGATGGAAAATCTGCGAAACAGTGAATATCTGGTAAAAGAGCAAAAAAAGTCTGCCGAGTGAACGTTTCGCTCGTCCACCCGGCAGATTTGGGAATGGTAGGTATACAAATAAAAGAAAATGGTTTTTAGGGGGGCCTGCCAGGATCGCCCCTGGCAGGTATGAGTATGAAAAAGCTTTGTAATTTCAAGTATGCACTTGAAACAAAGGTTCCATTACCCTTTCGGATAATGTACTTAGAGTATAAAAAAGAATTGTGACTAAAATGTGTCGGCACGATAAAAAATGTATAAACATAATAAAAAATAAAAAAACCCTTTCAAAAAGGGGCATGATTGTATATAATAAGAGAGATTAATCTGGAATATTTGTGCGAATAGGATTTGTGAGGAAGCAAACAGGAGGAAAAGAGATGTTAGTGTCTAATGACATCGGTATCGATTTAGGTACGGCGAGCATTTTGGTATATATAAGAGGAAAAGGCGTTGTTCTCAAAGAGCCGTCAGTTGTTGCGATTGACCGGGACAGCAATAAAATCATGGCAATCGGTGAAGAGGCACGTCTGATGATCGGAAGAACTCCGGGCAACATCATTGCGGTACGTCCGCTGCGCCAGGGCGTTATTTCTGATTATACCGTGACGGAGAAGATGCTGAAGTACTTCATCAATAAGGCTGTCGGCAAGCGCACCCTGCGCAAACCGCGCATTGCTGTCTGCATTCCGAGCGGAGCAACCGAGGTGGAGCGCAAGGCGGTAGAGGATGCAACTTATCAGGCAGGCGCACGCGAGGTGTCCATCATCGAGGAGCCGGTTGCAGCTGCGATCGGTGCCGGAATTGATATTTCCAAGGCATGTGGAAATATGATCGTAGATATCGGAGGCGGTACTGCGGACATCGCTGTGATTTCTCTGGGTGGAACGGTAGTAAGCACTTCAATCAAGATCGCAGGTGATGATTTTGATGAGGCGCTTGTCCGCTACATGAGAAAGAAACACAATCTTCTGATCGGTGAGAGAACCGCAGAGGAGATCAAGATCAACATCGGATCGGCTTACCGCCGTCCGGAGGTTCTGACGATGGAAGTGAGAGGAAGAAACCTTGTGACAGGACTTCCGAAGACGATTGTGGTTACTTCCGAGGAGACTTTAGAGGCTCTTCGCGAGCCGGCAATCCAGATCGTGGATGCCGTTCACAACGTACTCGAGCGCACTCCGCCGGAACTTGCAGCAGATATCTTTGACCGCGGCATTGTGATGACCGGCGGTGGTTCTCTGCTCAATGGACTGGATCAGCTGATCGAGGAGAAGACCGGAATTACCACCGTTGTTGCGGAAGATCCGCTGACGGCAGTGGCAATCGGAACTGGAAAATTTATTGAATTTCAGCATGGTGACTCCAAACCGCAGGAATATTAATTCAGAGGCTTGACTGGAACCTGATGTTTGAACCGGAGATCCCGTATCCGTATGATGGATGCGGGATTTTCGTTTATGGTATCTTGGAAAAAGGGAATCGTGCAGGACGGAGAATTTATGGCAACAGTAAAGGGTTATGTGGAAAAAATCAAATTTCGCAATGAGGATAACGGCTACTCGATTTTAAGTGTTTTTGCTGACGGGGAAGATTACATTCTGGTCGGGACCTTTCCCTATATCGGCGAGGGAGATTACATAGAGGCATCCGGACGCGAGGTGGCGCACCCTGTTTATGGCGATCAGATTCAGGTGGAGCACTATGAACTCAAGGCGCCGGAGGACACGGCATCGATGGAGCGGTATTTGGGATCGGGTGCGATCAAGGGAGTCGGCAGTGCGCTTGCGGCGAGAATCGTGAAGCGCTTTAAGGCAGATACTTTTCGCATTATCGAGGAAGAGCCTGAGCGGCTTGCGGAGGTAAAGGGCGTCAGCGAGAAGATGGCGATTTCCATTTCTGAGCAGATGGAGGAGAAGAAAGAGATGCGGGAGGCGATGATGTTCCTCCAGGATTACGGCATTTCGATGAATCTGTCGCTGAGGATTTACCGGGAATACGGCGCGAGACTCTATGGAATCATCCGGGAGAACCCTTATCGGCTTGCGGATGATATTCAGGGAATCGGATTTAAGATGGCGGATGAGATTGCGCGTCAGTCCGGCATTTTCACGGATTCCGATTTCCGAATCCGCAGCGGCCTGCTCTACACCCTTCAACAGTCTGTTGCGAGCGGCCATACTTACCTTCCGAAAGAGGAACTTCTCAAAGGAGCTTCGGAACTGCTCCATGTGGAGATCGGGGCGATGGAAAAGCATCTGATGGATCTTCAGATGGAGAAGAAGATCGTCGTGAAAATCAATGAGGGTGGAGAGATGGGAGATGGACAGGACTCGTGCCACGTCTATGCATCCCAGTATTACTACACGGAACTGAACTCGGCGAGAATGCTGCACGATCTGAATATTCGCGGCAAGGAGCCGGAGGGTGCGATCCGAAAGCGTCTGAAGGCGATCTGTGCCCAGGAACACATTGAGCCGGACGAGCTTCAGATCCAGGCGGTGATTGAGGCGGTCAACAGTGGACTGCTGATTATCACCGGCGGACCGGGAACCGGAAAGACGACGACGATCAACACAATCATCCGGTATTTCGAGGAAGAGGAGATGGAAATTCTGCTCGCGGCGCCGACGGGGCGCGCGGCAAAGAGAATGACTGAGGCGACGGGATATGAGGCGAAGACGATCCATCGCCTTCTCGAACTCAACGGGGTCCCGGATGAAAACGGTGGGACGACGGGGATGCATTTTGAGCGCAATGAGGAAAATCCCCTTGATGCGGATGCGATCATCATCGATGAGACTTCGATGGTGGATGTCTATCTGATGCATGCGCTTTTGCGGGCGATCAATCCGGGTACGAGACTGATTCTTGTCGGGGATGTCAACCAGCTGCCGAGTGTCGGTCCGGGAAATGTCCTGAGGGATATGATCGCTTCCGGTGCTTTCAATGTAGTAAAACTGTCGCGAATCTTCCGTCAGGCGGCGGAGAGCGATATCATTGTGAATGCCCACCGCATCAATGACGGTGCGCAGATTCCGCTCGGGAAACGGAGCAGGGATTTTCTATTTATCCGCAGGGAAAATCCGGATGCGATCATCAGCGCGATGATCACGCTGATCCGGGAGAAACTGCCGAACTATGTCCAGGCGGAGCCGTTTGACATCCAGATTATGACTCCGATGCGCCGCGGGGCTCTCGGCGTGGAGAGACTCAACACGATTCTTCAGGAATATCTGAACCCGAAAGCAGAGGGAAAGGCGGAGAAAGAGGCCGGAGGAACGATCTACCGCGTCGGGGACAAGGTCATGCAGATCAAGAACAATTACCAGATTGAGTGGGAGATCCGCAGCCCGCGCGGAGTTCCGGTGGAGTCCGGGACCGGAGTCTTCAACGGGGATATTGGCATCATCCGGGAGATCAATCGTTTCGCGGAGACCGTCGCAGTGGAATTTGATGAGCGGAAGATGGTGGAGTATTCGTTTAAACAGCTTGAGGAATTGGAACTGGCGTATGCGATCACGATTCACAAGTCGCAGGGAAGTGAGTATCCGGCTGTGATTATTCCGGTGCATTCCGGTCCGAGAATGCTGATGACGAGAAATCTGATCTACACAGCAGTCACGAGGGCGAGAAAATGCGTCTGCCTTGTCGGAATTCCGGAGACGTTTCAGGCGATGGTCAATAACGACACGGAGCAGCAGCGCTACACCGGTCTGAAACAGAGAATCCGGGAAGTCATGGAGACGGAACTGGAATAAATATGATAGACGGGAGGCGTGGCAAAATAGGAGGCGTAATAAATATGATAAATGTGAAAAAATGGTTGAGGAGCGGTCAGGCAGAAACGCTTCTTGGCCTGCTCTTTCCGAGGCGCTGTCCCGTCTGCGCAGAGATTGTGGAGCCGCCCGGTGAAAAAATCTGTCCGGCGTGTCTTCGCAGCCTCTCTCCGGTGCGCGAGCCTTGTTGCAAGAAATGCGGAAAAGAAATTTCGGACCGGCAGGGGGAATACTGTCCGGACTGCATGCGTCGTCCAAAAACGTTTGATTCGGGTGCGTCACTCTTGAATTACAATGAGACGGCACGCCGGTCAATGGCGTCGATCAAGTATAAGAATCGCCGTGAGTATCTCGATTTTTATGCACAGGCGATGAATCTTCGATTTGCGAAGAGAGTGCGGGTCTGGGGCGCTAAGGCACTTGTTCCGGTTCCGATTCATTCGTCGAGAAGGCGAGAGCGTGGCTTTAATCAGGCAGAAGAACTCGCAGAACGGCTATCGGACTACTGGGGGATTCCAGTTGATACGAAACTTCTGATCCGAAAAAAGAAAACACTTCCGCAGAGAGACCTCGGTCCATCTCAGCGATTGAAAAATCTTCAGGAGGCATTCGACCTCCATTCGTCCGTTTCGGACAAAATTCCAGAGTCTGTGATTATTATTGACGATATTTATACGACAGGAAGCACCATTGAGGCGTGCAGCCGGATCTTGAAAAAGGCAGGGGTGAAGCGCATTTATTTTCTCGCGGTCTGTATTGGAAAAGGAAGGTAGCGAGAAGGTTGCGGGGAAAATGAAGTGTGAAGGAAAGCAAAATAATTTTAAGTTGGGGTAGTCCACAAAGATAAAAAGATCGGTCTAGTAAATGGTAGGGAAGATGGGGAGGGCTCTGTCGTCGGGAAAGTTCAGGCAAACCCGTGTGAAACGTCAGTGCTTAGGTCGCGTATTTTGCGACCTTATGCACTGCTACGTTGAACCCGGAGCGAGAGAGAGTTTGCATGACTTGTCCCGCGAACAGAGCCCGTATAACATGCGCAAATTGTAGAATTCCTATATATATATAAAATAATTGTATAGGGCGATAAAGTGCGCTATACTGTGTGAGAATCTTTCTGCACTAAAAATTCCGTAGAATACTACGGTAGCGGTAACGGAGAAATTTGAAAGATAAAGGTTTTATGGATAAAAATAGGACAAAAATTAGGATAACAGAATGAAAATGGGAAAGGCGGGATGGATAGATGAACGAAGAAAAGCCAAAGAACAGCAATGAAAATCAGATTCCGAAAACAGATTTTGAATTTTGGGAGTGGCTTGTGGATCATCAGGGGGAGACGTTTTTTACGGCGAAGCATCTTGCGTTTACCTACCAGATTCGGGGCGGGGAGATGTTTGTCGATCGCAGATCAAAATCAATCACCCGCGCGACCGTCTGCGGAGCATTTTCGAGGATTCTTGCGGATCAGAACCATGAGATTTTTGGACCGAAGGCACTCAACTGTTTTGGCGCTCCGTATCTCTGGGCGATTCTCGTTCACCTCGGTCTTGCAGTTCCGGGAAAGAAAAAATAGAAAAGGAAAATATAATCGAAAAGTATAAACGAAAAATATAAATAAAAAATACAAATAATAAAATCCAAATAATAAAATACAAATAATAAAACTTCAAACAAAAACCCGGAAAAAGCCTGATAAAATAAATATTGACGAATCACTTTTCGTGTGATATAGTAATGTGGCGAATGGAAGAGCTTAGGTCTTTTTTTTATGCTCAAATTTTGCCGGAATCCGGCGAGGAGGAGAGCATGGCAAAAAGAGACTGAAAAACAACGAAAATTTAAGTGGAGGTGGAAGTCGTGCGCACAAAGATTACACTGGCATGTACGGTTTGCAAACAACGTAACTACAACATGACGAAGGATAAGAAGACCCATCCGGACCGCATGGAAACTAAGAAGTATTGTAGATTCTGCAAGACTCATACTTTGCACAAAGAGACCAAATAAGGAGTGTGAATTATGGGAGAGGCTGCAGGAACTGAAAAGGCTCCCGTTAAGAGTTTTTTCAAGGGTTTTAAAGCTGAGTTCAAGAAGATCGTATGGCCCGACCAGGAGACGGTTGTGAAACAGACGATTTCGGTGACTGCGATCAGCATTGTGCTGGGCGCGATTATCGCAATCCTTGATTTCATCATCAAATGGGGCCTCAGCTTCATTATTTAACTAAGGCGAGGGTGATAAGATGTCAGAAGCAAAGTGGTATGTAGTTCATACCTATTCAGGCTACGAGAACAAGGTAAAAGTTGACATTGAGAAGACGATCGAGAACCGTAACCTCCAGGATCAGATCCTGGAAGTGTCCGTCCCGATGCTGGAAGTAGCAGAGCTGAAAAATGGCGTGGAGAAACTGGCAGACAAGAAAATGTTTCCAGGATATGTGCTGATTCACATGATCATGAACGATGATACATGGTATGTAGTCCGCAATACCCGCGGCGTAACCGGTTTTGTAGGACCGGGCTCCAAGCCGGTACCGTTAAGCGAGGAAGAGATGGAGAGTCTCGGATTCACAAAGACGGAGCTGGCAGTAGACTTCGAGATCGGCGATATGGTGGCAGTGACCGCCGGCGCTTGGAAGGATACGATCGGTGCGATCAAGTCAATCAATGAGAGCAAGAAAACCCTTACGATCAGCGTCGAAATGTTCGGCCGGGAAACTCCGGTTGAACTGAACTTCACAGAAGTGAAGAAAATGTAACAGCAAACTAGGCTGGCATCGTGCCGGCTGGTGGGAGGGAAATCCCCGACAATACCACAATATTAGGAGGTCATTATCATGGCAAAGAAAGTAACTGGCTACATCAAATTACAGATTCCGGCAGGCAAGGCTACTCCGGCTCCGCCAGTAGGTCCTGCACTGGGTCAGCACGGCGTTAACATCGTGCAGTTTACCAAGGAGTTCAACGCAAGAACCGCAGACAAGGGCGATCTGATCATCCCGGTTGTTATCACGGTTTATGCAGATAGAAGCTTCAGCTTCATCACCAAGACTCCGCCGGCTGCAGTTCTGTTAAAGAAAGCCTGCAAGATCAAATCCGGTTCCGCAACCCCGAACAAGACGAAGGTAGCTACCATCTCCAAGGAAGATCTGCAGAAGATCGCAGAGACCAAGATGCCTGACTTAAACGCAGCAAGCCTCGAGGCAGCAATGAGCATGATCGCAGGTACTGCAAGAAGTATGGGTATCACTGTTGAGGAGTAAGTCGAATTAGAAACGTGGGAGGGAAATCCCCGACAATACCACTAGGAGGTTATTTATAATGAAACATGGAAAAAGATACGCGGAAGCAGCAAAAGCAGTAGACCGTTCCGTATTTTATGATGCAGCAGATGCGATTGCACTTGTAAAGAAGAATGCATCTGCAAAATTTGATGAGACCGTTGAGGCTCACTTCAGAACCGGATGTGACGGACGTCACGCAGATCAGCAGATCCGTGGTGCAGTAGTTCTGCCGCACGGAACCGGTAAAGTTACCAGAATCCTTGTATTCGCTAAGGGTGTTAAGGCTGATGAGGCTCAGGCAGCTGGTGCAGATTACGTTGGAGCTGAGGAACTTATTCCGAAGATCCAGAACGAGGGATGGCTGGACTTTGACGTTGTTGTAGCTACTCCGGATATGATGGGCGTTGTTGGTCGTCTGGGTCGTGTACTTGGACCGAAGGGCTTAATGCCGAACCCGAAGGCTGGTACCGTTACTATGGACGTAACCAAGGCTATCAACGAGATCAAAGCTGGTAAGATTGAGTACAGACTTGATAAGACCAATATTATCCACGTGCCGGTGGGTAAGGCTTCTTTCACAGAGGAGCAGTTAGCGGACAACTTCCAGACGCTTATGGATGCAATCAACAAGGCTAAGCCGGCTACTCTGAAGGGCGCATACATCAAGAGCGCAACCCTGACCTCTACCATGGGCCCGGGCGTTAAGCTGAATGTTGTAAAGCTGGTTCAGTAATAGCAGTAAAAAAAGATTGACAATCCAGATATAGTATGTTATCATACACAAGTATTGACTGCCGAAGACAGCAGGTGCCGTAAGGCATAAGGTGAAAACGCCTGCCGAGGAACGTACAAGTTTTTGATTGAATTTGTAGAGCCTCTCTGTCTTGACGGAGAGGCTTTTTCCGTGCAGTCTCCAAAATATTATAGGAGGAAGACATTCATGGCAAAGGTAGAGTTAAAGCAGCCGGTAGTGGCTGAGATCTCTGAATTGCTGAACGGTGCTGCATCCGCAGTAGTGGTTGACTATCGTGGACTGACTGTTGCTCAGGATACTGAGCTTCGTAAAGCCCTGAGACAGGCCGGCGTTTCTTACAAGGTATACAAGAATACCCTGATCAAGCGCGCTGCAGAAGGCACTGAGTTCGCAGCTCTGGATCCCAACCTTGAGGGACCGACCGCAATCGCAGTATCTAAGGACGATGCAACTGCTCCGGCAAGAGTTCTGGCTGAGTTCGCAAAGAAGGCTGACAAGCTGGAAATCAAGGGCGGCGTTGTAGAGGGTACTTACTACGATGCAAAGGGAATGCAGGTTATCGCAACCATCCCGTCCAGAGAGGTTCTGCTGGGCAAGCTGCTTGGCAGCATCCAGTCTCCGATCACAAACCTGGCTCGCGTCCTGAATCAGATCGCAGAGAAGCAGGCAGAGGCTTAATTCGAGAATTAATGCTTCAACTGAGGCAGTGTGCATAGCACGCTGACGAAATTTAACAAAACCCAATTAAAATTAATGGAGGAAAATAAAATGGCAAAGTTAACCACCGCAGAGTTTATCGACGCTATCAAAGAGTTATCCGTATTAGAGCTGAACGACCTGGTAAAGGCTTGTGAGGAAGAGTTCGGCGTATCTGCAGCAGCAGGTGTTGTTGTAGCAGCAGCAGGTGCTGGTGAGGCAGCAGCTGAGGAGAAGACCGAGTTCGACGTAGAGCTGACCGAGGTTGGCGCTAACAAGGTTAAGGTTATCAAGGTTGTTCGTGAAGTAACCGGTCTGGGCCTGAAGGAAGCTAAGGACGTCGTTGACGGCGCACCGAAGGTTCTGAAAGAGGGCGCTTCTAAGGAAGAGGCTGAGGATATCAAGGCTAAGCTTGAGGCTGAGGGCGCTAAGATCACCCTGAAGTAATTCAGAGAATCTTAAGACTCGTGATGATATCACAGACGGGCTGCGGATTTATTCCGCAGTCCGTTTTTATCTCAGTCATAGGCGGGGATTCTTTCCAAAACTGCTTGACAGAAACCTTGCTGGGTGTTAAACTGAACTCGTATTTTGATATGAGCTTTTGATTCACATATTTTTGTAAGTCATGAAGTGCATTTCATGATTCACAAAAATATGTGATTTTTTTGTTTCATGAGAAATACAAATATTTATCTATATAGGAGGCAGTACTATGAATAAGGGTACCGTTAAGTGGTTCAACGCAACGAAGGGATATGGTTTCATCACCAACGATGAGTCCGGTGAGGAAGTATTCGTACATTTCTCCGGTATCGTAGCTGATGGCTACAAGACTCTGGAAGATGGACAGAAGGTTACCTTCGATACCGCTGAGGGCAATCGTGGTCTGCAGGCTGTAAACGTACACGTTGTAGCTTAATCAGAGATTTCTGCAAAAGCTGGGAGGACTGTGCACCGGATGAGCGATTATTCGATGCATGGTCTTCTTTTTTTAGTTTTGTTTATTTCACAGGAAAGAATCTCATAGGAAAGAAACCCGTGCATACGTTATAGAGAATTCGAAAAATCGAGGGTGCAAAGCCGGTGAGAATGAGAGGGGCGAAGAGACTGCTGTTTGCTCTGATTCTGTTTGATGGATTGCTGTTTGGCACTCTGGGTGCGGTGGTTCAGACGGGGAGATTTGCAGACGGGGCTTTGCAGGCGGGAAGTGTGATGAAACCTGCAGAGCCAGAGCCGGAGGAAGGACAAGAGCAGGGAATAAAAAGCGTTCAGAAACTTCTGGCACTGACATTTGATGACGGACCGAGTGCGGAATGCACAAAGGTGCTGCTAGATGGCCTGAAACAGCGCGGAATTCATGCGACATTTTTTCTGATGGGGGAAAATATTCCGGGGAAAGAAGCTCTTGTGGTGCGGATGAAGGAGGAGGGACACCTGATTGCCAATCATGGGTACCGCCATGTCCAGATGACGCATGAGGGTGAGGAGGCAGTTGCAGAGTCCGTGGAGAAAGCGCAGGAGATGATTGAAGCGATCACCGGGGAGGAGCCGGAATTTCTCAGGCCGCCCTACGGGGACTGGAATGAGAAGCTTGCGGAGCGCTGTGATCTGACGACGGTATTCTGGAATGTGGATTCTCTCGACTGGAAGCTGAGAAATGTGGAAAAAATTGTGAGGCGGGTAAAGAAACAGGTCAGGAACGGGGATATTATTCTGATGCACGATATTTTTCCGGAGTCGGTAGAGGCGGCTCTGGAGCTGGCGGATCAGCTTGGTGCAGAGGGCTACATGTTTGTGACAGTGGATGAATTGCTGATTGACTAAAAAAGGGGCATGGAAATGGATTTATTTGACTATATGAGAAGCTCGACGCAGGAGAAGGAGTCTCCGCTGGCGTCGAGAATGCGGCCGACGACACTCGAGGAGGTAGTGGGGCAGAGACACATTATTGGAAAAGATAAACTGCTCTATCGTGCGATCAAGGCGGATCAGCTGGGATCCCTGATTTTTTATGGTCCGCCCGGCACCGGAAAGACGACGCTCGCGAAGGTCATTGCCAATACGACGAAGGCAGAATTCAAACAGATCAATGCGACGGTCGCAGGAAAGAAGGATATGGAGGATGTCGTCCGCGAGGCGAAGGATGCGCTCGGCATGTACGGCCGCAGGACGATCCTTTTTGTGGACGAGATTCACCGCTTTAATAAGAGCCAGCAGGATTACCTTCTCCCGTATGTGGAGGACGGAACCCTGATCCTGATTGGTGCGACGACGGAAAATCCGTACTTTGAGGTCAACGGGGCACTCCTCTCTCGCTCGCGCATTTTTGAGCTTAGGTCACTCGAGAAAGAGGATGTCAAAGAGCTGATTTATCGTGCAGTCAGAGATGTTCAGAAGGGAATGGGAAGTTACCGCGCCGTCATCGATGAGGATGCGGCAGATTTTCTTGCGGATATCTCGGGCGGGGATGCGAGAGCGGCGCTGAATGCAGTGGAACTCGGTGTCCTGACAACAGAACGTGATCCGGCGGACGGGCTGATTCACCTCACGCTTGCGGTGGCGCAGGAGTGCATCCAGAAGCGCGCCGTCAATTATGATAAGGACGGGGACAATCACTATGACACGATCTCCGCGTTTATCAAAAGCATGAGGGGATCGGATCCGGATGCGGCTGTGTATTATCTCGCGCGCATGCTCTATGCAGGGGAGGATATCAAGTTCATTGCGCGCAGAATCATGATCTGTGCGGCGGAGGACGTCGGAAATGCGGATCCGCAGGCGCTCACAGTCGCAGTCAGCGCAGCTCAGGCGGTGGAGCGCCTTGGAATGCCGGAGGCGAGAATTGTGCTCTCTCAGGCGGCGCTCTATGTTGCGACGGCTCCGAAGAGCAATTCTGCGATCTGTGCGGTGGATGAGGCGATGGAGGCGGTGAAGAACCAGCGTGCGATGCCGGTTCCGGTCCATTTGAAGGACAGACATTACAAGGGCGCAGAGAAACTCGGGCACGGAGAGGGATATAAGTACGCGCACGATTATCCAAACCATTACGTGAAACAGCAGTATCTGCCGGATGGAATGGAGGGTCAGACCTTTTACCGCCCATCGGACAATGGCTATGAGCGTCAGATCCGGGAACACATGGAATTTCTGAAGCAATAAAAAAGACTTTCTTTTTTTGAAAATTCGTTTTATAATGGAGAGGACGACAGGGGGACCGCGGAAGGTCCTCCGCAAGTTCGTGATCCGTGATCAGAGTTTTCTTATATCTGTTTTGATACCCAACTATTTTTGGATAAAATTAAAAATACAAATAAAGAGAAATAAAATCGGAAATAGAAATTCCATATTAAAAATCTGAATATCACAAAGAACACATAACAGCAAGGAAAAGGACTGGAGAGATTGTATGCGAGAAAAATTACAGACTTTATCATTGCCTCAGCTGAAAGAGATGGCGAAAGCGCAGGGCATTAAGGGCTGCACCACGATGCGCAAGGCAGAGATTATTGATACACTTTGCAAAATTGCAGAACAGGAAGAGATTATTAAGACGGCAGTTGCACCGAGAGCAACTCTGAACGCAATCAGTGCGACATCATCGAAGGCATCTGCGGCTCCGGCAGTGACAGAGAATGCAGGAGCCGGGGCGCAGGAGAGCCGTGAGAATCGTGATGGATCGGAGCCTGCGGGTCAGCAGGAGCCGGGACGCATGGGCCGCGCAGTGCGGGAGACTGCCGACGGACGTGAGCGAAGAGAGAGCCGGGAAAGCAGAGATAACCGGGATAACAGAGATAATCGCGAGAACGGCCGTGAGAATAACCGGGAAAACAATCGTGAAAATTCCCGGGACAATAACCGAGAGAACCGTTACACCAGAAATTCCCGGGACAATAACGGGGAGAACCGTTACACCAGAAATAACTACAACCGCGAGAATTATACCCGCGACAATTCTTATGCAGGACGTGACAATTCATCGGAGACGAGAGAAAATAAATACAGTCGTGATACCTATGTGATGCGTGATAACCGGGACAACAGGGACAGCCGCGAGAATTTCTCGGATAACCGCTATTACAATGATAACAACCGCAGTTCATCAGAGGGAAATCCGATCGAGGAGCAGGACGGAGCAGAGCTGCGCTATGGCCGCGAGATGCGTCAGGCGCGCCCGATGATGCGCCAGCCGGAGACGCTGACGGCTCAGGAAGTTGCAGAGCTTGACAGCGGAAAGGAAGCGCAGGGAATCCTTGAGGTTATGCCGGACGGCTTTGGTTTTATCCGCTGTGACAATTTCCTTCCGGGAGAGAATGATGTCTATGTCGCTCCGTCCCAGATCCGGCGCTTCAATCTGAAGACCGGAGACATTATTTCCGGAAACCAGAGAGTGAAGACGGCAGCAGAGAAATTTGCGGCTCTGCTCTACATCCGCAATGTCAATGGATATCCGATCAGTGTGATCGAGAAGCGCCCGAATTTCGAGAGTCTGACTCCGGTGTTCCCGAATCAGCGTCTCCACATGGAAACTCCGGGAAAGAGCAGCACGGCGATGAGAATTCTCGATCTTTTAGCTCCGGTCGGAAAAGGCCAGAGAGGTATGATCGTATCTCCGCCGAAAGCCGGAAAGACAACCCTGCTCAAACAGGTGGCGCAGGCAGTCACGACGAATCACCCGGATATGCATGTGATCATTCTGCTGATCGATGAGCGTCCGGAGGAGGTGACGGATATCAAGGAATCCGTTGTGGGACCGGAGGTTGAAGTCATCTACTCGACGTTTGATGAGCTTCCGGAGCGCCATAAGCGTGTATCGGAGATGGTGATCGAGAGAGCAAAGCGTCTCGTTGAGCATGGAAGAGATGTCATCATTCTTCTCGACAGCATCACGCGTCTCGCGCGTGCCTACAACCTCGTTGTTCCGCCGAGCGGACGTACCCTCTCCGGAGGTCTTGACCCGACAGCCCTGCACATGCCGAAACGCTTCTTCGGTGCGGCCCGCAATATGCGCGAGGGCGGAAGCCTGACGATTCTTGCGACGGCACTTGTCGACACCGGAAGCCGTATGGACGATGTCATTTACGAGGAGTTTAAGGGAACCGGAAATATGGAGCTTGTGCTCGACCGGAAACTCTCGGAGAAGAGAATTTTCCCGGCGATCGATATTCTCAAATCCGGTACGCGCCGGGATGATCTGCTCTTGACGAAGGAAGAGGCAGAGGCGGTGGACATCATCCGCAAGGCGACAAATACGATGAAGCCGGAGGAGTCCGTGGAAAAGATTCTCGATCTGTTTGCGCGCACGAAGACAAACAGGGAATTCGTGGAAAATGCTAAGAAAATGCGGTTTTATTGATGAAAGCTACTTGTCAACGAAATGTTTGTGTGATATAATAACAAAGCTGTTTATAGGCGTGACGTGATTTTAACTGTTCAAGGAGCGGTTAGATGATCACAATAGTATAGAATTGAGAAAGTGAAGAGGTGAAAATCATGAGAGAAGGAATCCATCCGGCATATTATCAGGCAAAGGTTACCTGCAACTGCGGTAACGAGTTCGTAACCGGTTCTACCAAGAGCGAGATCCACGTAGAGGTTTGCTCCAAGTGCCACTCTTTCTACACTGGTCAGCAGAAGGCTGCTGCTGCTCGTGGTCGTATCGATAAGTTCAACAAGAAGTACGGCGTTCAGGCATAAGCATAACGTAAGCCAAACAAGGTTGAGACGGAAGTGGAGACACTTTGTCTCAACCTTGTTTTTGTTTCATGGAAAATATTTGTTTCTGCACACAGGCTGGGATTTTCTGAAGGGAAGATTCTGTATGGGAGAGCGGTGGGAGCAAATTTTAGCGTGGACTTTTTTAGTGGCAGATTAGTGACAGAGATTTGCAAGGAGATTAATGAATGAAATATTCCGGTATCGGCGGCCAGGCCGTCATTGAAGGAATTATGATGAAAAATAAAGACGATTACGCGACAGCGGTGCGCAGGCCCGACGGCGTGATCGAGGTGAAAAAGGACACGTATGTGAGCCTGACGGAGAAGGTGAAGTTCTTCTCGCTCCCGTTTGTGCGCGGTGTCTTCAGCTTTGCGGATTCGATGATCCTCGGCATGAGGAGTCTGAGCTATTCCGCAAGTTTTTTCGAGGATGACGAGGAGGATGCGAATTCTGAGCCATCCAAGCTTGAACTCTGGCTGGACAAGACGTTCGGGGAGAAGACAGAGAAGGCGTTGATGGGATTTGTGATGGCGATCTCCTTTCTCTTCGCGATCGTCATTTTTATGATTGTGCCGATGCTGATTGCGAACGCGTGCCGAAAAGTGATCCACTCGGACACTTTGATGGCGATTCTTGAGGGTGTGATCCGAATCGCCGTGTTCGTGGCGTACATCAAGGTGATCTCGAGGATGGAGGATATCAGCAGAACATTCCAGTATCACGGTGCGGAACACAAGTGCATCAACTGCATTGAACACGGAATGACGCTGACGGTTGACCATGTGCGGGAGAGTTCCCGTTTCCACAAGCGTTGTGGAACGAGCTTCCTGATCATTGTCATGCTGATCAGCATTCTGTTCTTTATGGTGATCCGTGTAGACAATGTATGGCTCCGCATGGTAAGCCGCATTCTTCTGATTCCGGTGATTGCGGGAGTATCCTACGAGTTTCTCCGCCTTGCGGGGCGCAGTGACAACTGTCTTGTCAATCTGTTCAGCAAGCCGGGTATGTGGATGCAGAGCCTGACGACGAGTGAGCCGGATGACGGGATGATTGAGGTTGCGATCCAGGCGGTTGAGGCAGTATTTGACTGGAAGACGTATCTGCGCGAGAATTTTCCGGATACGGTGATTTTGGAAGATGAGAAGGCGGTGCAGGAATGACGCTTTTTGAACTTTTGACACAGGGGACAGAGTGTCTTGAGCGTGCCGGAAGCCCGGATGCGGGAAATGATGCGAAGCTGTTGCTGCTGGAAGCGTTTGAGCTTGATATGACGCATTTTCTGTTGAATCGCATGCAGGCGTTATCAGAGGATGAGGCGACGAAGGCAAGAGAAGAAAAGTACCGGGAATGGATTGGGAGCAGGGCGAAACGCGTTCCGCTCCAGCAGATTCTTGGAAGTCAGGAATTCATGGGAATGGAATTTTTCGTGAATGAGCATGTGCTGATCCCGAGACAGGACACGGAGACGCTTGTGGAGCTGGTGCTTGAGCGGGAGAAAAATACGCAAAAGAGAGTGCTCGACCTGTGTGCAGGTTCCGGCTGTATCGGAATCAGCCTTGCGGTGCTTGGCGGTTTTTGCTATGTGGCGGAGGCGGATCTCTCGGAGGAGGCGCTGGGGGTTACGCGAAAGAATGCGGAGAATCTTGCGAAGAAAACGGGGACAAGAATCGACAGTTTTCACGGGGATCTGTTTGATGCGATTCCGGATGGGACAGAAGCGTTTGATATTCTGGTGTCGAATCCGCCCTACATTCCGACAAAGGTCATTGCAGGACTGGAGCCGGAGGTTCGCGACCATGAGCCGATGATGGCGCTTGACGGAACTGAGGATGGACTGCTCTTTTACCGCAGGATTGCGAAAGAGGCGGGAAGCGTTCTCGCACCGGGGGCTGCGGTTTATCTTGAGATCGGATACGATCAGGGAGAGGCAGTCAGTGAACTTTTGCGCAAGCAGGGATTTACAGAGGTTGAGGTTCACAAGGATCTCGCCGGAAATGACCGGGTGGTGTGTGGAAGATTTGTTGGGTAGCGGAGTTTGCTTTGCTATCTTGCTATTGATTAAGTGCTGTTACGTTACGGCTCCGATGGCGGGTAAAGTCATGCAAACGCGTTTCCACTCCGGGTTCGACGTAGCGGTGCATAAGGTCGTAAAATACACGACCTAAACACCGACGTCTCACACGGGTTTGCCTGTACTTTCCCGCTACGGAGCCTGTTCCCTGAAATTTAAGGCGATGTCCGTACATCCATTCAGAGCTATATTGGGTGTTTACTGATTTTAGTTGCAACTGTAAGTTTTATAAAAAAATAGGAGGATTTCATGTTCGATAAGTTAGAAGATATTCTGATTCACTATGAAGAGGTTATGCAGGAGTTAAATGAGCCGAATGTCACCGAGAATCAGACTCGTTTCCGCAAACTGATGAAGGAGCAGGCTGATCTGGCTCCGCTTGTTGAGGCTTATCAGGAGTATAAGAAGGCAAAGCAGGATATTGAGGACAGCCTGATGCTTCTCGAGGAGGAGAAGGATGAGGAGATGCGTGAGATGGTGAAGGAGGAGCTCTCCGATGCCAGAAAGCGCGTTGAGGAGTTAGAGCGTGAGTTAAAGATTCTGCTTCTCCCGAAGGATCCGAATGATGACAAGAACATCATCCTTGAGATCCGTGCAGGTGCAGGCGGAGATGAGGCTGCTCTGTTTGCATCCGAGCTTTACAGAATGTATGTGAACTATGCAGAGAGCCAGAAGTGGAAGGTTGAAATCATCAGCCTGAATGAGAACGGAATCGGCGGATTCAAGGAAGTTGTGGCAATGATCACCGGAAAGGGTGCTTACTCCAAGATGAAGTACGAGAGTGGTGTTCATCGTGTACAGCGTGTTCCGGAGACTGAGTCTGGCGGACGTATCCACACTTCCACAGCGACGGTTGCAGTTATGCCGGAGGCAGAGGATGTCGATGTACAGATCGATATGAATGATTGCCGTATCGATGTTATGCGTGCATCCGGAAACGGTGGACAGTGCGTCAATACAACCGACTCAGCAGTTCGTCTGACCCATATCCCGACCGGTATCGTAATTTACAGCCAGACAGAGAAATCCCAGCTTCAGAATAAGGAGAAGGCATTCCGTCTGCTTCGTTCCAAGCTGTATGACATCGAGATGGAGAAGAAGGCAAATGCAGAGGCAGCAGAGCGCCGCAGCCAGATCGGAACAGGTGACCGTTCGGAGAAGATCCGTACTTACAACTTCCCGCAGGGCCGTGTGACCGACCACAGAATCAACCTGACATTGTACAAGTTGGATAAGATTATGAACGGTGACATTCAGGAAATCATTGATGCCTGCATCGCGGCAGATCAGGCTGCAAAACTGGCAAAGATGAATGAGGAAGCATAATCAGCCATACAAGCTGCTGCTGGCTTTTCTGGTGCTTGCAATGCTTGGGAGCGGGGCTGTGCTTGTCCGGGAATGGTATCCGGCATTTGTGCAGTACCGCCTCGACAGGCAGCTCTCTGCGATTGCTTTTCGCGGGGAGTCAGGAGAGAGTGGAGCAAATGGTCAGCAGGAAAATCAGGCACAGGATTTGAGTGATGAAGAATCCGGGCAGGGGGAAGGGTATGTTTCTCCGATTGATTTTTCTGCACTTAAGAAGCAGAACCCGGATACCGTCGCCTGGCTGAGCATCGCAGGTGCGCAAAAGAGCGGGACAGATTTAGAATATCCGATTGTTCAGGCGAAAGATAATGAGGTATATCTGAAGACGTCTTTTGACGGAAAGAAGAGTGTGTACGGGGCGATTTTTCTCGACGCGGAGAGTCAGCCGGATTTTCGCGGGCGCAACAACCTGATTTACGGACATCACATGAAAGATGGAACGATGTTCGGAAACCTTGAGCGTTTCCGGAAGGAAGATTTTTTCATGGAGCATGACCGGTTTGTACTTTACACTCCGCAGAGAACGATTTATCTGAGAGCGGTTGCCTGCTACTCGATCAGAAATGAGGATGAGGGCGAGGAGATCCGCCAGATGCAGTTTGCCGGTCAGGAGGAGTTTGACGAGTGGGTCAGAGAGCGTCTCGCTCCGTGCAGGTTTGCGGAAATTCCAAAGGAGTCTGTCGCGTCAGTTTTTGCGTTTGTGACGTGCAGTTATGACAGACCGGATTCCCGCACGATTCTCTATGCGCTCGAGACAGATGAGAATGGGGAGATCCTGTTTACAGGTGGAAAATCGTGACTGTACACGGGATAAACTCCGTTACTGTTTGAGAAACGCGTAAACGGGAATGAATTCCTGCGTTGAATTCACAGGGTTTGTATGGTATATTACAAATAAATAAAAATGTGTAACATTCCAGTTGCAATTTGGCAGATTTGCGCAGAATATATAGGTAAGATGTGTAAAGCATGCGCAGGATATGATGGATGCATGGCATTTTAGCGTGTGGTCTGCGAGTATGGCGGCTGGTAGCAAAATTAAAGGAGATTGCTTATGAAGGGTATTATTCTGGCAGGTGGTTCAGGCACACGTCTGTATCCGCTGACAAAGGTAACATCAAAACAGTTGCTTCCCATTTATGATAAACCGATGATTTATTATCCGCTGTCCGTTCTGATGAATGCGGGAATCCGTGACATTCTGATCATCTCGACACCGGATGACACGCCGCGTTTTGAGGCGCTGCTCGGTGATGGACATCAGTTTGGCGTGAATCTTCAGTATGCGGTACAGCCGTCACCGGACGGACTTGCACAGGCATTCATTATCGGTGCAGATTTCATCGGCGGAGATTCTGTTGCAATGATTCTCGGCGACAATATCTTCCACGGTCAGGGACTCAAGAAGAGACTGCGCGCAGCGGCAGATCGTGCGGAGAAAGAGGGCGGAGCAACCGTATTTGGTTACTATGTCGACGATCCGGAGCGTTTCGGTATCGTGGAGTTTGATGCTTCCGGAAAGGCTGTATCGATTGAGGAGAAGCCGGAGCATCCGAAGTCCAACTACTGTGTAACAGGTCTGTATTTCTACGACAATCGCGTTGTGGAGTACGCAAAGAACTTAAAGCCGTCTGCCCGCGGAGAGCTTGAGATCACGGATCTGAACCGGATTTATCTGGAAAACGGAGATCTCGATGTGATTCTTCTCGGACAGGGATTCACCTGGCTGGATACCGGAACCCATGAGTCTCTTGTCGAGGCGACGAATTTCGTAAAGACGATCGAGACTCACCAGCACCGCAAGATTGCATGTCTGGAGGAGATCGCTTACTTAAATGGCTGGATCAGCCGTGAGGAAGTTATGGAGGCATATGAGGTTCTGAAGAAGAATCAGTACGGCCGCTACCTCAAGGATGTTCTGGACGGAAAGTACATCGACAAGATTCACAACATCTAAGATTATACAAAAATTCAGAGCGTTTTCTTTTCCTATTGTCAGATAGGGAGGACGTCTGTTCTGGGTTATAACGATGGCTGCCGGTGAAAGGGCAGTCACAAAAAAGAAAAGAGAGGGCAGTTATTATGAAAATCATCGTAACAGGTGGAGCCGGATTTATTGGCGGAAATTTTGTTCACTATATGGTAGAAAAGTATCCGGAGGATCAGATCATCAATCTCGACGCTCTGACTTACGCAGGAAATTTAGAGACCCTGAAGCCGGTTGAGAATAAGCCGAATTACAAGTTTGTTCGTGGAGACATCGCAGACCGCAAGTTCATCTTTGATCTGTTTGAAAAAGAGAAACCGGATGTAGTCATCAACTTCGCTGCTGAGAGCCATGTAGACCGTTCCATCACCGATCCGGACATCTTTGTACGCACGAATGTAATGGGAACCACAACGCTTCTCGATGCCAGCCGTGAGTTCGGAATCAAGCGTTTCCATCAGGTTTCCACCGATGAGGTGTACGGTGATCTTCCGCTTGACCGCCCGGATCTCTTCTTCACCGAGGATACCCCGCTTCACACTTCCAGCCCGTACTCTTCTTCCAAGGCAAGTGCAGATCTGTTCGTAATGGCATACCACCGCACGTTCGGAATCCCGGTATCGATCTCCCGTTGTTCCAACAACTACGGCCCGTACCAGTTCCCGGAGAAGCTGATTCCGCTGATGATCAGCCGTGCGCTTGCAGATGAGGAGCTTCCGGTATACGGAAACGGTGCAAATGTCCGCGACTGGCTCCATGTAAAGGATCACTGCCAGGCAATCGATCTGATCGTCCGCAAGGGCGCTGACGGTTGTGTATACAACATCGGCGGACACAACGAGCGCACAAACCTTGAGGTTGTAAAGACGGTTCTGCGCGCATTAGACAAGCCGGAGAGCCTGATCAAGTATGTAAAAGACCGTCCGGGCCATGACCGCCGTTATGCAATTGATCCGAAGAAACTCGAGACGGAGCTTGGCTGGAAGCCGGAGTACAACTTCGACACCGGAATGAAGCAGACGATCCAGTGGTATCTCGACAACAAGGAGTGGTGGGAGCACATCATCAGCGGTGAGTACAGCAACTATTTCGAGAAGATGTACGGAGACAGACTGTAAATAGAGCAGATCAGAGATCTTGATGAAAAACGGAGGCAGTGACATGAAGGTATTGGTCACAGGTGCAAAGGGACAGCTCGGCACCGACCTGATGAATGAACTGGAAAAGCGCGGAATCGAGAGCATTGGTGTGGATGTTCAGGAGATGGATATTACAGACCGAGAGGCATGTATGCGCGTGATTTCCGAGTCGAAGGCAGACGCAGTGATCCACTGCGCTGCATATACTGCGGTAGATGCAGCAGAAGACAATGTGGATCTTTGCCGGAAAATCAATGGAGAGGGAACCCGCAATGTTGCACTTGCATGTCAGGCGACCGGAGCGAAGTTAATGTATATCAGCACGGACTATGTGTTTGATGGTCAGGGCACCCGCCCGTGGGAACCGGATGATTCCCGCAGTCCGTTAAACGTATACGGCCAGACAAAGTACGAGGGTGAGCTTGCTGTTGAGGAACTTGTGGAGAAGTTCTTCACCGTCCGCATTGCGTGGGTGTTCGGTGTTGCGGGAAAGAACTTTATCAAGACAATGCTTCGTCTCGGCAAGGAGCGCGGGGCAGTCAGTGTTGTCGACGATCAGGTCGGCTCTCCGACTTACACCTACGATCTGGCAAGACTTCTCGTCGACATGATCCAGACAGACCGTTACGGACGTTACCATGCGACAAATGAGGGATTTTGCAGCTGGTATGAGTTTGCCTGTGAGATCTTCCGTCAGGCAGGTATGGACGAGGTGAAGGTGACGCCGGTTTCTAGCGATCAGTTTCCGGTCAAGGCAGTGCGCCCGGCAAACAGCCGCATGAGCAAGGCAAAACTGACAGAAAATGGATTTGAGCCACTCCCGACATGGCAGGATGCTCTTGGACGTTTCCTGAAAGAGATCGAGTATTAATCAAGTACGAAGTAAGGATTGAATGAAGGAGTGGGATCGGGCACGGAGCAAGAATCCGTGTCTGAGAACGGAAAGAGCAGGACAGAATTTATGGGAAAATATTTTGGAACAGATGGATTTCGCGGTGAGGCAAATGTCAATCTGACGGTTGAACACGCTTATCAGGTAGGACGTTTCCTTGGCTGGTACTATGGACAGACTGCAAAGAAGACCCCGGAGAATCCGGAGGGACGATGCAGAGTTGTGATCGGAAAGGACACGAGACGCAGCAGCTACATGTTTGAGTATGCTCTGGCTTCCGGTCTGACGGCTTCCGGAGCAGACGCTTATCTGCTTCATGTGACGACGACCCCGAGTGTCTCCTATGTTGTACGCACGGAAGGATTTGACTGCGGAATCATGATTTCTGCAAGCCACAATCCATTCTATGACAATGGAATCAAAGTCATCAACGGACGCGGCGAGAAGCTTGAGGAACAAGTTATCGAGAAGATCGAGGCATATCTCGATGGAGAGGCAGGCGAGATCCCGTTTGCACTGCGCGAGAATATCGGTCGCACCGTCGATTATGCGGCAGGACGCAACCGCTATATCGGTTACCTGATCTCGATTGCGACCCGTTCCTTCAAGGGCAAGAAAGTCGCACTCGACTGCTCAAACGGAAGCGCATCTGCGATTGCAAAGAATGTCTTTGATGCACTCGGCGCGGAGACTTATGTGATCAACAATACGCCGAACGGAGTAAATATCAATACGGACTGCGGTTCAACACACATCCATGTGCTTCAGGAGTATGTGAAGAAGACCGGATGCGACGTGGGATTTGCTTACGATGGAGATGCAGACCGCTGTATCGCCGTGGATGAGAACGGAAATGAGATCAACGGCGATCTGATCCTGTACATCTGTGGAAAGTACATGAAGGAGAACGGTTCTCTCTTCCACAATACGGTTGTGACGACGGTGATGTCAAACTTTGGTCTCTACAAGGCATTTGACCGCGAGGGAATTTCCTATGAGAAGACGAAAGTCGGAGACAAGTATGTCTACGAAAATATGGCTCAGTACGGCAACTGCCTCGGCGGAGAGCAGTCCGGCCACATTATTTTCAGCAAGCATGCGACAACCGGAGATGGCATTCTGACTTCGCTGAAAGTCATGGAAGTCATTCTTGAGAAGAAGGAGACGCTTGGCCGTCTTGCCTCTGAGGTTGAGATCTTCCCGCAGGTACTCAAGAACGTGCGTGTGCATGATAAACAGCAGGCACAGGATGATCCGAAGGTACAGGAGGAGGTCGCAAAGGTTGCCGATGCACTCGGAAGTGACGGACGCATCCTGCTTCGCCAGTCCGGTACCGAGCCGGTTGTCCGCGTCATGGTTGAGGCTTCAAGCGAGGAACTCTGCGAGAAATATGTGGATCAGGTGATCGATGTGATGAAAGCGCAGGGTCATCTGCTGTAGGCTGAAAATGGGAGAAATCCTCATGGCAGTTTCATAATTGCCGGAATGTGGATAAAGAAAAAATAAGAACCTCTCGGTTCTTTGAGAAGATGAATTCTCAGAGGATCGAGAGGTTCTTTGCATTATTGCGTTATTTTACTGTTGCTTTCGTACTGTCTCAACAGTGTCAGGGCCTCTCTTGACATCGGATATAGGATTGCGATGTTAAAGAGCGTCATCAGACCGATGCCGACATCGCCGAGATCCCAGACAACCGTATATTTTTGAAGTCCGCCGATGAAGAGCATGATCAGTGCGAGCACTTTGTAGGCGGTCTGGAAGCACCAGCGGTTTCCAAACAGGTAGGAGACGTTGGAGCGCGCGTAGAACAGGATTCCGATAAATGTCGAAAAACTGAACAGTGCGAGCGTCAGCGCGATGAAGATCACTCCGGTATTTCCGAGGTGGTACTGCATCGCAGTCTGGAGCAGATCCATTCCGGTTAATCCGGCAGTCAGTTCCTCCGGTGCGAGAAGCATAATCATTGCGGTACAGCTGCAGATCACGATTGTGTCGATCAGGACGCCGAGCGCCTGTGTAAGTCCTGTGCGTACCGGGTCATTTCCCTGTGCGGCGGCAGCAGCGCAAGGAGCGGAACCGGAACCTGCCTCGTTCGAGAAAAGACCGCGCTTGACTCCATTCATCAATACGGCACCGAAGCCGCCGGATACTGCCTGACGAAGCCCAAATGCTTCCGAAAAGATGCGTGAGAAGACTGAGGGAAGAAGCGTCAGGTTGCGGGCGATGATAAAGAGCGTGAGTACAAAAAATCCGCCCGCCATAATCGGAACGAGGATGTCGAGGAGCTTGACTGTGGCATTTTTCTGAAGTACGATGACCGCGGACAAAACAACCAGAATGACAGTCGTCGTGAGCGGTGGAATCTGAAAGGCATTCTCAAATGCGGAGCTCACGGAATTGCTGATGACCTGGCTGATGCCGCACCAGCAGATCAGACCGGAGATTGCAAACAGACAGGCGATCACGGAGTGGGATTTTGCTCTGCCGGTTTTCTCTTCCACAAAATGGTGGATGTAGTAGGCAGGTCCGCCGTGGTAACCGCCGTAGAGAGGATCAGGCTCCTTGTATTTCTGGGCGAGGACTGCCTCGACAAATGCGGTCGAGGAGCCGATCAGAGCAGTTATCCACATCCAGAAGACTGCACCGGCCCCGCCGAGGGAGACGGCAGCGACAACACCGACGAGATTTCCCATGCCGACGCGGGTGGCAGTGGAGATGATCAGCGTCTGGAGCGAGGAGAGGCTGTCGGTATGCTCCTTTTTCTCACGAAGAGCGCGTATCATGTCCGGAAACAGGCGGATTGGGAGAAGACGGGTGCGAATTGTGAAGTAGATTCCGGCAGGAATCAGAAGTAAAAGCATCAGGGAGATTCCGATCGAGCTGCCGTGCAGCGGAATTGTAAACAGATCTCCCCATAAAAATGAGTAAACGGTTTCAATTAGGTGTATCATCAATGAGAAATCGTTCCTTTCTTGAGATTTTTGTAGTCCGGCTTTCCACTTCGTTTTGCAGTGAGGATGATTTATCACACAAATTTCATCACATAAAGTTCTTTTAGGCAAATCTGTGAAAAAATTAGGTAAAACCGGACGTTTGCTATTATATCGGGTTCCTGCATGTTTGTAAATTGACAATTCCTGCAAGTTTTAATGACAACAGAGGACAGAGTTACCAGTCAACGACCTGATTGACGATTGTCTGCTGCTCAGTGCTGGTCTTTCTTAAATAAATGCGGGTTGTCTCAATACTTTCATGTCCCATGAGATCTGCAAGCATGGAGAGATCGTTGTATCGATCGAGAAAACTCTTTGCAAAGCGGTGGCGGAACGAATGGGGATAGATGACGTTGGGGTTTAAGCCATATTGGATGGCATAATGTTTGAGCTGTCCAGCGATACCGCGAGACGTCATTTTTTTACCGTATTTATTTATGAAAAGAAAACCACTTGTATGGTTGCTGGTTTTCATCCAGTCGAGAGTTTCTCTCTGAAGGGCAGATGGAATATAAATTCGGCGCAGTTTTCCACCTTTGGAATAGAGATCGAGGTAGCCGATACGTACATGTTCTGCTTTGATCTGCAGAAGTTCACTGATTCTTGCGCCGGTGGCGGCGAGAAAACGAACGACGAAATACCAATAGAAATTGCCATCCTGTTTCAGGCAATTCTTGAAGTAGAGATAATCCGCCTCGCTGATCACATTTTCGAGAAAAGGTTTCTGTTGCGTGCGGACGGAAGATAATTTCCAGTTTTCTCTGTGAAGATATTCGAGGTAACAGTTGATGGCGCGGATTCGTAAATTTACAGTCTGTGGTTTGTAGTGATCCATCAGAAAGACCTTGTAATCGCGCAGGTTTTGGACCGTTAAAGTAGAATAGTGCTCAAAAAATTGCTTGTGAGCAAACAGATAAGATGTGATGGTGCTCTGAGACAAATTGCGTGATTTCAGATAGATTTCGTATGAGTCTACCTCCTCAATTTCATTTTTCATAATACATTTCTGATACATTCTCTTTCCCCCCAAAAAGTATGATTGATAAAAATTTTATATCCTTGTTTGACTGCAATAAAATTTATGGTAAAAATCAAATATGTCATAACTGTTAAGCGGGCATAAAGAAAGTAGAAAGAAAAGAAAGTAATTATTGAAAAAATATATACAAATCAAAAAATAAAGACAGACTTTTCCTAAATGTACAGAAAAATAAACAAATATGAGAGATTTGTTCACTGTACAGCTATGAAAAAAGGTGCACTGTTGTGTACAGTACACCTTTTGTGATTCACGTTTTTGATATTTCAGATTCAGATGCCCTTATCATGTATATCTTTATCTGCTTGGATCAGAAAAGAATTTTGATTAATCTCTGTCGATAACGTCATCAAGAACAACCTTATTACCGTTTGTGATACCGTTCTTCCAGTTATCTTTAATGTTGTTACCAGCATCATCCGTGATAGCGGAATCGCCACTGTCAACAGAGAAGGTCTTGTTGTTGGTATACATCATAATCTGCTTGTTGTTTACATAGTAGTACCAGTCATTGCCATCCTTGGCAGCGGTCTTGTTCTTGATGATGGAACCGCTGGAGTTAACCAGATAGTATTCCTTGTCAAGAGTACCCAGAACCTTGATCGTATCGTTGTCCTTGTTCTTGCCGTCTACGCGGGTTGCCAGGTTTCTCAGAGCTGCATCGTCGATCTCCTCAACGATTGCATCGTCATCGCCGGTGTCGCCGGTTGCGTATACGACTTTGTACTTGTCATCGCTGTCAGCCTTCATCTTCAGACCGAACTTATAGATGTACTTGTCATCGTCGATACCGGTGAGACCTTTACCCTTGCTCTCCTCACCACCAGCCTTGCTGAAGGAGAAGTTGTAGGAATTGCCATCCAGGTTGATCGTGGTGGTACCGGTCTTCATTGCACCGTCGGTATCCTCGTTGTCACCGAAGTAGTACAGGGATGCGTTCGGGTTGCCGTACATCTTTGCATAATCACCGTCGCCATCCATGCAGTCATCCAGATCGTCTGCATCCATATCGCGCTCGATTACTTCTTTGATCTCGCCATCCTCTACGATCAGGGCACACAGACCGGTCAGCATGGAACCTGCCTTATCAGTGTTTTCCGGATAGAAGCCGTAGTACTTGCCCTTGATCTTTTTGATCTTGCCGGCATACAGCTCGCCGTCGCCGTCAGCGTAGTACCATCTCTCATTTTCATCGTTGGAATCGCCCTTTGCGAAGGTCTGATCGTTGTAATCCTTGAAGGTGTTATCAACGCCATCCTGCGGAGCAACTACCTTGAACCAACCCTTGGTTGCACGAGCACCGTCCTCCGGGCTGTTGAAGTATTTCCAGTTTGCGATGCTTGCAGCGCTTGCCTGACCGTTGCTTGCAAGAGCCCACTCGTAAACCATGACACCGCGCTCATCGAAAGCGTAGTGCTTACCGTTGATCTTCTTATCCTCTTTGTTTACGCGCTTTTTACCGTTGGACTGGAAGTTGAACCAGTAATCGTAGTCATCTTCCTTCTCGGTGTCGTCATCGTAAACGGTGATCTTCTGCCAACCGGTCTTTAAAGAACCATCTTCCCAGGAACCCAGGTAGTAGGTTGCGGTCTCCCAGTCGGAATCATCGCTCTTTAAGGTTGCATCATCCTCGTCGATCCAGCCGTAGAGCATCTTACCATCCTCATCGAATGCATAACGCTTTCCGTCGATGGTCTTGAAGTTTACCTTGCTACCATTGCTGGAAGCCTTGTAAGCCTTACCGGAGTTCTGCATGTAGTAATAACGATACTCAGCCGGGTCATCCTCGTCCTGATCCTCGTTTACAACCTTAACCCAGGTGTTCTTTACCATAACGCCGTTTGCATCTACATAGTAGGTATCGTCGTCATCCTCGACAATCTTGTCGGTTGCCATAGCGCCGTTCTCTTCGCTATCCAGCCAGTACCAGTTGTCTCCGGATTTCTTCCACTCGTCCTCTACGCGATTGCCGTCCTTATCGTAGTAATACCACTGTCCATCTTCCTCAACCCAGCCGGTAGCTGCGAAAGAGGTCATGGAAGCGCCGATAGCGAGCATTGCTGCTGCAGATGCAACGGCAACAATCTTAGTCTGCTTCTTCATAATGAATGCACTCTCCTTTTTCTTTCTGAAATGCTCTTAAAATTCCTTTAAAAATTGCATCACGAAGTGATTATACTTCTTGTAAGGTAAATTATCAATAGTTTTTTACATTTTTCACATTTATGTAACAAATGAACAACTATGGATATTACCGGGAAACTAACCACCTCTCCATCACAGTTCACAGTATAATACACTTTTTCCGGAAATGCTATAACAAAACCCTAAGCGTTTTCTTACGAAAATCTTACGGAAATCGAATTTTTCACGAAAATTGTATTAATATCAGTACAATCCTGTTTTTGTATAGCTTTTTTGAATTCATCGCGCTATACTGTTCATTAGTTATATGTTTTTGAATATTTTTGAACGCTCGCAGTGAATCTGTCGTGCACACAAGGACATACGTGCACAGACAACACACGGACTCTAAATAAGATGGAGGATTTTTTATGAACCGGATCGGACTCATTTGTCGCTACTTAAAAGAAAACCCACACAGCAGCCAGAGAGACCTCGCACAGAAAATGGAACTCTCTCTCGGAACGGTAAACACTTTAATTAAGGAATGCATGAATCTTCACTATATCGCAGCCGGAAAGAGCATCGCAGGAACTTATGAACTGACCGGTGAGGGCGAAGCTTTTTTGAATCAGTTCAAAGTGGACGGTGCCCTGATTCTCGCCGCCGGTTTTGGCTCCCGCTTTGTTCCGCTGACCTTCGAGACACCGAAGGGACTCCTTGAAGTCTTCGGAGAGCGCATGATTGAGCGCCAGATCCGACAGCTCCGGGAGGCCGGAGTCGAGAACATCACAATCGCTGTCGGCTACCTGAAAGAAAAGTTCGAGTACCTGATCGACAAGTACAATGTCACTCTGCTCTACAACCCGGAATATTCCTGCAAGAACACGCTGGCGACGATCTACCATGCACGCAAAGCTCTGTACGGAAAAAACATGTATATTCTTTCTTCCGACAACTGGCTTCGCGAAAATATGTTCCATCAGTATGAGTGCGGCGCCTGGTATGCTTCGACCTATATGGAGGGCAAAACTTCTGAGTGGGTTCTTTCCTATAATAAGAAAGGACGAATCACCGATGTGACAGTCGGGGGCGAAAATGCATGGGTGATGTACGGACCAGTTTACTTCTCCCGGGAATTCTCTGCTGAATTTCTCCCGGCACTTGAAAAAGAATACGAGACCCCGGGAACCGAACAGTTCTATTGGGAGAACGTCCTGATCCATCACTTTGACCGGTTCGAGATCGATATCAACCGTCAGCCTGCCAACCAGATTTACGAGTTTGAGAATCTTGAGGAACTCCGCCGATTCGATTCGCGCTATCAGACCCGCTCAAACAATGAAGCTCTTGAGCTGATCGCAAAGGTATTTGAGGTACCGGAATCAGAGATCCATGATCTGCGCTGCCTGAAATCCGGAATGACGAACAAATCTTTCCTCTTCCAGATCGACGGAAAATCCTACATCTGCCGAATTCCGGGACCGGGAACCGGACTTCTAATCAACCGCAGAGAGGAGGCGGAAGTTTACAAGACCATTCAGCCGCTCGGAATCTCTGACCGCCTGATCTACATCAGCGGGGAGACCGGTTACAAGATTTCCAGATATTACGACGGAGCCCGCAACTCGGAAGCCTTCAACTGGGATGATATCCGCGCCTGCATGAAAGTTCTCCGCCAGCTCCACGAGTCCGGTCTGAGTGTCGACCACTCCTTCGACATCCGGGAGCGGATCCTGTTTTACGAGCGCCTCTGCCTCCAGCACGGCGGAATTCCATTTGAGGACTATCAGAATGTACGCGCCCAGATGATGGAACTCCTCGATCATCTCGATATGATGAACCGACCGAAAGTCCTGTCCCACATCGATGCAAATGCCGATAACTTCCTGATTCTCGCAGACGGCTCTGTGCGCCTGATCGACTGGGAGTATGCCGGAATGTGCGATCCGCTGATTGATCTGTCCATGGCAGCAATCTACTCCTATTACAAAGAAGAGGATCTGGAAAAACTGATGGAGATCTACCTTGGAAGAAGAGCCGACAATACCGAGCGCCTCGTCGTCTACTCTTACGTCGCTCTCGGCGGATTTCTGTGGAGTCTCTGGGCTGTCTACAAAGCCGCTCTCGGAGAAGAATTCGGAGAGTACACGATCATCCAGTACCGCTACGCAAAGGCATACTACCGCAAAGTAAAGGAGCTTCTCGATACCGTTTGCTCCATATAAATCATTTTCCGTTTGTGCAATGCATAAGCAACGCATAAAACGCATAAATTGAAACAATTTTTTCGTAGTTCGTAATAAATTTGTTAGCTTTTCTTTTTTTTGTTGTGCTATAATCATTACGAGCAAAGAAGAATAAAAAATAATATAAAGGAGATGGGTTTATCATGAAGAACAAACGGCTCTTTACCGCAGCCGCAGTCGCTGGAATGATGAGTGCCATGACACTCGGCTCCGGCTTTGCAGCATACGCGGCTACCGGCTGGGCACAGTCCGGCAATGCCTATGTATATTATGATGCAGACGGCTCCCAGCACAAAGGCTGGCTGAACCTCGCAAATGGCTACTATTATCTGGATCCCACCACCGGTGCGATGACAACCGGCTGGAAACAGATCAATAACACCTGGTATTATTTCCAGTCAGACGGCGTGATGGGAAATGGTCTCGTCAACGACAATGGCAAATACTACTACATTCTGACCGACGGCACCATGCATAAAGGCTGGCTCAACATCGGTGAAGATTACTACTATTTCGGCAGCAACGGCGTGATGGTTACCGGATGGCAGCAGATGGACGGCGGCTGGTATTACTTTGCCCCGGATTCCGGAAAATGCGCGGTCAATAAGGCACAGGAAGTCAACGGAAGCTGGTACCTCTTCGGCGCAGACGGAAAGATGAAGACCGGATGGCAGCAGGTAGATGGTTACTATTTCTATTTCCATACCGACGGACGCATGCTGACCGGCTGGCTGTCTGACGGAACCAACAAATATTATATGGATCCGGCAAACGGACGCATGTCGATCGGAAGCAAGGACATCAGCGGCTACTACTACTTCTTCAACACCTCCGGACATCGTCAGACCGGATGGGTTATCCTGAGCGGTAACTACTACTACTTTGATCCGAAAGCTGACGGACGCATGGTTGCAGGTGAGTCCAAGAAGATCGACGGCACAACTTATGAGTTCGGTGCAAACGGAATCTGCACCACGACCGTATCTGTCACAAACGCTTATGATGGAACCGCTGCCCAGAACGTTTCCCACGGAACTGCAAACTCTGGCAATAACAACGGCAGCAACACTTCCGGAAGCACAACTACTACTCCGGCCGGCAGCTCTTCAAGCAACAATGACAGCAACAGCGGCCCGGGCGTATCTGGAAGCGGAAACTTAAAACAGAATACCTCCACCGGCACGACGATTACCGTTGGCGCAGGAAAGACCTCTGGCTCAAGCACCACTCCGGCCGCTACTTCCACCTCCACAACAGACAGCACGAGCACGACGACCAGTTCGAGTGCAAACGGCGGAACAAGCCTGACTCCGGGTCAGACCGGCGGTCCTCAGCCGTAAAAGTTTACAGCAGCCACTGTTTTACGGATCCATAAAAAATCCACAAAAAAAGAAACACCGGAGAGAAGAATTTCTTCTTTTCCGGTGTTTCTTTTTTATCTCTAATTTTATCTCTAAATCTGTGATCTTTCTGCATCCTGCATTACCGCTTCGTGCCGTTTTACCCACCACCTGAAAGTAGTGGGCGAAAACTTACGACAATGCAATGGCAAATAAAAGAATTTATTTATGAGAAGTACAGGCGGTTCACTGCGCTGAAAATACCACGGATCGAAGCGCGGGTGATATTGGAGCTGATGCCGACACCGTAGGTCACACGTCCGCTTACCTGATCCATCAGATGGATGTAGGAAGCTGCCTGTGCACCGGAACCAGAAGTCAGTGCGTGCTCGTTGTAGTCAAGAACCTTCATCTGAATGCCAAGTTCCTTCTCGAGACCTCTCTGAACTGCATCGATCGGGCCGTTTCCGATACCCTCGAATGTCTTCTCAATACCATGATTCGTGTAAGTAACCTTTACAAGGGTTGCATACTCGCCATTCTCCACCTCTGTATCGGTGATCTGGCACTTGCGGAAGTGCATCGGCTCTTTCTTATCAAGGTAGTTCTTCTTGAACTCATCCATGATCTGCTCCGGAGCAACCTCACCCTGCTTCTCGGAGATCTTCTGGATCACATCTGCAAACTCCTTGTGCATGCCCTTCGGCAGTTTGAATCCGTAGAACGTATCCATAACGAAGGCTACGCCACCCTTTCCGGACTGGCTGTTGATACGAACGATCGGCTCGTACTGACGACCAATATCGGACGGATCGATCGGCAGATACGGAACCTCCCAGATCTCGCCTCCGCGCTCATGCAGAGCCTGCATACCCTTGTTGATTGCATCCTGATGAGAACCGGAGAATGCGGTAAATACGAGTTTACCTGCATACGGATGTCTCGGATCGATGCTCATCTTCGTGCAGCGCTCATAAACTTCTGCGATTTCACGGATGTTTTCGATATTTAACTCCGGATTGATTCCCTGAGAGAACATGTTGTAAGCCAGAGTCAGAATATCCACATTACCGGTACGCTCACCGTTTCCGAACAGAGTTCCCTCTACACGGTCTGCGCCTGCAAGCAGTGCCAGCTCGGTAGCTGCCACGCCGGTTCCGCGGTCATTATGCGGATGTACACTCAGGATCACGCTGTCACGATCCTTGAAGTGACGATCCATCCACTCGATCTGGTCTGCGTAAACGTTCGGAGTGTTCATCTCAACGGTAGACGGCAGGTTGAAGATGATCGGCTTCTCAGGAGTTGCCTGACCCCAGGTATCCTGAACAGCGGTACATACCTCAAGTGCGTAATCCAGCTCCGTTCCTGTAAAGCTCTCCGGGGAATACTCAAGCATCAGATCTCCGTCATAGTCCTTCGCATACTTCTTGACCATGTTCGTTCCGTCGATTGCGATCTGCTTGATCTCCTCTCTGTTCTTGTGGAATACCACGTCACGCTGTAAAGTAGAGGTAGAGTTGTAAATATGGACAACTACCTTCTTGATTCCCTGAATTGCCTCAAAGGTTCTCTTGATCAGGTGCTCACGGCACTGTACCAGAACCTGCACACGAACATCATCCGGAATCATCTTACGATCAACAAGCTGACGCAGGAAATCATACTCAATCTGGGAAGCTGCCGGGAAACCGATCTCGATCTCCTTAAATCCCAGTTTTACGAGCATATTGAAGAACTCGATCTTCTCCTCAACAACCATCGGTTCGATCAGCGCCTGGTTTCCATCACGCAGGTCAACGCTGCACCATACCGGTGCCTTCTCGATCTCCTTGTTCGGCCACTGTCTCTCCGGGTAATTAACAACCGGTACTCTCTTATATCTCTTGTAATTTAACATAATCTGCTCCTCCTGCTTTTCGCTCTTTTGTCACAGCCATCTTATTTTGTCTTACATCTGGCTGTAAGTCTTATAGTCTTATCTGCTTTCTCTTTCTCAAAGCCTATGAAAGCGTCATAGGACGCGACTCCCTGAGCCTTGCAGTCGGTAAATCACGCCATAATGCTTGACAATAAAAATTGTCACTCGTTTGGGTTCAGCCCCATCGTACATCATTCCTTTTCTCATAAACTTCGGTGTCACAGCACAAACGATAAATCCCGGATGCAGACTCACACCCGGGATTTTCCGACTTCTCTGTCGCAACGTTCCTATATTTTATCACATTTTGACAGGCATGACAAGCCGTCCCCGGTGAATTTCCTGCTCCATCAGAAAAATCATTCCGAATCGTATTCCGGTTTTCATTATTGTATTCCAGTTTCCATCTTGTGCAGACCAAATCTTTTGTAAACCAGATCTTTTACAAACCGGAACAGATTTTTCCCTGCCAAGACCACCTCCGGTAATTTACCTTATCGGAAGTATAATCACTTCGTGATGCGATTTTAATAGGAATTTTAAGAGCATTTCAGAAAGAAAAAGGAGAGTGCATTCATTATGAAGAAGCAGACTAAGATCGTTGCAGTTGCATCTGCAGCAGCAATGCTTGCTATCGGCGCTTCCATGACCTCTTTCGCAGCTACTGGCTGGGTTGAGGAAGATGGACAGTGGTATTACTATGATAAAGATGGCAACAGAGTAGAGGATGAGTGGAAGAAGTCCGGAGACAACTGGTACTGGCTGGATAGCGAGGAGAACGGCGCTATGGCAACCGATAAGCTGGTTGAGGATGACGACGACACCTACTATGTAGATGCAAACGGCGTTATGGTAAAGAATACATGGGTTAAGGTAGTAAACGAGGATCAGGATGATGATGATGATCCGGCTGAGTATCGTTACTACTACATGCAGAACTCTGGTAAGGCTTACAAGGCTTCTGATAACACCAGCTCTGTAAAGTTCAAGACCATCGACGGCAAGAAGTACGCATTCGATGAGGATGGTAAGATGCTGTATGGTTGGATCAACAAGGATGATGCATCCCTGAAGACCGAGGACAGCGACTGGGAAGAGGCTACTTACTACCTGGGTTCCTGGGAGGATGGTTCTCTGAAGACTGGTTGGCAGAAAGTCAACGTTTACGATGAGGACGAGGATGACGATTACGATTACTGGTTCAACTTCAAGTCCAACGGTGAGAAGAGAGCATCCGTAGAGGATAAGAAGATCAACGGTAAGCACTATCGTTTCGATAACCGTGGTGTTATGGTTTACACCTGGGGTCTGGCAAGCGGCGCAGAGGCATCTGCTTCCTCAGCTGCTAACTGGCAGTACTTCAACAGCCCGGAGGACGGTGCTCGTGCAACCAAGGGTTGGTTCAAGGTTGTAGCTCCTATGACCGATGGTACCGACAACACCTTCAAGAACTACGGTGATGCTACTTTCGCAAAGACCAACGCAGATGATGAGTCTGAGAAGTGGTACTATGCAGATAGCGATGGCGAGCTGTACGTTGGCGCAATCAAGAAGATCAAAGGTAAGTACTACGGCTTCCGTCCGGATGACGGCAAGAAGGGTGCTGCAATGCTGACCGGTCTGTGCATCCTGCAGGTGGACAACAACGGTAACATTCAGAAGGTAATCGATGATGATATCGGTGCTGATGATGTTGACGATATCCTGGATGGCAAGTACGATGGTCAGGATTCTTGGGCAGCTGATGGTGTTAGCCTGTACTACTTCGGCAACAACGCTGATAGCGATGGTGCTCTGAAGACTGGTTCTACCACTATCTCCCTGGATGGTTCTTCTTACAACTTCTACTTCAGCAAGACCGGTGGTACCGAGGGCAAAGGTAAGGGTGTATCTGGTATCGATGATAACAAGTACATCTACATGTTCGGTTGCAAGGTTAAGGCTGATGCAGATGACAAGTACCAGCTGGTTAAGGTTACCGCTAACGAGAAGGGCTCTAAGGACATCAACGCTGACGGCGTAGCTGTAGAGAAGGTTGAGTCCGCTGACTTCAGAGGCGATGCTATCACCGGAACTTACACCAACACCGATAAGGAGTCTGTAAGCTACACTGTTCTTGATGACAAGGATCTGTACCTGGTTAACACCGCTGGTAACGTTCAGAAGAACAAGACCGCTGCTAAGGATGGCAACGACTGGTACTTCTACGTAAGCGACTACAACGCTAAGGTATACACCAACAACAAGTCTCTGAAGGCTAAAGACGGTTCTGTAACCGATTGGAAGGGTCTGGTTAAGTAATTAACCCCCATATCCATTCTGAAGCAAATCAGATGATATAGAAAACCTCTATTCACAGTTCGAGAGGACTGTGGGTAGAGGTTTTTTTTGTTGTATGATAAGGAATTGTGTCTTATCATATAACAATGCTCCGCAAGTATGCGCATTCGACGCAGGGGAAAATGGTTGTCGAAGCAACTGCGCCTTGGTTATGAACTCTGGTTTCGTGAGGTTTTGAGGCACAGTGGAAAACAAAAAAGAGAATTTTGCAAAGTACATTCTATCTGTTTTAGAAGAGAGGGGCTTCTGGCAAAAGAGAAAATAACGTGCAGGATCAGGGGCAAAATAAGTCACTTTAAAGTAATAAAGTAAATGTGGGAAAATGGTTTTCAGACAGATTCCACAAAATTCTATCAATAAACGGATGTAAACGCTTACAAAACCTTGCAAATTGATAAAAATTAACCGTTTATGAACAATATTAAACTTGTGTTAATGTGTTGTCAAAACCGTTGAGATCGGTTATAATAAAATTTATGTTGTGTAATAATGACAGGAAAACAGGACGGTTTTTTGGGAAACAATATAAAAAAGTGACAAAAACAGGAAAAATGTATTTTTTTTAGCGTTTTCTTTGCAGAACAATTGGGAATCATTTTTTGACTAATATTTAACGAGAAAATGAGAATTTGGGCAGGTTTGCATAGAAAATGTGAAGCTGAAAGGATAATAAAAATAGTGAAATCGAGGAATGAGGGCTTTGCAGTTCGAGGAGGAAGAGAACAATGAAACACTGGAATTCCGTTTTCCGGCAATTATCCATGCTGAGTCAGATGGGACTCTCCCTGATGATGCCACTTCTCCTGTGCCTTTTGGGAAGCTATTGGCTGAATACGAGATTTCATGTCGGGAGCTGGATTTATCTGCCCGGATTTTTCTTTGGCCTCGGTGGTTCTTTTGCGACAGCATATAAGATCTATCAGTCCGTTATGAAGGAAACAGATCGAAAAAAAGAAAAAAGATGCCCATCTTATAACCGGCATCATTGACAAGCATACTGAGAAACCGGCATAATCAAGGAAATGGCAGATATAAGAATGCGAAGAGATCTGCATGGACTTGAAGAAGTTGTGAGAAGATAAGAAACAGCAGGGAATAATGGAATAGAAATAGACTAAGTAAGATAGAAATGAAAATGAACTGGAAATCAAACAAGAAATCAGACAGAAAATGTGAGTAGAAGGAGGATTCCGGTGGTTCAAGTTCAAGACGCAGTAAAAAAGGAAACCGCCCGGATTGGGACGGGAACGGCAGTGGCAGCTGTCGTGATGATTCTTGTGTTTTTTGGCTTACATCTGGTGATTCCGGATTCAGTTCCGTTTGACTACAAGGTGATTGTGGGTGCTGTGATCGGAAGTGCGGTGGCTGTGGGAAATTTCTTTTTCATGGGGCTCACGGTACAGAAGATTGCAGATACGGAAGATCAGGATCTGGCGTATCGCAGGATGAAAACCAGTTACCATTATCGCACGATGATTCAGTTTGTCTGGATCATTCTCGCAGTGACAGTACCTTTCATTAACGGAGTAGCGGGAATTATTCCGCTCTTTGTCCCGGGTGCAGTTATTAAGGCCCGTGGGATTTTTGGAACCATGAAAAACAATAAATAAAATGTAAGTTCAAAAACTTCGTTTTCAATCAGGGGGAGCGGGGAGCGAGAGCGTACATGAAAAGGAAAGGAGGAAAAAAGGATGAATTTTGATGTGACAGGTGCAGCCGTCTATTTCACAATTCCGACAGGGATTCCGATTCTCGGAGACATTCAGATCACAGAGACTCTTGTAGTCAGCTGGATCGTGATGGCCCTGATTACGGGACTGTGCATCTGGCTGACCCGCGACCTGAAGGTGGAGAATATCTCCAAACGACAGGCACTCGCGGAGTTTCTGGTTGAGCAGGCAAATAACTTTGTCCGCAACAATACCGGAAGTAGAAAGTTTGACAAGCTGATTCCGTTTGTAGCTGCGCTCTTTACGACGAGTGTGGTATCGAACCTGATCAGTTTGACGGGACTGAGAAGCCCGACCGCAGATCTGTCCACAGAGGCAGCGTGGGCGATAGTCGTATTCATTATGATTACGGCCAATAAGATCAAAGCTGGCGGATTCTTGGGATACCTGAAGGGATTCACGACCCCGATTGCGGTCATGACTCCGTTCAACATTCTTTCAGAGCTCGCAACACCGGTCAGCATGGCATGCCGTCACTTCGGCAATATCTTGTCGGGTGTGGTAATCAACGGTCTGATCTATGCAGCTCTGGCACTTGCATCCAGCGCACTTCTCGGATGGCTTCCGGGTGCCCTGGGACAGATTCTGGGAAGCATTCCGATTCTCGATGTCGGTATTCCCGCAATTTTGTCTGTATACTTTGACTGGTTCTCCGGAGCCATGCAGGCATTCATTTTCAGTATGCTGACGATCATGTACATCGCCAATGCGGCGGAGGGATGAGGCAGATAAATTTTATTTTCAGGAGGAAATTACTATGACAGATTTTCAGTTACTCGCACGTGGTATCGCACTGGCAGGTTGTGCAATCGGCGCCGGAAGTGCTCTGATTGCCGGTATCGGACCTGGTATTGGTGAAGGTAATGCAGTTTCTAAGGCGCTCGAGGCAATCGGCCGTCAGCCGGAGTGCAAGGGTGATGTAACCAGCACGATGCTTCTTGGTTGTGCAATCGCAGAGACCACCGGTATTTACGGTTTCGTTACCGGTCTGCTTCTGATCTTCGTAGCTCCGGGTATGTTCATGAACTACCTTGGCTAATTCATGAATGATTGATTCATGGACGATGCGGATTTAAGGATCCGGATCAATGTGTCCGGATGAGAGATCCGGACAATGCGCAAGCAGCAACAAAACAGGAGGGAGAACATGCGCGAAGTACAGGATTTGGTGGGAATTGCACCATGGACCTTTATTGCACAGATCTGCAACCTCTTTATTCAGATGTACCTGATCAAGCGTTTTCTGTTTAAGCCGATCAATGCCATGCTCGAGAAGAGAAAAGAGATGGCGGATGCTCAGCTGACGGATGCGAGAAAGTCCAAGGAAGAGGCGGAAGCGATGAAAGCCGAGTATGAGCAGAATATGGCTCAGGCGAAGGCGGAAGCAAGCGAGATTCTCAAGGACGCTCAGAAATCTGCTCAGACAAAGGCGGACGCAATCCTTCAGGATGCACAGGCTCAGGCAGCCGGCATCAAGGCGAAGGCTGAGGCAGACATTGCTCAGGAGCGCAAGAAGGCAGTTGGAGATCTGAAAAATGAGATTGGTTCAATTGCCATGGATATTGCAGGAAAGGTAATTGAGCGCGAGGTCAGCGAAGATGACCACGAGAAACTGATTAACGAGTTTATTAAGAATGTAGGAGAGGCATCATGATGGATACAGGCAGGCTTTACGGAGACAGCCTGTACGATCTGGCTGCCGAAGAAAAGCTGACAGAGACTTTGATGGAACAGGTGGAGATGGTTTCGGAAGTCCTCAAGGAGAATCCGGAGTATCTGACACTGCTTTCTGAGCCGTCTGTCGCAAAGGCAGAACGACTTTCTCTGATTGATGAGGCGTTTGGCGAGCAGGTGCATCCTTATCTGCTGAATTTTTTCAAAATTCTGTGCGGGGAGGGCATTGTCCGCAGTTTTTCCGGATGCAGCCGGGAATTCAGACGCCGCTACAATGAGGACCACAACATTGCCGAGGCACTCGTTGTCACGGCAGTTGCGCTGAAGGAGGAGCAGAGAGAAGCTCTGAAGGCGCGCCTTGAAAAGATCAGTGGCAAGACGGTCATCATGAAAGAAAAGCAGGAACCGCAGGTTCTGGGCGGTATTCGCGTGGAACTGGAGGGAATTGCTCTGGACGGAACGCTTGAGAATCGTCTGGACAACCTGCGCAAGCAAATTACCGAATAAACTAAACGTATAAAGGACGGGTGTAAACATGCAATTAAAACCGGAAGAAATTTCCAGGGTCATCCGTAGCCAGATCAAACACTATCAGAACGCGATCGAGCAGAGCGAGACCGGCACCGTACTGACAGTCGGAGATGGAATCTCCAGAGTCAGCGGACTGGCGGGCTGTATGTCCGGTGAGCTTCTGGAGTTTGAGGACGGCACATTTGGAATGGCACAGAACCTGGAGGAGACAAGTGTTTCCGTCGTACTTTTCGGTTCGGATCAGGGAATCAGCGAGGGTCAGACGGTAAAGCGTACTGGCAAAGTGGTTTCTGTTCCGGTCGGAGAGGCAATGATTGGACGTGTCGTAAATGCAATCGGACAGCCGATCGACGGAGCTGGCCCAATCGAGACATCGGAGTATCGTGCAGTAGAATCTCCGGCACCGGGAATCTGTGACAGACAGCCGGTTAAGGAGCCGCTGCAGACTGGAATCAAGGCAATCGACTCCATGATTCCGATCGGTCGTGGACAGCGAGAGCTGATCATTGGAGACCGTCAGACTGGTAAGACGACGATCGCAGTGGATACGATCATCAACCAGAAGGGCAAGGACGTAATCTGTATCTATGTTGCAATTGGACAGAAGCGTTCTACCGTAGCAGGACTGGTATCTCAGCTTCAGGAGAGCGGAGCAATGGACTACACGATTGTCGTTGCCGCTACCGCTTCTGAGTCCAGCCCGCTTCAGTACATCGCACCGTACTCTGGATGTGCGATGGGTGAGTATTTTATGAACAAGGGAAAACATGTGCTGATCGTCTACGATGATCTGAGCAAGCACGCGGTCGCTTACCGTGCACTTTCTCTGCTGATTCGTCGTCCGCCGGGCCGTGAGGCATATCCGGGAGACGTTTTCTATCTGCACTCCCGTCTGCTTGAGCGTGCAGCAAAGCTGTCCGCTGAGAAGGGCGGCGGTTCGATGACGGCTCTGCCGATCATTGAGACCCAGGCAGGTGATGTATCAGCATACATTCCGACAAACGTAATTTCTATTACCGATGGTCAGATCTTCCTTGAGACTGAGCTGTTCCACTCCGGAATCATGCCGGCAGTAAACCCGGGTATTTCTGTTTCCCGAGTAGGTGGTAACGCTCAGATCAAGGCGATGAAGAAGGTTGCCGGTACCCTGAAACTGGTTTATTCCCAGTACCGTGAGCTTCAGAGTTTCGCACAGTTCGGTTCTGATCTGGATGCGGATACGAAGGCTCGTCTGGCACAGGGTGAGAGAATCGTGGAAGTGCTCAAACAGGGCCGCAGCATGCCGGTTCCGGTTGAGAAGCAGGTTGCAATCCTGTACGCTGTTGTAAACGGAGTGCTCTCCGCAGTTGCAGTTGAGGACGTTCACGAGTACGAGATGGGTCTGTATGACTTCCTCGACACCGATGCGAACGGTGCGGCTGCAATGGACAACATCCGTGCAAAGGGAACTCTGGATGCAGAGACCGAGGAGAAACTCAAGACGGCACTGAAGGATTACACGGAGAAGTTTTTGAAAGCAAGATAGGGCTGAATGAAGGAGGAAACTCATGGCTGCAAATATGAAAGCGGTAAAGCTGCGTATGAAGAGCATACAAAGCACCATGCAGATTACCAAAGCGATGGAACTGGTGGCATCCTCCAAACTGCGCAAAGCAAAGGAACGTGCCCAGGTCAGCAAGCCCTGTTTTGAGATGCTTCGGGATACCCTTGGACAGATTGCATCTGGAAATACAGATTTCATGTCTCCTTACACCAGAGAAAGCAAAAGCGACAAATGGTGTTACGTCGTGATCGCGGGTGACCGCGGTCTCGCAGGAGGCTACAATTCCAATCTGTTCAAGCTCGTGGAAGAGCAGGTAGCCGGAAAAGAGTATGAGGTGATGCCGATCGGAAAGAAGACGGTGGAGTACTTCCGCCGCCGTAATGCAGGTCTGATGACAGAGGAATTTGCCGAGGCCGCAGATATTTCGATCGGGGACTGTTTTGAGATGGCAAAGCGGATCTGTGAGGGATACCGTGCCGGAAAGTACGGACATGTAGCTCTGTGTTATACGAGTTTTGTGTCGATGCTTTCCCAGAAACCGCAGACAACGGCACTTCTGCCGTTGAAGGATTTCAGCGAGAAGGAGGCGGATCCGAAGAATGTCCGCTCTCTGATTCTCTATGAGCCGGACAGTGAGACCGTGTTTGACGCGATTGTTCCGGAGTACCTTGCGGCGCTGATCTATGGTGCAATGTGCGAGTCGGTGGCAAGTGAGCTTGCAGCCCGCAGAACGGCAATGGATGCAGCGACGAAGAATGCGGGAGAGATGATCGAACAGCTGAACCTTTATTACAACCGGGCGCGTCAGGCCAGCATCACGCAGGAGATTACGGAGATTGTTGCGGGCGCGGAGGAATCGTGAGGATAACAAGGAGATTCTTATATGAGTGAGAAACATATTGGCAAGGTAGTGCAGGTAACCGGCCCGGTACTGGATATCCGGTTTGCAGAGGGCGAGCTGCCGGCACTGCTGAACGCGATTGAGATTGAGGTGAACGGTCACCGCGTTGTGGCCGAAGTAGCCCAGCAGATCGGTGACGATGTGGTGCGCTGCATCGCCATGAACTCTACCGACGGTCTGGTTCGCGGTACGGATGCTGTGGATACGGGAAGTCCGATCACAGTTCCGGTCGGCGAGGAGTGTCTGGGACGAGTATTTAACCTTCTGGGTGATCCGGTAGATGAGATGCCGGCTCCGGAGGCGAAGGAGCGTTGGGCGATTCACCGTCAAGCACCTTCCTACGAGGAGCAGACTCCGGCAACGGAGATCCTCGAGACCGGTATCAAGGTCGTAGACCTGATCTGTCCTTACGCAAAGGGCGGTAAGATCGGTCTGTTCGGAGGTGCAGGTGTAGGTAAGACGGTTCTGATCATGGAGCTGATCCACAACGTTGCAACTGCTCACGGCGGTCTGTCTGTATTCACCGGTGTAGGTGAGCGTACCCGTGAGGGAAATGACCTTTACGGTGAGATGAAGGAGAGCGGAGTTATCGATAAGACCGCTCTGGTATATGGTCAGATGAACGAGCCGCCGGGCGCACGTATGCGTGTGGCACTGTCCGGTCTGACGATGGCGGAGTATTTCCGTGATGTCAAGAACCAGGATGTGCTTCTGTTCATTGATAACATTTTCCGTTTCACCCAGGCAGGTTCTGAGGTATCCGCTCTGCTTGGACGTATGCCGTCCGCAGTAGGTTACCAGCCGACTCTGGCAACGGAGATGGGCGCTCTTCAGGAGCGTATCACTTCCACGAAGAAGGGTTCTATCACCTCTGTTCAGGCAGTTTACGTGCCGGCAGATGACCTGACTGACCCGGCTCCGGCGACGACATTCACCCATTTGGATGCAACCACGGTACTTTCCCGTGAGATCGCCAGCCAGGGTATTTACCCGGCAGTAGATCCGCTGGATTCCACAAGCCGTATTCTGTCTCCGGAGACTGTCGGACAGGAGCATTATGACATCGCCCGTGCGGTGCAGAGAGTGCTTCAGCGTTATAAGGAACTTCAGGATATCATCGCAATCATGGGTATGGATGAGCTGTCTGAGGAGGATAAGCTGACCGTTTCGAGAGCTCGTAAGGTACAGCGTTTCCTGTCCCAGAGCTTCTCTGTTGCAGAGCAGTTCACCGGTATGGCAGGACAGTATGTTCCGCTTAAGGAGACCCTGAGAGGATTTAAGAAGATTCTTGACGGTGAGTGCGATGACATTCCGGAGAGCTGTTTCCTGTTTGCCGGAACCATCGACGATGTCTATGAGAAGGCAAAGAAGCTGCAGCAGTAGGAAGGAGGAAGCCGTATGGGATCAACCTTTCATCTGCAGATTGCCTCTCTTGACGGTCTGATGTATGACGGGCAGGTGCAGAGTGTATCCTGCCGCACGATCCACGGAGATCTTGCAATTCTGGCTCACCACATGAATTACTGTACCGCTATCGGTATGGGTAAGGCAGTTGTGGTGCTCGAGGACGGAACAAAGCGGGAGGCTGCCTGCATCGGTGGAATGCTGACTGTGATGAATGGCGAGTGCCGTCTGATGGCGACGACCTGGGAGTGGAGCGAGGACATTGATGTAGCTCGTGCTGAGACTTCCAAGCGGCGTGCGGAGGAGAAACTGGCACAGACCGGTCTGTCTGATCAGGATTATAAGATGGCGGAATCGAAACTGCACCGTGCGCTTGTGCGTATCGGAACAGCGAGAAAAGACCGCCAGAATTAAAGCGGAGTCTCGTTCTTAGCTTGGAAAAGGCAGATAAGAGATCGGATAAGGATATCAAAAAGGAATTAAGAAAGCAGGGATTTCTCGTTGCAGATGCGCCGGGAAATCTCTGCTTTTTCTGTTTTATAGGTATTTATTTGCGGGTGGCGCGGAAATAGTTTCGCAGTCCGAGCAGAATCATCAGGAGGACATTGACGCTCAGGGTGCCGATGGCAGCTGTCATTCCGGAGCGGTCGGCGATCCATCCGATCAGAGCCGGGGTCAGGATTCCGCCGAGTGCGGAGACCGCGGTCAGAATGGACATTCCGAGCGTGGATCCGACAATATACTGTCCGCCTTCTGCGATGCAGGTCGGATAGATGCCTGCAAGGAAGAATCCGAGTCCGACGAGTGCGATTGTGACCATCGGAAGGGTGGTCGCATGGGTCAGGAGAAAGAAAAATGCGGTGCTTCCGATGGTTTGGATTACGATCATCCGGCTTCTTCCGAGAGTGGCAGAGATTTTTGCGGTCACGAGTCGTCCCGCCATGATCATCAGCCAGGTGACGGAGACCATGTTTGTCGCGAATGTGGCGCTCATGATGCCGGTATTCTGAAGATAGGTGACAAACCATCCGTTGATCGAGTTCTCAATTCCGAGGTAGAAGAAGAGAACGAAGGCGATGCACAGGAAATCAGAATTTTTCAGGAAATCGAGATTGCCGGAGTTCTTTGAAGCTGAGGCATTACCGGAAGCTGTTTTTGTGGAAGCTGCCTTGGATGCTTGATTCGGGTTCGATTTCTTTTCAGCAGAAATAAGCGAGTAATCCATGCTGAAATAGCAGACGGCAGCACTTGCGGACAGCAGGATCAGCAGGTAGAGAATCGTTCTCCATCCAAAACCGAAGCCGAGCAGGCAGGCGGTCAGAAACGGAGAGGAGAATGCGCCGATCGCAAAACAGCAGTGGAGAAAGTTTAAGTAGCGGGCAGGGTCTTCCATGACCTGATTGACGGCCTGGTTGTTGATGATCGTGATCGAGCCTCGTGAGAGGCCGATGCAGAAGATCAGGGCGTACATCACTGCGAGCGGAGGCAGGAGGGAAAACAAAAAGAGTACGATCGGGATTGTGAATGACCAGAATGAGATCGAGGAGCGCAGTCCGAATCGAGCCGCCATTGCCGGAAAAACAAAGCTGGCGAGGAAATTTCCGATTGCCATGAAGGACAGAAGTCCGCCTGCCGTCGCAAAGTTCATGCCGGATTCTGCAATCAGGGAAGGCATGATGGCACCGAAGGACAGAATGACCATTCCGCTGACAAAGTATCCGTAGCAGCAGCGCCGGAAAACGGAGAGAGCCAGTTGTTTTTGAGAAGCTGAGGAATTCATAAAATTTTCTCCTTTGGGATGTAGTTTGGAAACTGTGAAGATAAAATAAATAAGGACACAGAACCAAGATGTTTAACTTTGATTATAGGTCTTTCAGAGAGGACTGGCAACTGTTTTTGGAGCGTTGCTGTTTGCAGGGTGCGCGAACAGTAACGATGAGACAGAGAGAGGATGGATTTGAGAGGAATGAGAGAAAAAACAAAGATTTATATGGAACTTGCCGCGGCTTTCCTGATTCTGGCGCTGGCATTTCAGGTGGCGGCAAGAAAGATTCCTGGTTTTGCCGACTGGTATGCGCATCACGTCTATCCGATGATTGTCGGGAGTGTGGGGAGAGCATTTGGCTGTTTTCCATTTTCCGTATCAGAGTTTGGAATCTATCTGCTGATCGGAGGGCTGTTTGGATGGCTGGTCTGGCAGATTCGGGTGAGAAAAAAATGGCTGGTGCGGCTTTTCGGACGAGTGGTCACTCTGGTGGCAGTCTTATTCTTTTTGTATACAATGAACTGCGGAATCAACTATCACGCGAGGGCATTTTCGGAGTATGCGGGAATTGAGACAGGGAAATATACGACCGGGGAACTTGCAGAATTGTGCGGGTTTCTGACGGAGAAAGTCAATGAGAATGCGCCTGTATCAGAGGAGGATCGGGAACGCTATTTTTCTTACAAAAACAGAAAATGGGAGTGGCAGAGAGCTGGGGTGCTCGCGATGCAGGCGGTCGGGGAGAAGTATCCGGTGCTTGCAGGGTTTTATCCGAAGGCAAAGCAGGTCACCGTGTCAGATATTCTCTCGGTTCAGCAGTTGAGCGGAATCTACTCGCCGTTTACGGTGGAGGCAAATTATAATGGGGCGATGACGGACTATAACATTCCTCACACAATCTGCCATGAACTCTCGCATTTGAAGGGTTTTATGCGGGAGGATGAGGCAAATTTTATTGCATGTCTGGCTTGCAGTCTCTCTGGGGATCGGGCTTTTCGATACAGCGGATATCTCCTCGGGTGGATTCATGCGGCGAATGCGCTTGCCGATGCCGATTTGGAGGCGTATCGGGAGTGCGCCGCAAAGCTGGGAACAGAAGTCAGGAAGGATCTCGCCAGAAATAATGAGTTCTGGGATCGATATGACACGAAGACCGCCAAGGTGGCAAACCAGATCAATGATACGTATCTGAAGGCAAATCTTCAGGAAGATGGCGTGAAGAGCTACGGCAGAGTTGTTGATCTCATGCTGGCATACCGAAAGATGGAGCGAAAGGAAAATTAGGGGAAGAATTTTGGCTGTTCACCATGTAAGTCAGGTGAATAAAAACGCCGGAAAATACGCCGGTTTTGAGCCTGATAGGAATCGAACAGGGTGTGAGAGAACAAAAAAGAAAGTTCACAGAAGATGAGATGGTCATCCTCTGCGAACTCTCTTTTTATATGGGTGTAAATGATTTTGTCAAACCTTATTCTGCACTGGAAGCACTCTGGCCAGCTACGAGTACACTGGAGGTTGTGGTCTGCTCAGCAGCGGTCTCGGCTGCGGCCTCTGCCTCTTCCTTTGCCTGCTCAGCCTCAGCTGCGATGGAATCCTGCTCGCTGCAGGTTACAGAGAGGGTTGCGGAGCCATTGTTGTAAGTCAGGGTGTAGGTGTTGCCTGCATCCGTGTTACCGCTGCGGTTGAAGGTTGCAGTTCCGGCATTGCGGGCTTCATTGATTGCGTCGATGACTGCCTGACCTTCGGTTTCCCCAACGGCTGCGATCACCATCTGATTAAACGCGTTGCCGAAGATGGTAGCTTCCTCACCGCCCATCGCATTGAAGTTGTAGAACAGATCAAATGCCTGCGGCTTGTAGTTGGTGGAAGATGCCTTTACGGACAGCCACTCCGTTGCCTCTAAGAAGTGGTAACCGTCACTCGTCTTGAATGCGTAGGTGATTTCCGTGTTGTCCTCATCGGTCGTACCGGTAATGTCCGTGTTGGTGCAGGCTTTTCCTGCCTCGATGAAATATTTGTCCATGAATACTTTCATCTCGGACTGGTAAGAGGTGCGTCCGGTTGTGGTAGCAGCAACAGCATTCTTTGCGGCATCAGCAGCAACCTCAGCGGCAGCAGCCTTTTTTGCCGGGCTCGGACGGGAAGCGAGTTCTGCCTTGCGGGCAGCCTCACGCTGAATCTCCTCCTCGGTCTTCTCGATTCGACGACCCTCATCATCAAGACGGTATCCCTCTACTTTGGTGTTGGTCATTGCGTAACCGTCCGGATCCATGTAGTACATTACACCGTCCGCCGGGTCAGTGAACCAGCCTGCGTATACCGGGCGGGAGCCGTTATCATTCTCATAATATTTACCGTTCTCATCTGATTTCCAGGAACCTGCAAATGCAGTCATTCCGGTGGAAATAGAGAGCGCAAATGCAACTGCAGCCATGCTGAGAAAACGTTTCTTCATGTTAAAATTCCCTCCATATTCGTAGAATCAATTTTTAAAATGTACACTAAAAATCAGCGTTTCTTTTCAAATCTTCCAGAGTTGTCAACGTGGTAATTGTCAACCCATGTGTTCCTTGCCATTACACCATCTTCATCGAGATAGTACCAGGAGCCGTCATCCTTGAGCCAGTAATCAGATTTCCGGTTGCCGTTTTCATCGAAATAATAGCGGTTTCCGTCGATTTCAAGCCACCCGGTTGCCTTGGAGCCATCATCTTTCATGTATTGCCACTGATCTTCTCCGGTCTTGCGCCATTCGCCTGCCATTGCGGGGACAACGTTCAGAAGAAGACAGAAGGTAATCATAGCAAAGAGTAATCCTATCTTTTTTCGCATAGTCAATCACCTCTTTTTCTTGCTGACCCTATTATAACAGCATGAGAATTTGATGACAATAGCTCGAAAAGGATTGTAAGGAAATCGGGGGAATCGTAAGAAAATCGTTATGAACGGTAATGCAAAGCGTGCTGGTGTCGAACTTTGCGATTAAATCTGCTTTTCAAAAAAACAAAAAAGAATTATATTGATTAAAGAAAAACAAGACGAGAAACATAAAAAATAAGTAAGAAAGAAGACAGGCTCAGAGGTTTTCAGACAAAAAATCAGCCGAAAAGAATCGAGAGAAAGCCTCATGAGTCCGTGAACCGATAAAATAATTCGTTTTGATCAGGGCGTAAAAGGAGGCGCGCAGATGGGAATGTTGGAAGAATGGAAACGGCTGAAACAGGAAAACGAGAGCCTGAAAAAAGAAAATGAGATTCTCCTGAAAACGATCCGTCAGATGCAGAAGACGCAGGATCGTCTGATTGTTCGGTATATCACTGGAAATAAGGATCTGCGGGACTCTGATTAGTCAGAATCCTTGGATGAATCTCCCTGTAAAGATGGATCTTCTTCGCGAGTCTTTTTGTTGAGAAGTTCCCAGATGGTCTCATGCATCCAGTTAAGCGTCTCAAGCAGCTGCTTGTTTTCCAGTTTGAGATCGTAGACCTGAGAGTGGAGAGACGCGATGGTTTTTCGGTAGCTGTGGGCGCGGTCTGCCGTCAGAATCCGATTTGAGACGGACGGATCGTGAGACAGAATTTTCTGAATCAGAAGAGCATCTCTCGCCTCAAGGCTGAGACTTACAAAATCCTGGTAAGGCAGATCGAGGCAGTCCAGCTTTTTAAGACAATTCGGACAGATTGCATTCTGTTCAAGATGAAAATATCCGTAGTATCCGCATTTCGGACAATAGTAGACAGCCAGTTCCCGCATGATTTTCCTTCCTCCTGATTCCCTTTGCGCCGCTCTGTGATTTGGGGCAGTCGATACCCCATACATCGTTTCTCGTTCGGCTACAATAATGATTACGATGAATTAAAAAAAGTATAACAAAAAATAAATTTTTTATGGATTCCTTGAGCGTTTCGACAGAAAGCGCAAAAAAGCAGGAGGTCTGCGAAGACAGACTCCCTGCAAAAGATTTTGGTCTGGAAATAAACCGTGGTACGCTCCATGAGCGCTGATTTAAGTTTTTTTAATCACTTAAATTGAGAACGGATGAAAAAGAACGGTTTTATTCCCGGATTATCTATCGCTTATGGGTGGAGTTACTGCTGAATGATGCCGTTTCGGTCAACAACCCAGATCTTGTCATTGGAATCCTTAAAATCCTTGAATCCGTTTCCGAGTTCCGGTCTGGACGCAGACTTCGTGGAAGCGGAGGCTTTCTGGATCGCGCCGGAAGTATTTACAAGGTAGAGCGTTCCGTCGAGATCGGCAGGAGCGTAGCGCAGGTCCCGGTCTGCATCGAGACGAAGACCGCGGCGGTAAACGCTGTTGTCGCGCACGCCGTGAACGCCCTGTCCCTTGTTGCCGCCGTCCGTGTAGAAGAACCAGGACTGGGTCTCATCGAGATCCTCATCGTAGATTGACTGTCTTCCGGTCTTCATCACGCCGTCCTCTCCAAAGTAGAAGTTTGCGGTGGAGCCATCCTCGAGGGTGACTTCCTGAAGTCCGGTCTGCATCTCTCCGCGGGTGTTAAAGCCATAACGGCGGGACTCGACGCTGAACGTCTGAACTCCGGTCTGTGCGTAGTAAGGAGCTCCGTTTTTGAAGTAGAACTTAAACATTTCGCCCTCCTCGCTGATTTCCGGAGCGCCCTCGATCGTGTACCAGCCGTTTGCGCGCTTTCCGTCCTCCTCGTAGTACTGGTAGGAAGAAATCTGCGGCGCAGAAGTAGCTGATGCAGCGGTGGCGCTGGATGCGGAGGCAAGGCTATTCTCGCCCTCAGTTCCGGTTGAATTTGCGGAATTAGAAGCCGGAAGCTGATACCAGCCAGTCTGCAAAATGCCGTTCTCGAATGTATAGTAATGATTTTCAATTTTGCGGTCGACCTGGTTCATCACCATGCGGCCGTTTCCGTCAAAATAGTGCCAGACAAGGTCGCTGTCCGGATCCTCACTCTCATTTTCTAACTGGATCCATCCCGTCTTCATGACACCGTCATTTTCTTCTCCTAAGTAATAAGTAAAGCCGTCCAGCTCGATCTTTCCGGTCTGCATATGGCTCTCTTCATTAAAATAGTAGTATTTTCCGTCAATCACCTGCCAGCGGGAGGTGACTGCTTTTCCGTCTTTTCCGAAGTAGTACCAGGAAGTGTCCGGGGCCTCATCGTCCCATTCCTCTCCCTCTTCTCCGATCCAGCGGTTTACAACACGCTTTCCATCGGCGTCGACGTAGTACTCGTCAACCATTGAGGAGCGCGTCAGACGGCCATCTTCCCCAAGATAATACCACTCGCCGTCCTTCTTTTTCCAGGTGTCGGTGAGATAGTAGCCGTCACTGTCGCGGTAGCGGAGCTCTCCGTTTTCCTCCACCCATCCCGCGGATGCGCCGAAGACGGTCTGCACCGTGCCGGGAATCCATGCCGGGATGGAGGGGAGTACCGCGGTGAGAACCGCCGTTGTGGATAATACAGCCAGTGTGGTAAATTTTCTGTTTTTCATGAAAATAATCTCCTTCAAATAAAGTTCGGATTCTGTTCTTCGCAGAATCTCGGTGGCCGAAAATCCGTCTCTGCATTACTCTGCGATTATAGCGGATTTGATTTTTGATTTAAAGTGAGGGTTGATGGAAACGGTGGAAAGGCATGGGAAAGTGTGTTATACTCTCCTCATACTGTACGGACCCCAGAGGGCTGGGGAGTAAGACTAAGAAACTTTAGGAGATAAGCGAGGGGTTTTACTATGAAAATGAAAGTATCAAACTATATCGCACAGAGAATTGTCGATGCCGGAATCAATCAGGTATTCACGGTGACCGGTGGAGGTGCGATGCATCTGAATGATGCGCTCGGACATCAGAAGGGACTTTCCTGTCTGTATCAGCATCACGAGCAGGCGTGTGCGATGGCAGCGGAGTCCTATGCGAGAATTCACAACAAGATCGGCCTGCTCTGCGTGACGACGGGACCCGGAGGAACGAATGCGATCACCGGTGTGGTCGGTGGATGGCTCGACTCCATTCCGATGCTGATTCTGTCCGGACAGGTGCGCTATGACACGACAGCGCGCTGGGCCGGAGTTGGAATCCGTGCGATGGGCGATCAGGAATTCGACATCACAAAGTCGATCGCCTGCATGACAAAATACTGTGAGATGGTAATTGATCCGTTGAGAATCCGCTTCTGCCTTGAGAAAGCGCTGTATTTAGCGCAGACGAAGCGGCCGGGCCCGGCATGGCTTGATATTCCGCTGAATGTCCAGGGAGCTTATGTGGAGACCGATGATCTTGTCGGTTTTGATCCGGAGGATTATGAGGTGGGAGGCACCGGTTGGGCAGGAGTCTATGAGAATGATCCGCCTCACGCGATTGCAGAGGATTTTGCCGGAAATGGAGAGCAGAGAGAGCCGGAGCTTCCAAAGGTGACGGAGGAGCTTGCGGAGACGATCATTGAGAAAATCAGACAGGCAAAACGTCCTGTATTTTACACCGGAAATGGAATCCGGATTGCGGGTGCGTACAAGGAGTTTCTTGAAGTCACAGAGCGTCTCGGAATCCCGCTTGTGACCGGATGGAATAACCAGGACTGTGTCTGGGATGAGCATCCGCTCTATGCGGGACGGCCGGGCGGAATGGGAGACCGTCCAGGAAATCTCGCTGTCCAGAACAGTGATCTCATTTTTTCTGTTGGAAGCCGTCTGAGCATCCGTCAGGTCGGATATAATTATAAGACCTGGGCGAGAGCGGCGTATGTGATGGTCTGCGATGTCGATGCGGAGGAACTCAAAAAGCCGAGTGTCCACATCGATCTCCCGATTCATGCAGATGCAAAAGATCTTCTGACCGTGATGAATTGTGTACTTGAGAGACAGGGTGCAGACGCAGCGCATCCGGTGTTTGACGGCGGAGAGGGTCTGAAAGATTTAAACTGGGTGGAGACCTGCCAGCTGTGGAGAAAGCGCTATCCGGTGATTCAGAAAAAGCATCTCGATCAGCCGGACATGAAGCCAGCCAATGTTTATGCGCTGGTTGAGGCGCTCAGCAGCAGACTCAGCGAGGATCAGGTGACCGTTGTCGGAAACGGTTCTGCCTGCGTCGCGGGCGGCCATGCCTACATCATCAAGAAAGGCCAGCGCTTCATCTCGAACTCGGCGATCGCGTCGATGGGATATGATCTTCCGGCGGCAATCGGAGCCTGCAAGGCAGTTCACGATCCGGAATTTGAGGGGGATGGGATGTCCGCCCACGATATCATTGTGCTGACCGGAGATGGAAGTATCCAGATGAATATCCAGGAACTTCAGACCATCATCTCACACCGGATGCCGATCAAGATCTTTCTGATCAACAACAACGGTTACCACTCGATCCGCCAGACGCAGAAAAACTTCTTCGGGGAGCCGCTTGTCGGGGTTGGAACGGACAGCCATGATTTAAGCTTCCCGGATATGGAAAAACTCGCTTATGCATATGGATATCCGTATGTGTCGGCCCACAACAACAGCGAGCTTGCAGGTGCAGTTGAAAAGACGCTTGCGATGGACGGCCCAGCGATCTGCGAGGTCTTTGTGTCGACAGACCAGAACTTTGAGCCGAAGTCTTCTGCAAAGCGTCTTCCGGACGGAACGCTCGTATCCCCGCCGCTTGAGGACCTCTCCCCGTTCCTTCCGGATGAGGAGATGGATGAGATGATGATCATTCCAAGAATTCGTGGATAGGACAATTTGTGGATAACGATATTTGCGAGGAAGAAATCAGAAATCCGTGGATAAGAAAATCTGGAAAAGCAGGATAAAAAGTAGAATGAAAATTGTAGTCACAGGATCAACCAGTTTTATCGGAACCGCCGCAGTACGGCGGTTCCTTCTTGACGGTTATGAGGTTTTTGCCGTCATTCGCCCGGGATCAAAGAATCTTCCGGCGCTCTTGCAGGTGGAGAAGGAAGTCTCAGATCAGATGAGCAGAACAGACGTCATCCCGGGAACTCTTCACATTGTAGAGAGGAATTTGAGCCAGATTGAGAGAATTTCGGAGAATGTCCCGCATGCAGATGTCTGGGTTCATCTCGGCTGGGACGGAGCGGGGAGCGAGAACCGCACGAAACGTGATGTCCAGCAGAACAATGTTGTGTTATCGTTAGCATCCGTCCGCGCCGCGGCCTCGATTGGCTGCGGCCGGTTTTTGTTTACCGGATCGCAGGCGGAGTACGGAGTCTGGCATCGCGTGATGGATGAGGAGACACCGTGTCATCCGGTGTCTGAGTATGGAAAAGCCAAGGTGGATTTTGGCAATCAGGCAAAAAGTCTTTGCAAAATCCTGAAAATGGAGTATATTCATACGAGAATCTTCAGCGTGTACGGCCCGGGAGATCATCCGTGGTCGTTAGTGAATTCCTGTCTGGATACCTGGACGCGGGCGGAAACGATGAAACTCGGACCGTGCACCCAGAACTGGAACTTCCTTTATATAGAAGATATGGCCCAGGCGCTGTCCCATCTTCTGTGCGAGGGAAAGGCGGGAGTTTACAACATTGCCAGCATGGATACAAGACCTCTGCGCTCCTATGTGGAGGAAATGTATGAGATCTGTGGCAGCCGGGGTTCTTTCCAGTACGGAGAGAGACCTCAGAATGCGGAGGGACCGGCTGATCTGATGCCGGATATTCAAAAAATCTGTCAGGAGACAAGTTGGAGACCGAAGACATCATTTGCGGAGGGAATTTATGAGACATTGTATCGCCTGCGGGCATCGTCTGCCGGAGAGAGAGTTATTTAAACTGAATCATGCACCTGCATCTGCTCAGGATATTCCGGATGCACAGGAAGTGAAGACGGACCGCGGAATTGATCTTGATTTGTACCAGTGCCCGTCCTGCGGGCTTGTGCAGTTTGACTGTGAACCGGTGTCGTACTACCGGGATGTGATCCGTGCCGGTGGATTTTCGACGACGATGACCGGTCTGCGCCGGAAGCAGTACCGTCATTTGATTGAGACGTATGGACTTGAGGGAAAACGGTTTCTTGAGGTCGGCTGTGGAAGAGGAGAATTTCTCAAGGTGCTGACGGAATTTCCGGTGAAGGCATACGGAATGGAACACAAGGCAGATCTCGTGGAGATTGCAAAGAAGGACGGTCTTTCTGTCTGGCAGGAATTTCCGGAGACAAAGGATCAGGTCTTTGCGGGATATGAGGAGGCACCGTATGATGTCTTTCTCTCGTTTAATTTCTTAGAGCACCAGCCGCGCCCGGATGTGATGCTTCAGGCGATCCGCCATAATCTTGCTGAGGATGGAATGGGACTTGTGACAGTTCCGAGTCTGGAATACATTCTGGAAAAGGGCAGCTATTATGAGCTGATCCGCGACCACATTGCCTATTATTCGTTTGGAACGCTCCGTGCACTTCTTGAGAACAATGGATTTGAGGTGCTTGAGGAGGAGATGATCAACCGGGATACGATTTCGATGGTTGTGAGGAAAGTTTCGGACCAGAGATGGATGGAGCTGCGGTCGAAGGAACGAGATGGAGAGAACAAAGAGATTGAGAATGTAATTGAGGCAGTTTCCATGCAGCCACTGCTCGACGGATACCGTCAGGTAAGTTCTGATCTGGATGCGCTCAGAGAGCGGCTGAAAGCGGAGAACAAGCGCTTTGCGGTCTGGGGAGCGAGTCATCAGGGCTTTACACTTCTGTCAACGCTTCATATGGAGGAATATACTTCTTATATCATCGATTCTGCACCGTTTAAGCAGGGGCGGTTTGCACCGTCCTCCCACATCCCGATTGTGGCTCCGGATCATTTTCAGGAAGAGCCGGTCGATGTAATTTTGATTGTCGCACCGGGTTACTCCGATGAGATTGCGGGAATCATCAGGGAGAGATTTGGCGCGCAGGTGGAGGCACTGACGCTGAAGACGGACCGGATTGAGATGGCATAAAGTTAAAGTGCACAGGAGTGTTTAAAGGCTGGAAATAAATGTATGTGGGGGCTCCTACTGCGAAATAAGTCATGCAAACGCGCTCTCGCTCCGGGTTCGACGTAGCGGTGCATAAGGTCGCAGAATACGCGACCTAAACACCGACGTCTCACACGGGTTTGCATTGTCCTTTTTCGCGTCCGTCGCCTTGAGTATTTATCCAACAAAAATACACGAATGTGCTCGTTCTCGTTGAGTGCATAATAGTTAAATGGAGGAAATGTGGTGGAACTGAGAGGAAAGAGAGTGGTGATGACGGGTGCCACCGGGTTCATCGGGAGAAACACGGCAAGGGCTCTGCTTGAGAGCGGGGCGGAGGTCTTCTGCCTTGTGCGCCCAGGCTCGAAGAACCGCGGATTGCTCCCGGAACATGAGAAAATGACGGTAATTGATGGGACGCTTGATCAGGTAGAGAGCGCGGCAGGGACAATCGGGCATGCGGATGCCTTCTTTCACTTTGCGTGGGGCGGGGTGAACCGGGAAGAGATTGATTCTCCGGTTGTCCAGCAGAAAAATGTGGAAGATTCCCTTGCCTGCGTGCGCGCTTCCCATGCACTCGGCTGTACATTCTTCCTTGATGCGGGTTCCCGTGTGGAGTATGGAATCACAGAAGATGGAACGATGGAGGAATCGATGGAGTGCCATCCGGTCAATGCCTACGGAAAGGCAAAGCTGGAATTCTATCAGCGGGCAGTGCCGTTATGCAGAGAGTATGGAATGACGTACTATCACCTGCGCTTTTTCAGTGTTTACGGGCGCGGGGATCATCCGTGGTCGATCATTTCCACGCTGGTGCGGGAGCTGCCGGAGGGAAAGACAGTCTCGCTGAGCGCGTGCCGCCACAGATGGAACTTTATGGATATCCAGGATGCGTCGAGGGCAGTGCTCGAACTTTACCGCTTCAGTGATAAACACAGCGGGGAGAGCCACATTGTCAATGTCGCAAGTGAGGATACGAGAGTCCTTAAGGAGTTTGTCGAGGAGATCCATGAGATTGCGGGAGGAAGAGGAGCACTTGAGTACGGCACGTTTGTGCAGGCAAAAGAGGGAGCACTCTCAATCTGTCCGAGGACAGAAGTTCTCTCAGAGCTGACTGCGGGGACATGGAAAGAAGAAATTGCGTTTCGGGATGGCATCCGGCGCATGATGGAGGAATGATGAAAAAAATTAGTGTACTGATTCCCTGCTACAATGAGGAGGAGAATGTAGAGCCGATCAGTCAGGCAGTTTTGGAGACCCTGACCCGGGACCTTCCGGAGTATGATTATGAGCTGGTCTTTATCGACAACGACTCTACGGACCGGACCCGGTCGATTCTCCGCCGGATGTGTGCAGAGAATCCAAAGATCAAGGCAATTTTCAATGCAAGAAATTTCGGACAGTTCAACTCTCCGTATTACGGAATGCTTCAGGTCACCGGAGACTGTGTGATTGAGATGGTCGCAGATTTCCAGGATCCGGTCGAGCTGATTCCGCAGTATGTGAGGGCGTGGGAAGAGGGCTACAAGATTGTCATCGGCATCAAGACGAGCAGCAAAGAGAACCGTCTGATGTATGCCCTGCGCAGCTTTTACTATAAGACAATCAAGAAACTCTCCGATGTCGAGCAGATCGAGCACTTTACGGGTTCCGGGCTCTACGACCGAGATTTCATTGAGATTCTGAGAAATCTCGATGATCCGACTCCGTTTCTTCGCGGAATTGTTGCAGAACTCGGATACAAGCGCAAGGAGATCCCGTATGAGCAGCCGAAACGGCGCGCTGGAAAGACCCACAATAACTTTTACCGTCTCTACGATGCGGCGATGCTCAGTGTAACCTCGTACACGAAGGCAGGACTCAGACTGGCGACGTTTATCGGTGCCTTCAGCTGTCTGGTGAGCCTTGCGGTTGCGGTTGCTTATCTGGTGATGAAACTGATCTGGTGGGACCGCTTCCCGGCAGGGATGGCACCGATGCTGATCGGAATGCTGTTTCTGGGATCGGTACAGATCTTCTTTATCGGTATGGTCGGAGAATATGTGCTCTCGATCAACCAGAGAGTGATGCACCGCCCGCTTGTTGTCGAGGAGGAACGTTTGAATTTCACAGAGGCTAAAAAGGGAGAAAATTAAGGAATAAATTTATGAAGTATAAAGTGGATGTGGTAAGAATCCGTGAGAATTCGATCCAGCTCAACGGCTGGGTAGTCGGAAAGACTCCGGAGTCAAAGGCACAGTTTAAGGTTCTGGATGGAAACAAAAAACCGGTCAAAGTCCGGTACGTGGCGACGAGACGAGATGACGTGAGCCAGATCTATTACAAGAAAGTGTATGACCGGGATTTTGGATTCGATATCCAGTTCCCGTATGAGAGAGGAAAAGATTACTGGCTTCTGATCCGCTGTGACGGTCGCACGGTCAAGATTAAGTACAATGAGGAACTTGTTGAGAAGCGTGCGAGTGTTCTTCACAAGCGAATGGAGAAAATCCGCGATCTGATGAATATGGAGACGGTTCATGTTGCTCTTGAGTTCTGGAAGAAGAACGGACTCAAGGCGCTGATCTTAAAGTCCAAGCACAAGATTCAGGGACTTGACAACGATTACGATTACGGCGAGTGGTATAAGCTGACAAAGCCGACCGAGGAAGAGTTAAACCGGCAGAGAAAAGAAAAGCTGGCAATCGAGCCGCTTCTGTCGATTGTGATTCCGGCATACAAGACGCCGGAAAAGTATCTCAGGGAGATGCTCGACTCGATCAAGGCGCAGACGTACTCAAACTGGGAGGTCTGTGTTGCAAACGGAAGTCCTGCCGGAGAGGGAAAGATTGTCACCCGCGTGCTTGCGCAGTATGCGAAGGAAGATCCGCGTTTCCGGTTCGTTGATCTTGGAAAGAATCTCGGAATTTCCGGAAACACGAACGCGGCACTTGAGATGGCGAAAGGCGATTTCATTGTACTTGCGGATCACGATGATACGCTCCCGGAACATGCACTCTATGAGGTCGCTTCCGCAATCAACAAAAATCCTGACTGCGATGTGATTTACTCGGATGAGGATAAGCTCGACATGGATGGAGGAGCTCTGTTTGATCCGCATTTCAAGCCGGATTTCAATCAGGATCTGCTGACGAGTGTCAACTACATCTGCCACCTCTTTGTCGTGAAGCGCGAGCTTTTGAGCGGAGTCGGCGGTTTCCGTCAGGAGTATGACGGTGCCCAGGACTATGATTTCATCTTCCGCTGCACGGAGAAGGCAAACCAGATCGTGCACATCCCGAAGGTGCTCTACCACTGGCGCTGTCACCAGAACTCGACGGCGAGCAATCCGGAGAGCAAGATGTATGCGTTTGAGGCGGGTGCGAGAGCGATCATGGCGCACTATGAGAGATGCGGGATTCCGGCAAAGAAGGTTGTGAAGGGCGTTGACTACGGCATTTACCACACGATCTTTGAGGTGCAGAATGATCCGCTTGTCTCCGTGATCATCCCGAACAAGGACCACACCGCAGATCTCGATCTGTGCATCCGCTCGATCCTGGAGCGTGCGACGTACAAGAATCTCGAGTTCATCATCATTGAGAACAACAGCACGGAGAAAGAGACGTTTGCGTACTACGAGAAGATCCAGAAGGAGTTCCCGCAGGTTCATGTCGTGACCTGGGAGCGCGAGTTCAACTACTCTGCAATCAATAACTTCGGTGCCCAGTTTGCAAAGGGAGAGTATTTCCTCTTCTTAAACAACGATACGGAGATCATCTCCAAGGATCTGTTTGAGGAGATGCTCGGCTATGCGCAGAGACCGGAGGTCGGAATCGTCGGAGTCCGTCTGCTCTATCAGGACAACACGATCCAGCATGCGGGCGTTGTCATCGGATTCGGCGGAATTGCAGGCCACACCTTCATCGGTCTTCACGAGGCGGAGAGCAGCTACTTCCATCGTGCGATGTGTGCTCAGGATTACAGCGCTGTGACCGCGGCGTGCATGATGACAAGAGCCTCCCTGTTCCGCGAGGTCGGCGGCTTCACTGAGGAGCTTGCCGTCGCTTTCAACGACATCGACTACTGCATGAAAGTCAGAAATGCCGGAAAGCTTGTGGTTTACAATCCGTATGCGGTGATGTACCATTATGAGTCGAAGTCGAGAGGTCTTGAGGACACGCCGGAGAAAGTTGCGCGATTCAACCGCGAGATCGCGATTTTTGCCCGCCGCTGGCCGGATATTCTGAAAAACGGAGATCCGTATTACAATCCGAATCTGACGCTGAGAAAATCCAACTTTGCTCTGAGAGATCTTCAGAAGGAGAAGATCGGAGAGCCGTACAAGCTGGAGGTGTAAAAATAGCGAGATGAGTGAGAAAAACGAGATGAGCGAGATGAAAAAAGCGACGATTATCATTCCGAATTACAATGGCCTGAAATTCATGGAGCCGTGCATGGCGGCTCTTGAAAGACAGACCTGCAAAGACTTTGATCTTCTCGTCGTCGACAACGGATCGACGGACGGAAGCGTCGAGTGGCTGAAGGAACATGAGATTCCCTCGATTTTTCTGCCGGAGAACACCGGGTTTTCCGGGGCGGTCAATGTGGGAATCAAGGCGTCAAAGACGCCGTTTGTGATTCTGCTCAATAATGACACCGAGGCGAAAGAGGGATATGTCGAGGCACTGATCCGTGAGATTGAGCGCTCCCCGAAAATCTTTTCCGTCAGTCCGAAGATGATTCAGCTTTACCACAAGGAGCTGATGGACGATGGCGGAGATATGTACAGCATCATGGGCTGGGCGTACCAGCGGGGAGTCGGTCAGGAGATCGAGCGCTACAACCGCGCCTGCAATGTCTTTTCCGCCTGTGCCGGAGCGGCGATCTACCGCAGGGAGGTCTTTGAGGAGATCGGATACTTTGATGAGATGCATTTTGCATATCTTGAGGACATTGATGTGGGATACCGCGCGAAGATTGCGGGATACTATAACCGTTACTGTCCGTCTGCCGAGATTTACCATGTCGGAAGCGGAACGAGCGGATCGAAATACAATGAATTCAAGGTTCGTCTGGCAGCGCGCAACAACGTTTACTTAAATTATAAAAATATGCCGGGATGGCAGCTTTTCTTAAACAGTGTCCCGATCGGCCTTGGAATCCTCGGAAAATATTTCTTCTTCAAGAAAAAAGGGTTTGAGAAGGCGTACGTCGGAGGGGTTCTCGAGGGGATCCGCACGGTGAAGAAGACGAAGAAAGTAGCTTACCGGCCGGAAGACTTTCAGAATTATCTCGCAATCGAGTGGGAGCTGATCTACGGGGCGGCACTCTACATTTTTGAGTTTGGAAGACGCCAGATCAGAAAGAAGTTAGTCAAGTAACTTTTTAAATGTTACAAGATATTACAAAATTTAAGAGAAATTTAATAGTGCAAAGAAAAAAATTCGTGTATAATCGTTATCATTGAGTTATTATGCGCTTAAATAGGGAACGAAATCATTCCCTGTACGGAGGCAAAAAATAGATGATAAAGAGTAACCAAAAGAGGTTGAACCGCATGCATGTGGTGCTGGATGCGCTTGTGATTGCAGCGGCATATATCTTGAGCTGGTTTGTGACAATAAAGAGCGGCTGGTTTGAAACGGGAGGAGTTCTTCCCGACTGGTTTTATATGGGGGCACTGCTGGTGCTGGTGCCGCTGTACCTGCTGCTCTATATGATTTTTCAGCTTTTTACACCCAAACGGGTTCAGGGGCGCAGGCAGGAGTTTGCAAATATCTGTAAGGCGAACCTGATCGGTTTTCTGATCAGTGGCCTGCTCCTCTATCTGACTGGTAAAAATCCATATCTGAGAGAATTTTCGCGAAAACTTGTCATTGTCTTCTGTGTGGTCAATGTGGCATCAGAGACGCTGGAGCGAAATCTGATCCGAATCTTCCTGCGCTCGATGCGCGCGAAGGGGTACAACCAGAAGCATATCCTTCTGATCGGATACAGCCGGGCGGCGGAGAATTATATCGACCGTGTGCTGGCAAATCCGGAGTGGGGGTATCAGATTCACGGCATCCTCGATGACCACAAGGCGAGGGGAAGCGAGTACCGTGGCATCAAGGTCATCGGCCCGATCAGCAATTTAAGAAACATTCTGAATCTGAATTTCATGGATGAGATTGCGATCACGCTCAGCATCCGGGAGTATGGAATTCTCGAAGATCTGGTGGCGGAGTGTGAGAAATCCGGTGTTCACACAAAGTTTATTCCGGATTACAACAACATCATTCCGACAAGACCTTACACGGAAGACCTGCAGGGACTTCCGGTCATCAATATCCGTCGTGTTCCGCTCAGCGATCCGCTGAATGCGATGATGAAGCGGGCCGTCGATATTTTCGGTGCCCTGGTGGCGCTGACGTTGTTCTCACCGATTATGCTGGTGACGGCGATTTTGATTAAACTGACATCCCCCGGACCTCTGATCTATTGTCAGGAGAGAGTCGGGCTTCACAACCGGCCGTTTAAGATGTATAAGTTCCGGTCAATGGAAGTACAGGATCCCAGACAGGAAAAGAAACAGTGGACGAGTCCGCATGATCCGCGCGTGACGCCGATCGGAAGATTTATCCGGAAGACGAGCATTGATGAGATGCCGCAGCTGTTCAATGTGCTGTTTGGCGATATGAGCCTGGTCGGTCCGAGACCGGAACGGCCGTTTTTTGTGGAGAAATTCAAGGAAGAGATCCCAAGGTATATGATTAAGCATCAGGTTCGTCCGGGAATGACCGGGTGGGCGCAGGTAAATGGTCTGCGCGGAGATACCTCCATCACAAAGAGGATCGAGCATGATCTGTATTACATTGAGAACTGGACACTTGGATTTGATTTTAAGATCCTGTTTTTAACGTTTTTCAAGGGATTCATCAATAAAAACGCATATTAACGGATCGTGGATAAGGGATACCAGAGGATACGGAGAGGGACATGACCGGATCAATACGGAGGATGAACCTGCCGGGCAATAAATAAAATGAGGTAGATATATGAGTCGTGAGTACGAGGAAGACAGAAGACGGGGAGACGAGAAGAGCAGCCGCCGGAATTCGAAAACCCAGAGCAACATGGAAGGACCGGTTATCATGGAAGGCGGTTCGGTAGCGGCGAGTCGCTCCGGACATTCCGCTCATGCGGTACATTCTGCGCGTTCTGTGCGCAGAGTCCGCAGTGTGCAGGCTTCTGTGAACTCCGGAAATTCCGGAAGTAAAGATGCAAAGCGGTGGCGAGCAGAGTCCTCTTCAAACAAGGGCACTTCCAAGAATGCTGCTCCAAAGAACAGCACTTCAGCCGGTTCTAATGGAGGCGGCGGCCGCGGACCGGAACGTCCGAGCGGAAACAATCACAACGGCGGAAACCGTGGAGGCAATAATAACAATAACAACAGCAATCTGCCGAATCCGAGAAAAGAGATGGAGCGTGCCAAGAGAAAGAGAACGATCCGGAGAATCATCACAACAGTGATTGCGGAGTGTTTTGCGCTGTTCTTCATTTTCGGATACGGATTTTTCGCACGCACGGCGGCAAAGATTCAGCGGCCGAGCGAGGAAGAGATGAAAGAAGTTACTGTCAATCAGGATCTTCCGGAGGTTGCAACCCAGAATATGAAGGGCTACTGGACGATTGCGGTCTTCGGCGTGGATGCGCGTGACAATGCGATCAAGAAGGATACGAATGCGGACGTCAATATCATTTGCAGCATCAATCTCGAAAACGGTGAGATCAAGCTCGTATCGGTTTACCGAGACTCCTACTTGAATATCAGTCAGGAGAAGGGAAGCTACAACAAGATCAACCAGGCTTATTTCCTCGGCGGACCGGCTCAGGCAATGACGGCCCTGAACCGAAATCTGGATCTGAATATTACGGACTACATCACCTTTAACTGGAAGGCGGTTGCACAGGGAATTGATATTCTTGGCGGTGTCGATGTGGAACTGAGCAAGGCAGAGTTCTATTACATCAACTCCTTTATCACAGAGACGGTAAAGGCAACCGGAATCGGATCTACTCAGCTGACGCACGCAGGAATGAATCATCTTGACGGTGTCCAGGCAGTTGCATACGGACGTCTTCGTCTGATGGATACAGACTATGCGCGTACCGAGCGTCAGAGAAAGATCATCAGCCTTGCCTTTGAGAAAGCGCAGAAAGCAGATTTCCAGACACTTTATCGCCTGATCGGAACGGTATTCCCGAATACCTACACCAGCCTCTGGGTAGATGATCTCGTAAACAATGCGAAGAACATCTCGAAATTCCACCTTGTCGATACAACCGGATTCCCGCAGGCGCGCGGTGAGGCAAATATGGGCAAGAAGGGTGCGGTTGTTGTTCCGGCAACGCTTGAGAGCAATGTCAAACTGCTTCACGAGTTCCTCTACGATGAGACGGATTATGAGCCTTCTGAGACGGTGAAGAAGATCGGCGAGAAGATTTCCGCAGACACCGGCATCTACAAGGAGGGTCAGGTTGTCAAGAAAGTGGGAACGGACAGCGGAGTGGTTCAGCCACAGAAATCAACCGCAGCTTCGTCCACATCTGGATCCTCAAAGAATTCCAAGGATGCGGATGAGAAGAAAGATGTGAAAGTGACTGTGGAACCTGTTGTTGAGCCTGAGAGCACAAAGGCGGATGAGAAGAAGGATTCCAAGGAATCGAAAGATTCAAAGAATTCCCACGAGACAACGTCCGCAAAGGACTCCAAGGAGACAAAGGAAGAAAAAGAGACGACGAAGGAAGAGAAGGCAACCAAGGAGATCAAGGAGACGATTGCACCGAAGGAAGAGAACAGCACCACGCATGCGGGAACTTCGACGACATCCGCCTCCCATGAGACAACGGCTTCTCACTCCGGCGGTACTTCTGAACTTCCGTCTGCGTCGACTGTGCGCGGAGAGGGACCGGCTTCCGCTCCGACATCTGTACATGTGGAGAGTCCGACACATGCAGGTCCGGGCGGAACAAGCACGACACCGACGACTGCCGGCTCTGGTCCGGTTTCAAGACCGGGACAGTAATTAGGTGGTTAAGAGATTCAGAAAATGAGAGATGGCTCTGTTTGCGGGTTGCGTTTCCGCTGACGGGGCCATTTTTGGATACAGTTCACAGCTTCGATACGTTTCCATCACATTTCCGACACAATTAATTGTTATAGTCTTGATAGCATAGTAAAGAGGCAACAGAAAGACAATAGAAAGGCAATAGAAAAGAGATCTGCAACAAAAAGTGATTTCCAGAGATTGTGAGAGGATGGCAATCATGGCTGCAGGGATCTTGATGAGATAGAGGAAAGGGGACTGGAGATATGTTTGAGGATGAGGACAGAGAGTTCCGTGAAGATAGAGAACAGGATGACAGCAGTCGTGCAGACGACAGAATGAATGAGACGGATGAGAGTGATAGCATCAAGGAGCAGGAGCCGTGGGGAGAGACACAGGACGGACAGGAGTTTGAGGAGTCTGTAAAGGAAGATCCCCAGAGCGGATGGGTGGAGAACCATCCGAATGCCCAGATTCCGGAGGATCCGGTTCACGCTCCGGCAGGGATTCCACCGGTGGCAAAGAAGGTGGTCAAGGTTGCAGCTGCGGCAGTTCTGTTTGGAGTGATTGCAGGCGGAACGATGTTTGGAGTGAATACGGCGGGAAATTATCTGAGAGAGCAGTATTTTCCGAAGAGTGAGACTCAGCTGACAATTGCGCAGGCACCGACAGCAGATCAGGATGGAGGCGCTGCACCGTCCGCACAGACAGGAATGGATGTCTCCGAGATTGCGGCCAATGCGATGCCGTCAGTCGTGGCAATCAACAACACGATGCTGATGCAGCAGCAGACCTGGTTCGGCCCGGGAAGAACCGTGGAGGTTCCGAGCAGTGGATCCGGCATTATCGTCGGACAGAATGACAGCGAGCTTCTGATCGTGACGAACAATCACGTTGTGGAGGATTCCAACCAGCTGACCGTGACCTTCATCGATAACAGCCAGGTCAATGCGACGATCAAGGGAACAGATGCAGAGCAGGATCTGGCAGTGATTGCGGTTTCCCTGAAAGACATTCCGGCGGAGGCAATGAGCCAGATTAAGATTGCAACGCTCGGGGATTCCGATGCGCTCAAAGTCGGACAGGGAGTTGTCGCAATCGGAAATGCACTTGGGTACGGACAGTCTGTGACGGTCGGATATATCAGCGCACTTGACCGGGAAGTGAAGACGAATGAGACGGATGTGAAGAAACTTCTTCAGACGGATGCGGCAATCAATCCGGGCAACAGCGGCGGTGCTCTTCTGAATATGAGAGGTGAGGTAATCGGAATCAACTCTGCAAAGTATTCTTCCACAGAGGTAGAGGGAATGGGATATGCAATCCCGGTATCTCAGGTAAAGGATATTATCAATCAGCTGATGAACCGCAAGAACCGCACGGAGGTTGCACAGGCCCAGCAGGGTTATCTCGGAATTCAGGGACAGAATATCGATGACAATGCGGCTTCGATGTACGGAATGCCGAAAGGAATCTATGTCTACAAGATTGTGGAGAACGGGGCAGCGTCGAAGTCAGACCTGAAAGAGAAGGATATTATCACAAAGTTTGACGGACAGAGTGTCCGCACGATGGCAGAATTAAAAGATCTGCTCAAGTATTATCGCTCCGGTGAGACGGTGGAGCTGACAGTTCAGTCACTGGAAAACGGAGAGTATCAGGAGCGTACCGTTTCGATCACTCTCGGAAACAGACCGGCAGACAGCAAGCAATAACAACATGATACAAACAGGGGTACTGTGGCAGAAAAAGATCTGTCACAGCGCCCCTTTTGCGGTTTCTGGGGAAGTGGGCAGATTTTTTGTTGACCTGTTGACGGGTTCCATTTAAAGTAGGAGTGAGGGATGGAATTGGATCAGTGATTAGATCGATAATTAGATAAGGAGACCGATGATGGAAGATTTTAGAGAGATACAGGATGAACAGAAAGAACAGGAAAAGAAAAAAGTGGAAGATCAGATAGAGAAAAAGGAAACAGAGAGTACGGAGACAAATGCTCCGGACACACAGGAATATGAAAAAGTCTGCTATATCTGCCGCCGGCCGGAGAGCAAGGCGGGAAGCATGATTACAATGCCGGGAAATATCTGCCTGTGCCATGACTGCATGCAGAAGGCCTTTGACTCAATTATGGGAAAAGGCATGGATACCTCAAAGATTGACTGGTCAAAGATGGATCTCTCCCAGATTCCGGGGATGCCGTACATGAATATGAATTTCTCAAATCCGGCGGATTTAGAAGGGTTCGGGAATGCAATGCTTTCCAACAGGCAGAAAGTGAAAAAGCGCAGGGAGAAGAATGGTCCGGATTTCCAGCTGAAGGACATTCCGGCGCCGCACATTTTAAAGGCAAAACTTGATGAGTATGTGATTGGCCAGAACAAGGCAAAAAAGGTGATGGCAGTCGCTGTTTACAATCATTACAAGAGAATTTTCGATGAGGAGCAGCGCGCCATGCTTGCGAAAAAGGGCGAGGAGCGGGCTGATGATGTGCGCATTGAAAAGTCCAATATTCTGATGGTCGGACCGACCGGAAGCGGAAAGACGTATCTGGTGAAGACGCTTGCGAACCTTTTAAATGTTCCGCTCGCGATTGCAGATGCGACTTCGCTGACGGAAGCGGGGTACATCGGAGATGATATTGAGAGCGTTGTCTCCAAGCTTCTGACGGCTGCCGGAAATGATGTGGAGAAGGCAGAACATGGAATCATCTTCATTGATGAGATCGATAAGATTGCCCGAAAAAAGGAGACAAACACGAGGGATGTGAGCGGAGAGTCTGTTCAGCAGGAACTTTTGAAGCTTCTCGAGGGAAGTACGGTGGAGGTGCCGGTCGGGGCAGGCCAGAAGAACGCACTCACACCGACTGCGACCGTAAACACGGAAAATATTCTGTTTATCTGCGGCGGAGCCTTCCCGGAGCTTGAGACGATTATCCGCGAGCGTCTTCAGAAAAAATCCTCAATGGGATTCGGTGCAGAGTTACGGGATCAGGCAGAGCAGGAGAAGCAGATTCTCTCGAAGGTGACGACGGAGGATCTAAGAAAATTCGGCATGATTCCGGAGTTTCTCGGAAGACTTCCGGTGACTGTCACACTCGAGAAACTGGATGCAGAGCTTTTGATGAGAATTCTCAGAGAACCGAAAAATGCGATTATCCGCCAGTATGAGAAATTGCTCTCGATGGATGAAGTCAAGCTGGAGTTTGAGGAGGAGGCTCTCAAGTGGATCGCCGAGGAGGCACTCCGGAGAGATACCGGAGCGCGTGCGCTTCGTGCGATTCTTGAGGAGTTCATGCTCGACATCATGTATGAGATTCCGAAGGATCCGGGAATCGGTACGGTTGTTGTGACGCGTTCGTATCTTGAGAAAAAGGGCGGACCGCTGATTCAGATGCGGGGTTAGCAGAATTGCAGGATTGCGGGATTACTCACTCTCTTAAGTTCAGAAAAGATTGATACAGATTCAGAGTTCCGTATCCCCACTGCCTGTTTGGATAGTGGAAAGCGGGATTTCGACCGGCACCTCCGATCAGCATGGCTTTGACGGAGGTGCTTGTGAGATAAGGGGCGTTGCCGTCGACAAATGCCCAGGACAGGATGTCGGCGGCGGCGCCTGCGGCGATTGCAGCGGAGACGGAAGTCCCGGTTCTTCGGGTGAGAAGTGTTTCGGGATCGGAGTCGGGACGGTCAGCGGCGGCTCCCTGCACGTTGACGCCGGGGGCGGCAAGCTCCGGTTTTATCGCGAGAGCACGGGTGTATCCCCGGCTGCTGTGGATATAGATACTTTCTGAGAGGTGGTTGTAGGCGCTCACAGTTAAGGGCATTGAGCCGTTTCCGGGATCTGTGATCGTGGTGTCCGGGTCAGAGCGCAGAAAAATCGTCTGAGAGGCGATAAAAGGATTTTGCGGGAGCCAGATATGAAACTGTCCGCTCAGATAGAGTACCGGATAGACGCGAAGATGCCAGATTCCGGGCGAGGGAGTCACAAAGCGCAGGAAAATCAGCTGGCTTCCGGAAGAACTCTCGTAAGACTGGTAGGTCACTGCGATTTTTGTCGCGTCGAGAGAAAATGAAACTTCCGTTTCTCTCCCGAGGACGAGGGGGATCCGCTCAATCTGTTCTCCGGACGGAGATACAAAGCCGACGGTGTAAAGTTCCGGCTCATGTGCCCACAGCTCCATGCAGAACCCATTTTCTCCTTCCGCAATCCGCAGCTCGACATCCTCCCAGTCTTCTTTTTCAGAAAGATTTCCCAGATAGTGATGGTGGTAGCCGGTCTCATTTCCGGCACCGGTGACCGCAACAAGTCCCATGGAACTTGTCAGAGCCTGAAGCTGAAGACAGAGAGGCGAGGTTCCGTCGTGGCTTCCCTGGGAGGTGCCAAGACCGATCAGGAGGACAAGCGGCATCCGTCTGTCACCGGCCAGACCGAGGAGAAAGCTGACCGCAGCCATGATGTCGTTCTCCTGGTAGGCGGGGACATCAGGGGCAATCAGAAAAAAATCGCGCAGATATTGCTTTGCGGGCTTGAGTTTGACAATGGCGAGTGTCGCCTCCGGTGCAGCTCCGGAGAAGGAAGCCGGAGCGGAGATCCTGGCTCCGCCGGCAACACTTGCGAGAAAGGTTCCGTGCCCGTCAGTGTCGCGGGTCGGGACGAGGGTGTGGGGATCTTCAAGGTGCAGAGCCGAGTCAATCGTTTCCTGATTATAGATAGTTCCGTAAAATGGCTGGAAACCGGAGACTTGCGGCGGTTCCGTGTCGGAGGGGATCGTCTGGTCCCAGATGGCGGCGATGCGTGTGGAGCCGTCCGTGCGCCGAAAAAGCGGATTTGTGTAATCAATCCCGGTGTCAATGATTCCGATCATGACGCCCCGCCCTGTTGTCTGGAGGGCAGGCTGACGGATGGATTCGAGAATTCCGCTGCTTGCAAGTGCAGTGGTGTCTAAAAGACTGTAAAGTTTTGGAATTGCCGTGTAGGTGTAGCGGCTGATGCTCAGCGGAAGCACCCGGTCAAGCGGAGTATGGACAATGGCAAAGTCGCGGCTGATGAAATTGATGCAGGTACTGCTTGTGAACCGGAATACTTCGTCGCTTGCGCGAGAAGAATAACGGAGAATGAAGTCGGCATATTCTTCCGATGCCGGATAGAAGGAACAGGGAATCATAGAAAAATGCTCCAGAGAATCTGTTTATTCTCTTATATGTTATGGTGATGGGGGAAGAATGACAGAATTTGGTTTGACGGGAATCTGAGCAGATAGTAAAATGAAGATGAGAATGAGTAATGAGTGAAGAATCGTTACTGTATATGGGCAAGCATCATTTTCTGATTATGGAGCGGAGAGGAGAAGATATGATTTATTTATTTTTAATTGCGGGGATTGCAGGCGGAGATCTCGCTCTCAAGTGGTGGGTGGAAAAGCAGGACCCGAAGGATTTTCCGAGAGAACTTGAAAAGAGCAGGGGCAGAATCTGGCTTTACCGCAATCACAATGCGGGGTTTCCGTTTGGATTTCTTGAAAAGTATCAGCAGGTTGTGCGACTGATTCCGTTGTCCATCATTTCAGGCCTGTTCGGTGTCCTGCTTTATCTGCTTCCGAAGAAGGGGGCACAGGCGCAGGTTCAGAAACTTGGACTGTCGATTCTTCTTGGCGGAGCACTCAGCAATCTGTATGACAGAATGGTCCGCCATTATGTCGTGGATTATTTCAGCATCCGGATCGGATTTTTGAAGAAAGTTGTTTTCAATCTCGGAGATTTTGCGGTATTTCTGGGAAGCGGAATCCTCGGAGCGTTTGGACTCTGCCTCGATCTGAGAGAGACATTTGCAAAGAAGACAGCCGTGATGGAGACAGCGGCCATCGCAGCGGCAGCCACGGAGAGTGCACTCTCAAGACAGAAAGAGGGGATCTCGGCGGTTAAAATTGGAAAAATTGGAAAGAATAGGAAAGCAGTTATTGGAAAATTCAGCCTGCGATTCCTCCGATCATTCCTGAGACAGCGCAGCAGATAACCGTTTGAAGCAGATGGGAAGAGGAATTTTCGGTGATGGCGGTTTCTCGTGAACCGAAGATCTGCGAGACGGCGGTCAGGATCAGAACGTAGAGAAGACCGGTCAGAAGCCCCCAGAAAAACCGGCGTGACCGGATAAGACGGGCGCAGGTGAAGCCTCCGGCAAAGCAGGAGAGTGCATAGACTGCAAAGATCAGAACTCCGGTTGTCTGTTCGGACAGCTGCATCTTCCACACAGCGAGGGAGAGCAGGAGAAGAAAGATTCCGGAGAGGAGATAGGAGATCAGAAGGGCAAAGAGGATGGATTTTGGCTGAAAACGGGAAGCAGGCATAGGAAGTTGCTCCTTTCTTCATTTTATTTTTGGAAGGTTTTTTAGAGTGACAGAAAATCCAATACTATCATACAGAAAATCCCTGTAAAATATGAAAAATATCTTGACAGTAGTTAAGAATGTGGATATAATGATATGGCGTGCAAATTTCACGCAATGTTTTTGTGTGCAAAAAGCAAAAGCTTGAATGTACAGCAACCAACAGACAATATCACAGGAGGTGAAAAGAATGCCAACATTCAACCAGTTAGTGAGAAAGGGAAGACAGACCGCAGTTAAGAAGTCTACTGCTCCGGCTCTGCAGAAGGGATACAACTCTTTACAGAAGCGCGCAATCGATACTTCTTCTCCGCAGAAGAGAGGCGTTTGCACCGCAGTTAAGACTGCTACCCCGAAGAAGCCGAACTCCGCACTTCGTAAGATCGCCAGAGTACGTCTTTCCAACGGCATCGAAGTTACAAGCTATATCCCGGGTGAGGGACACAACCTTCAGGAGCACAGCGTTGTTCTGATCCGTGGAGGAAGAGTAAAGGACCTTCCGGGTACCAGATATCACATCATCAGAGGTACTCTGGATACCGCAGGCGTAGCCAACAGAAAGCAGGCTCGTTCTAAGTACGGCGCTAAGAGACCGAAGGCTACCAAGAAGTAATAATTGACTGCATGACAGTCAGGCTGCCAATGGCAGTGTAACAGATGGAGCAGATTCCCGCAGAAGCGGAAATCCCGACTCCAATGTACCACTAACGTAAGTAAAAAGTGACTGCATACGCAGTTGCGCCGGAAGTTGATATTGACCTGTAGGTTGCAGGAAATAGATATTTACCCGCGCGAACACATTTTATGGAAACATGTGAGTACCGATGAATTAATGCAATTTATGATTAAGGAGGGAAGTAACGTGCCACGTAAAGGACATATTCAGAAAAGAGACGTATTAGCAGATCCTTTATACAACAATAAGGTTGTAACCAAGCTGATCAACAACATCATGCTGGATGGTAAGAAGGGTGTTGCTCAGAAGATCGTATACGGTGCATTTGGCCGTGTAGAAGAGAAGACCGGTAAGCCGGCAGTAGAGGTCTTTGAAGAGGCTATGAACAACATCATGCCTGTTCTGGAAGTTAAGGCAAAGCGTATCGGTGGTGCTACCTATCAGGTGCCGATCGAGGTTAAGCCGGAGAGACGTCAGACCCTGGCACTTCGCTGGATCACCATGTTCTCCCGTAAGAGAGGCGAGAAGACCCAGGAAGAGAGACTGGCAAACGAGATTATGGATGCAGCAAACAACACTGGCGCATCTGTAAAGCGTAAAGAAGACATGCACAAGATGGCAGAGGCTAACAAGGCCTTCTCCCATTTCAGATTCTAATAGGAGGATAAAGCTTTGGCTGGAAGAGAATATCCGTTGGAGAGAACCAGAAATATTGGTATCATGGCTCATATCGATGCTGGTAAGACCACTTTGACTGAGCGTATCCTGTATTACACTGGTGTAAACTACAAGATCGGTGATACTCATGAAGGTACTGCAACCATGGACTGGATGGAGCAGGAGCAGGAGAGAGGTATTACCATTACTTCTGCAGCTACTACCTGTCACTGGACCATTCACGGTCAGGACAACCGTCCGATCAAGGGACAGCCGGAGTATCGTATCAACATCATCGATACCCCTGGACACGTAGACTTCACTGTTGAGGTTGAGCGTTCCCTCCGTGTACTGGACGGCGCAGTAGGCGTGTTCTGTGCAAAGGGTGGTGTAGAGCCGCAGTCTGAGAACGTATGGCGTCAGGCTGATACCTACAACGTACCGCGTATGGCATTCATCAACAAGATGGATATCCTGGGTGCAAACTTCTACGGCGCAGTAGAGCAGATTCGTACCAGACTTGGTAAGAACGCTATCTGCTTACAGCTCCCGATCGGTAAGGAAGATGAGTTCAAGGGAATCATCGACCTGTTCGAGATGCAGGCTTACATCTACAACGATGATAAGGGCGACGACGTAACCGTTTGCGAGATCCCGGATGATATGAAGGATGATGCTGAGCTGTATCACACCGAGCTGGTAGAGAAGATCTGCGAGCTGGATGATGATCTGATGATGGCATATCTTGAGGGCGAGGAGCCGACCATCGAGGAGATGAAGAAGGTTCTGAGAAAGGCTACCTGTGAGTGTACCGCTGTTCCGGTATGCTGCGGTAGTGCATATAGAAACAAGGGTGTTCAGAGACTTCTGAACGCAATCATCGAGTTCATGCCGGCTCCGACCGACATCCCGGCTATCAAGGGTGTTGATCTGGAGGGCAATGAGATCGTTCGTCATTCTTCTGATGAAGAGCCGTTCGCAGCTCTGGCATTCAAGATCATGACTGACCCGTTCGTTGGTAAGCTGGCATTCTTCCGTGTGTACTCCGGTACTCTGAACTCCGGTTCTTACGTACTGAATGCAACGAAGGATAAGAAGGAGCGTGTAGGACGTATCCTTCAGATGCATGCTAACAAGCGTCAGGAGCTCGACAAAGTTTACTCCGGCGATATCGCTGCAGCAGTAGGCTTTAAGAACACCACAACCGGTGATACTATCTGTGATGAGCAGCATCCGGTAATCCTGGAGTCCATGGAGTTCCCGGAGCCGGTTATCGATATCGCAATCGAGCCGAAGACCAAGGCTGGTCAGGGCAAGATGAGCGAAGCTCTTGCAAAGCTGGCAGAGGAAGATCCGACCTTCCGTGCTTCTACCAATACCGAGACTGGTCAGACCATCATCTCTGGTATGGGTGAGCTGCACCTGGAGATCATTGTAGACCGTCTGCTGAGAGAGTTCAACGTTGAAGCAAACGTTGGTGCTCCGCAGGTTGCTTACAAGGAGACCTTCACCAAGGCTGTTGATGTAGACAGCAAGTACGCTAAGCAGTCCGGTGGTCGTGGTCAGTACGGTCACTGTAAAGTACACTTCGAGCCGATGGATCCGAATGGCGAGGAGACCTTCAAGTTCGAGTCTACCGTAGTTGGTGGTGCTATTCCGAAGGAGTACATCCCGGCAGTAGGCGAGGGTATCGAAGAGGCTTCCAAGACCGGTATTCTGGCTGGATTCCCGGTACTGGGTGTTCATGCTAACGTATACGATGGTTCTTACCATGAGGTCGATTCTTCCGAGATGGCATTCAAGATCGCTGGTTCCATGGCATTCAAGGATGCTATGCAGAAGGCTGGCGCTATCCTTCTTGAGCCGATCATGAAGGTTGAGGTTACCATGCCGGAGGAATACATGGGTGATGTTATCGGTGATATCAACTCCCGTCGTGGCCGTATCGAGGGTATGGATGATGTCGGCGGCGGTAAGATCGTAAAGGCTTACGTTCCGCTGTCTGAGATGTTCGGTTACTCCACCGACCTGCGTTCCAAGACTCAGGGTCGTGGTAACTACTCCATGTTCTTTGAGAAGTACGAGCCGGTTCCGAAGTCCGTACAGGATAAGATCATCAACGAGCATAAGGGCAACTAATACTAATGCAATCCTTAGCCTCCAGGCAGTTCTTCTGGACTGCCCGGGGGCTGGAAAATAGGCTTGAAAATATTGCGCAAATAGCATATAATTGTAAACAGCCTAATTATAAATCAACAAGCCCAAATGGGCCCAATTAAGGAGGACGCTATAAAATGGCAAAAGCAAAGTTTGAAAGAACCAAACCGCATTGTAACATTGGTACCATTGGCCACGTTGACCATGGTAAAACCACTCTGACTGCAGCAATTACCAAGACCCTGCACGAGAGATATGGCACTGGTGAGGCTGTTGCATTCGAGAACATCGATAAGGCTCCGGAGGAGAGAGAGCGTGGAATCACCATCTCTACCGCACACGTTGAGTATGAGACTCCGAAGAGACACTATGCACACGTTGACTGCCCAGGACATGCTGACTACGTTAAGAACATGATCACTGGTGCTGCACAGATGGATGGTGCTATCCTGGTAGTAGCAGCAACCGATGGTGTTATGGCTCAGACCCGTGAGCACATCCTGCTGTCCCGTCAGGTAGGCGTACCGTACATCGTTGTATTCATGAACAAGTGCGATATGGTTGACGATCCGGAGCTGCTTGAGCTGGTAGACATGGAGATCCGTGAGCTGCTGAACGAGTACGAGTTCCCGGGCGATGACACCCCGATCATTCAGGGTTCCGCACTGAAGGCTCTTGAGGATCCGCAGAGCGAGTGGGGCGACAAGATCCTTGAGCTGATGGATGCTGTTGATAGCTGGATTCCGGATCCGCAGCGTGAGACTGATAAGCCGTTCCTGATGCCGGTTGAGGATGTATTCACCATTACTGGTCGTGGTACCGTAGCTACCGGCCGTGTAGAGCGTGGTGTTCTTCATCTGAACGATGAGGTTGAGATCCTTGGTATTAAGGATGACGTTAAGAAGACCGTTGTAACCGGTATCGAGATGTTCCGTAAGCTTCTGGATGAGGCTCAGGCTGGTGATAACATCGGTGCTCTGCTTCGTGGTATCCAGAGAACTGATATCGAGCGTGGCCAGGTTCTGGCTAAGCCGGGCAGCGTTACCTGCCATCACAAGTTCACCGCTCAGGTTTACGTTCTGACCAAGGACGAGGGTGGTCGTCATACTCCGTTCTTCAACAACTACCGTCCGCAGTTCTACTTCAGAACAACCGACGTTACCGGCGTTTGCGAGCTGCCGGAGGGCACCGAGATGTGCATGCCGGGCGATAACGTAGAGATGACCGTAGAGCTGATCCATCCGGTAGCAATGGAGCAGGGTCTTCGTTTCGCTATCCGTGAGGGTGGTAGAACCGTAGGTTCAGGCCGTGTTGTTTCTATCATTGAGTAATACAATCTGAATATAGATTTGTTATCGCAAGATAACGTTGTGTCCAAACGTAAGATGCCCGTAGAACTTCGGTTCTACGGGTTTTTCTGTTGCCTGGAAATATAGGCTCTATGTCAATAGTTGGGGTGGGATTATCTGGAATCCCGCCTAATTATTGACTTTAGAGCCATTTTAATGCTGAGCTCTAAACGTCCTGTTTTTGGGCATGCCAAATAAACCTCTCATTTACCGACCATTTTAACTTATGATGTACAATGAAGAATCCGAGTACGGAACCGCTTAAAGTTGCGAATTCCATAGGAACTTCGTTTTAATACTTTAATCTTGTTGTTAA
>NZ_JBNMIC010000002.1:0-141081 GCF_050873065.1 Brotaphodocola sp.
GAAAAGTCATTCACAAGCGCTTCGCTCGACTTGCATGTGTTAAGCACGCCGCCAGCGTTCATCCTGAGCCAGGATCAAACTCTCAAATTAAAGTTTGTTTCCCGATCCAATGATTAACTACTAGCTAATAATTAAACCGTTCTACTGTTGTTTGGTTTGTTTTGTTTCTGAATTTCTCAATTCAAAGATGCCTTTACCAAAAGACTCTTTTTTATAAGAATTTTCAGGGTTTTAAACACTGTTCAATCTTTCATTTTCAAGGTTCAGTTTGTTGCTTTTGTTCTCAGCAGCAACTCGTTCATTATATCAGAGTGTCGCGAGTTTGTCAAGCACTTTTTATTTTTATTTTTTCGATCTTTTTCAGATCGTTGCTCCGTTTTGCGGTGCGTTCATTATATTACCAGACCCTCCACAAAATGTCAACCACTATTTTACATTTTTTTACATTTTCTTTTTTCAGATTTTCCCATTCCTCTCCACACCCCCGCAAATCCCGGTATTTATGCTCATTTTCACCAAATACTTTCCCGTTTTCTTCGATTTCTTATTGTTTTTATAAAAAAACAGGTTTTTCTCAACAAATCATGTTATGATTACGTTAAGAAGTCATTATTTATTCTATCTATTAATCAGGGGGATTTTTTTCGTTTATGAACGCCACAAAAAACAGCCGAATCATCAACGGCATTGCCTTCGGTTTTTCAGCCGCATTTCTTATCTCAGCAGGAATCGCTACATTATATACGGGGAAAACGATTTCTGCGGTTTTATATGGATGGTATCTGATCATGATCACTCCATGTCCCCTCGTCACCGACTATTTCGCTGTCGGCGGTCTTTCCAGCGCCATGCTCAATGCCGGCGCCTGCGGTCTTCTGTGTGCCATTTTGATGGTCAGCCTCAAAGGTGAATCCCGTGCCAACACGATGGCGGGATATTTTCTTGTCGTTGCGCATTGTTTTTACGGATTAAATATCCTGAACATGCTGCCCTGCCTCTTTGCTCCTTTTATCTATTTAAAACTGAAACACTTGAACTTTAAGAGTAACCTGCATGTCTGCATGTTCACCACCTCTTTTGCTCCATTCATCAGCGAATTTTTGTTTCGCTACACGATCGGGGACAATTTTGTTTTCGGACAGGTGCAACTCACTGCGAAAGGCGTAATCCTTGCAATCCTGTTCAGCCTGATGCTCGGTTTTGTCGTACCGGCGATCCTTCCGGGTGCACATGCCTGGCACAAAGGCTACAATCTGTACAACGGTGGACTGGCATTCGGCATCTTCGGTTTTCTCGTATTTAACTTCATGTACCGCACAATGGGAATCGAAGTTCCGAGTTCTCTCGTCGTGGACACTCCGGTCTATGAACATTTTGGTCACAGTTTTCGCCTGTACGGAAACTGTTTTTACCTGACAATCTTTGCAATCTGCATCGTAAGCGGATATCTTTTAAACGGAAAGAGTTTTCATGGACTGAAACATCTGTTTAAAGACACCGGTTTTCGGAGTGACTTTGCAGAAAAGTACGGAATGCCGATCTGCCTGATGAACATTGGATTTTACGGCTGTATCTTCTTAATTTATTTAAATCTTGCCATTCAGTTCTCCGAGGGTGCCGGTTTCACCGGTCCGACTTTTGGAATTGTTCTGGCTGCACTGACCTTCACCGCAATGGGACAGCATCCGCGCAACATCCTGCCGATTCTTCTCGGCTATGAATGTCTGTACCTGTTCACCCTGTTTTTCTGTCATATCAACGGCAGACAGCTCACCTGGTCAATCTCGATGCAGGGTTACTTAAACGGTGCGGCTTTTGCCACCGGCATGAGTCCGATTGTCGGACGCTACGGCACACGCGCCGGCATCGCCTGCGGCTTTTTATGCGCCTCGATCTGTACGGCAACAAGTGCTCTCCACGGTGGTTTCGTGCTCTATAACGGCGGCTTTACTGCCGGAATCACAATCCTGATTGTTCTGCCAATCCTCGAGCACTATGTTCCTGCCACCCGCGAGGAGATGAAAGATCAGAATATGAATATGAGGGATCTGATCACCCTTGTCCAGAACAATGTGGATCCCAATCTGATCCGCCCATACGATTCCTCCCGCTACAACGAGCTTGGCGACGATATGGACGAACATTGAGCTTTCCGATACAAAAAGATACAAAAACAGCAACCCTGCAACAAAAAAGCCTCCGCTGACCATTTTACTGGCAGCAGAGGCTTTTTTTAATCTAAAAATATCTCAAAACGCCGCTCAAGGCTGTCTCATATCCCATCTCGAGTGAATTCCGCTCCACATACTCTTCCCTCGTGTGCGCCCCTGCACCAAAACACGTTCCATAGCACACACTTGGAATTCCCATTGAAAGTGGAATATTGCAATCCGTAGAAATCGGAACCAGTTCCGGCACCTTTCCGGTCACATGCGTGAGTGTCTCTCTTGCAAAATCAAGCATTTCCCGGCGGGTTTTCTCCTGACTTCCGCTCAGCCGCTCGCAGGGGCGCAGCCCCACAACTTCCACCGTTACCTCTGCACCCTCTCTCTTCTTTGAAAAAATCTCCTCAAAGCGCGCTTTCATCCACTCAAGGCTGTCCGCATCATCCGAACGGTATTCACAGAGCAGGTGAATTTCCTGAGCGATGGTATTGACTGATGTTCCGCCCTCGATCACGCCGACATTGTAAGTTGTCTTCCCACCTTCCGGCACCGAGATCTCATAAATCTCCCGAACCAGATCTGCCATAACCGCAATCGCATTGGTGTTTCCAAAACAGCTGTACGAGTGTCCACCCTCCGTCTTCACGCTGACACGAAAGCGCTCTGATCCCACTGCCCGGCAGGCGATGGTATCCATCGTACAGTCAAAACTTGTAAATGCCGCAATTCTCGTTCCATAATCCTCACAGATCTTTCGAGACCCCCTGAGATTTCCAAGCCCTTCTTCACCCGTGTTGCACACAAACAGAACGCCGTATCCGTCTGCCGGTTTCAAATTTCTCTGTGCGACATACTTTGCGGAGAGCAGAAGTGCAACAAGGTTTGCCGTGTCATCTCCGACACCCGGACAGTATAAGCGTCCGCCCTGCTCTTTCCACGGAAGCGGAGTCTCATCCGGGAACACCACATCCATATGTGCCATAAAGACAATCACAGGATTTGTTTTCGTCACATGATGCGGATACACCACATTTCCGGCAGAATCCACATAGACTCCTTTTGCCCCGTTCGCCTCAAGCCAGTTTTTGCAAAACTTTGCCCGGCGTTCTTCATGATTCGACGGCGCCGGAATCTGCGCCAGTTCCTTTAGAAGCTCATATCCCTCTTCTGCATGTTCCCTGATGTACGATTTTTCTTCTATTCCAAGTTCCATGATCCCATTCCTCTCCCGTATGTTTTTTGCTTGTTAACGCTCCCTCTTGCCTGCACTCGCAAACTCGTGCTAACACACTCCTCTGTCTGCTAACGCAGACGGTTTGCTCGTTAACGCTCATTATATCACCGAATTTGAGGAATGGGAACGCACCGCTGCAATCATCCGGCGAATCTTTTGGGGATCTTTTTTTCCATCAGTCTCAACTCCGCTGCTGACATCCACCCCGAACGGCGAGAATCTCGCAATCGCAGCGGCGGCATTCTCCGGGTTCATTCCCCCTGCAAGAAACCATGGTTTTTGAATCGGCAGATGGGAATCAATCAGATTGTGATCAAACGTCTTTCCCGCCCCTGCATTCACCGCATCCAAAAGCAGGTAATCTGCCTCACTCTGATCCCAGATTCCAAGATCCGTCTCTGTGCTCATCCGAACTGCCTTAATCAACGGAACCTTTCTGCCAAGATGCATCCTCAGTTTTTCAAGATCACAGGGAGTCTCTGTGCCATGCAGCTGGACCATATCGATGACCTTCCCGGCAACAAGGCATTCAATCTGCTCAACCGGCGCGTTCACAAACACCCCGACCACCAAAATCTCAGCACTCAGGCGCGCGCGAAGTTCCATTGCCAGCTCCTCACTTACCTGTCTGCGGCTTGGCGCAAACACAAATCCTGCAAAATCAGGTCGGTACCTATTCAGCGCATCGATATCCTCCATCCGTGTCAATCCACAAATTTTCACTTTCGTCTGTTTTGTCTTTTTGCTGTCCGTCATTCTGTGATCTGCCATTCTGCTGTCTGCCATTTTATTTTCATTTTCCCCCAAGCTGTCTCAATGTCTCTGCCTTATCCGCACTCCTCATCAGAGTTTCACCGATCAGCACGGCATTTGTCCCGTTCTCATAAAGTTTTCTCATATCCTCTGCTCCCCGGATTCCACTCTCCGATACAAACACGATCTCTCTCGGCACAAGACTTCTCAGACGCACAGAATTATTGACATCCACCTGAAATGTTCTCAGATCACGGTTATTTACCCCGATGATCCTCGCTCCGGCATTCTGCGCGCGTTCTACTTCTGTTTCATCGTGAGCTTCCACGAGGGCAGAAAGACCAAGCTCATGCGCCTGCGCTAAATATTCCTTCAACTGTCCATCATCAAGAATGGCACAGATCAGAAGAACTGCCGATGCCCCAAAGACTTTTGCCTGATCGATCATGTAGGAATCCACTGTGAAATCTTTTCGAAGAACCGGAATGGAAACCATCTTTACAATCTCCTTAAGATACTGATCGCTTCCCTGAAAATAAAATGGCTCTGTCAGAACCGAGAGCGCACTCGCGCCCGCCTGTTCATACTCTCTTGCAATCTCAAGATACGGAAAATGTTCTGCAATCACACCCTTTGACGGAGATGCCTTTTTTACCTCGCAGATAAAAGAAAGCCCCGGTTCTCTAAGCGCTTTTTCAAAGCGAAATTTTCTATCTTCGGGATTCCGAGCAGACTCTGCAAGTTTCCGCATCTCCTGCGCAGATATGTTTTTCTTTTCTTCCTGAATTCTCGCCCTTGTCCTCTCTGCAATCTCATCCAAAATCATACGATTTTTTCCCCTTTATTTTTCACTTTTATTTTTCTGACGGATCATTCAGACCTTTTGAGCCATTTACAAAGGCTTCGAGCTGGTGCTTTGCCCTTCCGCTGTCAATGATCTCTCCGGCAATCCTGATTCCGTCCGCGATTGATTCTGCCTTTCCTGCCAGATAGATCGCTGCTCCGGCATTCATCATCACCGCATCTCTCTTAGGACCTTTCTCTCCGTTCAGAATTGCCATTGTAATTTCAGCATTCTCCTGCGGTGTTCCGCCAGCCAGATCTTCTTTCTGGCATCTCGAAAATCCAAACTGCTCCGGCGTAATCTCGTAACTGGTAAATGCACCGTCCTTTACCTCGCAGACTTTTGTCGGTGCACTCATCGAGATCTCATCGAGATGATCCGTTCCATACACGACAAGAGCTCGTTTCACACCGAGATTTGCAAGGACCTGGGCAAGCGGCTCCACTAAGGTCTCATCATAGACTCCCATCAGCTCCATATTTGCACCTGCCGGATTCGCTAACGGTCCGAGAATATTGAAGATGGTTCGAATACCGAGTTCCTTTCTCACCGGAGCAACGTACTTCATTGCGCCGTGATATTTCTGTGCAAACAGGAAGCAGATTCCTATTTTTTCCAAAAGTTCCCTGCTTTTTTCCGGAGAGATCGTGATGTCAACACCGAGTGCCTCAAGCACATCTGCCGCCCCGCATTTGCTCGACGCAGCGCGGTTTCCATGCTTTGCGACCGGAATTCCCGCCGCTGAAATCACAAGGGCGGACGTTGTGGAAATGTTAAACGAGTTTGCCCCGTCTCCACCGGTTCCGACAATTTCAAGCACATCCATCTCGTGAAGCAGGCGGACACAGTGCGCTCTCATTCCTGCCGCAGATGCCGTGATCTCCTCCACTGTCTCTCCCTTCATCCCAAGTGCAGTCAGGTAAGCACTCATCTGCACCGGGCTTGCCTCACCCTCCATGATCTCATTCATCACCTGCTCTGCCTCATCATAGCTGAGATTCTCTTTTCTGTATGCTTTTAAAATAGCTTCCTTAATCATCGTCGCTCTCTCCTTTTTTATTTTTCTTTCCGTGCTGTTTCAGACCTCACCATGATTCAGATTCCACCGGATTTTGTAAATCCGTTTTCGCTGCAAAGGCGGAGAAAATTTTCAAGAATCGTCCTGCCATCCGGCGTCAGGATGGATTCCGGGTGAAACTGCACCCCAAACACCGGGCTCGTTTGATGTTCCACTGCCATGATCTCTCCGTCCTCTGTCCTCGCTGTCACAACCAGTTCTTCCGGCATCGTCTCTTCCTCTGCCGCCAACGAATGATACCGTCCGACCGGAATTGTGTCATCCAGTCCCGCAAACAGCCGGCTCTCCGGATCAAGCGAAATCTCTGAGACCTTTCCGTGCATCAGTTCCTTCGCATATCCCACAGTTGCCCCGTATGCCCTGCAGATTGACTGATGGCCGAGACAGACTCCAAAAATCGGGATCTTTGCTCCGAGTTTCTGCACCACTTCTATGCAGATCCCGGCATCCTCTGGTCTTCCCGGCCCCGGCGAGAGAATGATCGCCCTCGGATGGCATTTTTCAAGTTCCTCCACTGTGATCTGATCGTTGCGGACCACGCGGATATCCGGGTCAATGCTTCCCACAAGCTGATAAAGGTTATAAGAAAAGCTGTCATAATTATCAATCAAAACAATCATTCGTCCATCCCTTTCTGTGCCGTGTCAATCGCACTCACAACTGCTCTCGCCTTGTTCAGGCACTCCTGATACTCGTTCTCCGCTATGCTGTCCGCAACAATTCCCGCGCCCGAGCGCACGTAAACCTTTCCCTGTTTCGCATAGGCAAGGCGGATTGCAATGCACACATCCAGATTTCCGGAAAAATCCAGATATCCGATTGCTCCCCCGTAAATTCCCCTGCGTCCGCCCTCGAGTTCCTGAATGATCTCACAGGCTCTGAGCTTTGGCGCTCCGGACAGGGTGCCTGCCGGAAGAATCGCATCAACTGCATCGACCGCATCACACTCGGGGCGAATCGTTCCGCTCACAGTCGATCCAATGTGCATCACATGGGAGTATCTCTCGATCTCCATATATTTTTCCACGCTCACGCTTCCGATGCGGCTGATTTTTCCGATGTCATTCCTGCCAAGATCCACCAGCATATTGTGTTCCGCGCGCTCCTTCTCATCTGCGAGCAGTTCCCGCTCAAGTCTCTGATCTTCTTCCCTTGACGCTCCCCTTGGGCGGGTTCCGGCAAGCGGGTAAGTGAAAAGTTTCCCATCTGTGAGTTTGACGAGCGTCTCGGGGGAAGCTCCGGCAATCTCGATGTCATCGCTGAAGAAATAAAACATATACGGGGAGGGATTCGTCGTCCGAAGCACGCGGTACACATCGAGAAGACTTCCCTCCATCTGTGCTTCCAGACGATTTGAGAGAACCACCTGAAAAATATCTCCCTCGCGGATAAAATGTTTTGCTTTCTCTACCATCTCACAATATTTTTCTTTTGAGAATGTCGGCCGAAGCTCTCCTTTCAGTTTCAGAGGCTGATTCGGTGACAGTTTCCCATTTCGGATCAGATAAGCGAGGCGCTCTAATTCCAGTTCTGCCTTGTGATACTCCTCCTCCATCGCATCTGTTTTCATATTGACGATCAGAATGATTTTCTGGCGGAAATTGTCAAATGCGATCACTTTGTCAAACAGCATCAGATCCACATCTTTGAATGAATCTTCATCCGCTTTCTCAAGTTCAAGAGTCGGCTCCGCGTACTTGATGTAATCGTAAGAGAAATACCCCACAAGTCCTCCGGTGAATGTCGGAAGATTTTCAAGGCGCGGGCTTTTATTTTCCTCGAGAATCTGACGAATCGCATCTTTTGGATGATCGACTTTCTGTGTCACCGTCGTGGCCCCCTTGATTGTGAGCACTCCATCCTGGCAGCTGATCTCAAGAAGCGGGTCAAACCCAAGAAACGTGTATCGCCCCCACTGTTTTGACTCCTCCACACTCTCAAGCAGATAGCAGTGACGGCTCACCTGCTTTAAAATTCTCAGAACTTCCAGCGGAGTGCGAATATCTGAGTAAATCTCTTTGCTTAGCGGAATTCTTCCGTATCTGCCTTCCTCAGCCAGTTTCTTTGCCTGTTCAAGCGTCATCATCTCTCTTATCCTCCTTCTGACCAGATCAATCGAATGTGGAATATATGATATAGATGGTACGGAGCATTTTTTGTATGGTAGGACGCAGTTTCTTATCATACAAAAAAGTCCCGTCCATGACAGACTCTCAAAATAGAAAGTCTGCCAAGGACGGGACTGGATGTGTTCACTATGCCCGCGGTGCCACCTTGATTCACTTCACCGGAAGCTCTGATTGAACCGGACTTTTCATTTTTCAATAATAATGATCCGTTCTGTATCACATATCACTCCGGCTTCCGTGCGCTTTACGGAATACCATCATATTCCTGACCTCTCACGCGTGTCTCACGTCGCAGAATACTCAGCCGTCTTTTCCTCGCCGGCTTTTGACTGCGCCCTCCGCGGTCCATTTAACAAGCTGCGTTCTGACGGTTCTCAGCCTCCCGTCTCTCTGTAAGTGCACGATTTGTTTTTATCTCCGCTTCATCGGTTTGATTGAATTTATATTTTGTTTTTTCACATTTTAAGACTTTTTTCAATGTTTGTCAACTATTTTCTGTATCTTTCTCTCAACCTTCTCTTGTATCGGTCTTTTCTGTTTTTGCAGCTGTCTCTGCATCGGCATCGCCCTGTGCCTGAAGCGTAAACCAGAACTCCACGCCACCTTCCACATTTGCAACTCCGCACGTCTGATGATGAATATCCATGATTGCCTTCACAATCGAAAGACCGATTCCGCTTCCACCGTAAGCTCTCGTTCTCGCCTTGTCCACCTTGTAGAATTTCGTCCAGAGGTTCGGAAGATCCTCCTCGGGAATCGGATTTCCGGTGTTGAAGACAGTCACTTTCACACTCTCCCCGCTCTTCTCGACGCGGATCTCAATCCTGCGCTCTCCCTCAAGATGATGAATCGCATTTGTCAGATAGTTCGTCACGACTTCCTCAATCTTGAACTCATCTGCAACCACCATGCACGGTCCGTCCGGCTTAAAGCAGACGTTCGCCTCGTTTTGCTGAAGCAGAATCGAGGAAGAGCGTATCAGATCCTGAATCAGCTCTGTGATGTCAAACGCATCCATCGTCGCCGTATCATTTCCAAACTCCAGTGCCGTCAGTGTCAGAAGCTGCTTGACCATCTTGTTCATCTTCCCGGCCTCATCCATGATGACCTCACAGTAATAGTTGCGGCTCTCCTCATCCTCGCACATTCCCTCGGTCAGGCCCTCCGCATATCCCTGGATCAGGGCAATCGGGGTCTTGAGCTCATGCGAGACATTCGCGATAAATTCCTTTCGCATCTCATCAATCTGCGTCTTCTCGTCAATATCGTGCTGGAGCTGACGGTTCGCATCCTGAAGTGCCCCGATCGCATCTTTTAATCGGCTCGAGAGATTGTTCATATTTCGCCCGAGAACTCCGATCTCATCCTTGGCATCCGCCTCATAGTGGGCGTCAAAATCCAGATTCGACATTTTTTCTGAGAGTGCCGCAAGCGCAAGCACCGGCTTTGTCACACGGTCTGCGACAAAATACATGATGATCGTTCCGAGAATCAGAGCCGCAAGTCCCACAAATGTCGTAAAACGGTTCGCAAGCATCACGCTGTCATGGATGCCTGCAAGCGGCATTGACATGATAAACAGCGTGCTGTTGTCGGAAAAGAAGCCCCACGCCTCCATGTAGCTCGCATTGGACCGCTTGTCATAATTGGTCTCCACGAGATAATTGTCGTGCTGTTTTAAGACCTGGGCATCGCCTCCACCTTTTCCGAGCACATAGCGCTGCACCTTCTGGGCGAGAAAATCGCTCTCACGCCCGGAACTTAAGAAGGCCTTTCCAGTGGAACTGTCGATCAAAACGGTTGTCAGATTGTTTCTCTCCCCGTAAGTCCGAATCGTGCCGAGAAGGGTGTCACTGTCCTCATCCGAAGTTGTGGCGATCTGGTACTTGTTTTTCTTTCGTTTTTTCTGATGCGTCTCGGAGTCGGTGCCCTGCTCACCCGCCTCCTCGTCCTCATCAATCGGCATCTGTCCCCAGCGCTTCCACTCTGCCTCTAGCTCACGGCTGATCACACTGCTGATGCTCTCACCGTCCTGCGCTTCCTCCATCACCGCATGATTAACCGTATTGTAAGCTTCCTCCATCACCTTGAGTTTCTGGTTGACGTAGTAGCGCTCAAGCCACCAGTTATTGACGACGAGAATCGCAAGAATCGTCGCCACCATCAGTCCCATGTAAATCAGCATGATGCGGTGACGAATCGAATGGCGCATACTCTTGTCCTGATGAAGCTGTTTCTCAATCTTTCTGATTGTCATCATCCACCTCGAATTTATATCCCATTCCCCAGATTGTCTTGATGTAGTTGCCCTTCTCTCCCATCTTGCTTCTCAGCTTTTTGACATGGGTATCGATTGTGCGCGCATCGCCGAAGTAATCATAATTCCACACATTGTTGAGAATCTTCTCTCTCGAGAGGGCAATTCCCTGATTTTCGATGAAATAGTTGAGAAGTTCAAACTCCTTATAGCTTAAATCAATCGGCTTTCCATCGATCGTCACCTGATGTGCTGCCTTGTCGAGACAGATTCCTCCGACATCGGAGACTTCCTTGACCGCCATATTGCTCCGGCGCAGAATTGCCTCGACGCGCGCAACGAGAATCTTCGGGCTGAACGGCTTGGAAATATACTCGTCCACGCCGAGCTTAAAGCCCTGAAGCTCGTCTCTCTCCTCACTGCGCGCAGTCAGCATGATGATCGGCACCTTCGAATACTGGCGGATCGTCCGGCATACCTCCCATCCATCCATCTTCGGCATCATCACATCGAGAATAATCAAGGAAATATCCTTCTGCTTAAAGAACAGATCCACGGCCTCCTCGCCGTCCCCCGCTTCCAAAACCTGAAATCCTTTCACGGTGAGGAAATCCTTCACCAGTTTTCGCATTCTCGCCTCATCATCCACGACAAGCACTTTTAATCCATCCATTGTCTCATCCTCCTGACTATCGTATTTCATCGTATTCCAATTCCATCTTAATTTCAGATCGACGCCACGTATCTCATAATTCTGGCTTTTTCTCCGGTACCTTAGAAGGCTTCTTTGGTACCTGTTATCTGCATTGTAGCAGATTTATTTTCGCATTTCCACGTTTTCACAGAGATTTCACAGACAGACTCTTCACGACCTTTTCCTTGTTTTTCGACCCATTCTGTGCTAGAGTTTGTCTGAAAATATCCTTACTTACCGGAGGTCAACGATTATGGACATTCGAATTGCATCAAAAAAGGACGCAGCTGCCCTCTTAGACATCTACGCCCCCTATGTGACAGACACTGCCATCACGTTTGAATATGAAATTCCCTCTGTCGAAGAATTCGCAGAGCGGATTGAACACACCTTGAAACGCTTCCCTTATCTCGTCGCTGAGGAAAACGGAGTTCCCGTCGGCTATGCGTATGCCGGTCCGTTCCACGATCGCCCTGCCTACGACTGGGCCGTCGAGACCTCCATCTATGTAGATCGCTCCCGCCGCAAAAACGGAGTCGGCCGTCTCCTCTACCATGCTCTCGAGCGCACGCTCTCCGCCCAGAATATTTTAAATTTAAACGCCTGCATCGCCTGGCCCGCATCTGAGAACGATCCCTATCTGACAAAGGACAGCGTTCGTTTTCACGAGAAACTCGGCTACCGCCTCGTCGGAGAATTCTATGAGTGCGGATACAAGTTCCACCGCTGGTACAATATGGTCTGGATGGAAAAACACATCGGAAAACATCTGACAAATCAGCCTGCCGTGATCCCGTTTTCCGATCTGCACGACGTCTCTAGCTATCTGCAAAATCTTTAGCAGACAATTTTTGCCCGGCTTCCGGTCTTTCCCGCCTGCCGGGTTTTCGTGACCACAATCTTATTCTCAATGCGGTCCTTGAGTTCTGCGACATGGGAGATGATTCCGACAAGCCGGTCTCCCTCTGTCAGATTTTCGAGAGCCCGCACCGCCTGCGAGAGCGCATCCTCATCGAGGGAGCCGAAGCCCTCATCCACAAACATTGCATCGAGCCGAATGCCTCCCGCACGCGCCTGAATCTCATCCGAGAGACCGAGTGCGAGGGAGAGGGATGCCTGAAACGTCTCTCCTCCCGAGAGTGTCCGGACACTTCTCTGTGACCCGTTGTAATGGTCAATGACGTCGAGTTCAAGTCCCGATTTTTCTTTTCTGTTTTCTGAATCGCTGCGCCGCTTCAGCTCGTACTGGCCGCTGCTCATCGTCATCAGGCGCAGGTTCGCCCTTCTGAGGATCCGGTCAAAATACGCCATCTGCACATAGGTTTCAAGCTCAATCTTTTCTTTCCCGGAAAGAGTCCCGTTTGCCGTGTCAGACAGAGCACGCATCCACATATACTTCTGCTCCGCATTCTCAAGTTCCGCCTGTCTGATTTTGACGCGCGCTAAAATCTCCTCATTGTTCTTTCCCGCTGCATACTGATCCTGAACACTCCGGTTCCACTCGCGCTCCTGTGCCTCAAGTTCCGCGATTCTCTGATCGGAAGAAAGTTCCTCTCTCTGCCCGCTCTCTCTCCGTTCCTGTTCAAGCTGCATCAGTCTCTCTCTGCGAAGCCGGACACTCTCCTCCATGCGCGCCCTCATCTCCCCTGCGCTTCTGCGGGCTTCTTCTGCCTGTTTTAAAGCTTCCTCCAGCTTTCTTTTTTCTTCCTGTTTCCTTTGGATCAGCCAATCCAGATCGCCTTCTTCCTGCAACGTCTCTGAAATCAGGCTGTTCTCCGGTTCTTCCTCTTCCTGCCGGATCAGCTCTTTCTGTTCTGCATACATTCCGGCAAGGGCGACTTCCGCCTTCTGGATCTTCTGACGAATCTCAAGGCGCTTCTTCTCCATCTGCCCGGTCCATCTCTCCCACTGCTGATACTCGTTTTCCTCCTCACTCAGCACGTTCAGACAATCTTCAATCTTTTTAATCTGCTCCGTGAGATCCATATCCAGATCGACAAGATCTGCCTCGTCATTTCTTCCTCTGTCATTTCCTGCCTTGGCATTCTTCTCCAAAAATTCTCCGGCGCGCCGTACAAACTCTTCTCCCTCCTGATCTCTCTGCTCCATCCACTGCGCCGCACGCACACTCGCGCGCTGCGACCTGCGGCGGATCTCCTCAAGCTTCTCTTTTTCCCGCTCAAGCTCCGCCTTCTCCGGAACATGCTCAGCAAGATGTGCCGGATTTGGATGTTCAAGCGAACCGCAGACCGGACACGGACTCCCCTCCCGCAGATGGCGCGCAAGAACTCCTGCCTGTGCATCGAGAAACATCTGTTCCAGACACAGATACCGGTGCTCGGCCTCTGCCCGCTCTTCTGATGTCCGCCGGTATTCCTTTTGTTCCCGCTCAAGCTGAAGCTCTAACTGACGAAGATGATTTCCCGTCTGCAAAAGCGCACTTCCCTCAGCCTGACGTTTGATCCGCCCGGCATGCTCGGCCGCTCTCCGCTTCACGGACTCCTCACTCTCAAATTTCTCTGCACAGCATGCAAGCTCTTCCTGAGCGTTTTCCCGTGAACACTCCTCATCCTGAATCAGATTCTGTAACTTGCCAAGACGACTTTTTCGCATTTCCCGGCGTTCTTTCCGTTTCTGTTCCTCCTGAAGAAGTAAAATCTCCTGCTGGAGACCCTGGCCACGCCCGGCCTCTGCCCAGCATTTCTCATATTCCTGCCCTGCCTGCTTCTGTGCCTTAACCGCACACTCAAGCTGTTTTTCATCCTGTTCCAGTTCCAGACTCAGATGCTTACACTGCTTCATCCGCTCCTGATCTTTCCGCTCTCTCTGCAAGCGGTCGCGGCACACGCTGAGATGATCCTGCAAGTTTTTCAGACGCTTCGCATCCGCGGCACAGAACTCCTCTAACAATTTTATTCCATGAACCGTACAGCCCTCAAAACGGGCTGCTTTCATGTTCTCCCACTCGGCGATCCTGTCTGATCTGTCTGCATCCTCATCCCCGTCTTCTCTCAGATCCTCTTCATCCTTTTGTCCCGGGATCCGGACTCCGTCGAGATACTGAACCATGCTCTTTCGCGTCTCATCGTATGTCTTCCAGCACTCTTTTGCAGAATTCTTCAAGCGGTTCTGCAATTCCTGATATGGTCCCGTGTGGAAAATCTGTCGAAAAATCTCTGACCGCTGCATAGTGCCCGCAAGGAGAAGTTTCTGGAAATCTCCCTGTGCAATCATCGCAATCTGCGTAAACTGGCGGTAGTCGAGCCCGATCAGTTGTGTCACCGCCCGGGTCACTTCACGAGTTTTTGTGACCGGAAGTCTCTGATCCGGAAATGTCAAAACAGCATCTGCCTTCTGGACTGTCATTCCCTCCCCGCGCGTCTTTGGACGCCGGTACTCCGGATTTCTCCGCACCGTGTAAGACTTTTCCTGACAGGAAAAAGTCAGCTCCACAAAAGTGTCTGCCGCCGGTTCTGCATACTTGCTCCGAAACATTCCGGCATCGCGCACCTGTCCGCTCGCCTCCCCATAAAGTGCAAAGGCGATCGCATCAAAAATCGTCGTCTTTCCCGCTCCCGTATCCCCGCAGATCAGATAAAGACTCCCTCTTCCAAATTTTGTAAAATCAAGTTCTGTCCGTCCCGCATAAGGTCCGAACGCACTGATAATCAGATGTTCCGGTCTCAACCTTACCTGCCTCCTTCCGAGAGAATCTTTTCGAGCTGTTCTAGACAGAACGCTCTCTGCTGCTCGCTCATTGCACCATTATTCTGAATCTCATAGAATTCCTCAAACAGTTCAAGCTCAGATTTCTTTTCCACATTCTCCGCCGACTCCACACTCTGGTCATCTCTCGTCCTCCGGTTGTCGTACATCAGCTGCATCAGATTCGGATAGATTACCCTGAGTTTTTGCAGACCGTCCGGGATATCCTCCTCGTCCGTCAGTGTTGCCCGGAGATAATCCTCCGTATTCGTTCCCTCATAGAATGATTTTGCCGTCAGCTCTAAATACGTCCCGCGAATCTCCCGAAGATCGCGAAGCGGATGAAGCGGAATGGTTCGAATCGAAGTTCTTCCCTTCTCTGCAAGCTCCACAATCGTCACCGACTTGTTCTGATGCACTTCCGAGAAGGAGTACTTGAGCAAAGTTCCGCAGTATCGGACGCTCTCCCTGCCCACACTCTGGGGACCGTGCAGATGGCCGAGAGCCACATAGTCAAATGCATCAAAGAGTTCTGCCGGAATCTGGTCGACTCCGCCGACTGCAAGCTCTTCCGACTCACACCGGCTGGCCCCCGTCACAAACTGATGCGCCACAAGCACATTTCTCTCCCCGGGAGTGCACTCCATATGGGCGAGCGCCGTTTTAACAGCATCCTCCGTCGTCTCCACCTCATCGTCCTCCCACACATGGCGGACAATTGCCGGTTTCAGAAATGGGAGCAGATGAATCCGAACCGTGCCCCACTCATCACTCAGACAGATGTTCCGAATCTTTCCGTCATAGACCGGCGAGACATAGACATGGCTCTTTTCCATCAGAATATTTCCGAATGCAACGCGCTCCGCACAGTCGTGATTTCCATAAATCACACAGACTGCTTCACAGATTTCTGCGAGGGCGCTCAGAAATTCATCAAACACCCCCACAGCCTCCGCAGACGGCACTGCGCGGTCATAGATATCTCCCGCTAAAATCACCGCAGACGGCTTCTCCGCCCTGGCGATCGCAAGCACTTCCCTCAAAATGTGTCTCTGATCCTCTAACATCGAATACTCGTAAATTCGTTTGCCGATGTGAAGATCAGACAGATGCATCAGCTTCATTTTTTATTTCTCCTCTTTTTTATGGACACCCCGGTAAATCATAACAGAAATAAGTCCGGAGACTGCCTCCGTCACCCAGAATGCATGCCATACTCCGACTGCACCGAGAAACTGACTCAACAGCCATGCCATCGGAATGATAATAACCACATAGCGGCACAGAGAGATCATTAACGACGGAATTCCCTTTCCAAGCGCCTCGAGCGCTCCCGAGGAAACCACAGAGAGCGCAGACACGATAAATCCAAGGCTGATAATCCGAAGAGCCTCTGCTCCCGCCTGAATCGTCTCTGTTCTCGTCGTGAACATCTGAATCAGGGACCCCGGAACGAGCTGACAGAAAACCGTTCCCGCCACCATGATTCCTGCGGACAGCGCAAGTGCCGTCACATAGATCTGGCGCACTCTCTTTTTCTCCCCCGCACCGTAATTATATCCCATTAACGGGCGCATTCCCTGAATAATTCCGTTTGCCGGAAGGTACAAAAATGTCTGGAGCTTATAGTAGACACCGAGCACAAAAACATAAATCTGACCATATCCCGCAAGAATGATATTCAAGGCAGACACGAGCAGGGACGGCAGTGCAAGATTCAGCGCCGCGGGAATTCCGATCGCATAAAGGCGGATTCCCATATTCCGCGTCGGTTTCATCTGACTGAGACGGATATGGACGGAAATCGGTTTGATTGCATAGAAAATCACATATAACCCTGCATTTACCGTCTGTCCGATTCCGGTCGCAAGCGCCGCTCCCTCAATTCCAAGTTTTGGAAATGGTCCGAGTCCAAAAATCAGAATCGGATCCAGAATGATATTTACGACACAGCCCATGATCATGCAAAACATTGAGACTGCCATTTTTCCGACCGCCTGGTACGTCTTCTCAAATGCCAGTTCCACAGCAAGCGCAACCGCAAACAAAAATACGATGTTGGAGTAACGCACGCCGAGAGAAATGATCTCCTCATCTCCGGTAAAAAGCCGCAAAAACGACGGCATGACCGCAATGCACACAACCGTCATAAGCAGTCCCTGTGCAACATTATAAAACAATCCCTGCGAAGCTGCATCATCTGCTTTCTTAAAATCTTTCGCCCCGAGATAAAACGCAATCACTGCGTTGATTCCGACGCCAAATCCGATCATCAATGCATTCACGAGATTCTGAAGCGGATAGACGAGCGACAGCGCCGTCATCGCACTTTCACTGATTTTCGCGACAAAAAAGCTGTCCACGATGTTGTAAAGCGAATTCACCATCATGGAAATGACCATCGGAAGTGCCATCGACAGCAGAAGTCCGAGAACCGGCTTCTCTTTCATTTGTGTCTGTTTCATTTTCTGTTTTCCCCCTGTCCTGTTTTTTCCGTTTATTTTTTGTGTATCCCTGTGGAAGATTTTTGTTTCCCAGAATACAAGTTCCCATACGTTTTCCCAGATATGTTCTAGTCATTTTTTATGTCTTTTCCTGCGAAAGCACATCCTCGCGGATCGTTTTTGTATGATAGGACGCAAGTTCCTATGCAACAAAAAACGCCACGCAGCCACCGGACAAACCGGAAACTGTGTGGCGAAAATAGAGTCTCTCTAGAAAAATCCACATCCTCATGGGTTTTAGCAAACGCGATTATATCATCAACCTTCATCCTGTGTCAAGCACAAAGCCATTTCCATCTGCTCTCTCACTTACCGCACAGAATTTTCTGTTCCGAAAACTCCTGCCCGTGTACAGTAACCAGAAATTCCCAATGCGAAAAATTCCTTTTCAGGAACGGTAGCCAGTTTTTCATTCCGGTGCTATAATGAATCTGAATTTGACAGGAGGAAAAGCGATTAATGACTCTTCAGGAAACGATTTTAAAACATATTGATATCGACTATTCTTACCGTCTTGCAAAACGGATGGAACAGTTTCGTTCCAACGAAGTTCTGGGTTACCGCAGTGCCGGTTCCCGGGCAGAATTTGAGACCGGCGAGATGCTCAAAAAAGAAATGGAAGCCATCGGTCTCTCAGATGTGACAAAAGATGCCATCACTGTTGACGGATGGGAATTTAAAAAAGCGGTTCTTCATTTCACGGAAGAAAATGGAAACTCCCGCGAGGTCCAGCTCGGCGCCTACCAGACGACGCTCGTGACGGATGGCCCCGAGGAATTTGAACTGATGTATCTCGGAAAGGGAACTGCCTCCGACTACGAGGGAAAGGATGTCACAGGCAAACTTGTTCTCGTTGACATCAACCAGCGCGATGAGTGGTGGATCAATTATCCGGTTTATCAGGCTCATTTAAAAGGAGCACGCGCACTGATCGCCGTCCAGTGCGGAGGATACGGAGAGATCGATGATGAAGCGCTCAATGCACAGGATATTGCGGGACCGGAGGATGCCCCTGCATTCTCAATCTCACGCAAAGACGCCGAAGCACTCAAGCACCTGCTCCACGCCAAGGAGGGAGTTGCCGGGGACGAAAGCGTCAAAGTCATTCTCGATTCTGACACGCGCGTCATCCGCGACTGCACGACTTACAACATCGTCGGACGGATTCCGGGACTTCACCCTGACCGCATGGTGATGCTCTCCGCCCACTACGATTCCTACTTCAGCGGATTTCAGGATGACAACACGGCAATCGCGATGATGATTGGCATCGCAAAAGCCCTGATCGACAGCGGATTCAAGCCGCGCAATACGATCGTCTTCTGCGCGATGGCAGCGGAAGAATGGGGGGTTGCAGATTCCAACTTTGACTGGTCCACCGGCGCTTACGAGCAGGTCTTCACCGCCCATCCGGAGTGGGTCGGCAAAGTCATCGCCGATCTGAACTTTGAGCTTCCGGCACTTGCCCACGGCACCCGTGCACGCATCCGAAGCTGTTATGAGTACACCCAGTTCCTTGAGGATTACCTCTCCGAGCTTCCCGAGCTGACCCGGGCTTACCCGGAGGAGACGAGAATCACCGCTCCGATCGAGACCTGGTCGGATGATTTCTCAATTGCCATCTCCGGAATTCCGTCGATGGTCAATGACTTCACCGGCGGCAGCTTTATGGAGACTCATTACCACTCCCAGTTTGACAATGACGAGTTCTACGATGCTCAGGTTTACCGCCTGCACCATGAACTCTTTGCCCTGCTGATTGTGGCTCTCGATGAGACAGCCGTTGTTCCGCTCTGCTTCGCCCCGGTCATGCATCACGCTTTCCACGGACTTGACGACAACGATCTGGATTTTTCCGAGAACAGCAAACACGGACTGCACTCCGGCACCGATGCTTCCGGCGCAGATCTGGAATTCCAGATTTCTTCTCTCTGTGACCTGCTGCGCATCGCAGAGCAGAAAGCCTGGAGAGACTACGATGACCTTGAGGTGTCAAACAACCTGTACCGCCATCTTTTAAATGAGGGCGAGGATGCGCAGGCGGAAGAACTTTTCCAGAGAGCACGTGAGACGGAGGCACTCCTGCTCGACCGCTTCAAAAAAGCGCAGGACGCACTTGTCCGCATCGACTGGTACGGAAATGTCCTGTATCCGCACGAGATTCTTCTCAAAAACTTAAAGCTCGTCTCCGGATCCATCCACGCGCTGAAGAGCGGAAAACTCTCTTCTGCACTCAGACGCCTCTATCAGGTCGACAACAATGCATACGCCTTCATGTTTGATGAAGATGTCTACAATCACTTCACCAACTATGTGCTTCACCAGCCGAAAGAGCGCCTGAAATGGGGATATGGACGTCTGATGCCCCATGAGAACCTCTACGGTCTGGTCAAGAGCCTTCTGAAAAAGCAGGAAACCGGCGAAACGGATTACGAAGAGGAAATCCGTCAGCTCACCGTCATTCGGGACAACCAGCACAGATTACTTGCGGACACGCTGGTAGAACTCTCCCGACTGGTCAAGACGGTATTCCTGTAAGAACCAACAACATTTTACTAGAGGAATATTCACGAAAGGAAAGACAACCGTTCTCATACGGTCAATCAATTTATGGACAGTAACAAACTATACCGCGTACAGCGCAAAGATTTGCCACAGCTTGAACAGCTTTTAAACCGATGTTTTGCACATGATCCCCTTTACGAAACTCTGATTCCCGATCCGGATGTGCGCAAGCGTTTGATGCCGGAACTGTTTCACTGCGATATGGACGAGTTCTACGAGACCTGCGAAATCTTTGCGGACAGCCCGGATTTAAACGGAGTTCTCGTTGTCTCCGATGAGGCGGAGCCGTACAACATCTTCCAGTTTTATCTTGCAGAGACAAAGGCAAAACTTCAGACAGACACCTACCTGATCAAGGAAGACCACTCCCTCAAGACTTTTCAGAACTTTTTGAAGGGAAATGATTACCTCAACTCCAGCTGGACAGACCAGCTGCATCAGGACCAGCGCCTCCACATCATCTATCTGGCAGTGGATCCGCAGATGCAGCACCACGGCATTGCCGCTTCCCTGATGGAAGAAGCGATTGATTATGCTGAAAAACACCGCATGATGATTTCTCTTGAAACACACAATGAGAAAAATCTTGATTTCTATCATCATCTGGGATTCAAGACTTACGGTGTGATGAAGAGGAATTTTCCTCTCAAGCAGTATTGTCTGATCCGTGAAATTCAGTAACTTAAACGTACATATAACCAACTTATTACTCACATAAAAATAACGTGGCTCAAGATCATAAAAAACGGATCCTAAGCCACGTTATTTTGGGTTTTATGTCAATAGTTAGGGGGCGGGGCTTTTTAATTCTTCCTCGCTTAATTCGCTCCCGCAAAATTCAAATTCATCGCGAGAATCTGCGCATTCACCTCACTTGTCTCCTCCTTTGTCAGATATCCGCAGACCTGCATCCGGCTGAGCACCTTCTGCTGGCGCTTTGCCGCAAGATCGGGATGTTTTGACGGGGCATAGCGGGACGGGGCATTCGGAACACCCGCGAGAAGCGTGCACTCGTAGTCACTCATCTTCGACGGGACTTTTCCGAAATATCCACGGCTTGCCTGTCCAACGTTCTGGTAGCCGTCCCCGTAATAAATGCTGTTGACGTACAGTTCGAGAATCTCCTCCTTGGAATACTTCTGCTCGAGATCCAGTGCTAAAAAGACTTCTGCAACCTTTCTCGAGAGCTGCTTTTCCTGACTGAAATACAGGTTCTTTGCAAGCTGCTGGGTGATCGTGCTTCCGCCCTCCACATACCGTCTGGCTTTTAAATCCCGGACCAGAGCCCGTCCAATCGCAATCGGATCAAGTCCAAAATGGTGATAAAACCGATGATCCTCTACAGACACAACCGCCTGCGCATAGGTATCGGGAAGCTCCGAAAGTTTTGTATATCCATTTTTCGCCCGGATCTGTGCAATCTTGTCGTCAAGACTCTGCGCCTCAACTGCCTCCTGATATGCCTCATATCCTTCCTTCAGAACGGTGAACCCGGTACAACTCATCACCGTCAGCGCTGTCGCTGTCATCCATCCAGTTAATTTTCTCAGTCTCATGTTCACCGCTCCTTCCGCGTATTTTATAAATTCTTCTTCATGAATTTCTTTTATGAAACTTTCTTTTATCGATGTATTTATTCTAGCACGGAAGGAGGCGGTAAGACTTTACCAATCTCTTATACTTTATGACAATATTTGGAAAATTCTGACGGATTTATTACAAGATTCGGAATGCCATCTTCATGTTTTCAACACAGTTTCTACACAATTCACGATTTCCCACAAGCATAAATAAGAAGCCCCCCAAAAGTCAGATCCGAAAATCTAACATCTGGAGGTCTTCTCTGGAAATACGGGAATAGCAATCAACCCTTATAAAATTCGATCATTTCATCCAGCGATTTCTGCTTGACAAGCGGTGCCTTTCCGAAAGAGCCAAACCGGACAATCAGCGTTCCGACAACCTCTTTGACTCCGCGCTCAAGGCAGTCCACAATTGCGGCGACATCCTCATCCGGAACCGTTCCATACATCACGGTATCCATGATCGGCGGAAGGAAGACTCTCGGATCAAACTGATCCCGTTTCGTCTCAAGAAGCTCATAAATCGCACCGATCGATGCGCTTGTCCGCTTCTCAGGGTACTTTGCAAAAAGCTCCTTCATGTTGCGGGTCACTGCAAGACGAATGTCTGTATCGACGTTGATCTTGCTGATGCCACACGGAATGGCCGCCTTCAGTTCCTCGATCGAGATACCGTAAGTGTTGCTTAGGGTTCCGCCAAGTGCATTGATCTCATCCACGATATACTTCGGCACGGTGGAGGAACCGTGGGAAACGAGGGCACAGAAAATTCCGAGATGATTCAGACATTCCCGAATCGCAATCGGGATCTCTTTTCTGAGTTTGACATTCTTTCCCTTTGAGGCGCCATGCATCGTGCCATAGGAAACGGCAAGGGCATCAACTCCGGTATTCTGGATAAATTTCACTGCATCGAGCGGATTCGTGTATGTCGAGGAAGCCGCAAAGACGTGATCTTCCACTCCCGCAAGAACGCCGAGCTCTCCCTCCACGCTCACCCCTCTCGCGTGCGCATATTTGACAACTTCCCTCGTCAACTCCATATTCTCCTCAAACGGAAGCGACGAACCATCAATCATGACGGAAGTGTATCCCCCCTCGATCGCTGCCACACACGACTCAAAATTACGCCCGTGATCGAGATGAAGCACAATCGGAATCTCTGAATCTGCCCCATATTTTTTCACGGCATCCGCGATATTTTTTGCGCCGATCTTCTTGTCCTCAATCGTCGCATTCGCAAAATCTGTCCGCCCGCCCATGAATCCATTTGCGAGATCTGCTCCCTGCAAAATGGCAGCGGATCGGAACATCTCATGCACCTCAATCACAGCCTTCGCCTGGGCAACTGCATTCACATTGAATGCACCCTGCCCAAATCCATATGTTACCGTCGCCTCAAGAAGAGGACGTAAAGGAATCAGCGGCATAAATTTTCCCCCTTATCTATTCATCCGAAAGTCCGCCTGATGCTCCATCTTTTTACATGTGATGCATATGGGCAGCACAATGGCAGTCCTGTGCACCCTTTCCATCCGGCGTCTCCCCCTCCATCATCAGATGCACGGCACCCAGCTTGAATGTCTGCGGGAGTGCAAGAATATTCGGGTTTGGTCCGACATACTTCTTCATCGCATCTGCTAAAGCCTCCTCGATTGTCGCACGGGTCTTGAGTCCCATTCCGCGCGCATAGCCCGGTTCCTGGGCTCCGCAGAGGTAAATCGCCGACGTGTTCATCTCCGCAATGTGTGCACAGCTTATCATCGAGAAGCCGTGGAACGGATGAAATGCATTGCAGAAGCGATATTTGCGGATGTACTCCTCATTCGTCGCAAAATACTCACCGTAGCGGTTCAGATCCGGAAGCGTGTTCATGTAATCTTTCTGGAACATCTCATAGAGTTCTCTCAAATACGGCCAGCGCTCATCGTGGAAATATCCATTGCAGATGGAAGAACAGATGATAACGCAGTTGTCGCTCATCACGCGCTTGTGCCGGATCACCTGAGCCGAGATTGCCTGCATGAGCATGATCGGGTTTGTTCCCATTCCGTTTCCATAGTGGAACGCCTGCGGCATACCGAAAATCATCACATCATACTTTTTCTTTGCCCACGGCACATAGGTGCGCTTGTCTGCCATGATCCAGGAGTGCGGCTGCATAACCTTTGCATAGCCGCTGTTGATCTCAATCTGGCGGGAATAGGTATCTAAAACTGCATCGCAGCAGAAGAACTTCTTGCCCATGCACTTCTCCATGTGCTGACCGATCTCATCAAATTTCGTGCGCATCAGGGATTTTCCACTTACCGGGGTGAAATCTGCACGGTGCATAACCTCCGGGACATGGTGGGAGGCAATGGAACGCCAGTGCGTGATTCCGGTCGCACAGTGTTTGTATCCACCGGAATATCCGCCGTAAGGATTTCCCTGCGTGTGTCCGATCAGAATCGCCACATCGCTGTCATACACATATTTGTTCATCAGAACCGGATCCCCGCGGTCTGTCGTTCCGAGATCTACCATGTGATCGTAGTCCTCGCTGTCGTGGGTGATGATCTGATGGCTGTACCAATATTCCTGAAACAGCTCCGGCCCGAGAATCTGGCGAAGTTCCTGTTCCGTGCTTCTCGGATGCAGACCGTTTGAGCAGATCAGAAGAATGTCCTTTTTCTCCACCCCTGCGTTGTAGAGCTCCTGTAAAATCAGCTTGATCGATACTTTTCGATGGGAAGTCGGCTGAGTGCCGCCCTTCACGATGTCCGGGAAAACGATCGTGACCTTTGATCCCTTGTGCGCAAGCTCAGACAGAGGCGGCATTCCCATCGGATTGCGGATAGACTCGAGCGTCTTTGCCTCTATCTGATCTTCCGGAATACACGGCGGATCCGGCACGGTTTCCCCGGGAATAAAAACATCTGTGGTATCCGGCAATTCTGCACTCATCAGTCCCTGTCCATATTCAAACGATAACTTCATTCTCCGTCCCTCCTGAATCAATACTTTTTGTCTTTCTCTACACCATCCATGTAAAGGCGGATGATCTCCAAATACTCCTCCGGATAGAAACCGATCTCCCCGGAAAATCTGGTCAGTGCAATCAGACCGCCATCCATTGACGGCACACCTGCAAGCAGCTTTGCATTCTCCTTCTTCAGACCGCCTCCGTAGACGACATCCATTCCACCGGTGACTTCCTTGACATAAGCGCCGATTTTCTCCATATACGCCTGATCCGGCGGAGTCTTTCCGGGTCCAATCGCCCAGATCGGCTCGTAAGCGATTGTGATCTCAGACCGCTCCACGCCCGCAAGCCCCGTCTCAAGCTGTTCTTTGAGCACGTCTCTCCAGACCGGCTGTTCCTCGGCAGATTCCCCGATGCAGTAGAGCACCTTCATTCCCGCGCGCACGGCCTCCCGGATCTCCTGATTTAAAATGCGGTTTACGGCTTTTCGCACCGCATCTTCTGGAATCTCAGGTGTCCCCGCAGAATGCATCAGTTCCCTCATGATTCCGCTCTTATCCCGTCTCTCCTCACAGTGGCCGATCAGCACACTCTCACAGCCGAGGGCCCGCATCGCGTTTGCGGTTCTTCCGGTCGTGAATGCTCCAAAATTTCCTCCGCACTCGGTATCCGCGCGGAAGACCCCCTGACAGCCGACCTGAATCGGGCTGTTCTCTCCGAGAGCTTCCAAAGCCGGAATCAGATGAGCTTCCGGAAAATACATCGCAAATTCCACGTCTTCCCGGTTATACTCCCGCAGGGCATCCTGCGTATCCCGAATAATCTTTGCTCCCCACTCCCGGATCGGTGCAAGTGCATTCACCCCTCCGGCCTCTTTCGGAATATCAAATCGTTTCAGATTCAGATAAATATGTTTCATTCGCTCTTCCCCTTCCGTTCCCAGTAGGACTCCTGAAAATCGATAAACTCCCGGTGTTTGATATCTGCAAGCGGTCTGCACCATGAGACAAATGCATCCGTCACATCATTTCCCCGCGTGTTGATGTAGGAGTCCGGTACTTTTCGCTCATACATCATGACTTCCTGAATCGGAACTGTTCCCGGATGCATCCGGTAACTTCCGTCCGCACGGTCCTCCCGCACAAAGCTGACCATCACGCCGGTCTGTCCGGAGTGCGCTGCCTCAAATGCGGTTCGCCCTGCAAGCACCGCCTCCTCCCGGTCGACCGCTGACTGGAGCGGAATCGAAGCCCGCCCGCAGATTCCCGGTTTCTCGCTTCTCGCCTTGATTCCAAGCTTACGGATCACAAGCTCCGCAAGATACGCTCCGACATCTCCGTAGTACACGGAACGCCCCGAGCGAAACAGCGGAGGCACGATCGGTTCCCCGTTCTCCTTTTTGAGTCCCTCACTTGCGACGACGACCACTCCGCCAAGTTTTTCGTGCAGGCGTCTGACATCCTCGAGGAATTCCTCCTCCCGGAACGGGCGCTCCGGCAGATAAATCAGGTGCGGGGCATCTCCCTTTTTCTCTCGCGCGAGAGCGGATGCTGCGGTGATCCATCCGGCATTTCGTCCCATCGCCTCGACAATGCACACATGAATCGGCAGCGATTTCACATCGGCGCCAATCTCGGCAACCGTCTCCGCCAAGTAGCGCGCCGCGCTTCCATATCCCGGTGTGTGATCGGTGACTGCAATGTCATTGTCGATCGTTTTCGGAATTCCAACCACACGGATTCCCGTGTTCTCACATGCCTTCTGGATCTTTCCGCAGGTATCCATCGTTCCGTTTCCACCGGTCGGAAGCACATATCGGATGTTCCACCGCCCAAAAATCTCCGGCATTTTCGCGTAATCCTCATCACTCAAGGCATACCGCGAGGAACCGATCGCCGTGCCGGGTGTCACAAGAAGGCGTTTTAAATCCTCTTCCGGAACCTGCATCAGATCCAGAAAATCCTCCTTCAAAATCGCCTCACTGCCTCCGATCGCCCCATACACATGAGAAATCTCTCCGCTCTCTCTCGCCGCCAAAACAGCCCCGTAAAGAGAGGCATTCAGCACAGCTGTCGGACCTCCGCCGTGGATCACGAGCACATTTTTTTCCATCTTCCGATCCGCTCCCTTCTGCTTTTTCGCTGCGGGTTCTCTTTCCTGCTATTTGCTCTGCGGGTAACAGCAGTTTCCCCTCGCAATGGTGTAAACGACCTCCAGGTTTTCATCGATAATCGTCAGATCCGCATCTTTCTCCGGCGCAATCGATCCCGTCCGGTCATAGATCCCAATCAGCTTTGCCGGGTTCTCCGTCATCAACGGCACAACCTCAGCGAGCGATTTGCCGGTAAACTTGACAAGATTCTGAATCGCACGAACCGCAGTCAGCGTACTTCCCGCTCTCGTTCCATCGCTGACCAGTTTTGCATCTCCATCCTTCACGACAACCTCATTGACACCGAGATGATAAAATCCATCCGGAAGTCCCGCTGCCATGATCGAGTCTGTGATTGCGACCGCATGCTCCACTCCCTTTGCCTTCAAAATCAGGCGAACCGTTCCGGGATGCAGATGGCGCCCGTCACAGATCATCTCCGCATAGACATTCTGATCCTCAAGCACCGCCCCGAAAATCGCTGGTTCATGCTGATGCAGAAGTCTCATCGCATTTCCCACATGGGTAGCACTCGCCGCCCCGTTTGCAATTGCCCGGCGCGCCGTCTCATAGTCGGCCCCGGAATGCCCGATCGCAACCGCCATTCCAAGTTTCTTTATCTCCGGAATCGCCTCAACCACACCCTCTACCTCAGGCGACACCGTGATGTAGCGAATGTCTCCTCCGGCTGCCTCCTGATATTCTTTAAGAAGCTTAAGATCCGGAGTCTTTAAGAGATGCTCCGGCATCGCCCCCTTGTATTCTTTTGCAAGAAACGGTCCCTCAAGATGAATGCCGAGCAGCGTGGCTCCCTCGTGGGGAAGCTGTTTCCAGCGCCGGTATTCCCCGATTGCCCACAGCGTCTGCTCCCTCGTGTCCGTCAGAATCGATGCCTGCCATCCAGTCACACCCTGACTCGCCTGAAAGCGGCAGATCTTCTCAAAATCTTCTGCCTGCGCTGAGTTGACGTCCACACCGACCGCTCCGTGTGTGTGAATGTCGATCAGCCCCGGAATCACTGAGAGTCCGCTCACATCCAAAATCTTTGCCTCAGAACCGATACCGGGCAGAGCATCCAGATTTTCTCCCACTTTCACAATTTTCCCGTCCTTAATCCAGACGTCTTTCTCTGCAAATCCATGATTTTGATATACCTTGCCATGTCTCAAAAGCAGTTCCATGAGCGATCTTCCTCCCTACTCCAAATTTGCCACAAAATCTGTGAAAGTCAGTGTGAGATCCGGATGATCCTGAAGAAGTGTCACCGGAAATGCAGATGTCTGCTCTCCGTAAGCTGCGCGCCGAACAACTGCCCGGTGCCAGTTACGGAAACATCCGAGGCGGATCTTTCTCGCATGGGAGATCTCATACATACCGATCGAAATGCAGTAGTGCGGCATGTCCTCAAGCGCACCATTGAAATCCCCGATCGCATTTGCGGTGCGCGTCTCCGGTGTGATCGCAAGCACTCTCGTCTTCTGATTCAGAAACGCTTCATTTGTGAGGGAGGGATCTGCCTCGTTAAATGCCACATGTCCGTTGATTCCGATTCCGCCAAAGGCGATGTCAACCCCGCCGAGTTCCTCAATCAGTCTCGGAATGTATCCCACATCGTTCGGATCCGGAAAAACTCTCTGTCTTTTCGGCATCAGCAGTTCCTCATAAATCTGTGAGTAAACCGTTCTCTCCATAAATCCGCGAAAACTTAAAGGATGATCCATCGGAACCCACTGTTTCTGATCATCTAAATACTCGTCCATATTGATGAACCAGACGTTTTTCAGGCTCAGTCCTCGCTCATTCACCATCTCCACAAAGTACGGATACTGCCCCACCGGGCCGACCGGACAGATAAACACCGTCTTTCTCTCTGCACGATTGTTCTTCTCGATCTCATCGATCATCTGGTCTGCCATCTGGCGGAAGACCGCTTCATTGTCCGGAAGACAGCTCAGAGCGATTTTCGGATCTCTCAGAAGTTCTTCCTTGTTGTACTGATAATACTCATGACGCATATTCTGTTCTTTCCTTTCCTGCTAAATAAATTGCCACGTCTGAAGTCTTCCGTTTCTACGTCCAGGCATGTTTCCGGAAAGACAACGATAAGTGAATGGAAATCCAGTCAGAAAGAGACTGCCGCCAGATGACGGCAGCCTCCATACTGTTTAAGCTGTTCTATTTCCCTTTATTCGTTTCTGTCCCTATTCGCCTATTATTCGCCGCTTTCCGTATCTATTATTTTCCTGCCTCTACCATATTGTCAAGCATAACATAATCGGAAATCGGAACTTCTTTCTCTACCTGACCGCCTGCAATGAAATTCTCCTGCTGGGTCTTGTAGTATTTCTCAACCGTTCCGTCTGCTGCTCCCTTTGCAACTTCTGCTCCGGTCAGCCAGTCTGCATCTCCGCGCTGCTCATACACACTGCTCTCATCCGTCTTTGTCTGGTTGGCAACGTATTTCGCAACTTCCTCATAGTTTCCGTCTGCCGCATAGTCCATTGCCTTAAACAGAGCCTTCGTGAAGCGCAGGATCTTATCCTGATTGCTCTCTGCATACTTAGGAGTTACAATCCAGCTTCCCAGAGAAACCGTCGTGTCAGAGAACGTCATATTATCCGCAAGCTTCGTGGAATCCTTCACTTCCTCGAGAATCTTTAAGCTGTTCGGAGACCAGGTTGCGCATGCATCCACACCACCGGAAACCATTGCGGTAACGATACCGGAGGCATCCATATCAACTGCCGTGATGTCGCTCATCGAAAGACCTGCCTTGGTGAGTGCATTTGTCAGGATATCCTCACTCGAAGTACCGGAGGAGTATGCCACTTTCTTTCCCTTCAGATCCTCAAGCGTCTTGACTTCCGGCCCGCCGATCACGGCATCACCGTTTGAGATGTGAGACAGTGCAATGATCTTTGCCTGTCCGTTGATACACAGCTTATGGGCGCCCTGACCGATGTATCCGATATCGACGCTTCCCGACTCCAGTGCCGCAATGATCGTCGGTCCATCCGCAAACTCGATCATATTTACGGTGATTCCCTGCTCCTCCATGTAGCCTTTCTCTGCTGCCGTCGTCACTGACCAAAGGCTTCCATAGTTCGGCATGTAGGCGATGTTGAGGGTAATCGGATCCTGCGATGTCTGCTCCGCCTTGCTCTCTTCCGCTTTTGCCTCTGCACTCGTCTCTGCTGCCTTCGTCTCCGCTGCTGCCGCAGTTGTCTCCGCTGCCTTCGTCTCAGCCGGTTTGCTGCCTCCACATCCCACTAAGGAGACTGCCAGAAGAGATGCCAATGCCGCCGATAAGATTCTTCGTTTTCTCATAATAAGATCCTCCTTGATCCTTTTCTTTTCTCATCCCACTTTGCAAAATCAAAAAACATTTCTCACGTTCCAAATTCAACTCTCGTCCTATTTTCGAACTTCCAGATATTCCTTGTAAACTTCGCCCCAGATATAGGTCTTGAGATCGAGGAATGGAAGCTCCATCTTCATCTCCTGTGTTCTCGGGTACGGCAGATTGACATTCACGATCTTCTTGATCCGTCCCGGGCGGGCACTCATGATGATAACCTTCGTTGCGAGGATGACTGCCTCCTCCACGTCGTGGGTGATGAAGAAACAGGTCTTCTTCTCCTCCTGCCAGGTGCGGATCAGTTCGGACTGAAGCTGCGTCCTCGTCTGCGCATCGAGCGCTCCGAACGGCTCGTCCATCAGAAGCACCTCCGGCTGTACCGCATACGCGCGGGCAATCGCCACTCTCTGTTTCATGCCTCCGGACAGTTCCTTCGGATAGGCATCCACGAAATCCTCAAGCTGTACCATGCGGATGTATTTCATCGCAATCTCTTTTGCTTCCTCATCCTTCATGCCCTTTAATTTCAGACCGAACATGACGTTCTTGAGAACCGTCAGCCATGGAAAGAGTGCATACTGCTGGAAGACCACGCCTCGCTCTGTTCCGGTTCCTTCCACTTTTTTTCCGTCCACGTACACGGCACCGGAAGTCGGCTCAAGCAGTCCCGCAATGATGTTGAGCAGAGTGGATTTTCCGCATCCGGAAGGTCCTACCACACAGATGAATTCATTCTCCATGATGTCGAGGTCAATTCCGTTTAAAGCGACCATCTTTCCCTTTCGGCCCTCATAAATCTTCTCGACATGGTCTATCTTCACTTTTACACGTTTCTCGTCTCCTGCCATCCCGTAAACTTCCTTTCCAGATATTTGATTACCTTCTCACTTGTCAGTCCGATGATACCGATGATGATGACATACAAAAGCATCGGCGCCACCTCGAAGCTGTTGTTCAGCGACCGGATTCTCATTCCAAGTCCTGCGATTGCACCGGTGGACTCTGCCGCAATCAGAGTCGTCAGCGCTACGGATACACCGAGACGGACTGCCGTGATGATGAACGGCGTCGTTGCCGGGAAAATGACTTTCACAAACAGATCATTATCCTTTGCGCCAAGCACTCTCGCCGCCTTGATCAACGTCTCATCCACATTTCGCACACCCTGATAGATCGTCACGGTCATGATCAAGAACGTCGCCAGCCAGATAACAATGACCTGCGGTCTGCGTCCGACACCCGCTGAGATAACTACGAGTGGTACGTAAGCCAGCGGCGGAATATTTCGAACAAACTGAATCCACGGCTCCACGATATATCGAACCGGGCGATACCATGCCATCAGAAACGCAACCGGCACGGAAGTCACAAAACCAAGTATAAATCCGAGAATTACCGAGATCATACTGCTGGCGAAATCATCCCAGAGTACTCCACGTGAGAGCATCGTCTTGAGCGCCTCGAGCACCTCCGGCAAAAACGGAAAACTGCGCGATGTTCTCGGATTGATCGACAGCCACTTCCACAGTGCAATCGCTGCAAACAGTGAAATCAGAAGCCATCCCCCATTCGGAATCTTTCCAATCAGATCTCTTTCCTTCTTTTTCTGTTTCTCTGCATCAGAAGACATCTCGTTTCCTCCTTCTCCTTTTTCTATTTCATTTGCTTTCCCCTGTCTGTTTTTGCTTTCCCCTATCTTTCCCTTGTCTTTTTCTTATCTTTTCGCTCTGTTCTTCCTCCTTTTTTGCTTTCCCCGTCTATTTTTTGTGTATTTTGACACTTTTCTTTTGAGTTTGTAATGCTATTATAACATATTTCACAATAAAAGCACGTCCTTTTTAAGCAAACGTTTGGCTTTATTTTGCCTAATTTTTTGCCTTCCTTTTTGTGTAATCCGCTCTGTTCTTTTTGCACAAAATCCGCTATACTCTTAATAAATAAAAGAAAATAGCGAAAAAACAGAAGTACCCAAATTTTATGAAAAGGAGGAAGGAACACCAGATGACACTGAAAGAGATTGCGGCCCAGGCCGGAGTTTCCATTTCCACAGTATCCCGCGTAATCAATAAGAGCGGACGCTGTCCTGCCAGCAAGGAAGTGCAGGATCGAATCTGGGAGATTGTCCGCCAGACCGGATACACCCCTAACAGCTCTGCCCGGCAGCTGAAAAAAGGAAATGAGCATTCAGATCTCACCCGATCTCACACTCTCGCCTGCCTGTTTGCGCGAGTCGAGGACACCAACACCGACAATTTCTTTTCCCCGCTTGCGCGCAGCATTGAGAAGGAAGCCTTTCGCCACAACTATATTTTAAAGTACACGTTTTCCGCCTTCGACATCCACCATCCAAACACGTACCGTCTGATTCTGGACAATCACGTGGATGGCGTTGCCGTCCTCGGGCGCTGCGACAAACAGCTCCTGAAATTTTTAAAACAGTACTTTCAATATGTGGTGTATGCCGGACTCAACGGTCTTGATGCCCGCTATGACCAGATTATCTGTGACGGCTATCAGGCTGCCGTCACGGCGATCAATCATCTGATTCATCTCGGTCACCAAAAAATCGCCTACATCGGGGAGACAGAGCGCGAAGACCGCTACCGCGGATATCTCGACGCCCTAGGGGCAGCACAGATCTCCGTCTACAAAGGATATGTCAGCAATGTGACCCTCTCGTCGGAGGGCGGATACCTCGGCGCAAAAAAACTTCTTGAACAGAACTGTGACGCCACCGCCTACTTCTGTCCGAACGATATGACCGCCATCGGCGCCATGCGCGCAATTAAAGAAGCCGGATACTCCATTCCCGGCGACATCTCCGTCATCAGCATTGACGATATCGAGACTGCCCAGTATCTGATCCCGATGCTGACGACCGTCCACATCCCGATTGAGGAGATGGGACAGATGGCTGCCAAAATTCTGATTGACCGGATTGAGGGCGGCCATACTCTCCCGATGAAAATCAATCTTCCGTTTTACATTGCAAACAGGGAGAGCTGTGGACCTGCACGCCCACTGCACCCGAGAGACGAAAATTATTGACGAAAACAATGGGAAAATAAAAGAAAAGAAAATAAAAGAATTCATAATAAAAAGAAACGCCAAAGAAACACGTATAAAAAAAGAAAACCATAAAGAAAAAGAAAAGGGAGGATTCTGCCGTATGATTTTTACGATTCACAGCAACATTTCCGGTAAGCTTCACGAGGATCACGAGAACTTTATATCTTCTGCATCGATCGACTCGCTCGGGGCACAGCTGATCTCTCTCAAAGATCAGTCCGGCAGAGAGCACATCTGGCAGCGGGACCCTGAAATCTGGGGATTCTGCTCTCCTCTGCTCTTCCCCGCGATCGGAAACAGCAGAAACAACCGGACAAAATTTGACGGCAAATGGTACGAGCTTGCCAAACACGGTTTCTGCCGTACCTCAGAGTTTCAGGCGAAACAGCTCTCTGATTCGGAGGTACAATTCACCCTCTGCGCAAACGAAGAGACGCGGGCCCATTATCCATATGAGTTTGTCCTGGCTCTGACTTACCGGCTTGTTGATGGGGTTCTTCAAATGGATTACCGGGTGGAAAACCCAATGAACCGTGAAATCTGCTATTGCATCGGCGCTCATCCCGGTTTTCTCTGTCCGATGGAAGATGGCGCAGTTTTTGAGGACTATCAGTTAGAATTTGAAAAGAAGGAATCGATCTCATCCGTTCTCTATGATCTCGAAAAACTGGAATTCGATCCGGCAAAGCACGGAATCACTCTCGCAAATGAGTCCGTGCTCCCGCTGCACTATGATCTCTTTGATCGGGATGCCGTCTACTTCGAAAAAACCGAGGCTCATGCTGTGCGTCTGGTCAATCGAAACAGCGGTCACGGTGTCGAGGTCGCCTACCCGGATTTTGATGGGATCGGCTTCTGGACCCCAAACGGAAAACATGCTCCTTTCCTCTGCATCGAACCCTGGAACGGATGCGCAATCCGTGCGGACGAGGACGATGAGTTCATCCATAAATATCAGGTCCAGCGACTTGCGGCGCACACGGTAAAAAGTTACCAGATGAGGATTCGGATGGTGTAACTTAGCGGAATTCCTCCACCCAGACGGCTTTTCCCTCTCTCAGTGATTCTTTTACGTTGAGGATTCTCTGATTCTCGGAACCGCGGAATTTCAGGCTTAAGTTTCTCTTTTCCTCCACAAAACGTCCATCCACCATGACATCAAACAATGAGAGAAGCGCTCTCGTCGTCTCTGACTCCGGTACCATCTTTGCGAGGATTTCTTTCTCAAAATCATATCCGGTGAAGCACCAGATTGTCTTATTCGGATAGGTATCGCGAACTTTTTTCACAAACGGAAGCAGAGCTTTCTGGTTGTTCGGATCCATCGGTTCTCCTCCAAGCAGGGTCATTCCCTCGATGTAATCCGGAGCCAGAAGGCCAAGCAGATACTCCTGCGTCTCCTCCGTAAATGGTTCACCGTACTGATAATCCCAGGCCTCCTCATTGAAGCAGGCCTTACAGTGGTGCGGACACCCGCTCACAAACAGAGACACCCTGACTCCCGGTCCGTTTGCGATATCCACCGACTTGATTGTTGCATAATTCATCGTTTTCTCTCCTAATGCCGGCACTCAGATCTGCGCCTTTATATTTTTCTTATTTTCAAACGGACCGGACTTGAAATTCTCACAGGTGCAAAACCCTGCTCTTGATCTCCTTCGTCTTTCCGGTATTCCAGAAATTCTCTCCGAGATATCCACAGGTCCGCCGCGTCACATTCATCTTGCTGTGATCCTTATTTCCGCACTGCGGGCACTCCCACTCCAGATTGTCATTGAGTTTAATCTCTCCCTCATATCCGCACACCTGGCAGTAATCCGACTTCGTGTTGAACTCCGCATACTGGATGTTGTCGTAAATGTAAGTCACGAGAGTCTCCATCGCCTTGAGGTTGTTCATCATGTTCGGGACTTCCACATAGGAGATCGCCCCTCCGGTCGAGAGATTCTGAAATTCACTCTCAAAACGGAACTTGTCAAATGCATTGATCTTCTCGCGCACATCGACATGATAGGAATTCGTGTAATATCCCTTGTCCGTCACATTCTCGATCACGCCATACTTCTGCTGGTCGATCCGCGCAAAGCGATAGCAGAGAGACTCTGCCGGCGTTCCGTAGAGTCCGAATCCGAGACCAGTCTCCTTCTTCCACGCTTCTGTCTTGTCATGCATATACTTCATGACCTTCCATGCAAACTCCCGTCCGACCGGATCTGTGTGGCTGACACCCTTCATCAGATACGTCATCTCATAGATTCCGATGTAGCCGAGAGAAAGGGTGGAATAACCGTCATTCAGGAAACGGTCGATCTTTTCGCCCTTTTTCAGGCGCGCAATCGCCCCGTACTGCCAGTGAATCGGACTCACATCAGAGAGAGTTCCAAGAAGCGCATTGTGACGGCACATCAGCGCCTCACGGCAAAGCTCCAGTCTCTCATCGAGAAGTTTCCAGAACTTCTCCTCATCTCCTCTCGCAAGAATTCCGATCTGCGGAAGGTTGATGCTGACAACACCCTGATTGAAACGTCCCTCCCACTTGTAGTTTCCGTTCTCATCTTTCCAGGGCGACAGAAATGAGCGGCATCCCATACAGCTGAACACATTGCCCTCGTAATTCTCCCGCATCTTCTTTGCGGAAATATAGTCCGGGTACATCCGCTTTGCAGAACATTCCACCGCCATACGGGTCACATCGTCATACGGACCACCCTTTAAGCAGTTGCACTCATCAAGCACGTAAATCAGTTTCGGAAACGCTGGTGTCACATAAACTCCGGCCTCATTTTTCGTTCCCTGAATCCGCTGGCGGAGAATCTCACGAATAATCATGACATTCTCTTCCACATATTCATCATCTGGATCAATCTGCAAAAACAGGGTCACAAACGGCGCCTGGCCATTCGTCGTCATCAGCGTGTTGATCTGGTACTGGATCGTCTGCACACCGGAACGAAGCTCGTCCCGCAGACGGATTCCGACGATCCGCTCGCGCTCCTCGGCACTGATCTCATCATGGAATTCCTCGATCAGCTCCCGCTCAAATTTTTCCCGGCTCCGGCGCAGATACTTTCCGAGGTGTTTGATCGCCACGGACTGACCGCCGTACTGGTTGCTTGCGACTGCCGCAATGATCTGCGTCATGACAATGCACGCAACCTGAAAGCTCTTCGGCGTCTCAATCAGCTTTCCATTCATCACGGTGCCATGATCAAGCATATCTGCGATATCGATCAGGCAGCAGTTGAAAATCGGCTGAATAAAATAGTCTGCGTCGTGAAAATGCAGGACACCGTTTTCATGTGCCATCGTAATCTTCTCCGGCAGAAGCAGACGCTTTGTCACGTCTCTTGACACCTCTCCCGCAATGTAATCTCTCTGCGTCGACGCAAGAACCGTATTTTTATTAGAATTCTCCTCCGCCAGTTCCTTGTTCTCATTGCGAATCAGTTTTAAGATCGATTCGTCTGTTGTGTTGGTCTTCTGAAGCAGTGCGCGCTGATAACGGTAAATCATATATTTCTTCGCCAGCATATATTTGTTGTGCCCCATCATCTGTCTCTCGACCAGATCCCGGATCGTATCGACCGGAATCACATCCTCTGCCTGCTCTTCCACACAGCGAATCGTCTGCTCCACAAGCCCGTCATCTGCCTGTTCGGATTTCTCCACTGTCTCATTTGCTCTGCGAATTGCCGCCCGGATCTTGTTGGCATCATAAACCGCGATTCTTCCATCCCGTTTCTGTACTTTCATCCCCGCTCGTCTCCCAACTATATATAGTTATTTTTCACGCTCATGCATCAATATATAGTATTTATATATGACACTGCAAGCTTTATTATACGAGCAGAAGTCCACTTTGTCTATATGCGGATTCCATAAAAAAATCAGCTCCTGATCTCATGTGCTCCCGCCTTTCCCGCGATACTTCCCTTAAAACCGTTCTTTTCTCGACTATGCAAAAAGCCGAAAAGAGAAAAAGGGGATCTTCGCGGCATACTTGCCGAAAAGAAAATCTGTGCGTATAATAAACTTCGGGATTTCGTAACTGTTCAGTACCTTCACAGTCACGAGCAAAAATCCATTAATAAAACTGGAGGACAAAACTCACCATGCATCTGCTAAACAACAATCTCAATCTATCTGTTTTTATTCCGATCCTTGTCCTTTTTGTGCTTCTTGCACTCTTATGGCATCACTTTACAAACAGCCCTGCCGGACAATTTCGCAAGACCACTTATCACAAAATCACTCACAATTCCTATCGGAAAATCCAACAGGATAAGGGTGCTCACGGCGAATACCAGATTTACCAGAATCTCGCGTCCTACGAGAGAGACGGTGCTAAGTTTTTATTCAACTGTTATCTTCCATGGCGTTCCGGGGAGACAACTGAAGTTGACGCAATGATGATCCACCACAGCGGAATCTATGTGTTTGAGAGCAAAAACTATGGGGGTGTGATTGCCGGAAAGGAAGCAGATGAATATTGGACGCAGACGCTTCCGGCAAAAGGCCATTCCACAACGCAGAATTCCTTTTTCAATCCGATTCTGCAGAACCGCTCCCATATTTCCTGTCTAAAAGAACTTCTGTCACGGGAATTCCGGGATCTTTCTGCACAGAATGGCAGAAACAAAATCTCTGCCGCTGCCTCAAATGGCAGTGCATCCGGGACATACAAATCTGCAAATTCAGGATCGGCACCTTCCCGATATGGAAATGCAAGACAAACAAAAAAAGACGTGCCGATCCACTCGGTCATCGTCTTTTCTGATCACTGTGATTTAAAATCTGTTCCCAAACGGACGACGGAGAGCATCACGGCAACTTACAGCACCCTGCCAAAAACTGTCGCTCCGATCGCCTCAAAAAAGCGCCATGCGCTGAGTGCAGAAGAAGTCGAGCAGATTGCAAACCTGCTCTATCCATGCACTCAGGTCAGCACAGCGCAAAAACACCGTCACATCAAATCCGTCCAAAAACATGCGAGTCAGTCACAGACTCAATCTGCCGGAAAATCAACAAAACCTACACCCCGGAAGACTCAATCTCACAGGTAAATCCGGCATCCGTAACTGCCTTTATGGTGTCGGAGATTCCCTGCCCGCCGGCAGTCAGATAGCCGGATGCAAAGATTGAATCCACGACGCTTAAAAGCTCCTTCTCTCTTCCCTTAAAGTAGATCTCACGTCCTGCCGCACAGCGGATGTCGGTCTGCGGGACGAGAAGGCGCGCAAGGCAGAGCACTTTCAGCCCATACTCCGGAGTCAGGATCGAAGTGTCGATTCCCTCGAGCGGAGTTCCCGGAATCGGGATCAGAAAATTGATCGGAAGCGCCTGCGGACGAATCTCGCGAAGATCGAGAAGCATATCGACAACATCCTCCCTGCTCTCGCCCATTCCGATGATTCCACCGCTGCAAATCTCAAATCCGAGTCTCTGAAGCATACGGATATTCTGGACACGCTGCTCGTAAGTGTGGGTCGTACAGATGTTGTGATAGTAGGAGCGGCTGCTGTTTAAGTTGTGGTTGATCCGGTCAAGACCGGCATCTTTGAGCATCAGAGCCTGCTTTTCTGTCAGAAATCCGATAGAACAGCAAAGATGGGTGCCCTCCGCCTTCATCACGCGGATCTTTGCGGCAAGCTCCTCAATCTCCGCATCGGTAAATCCCATTCCGCTCAGTCCGATGCAATGGCGGGAGAGATGGTTCTCCTGCACAAAGGTATTGTCGCGGTAGAGCTTCTCATCTGCAACCCACTTATACTTGTCAATATCCGCCTGGGAACGGCTCGACTGCGCGCAGTACGCACAGTTCTGGGAACAGTTTCCGCTTCTCGCATTCGTCAGGATGTGAATGCTCACGCGGTTTCCCTTGTATTTTGTCCGCAGATTTCCTGCAACACGCATCAGCTCTCCAAGTCTCTCATCCGGCAGGTTGATAAGCGCAATCGCCTCGTCACGCGTCAGGTTCGGCTCCTCCTGTGCAAAAATCTTTGCATAGATCTCTTCGTTATTCACAGAATTCTTCTCGGCAGTCATGAACAGATTCCTCGCTTTTCTCTATCTCTTTTTTCTTATTTCTTCTCGTACTTCTTCCATGTTTCTTTTCCATCACAAGTACGTTCGTCCTCCGGGCGTCTCCCTTCAGACTCCTTTTTGCGATAATAATAAACTTTATCACGAACCGCCTCATATGTCAACTTGTAATATTTATTCAGTTTACAAGTTGACATTCATATAACTCCTCTGCTCACCCATGACCGGAAAAACAAAAAAACGAGAGCCGGAAGCTGTGCATCTCTGCAAAGTCTTCCGACTCTCATTTAATGAAATCTCTTGCTGATTCTCTTATTGAATTTTCTGTTTTCTTACGTCTCAGCGCTTCTTCTTACGTCTTAGCTTCTCAGCTCAATTCCGTAAGTCTTGTTCAACTGCTTTAAGATTTTCTTTACATATCCATCCACGGTATCTGCACCGAAAGCCTCATCCTTCGGAGTGAACAGAACCGTAAATGCCATTGACTTCTTGTTTGACAGGATCTGCTTGCCCTCGTATACATCGAAGAGGGTGACATCCTTTACAAACGGGCTTGCCTGATAAATGCACTCTTCAACCTATCCGCAGGTGATGTCTTTGTCCATGACAAGAGCCAGGTCACGCTTCTCCTCAGCGAACTTCGGAAGCGGCTCAAATACCGGTGCCTTGCCGTACCACTTCTCAAGAGCCTTCATGTTGATCTCGAGAACATAGGCATCCTCACGCATTGCCTCTTCCTTCATGATCTCATATTTTACCTTTCCAAGGTAACCGATCTTTTCGCCCTCACAGAAGATTGCTGCGGTCTGATACGGATGTAAAAACGGCTTCTCGGTTCTCTCATAGGTGAAAGAGAGATGCAGAACATCTGCAACCGTCTCTGCCATTCCCTTTAAGGTGAAGAAGGACTCATTCTTACCAAATGCACCGATGCACAGCGTCTCGCGCTCGTCCGGATATTCGGTCAGCGGAAGAGACTTCGGAATAAATGCATTTCCGATCTCAAAGATACGACCCTCAAAGATTCCTCTCTTCTGGTTGCGTCCCATCGCATGAATCATCTGCGGAGCAAGCGTCGTTCTCATCAGGGAGAGATCCTCATTAATCGGATTCATGATGCGGATTGCCTTGCGCTCCGGTGCATCCTCTGCAAATCCCATCTCATCAAGGTCTGCCGGGGAGAAGAAGGAGTAATGGATTCCCTCAAATGCGCCCACACTGCACAGCGCTCTCTTCACTTTCAGAATCGTCTTCTGGCGCAGGTTGGTTCCGCCGATCGTCACCTTTGCAGTCGGAAGGAAGGTGGACTTGATGTGCTCATATCCATACATACGGATGACTTCCTCTGCAACATCCGGGTAATCCTCCATATCCTCACGATATGCCGGGAAATGCATCGTCAGCTCATCACCGTTGATCTCCGGCTGGAAGTTCAGACCGGTCAGGATGCGAAGAATATCCTCATCCGGAACGGTGATACCGAGAACACTATTTACCTTCTTGATGCTGGTCTTGAAGGTTACCGGCTCTAAGGAATTTCCGGTGTTGACATTCTTGTGGGTCTTTGATACCTTTCCGGCACCAAGCTCCTCTACGAGATGCAGGGCACGCTTCATTGCCATCTCAGTTGCATACTCATCGACACCCTTGGAGTATCTCTGGCTTGCATCAGAAGACTGGCCCAGAGCACGGGAGCTTCTGCGGATGTTGTCGCGGGCAAATTTTGCGGACTCGAACATTACCTCAGTCGTCGTGTCACGGATCTCAGAATTCAGTCCGCCCATGATTCCTGCAAGAGCGACCGGCTTCTTGCCATCGCAGATGACAAGGTTGTTTGGGTTCAAGGTGAACTCCTTCTCATCGAGGGTCACGATCTTCTCGCCCTCAGCTGCACGTCTCACGCAGATTGCATTTCCCTCAAGGTAATCGCAGTCAAATGCATGAAGCGGCTGACCAAGCTCACGCATGATATAGTTTGTGATGTCCACGATATTGGAGATTGAATTGTTGCCGACGAGAGCAAGTCTTCTTCTCATCCATGCCGGAGACTGTCCCAGCTTTACATCGTATACATAGTGAGCGAGATAGCGCGGGCACAGATCCTGAGCCTCAACGGTAACCTCAAATCCCTCTTTCTCCACCTCAGTCTCGGTGTAGTCGAGTGCCGGCATCTTGAGCGGCTGACCGAGAGCTGCTGCAACCTCTCTGGCAAGGCCGAAGATGCTCTGGCAGTCCGGGCGGTTTGCAGTGATCGAAACATCGAAGATCCAGTCGTTAAGGCCGGTGATCTCCTTCACATCTGCACCGATCTTTGCATCTTCCGGCAGAACGAGCAGTCCGCAGTAGCCTGCGCCCGGATACAGATCCTCATTTAAACCGAGTTCCACACCAGAGCAGAGCATACCGTAGGACTCATATCCTCTGAGTTTGCCCTTCTTGATCGTAACCACGCCCTCAATCGTGACATGGTCTTTTGCCGTCGCATAAACCTGAGCACCGATCATTGCAACCGGATATTTTCCGCCTGCCTTTACATTGTCTGCGCCACAGCAGATCTGCAGCAGCTCCGGGCCACCTACATTTACCTGACACACATGAAGATGGGTCTCCGGAATCGGCTCACAGGACTCCACGTAACCGACAACGATTCCGCTGATATCCTTTCCCACCTGCCATTTTTCTTCCACTTCAAATCCACAGTCGAACAGTTTTTTCTCCAGCTCATCTGCGGAAACATTGATATCTACATAGTCATTTAACCAGCTTAACGGTACAAGCATTTCTAATCCTCCTGTCCTGATCAGTCATCGATCTGATCCAGCACACGCAGATCAGACTCAAAAAGCATCTTGATGTTGTTAATGCCGTATTTCAGCATTGCGATACGCTCCAGACCAAGGCCGAACGCAAATCCGCTGTATTTCTCGGAATCAATTCCGCAGTTCTCGAGCACCTTCTTGTTTACAACGCCTGCGCCGAGAACCTCAATCCAGCCGGTTCCCTTACACAGTCTGCATCCCTTGCCCCCGCACTGGAAGCAGCTCACATCAACCTCAACGGACGGCTCTGTGAACGGGAAGTAGGACGGGCGAAGTCTGGTCTTTGTGGACTCGCCGAAAATTCTCTGAACGAACATGTCGAGCATGCCCTTCAGATCGCAGAGTGTGATGCCCTCGTCAACGACAAGACCCTCCATCTGGCTGAACATCGGAGAATGGGTGGCATCATCATCAGAACGGAATACCTTACCCGGGGAAACAACCTTGATCGGCGGTTTCTTTGCTTCCATGACATGAACCTGACCTGCGGAAGTCTGGGTACGGAGCAAAAATTCCGGAGACAGATAGAACGTATCCTGCATATCGCGTGCCGGATGATCCTGCGGGGTGTTCAGTGCGGTGAAGTTGTAGTAATCGGTCTCGATCTCAGTTCCCTCATACACCTCAAATCCCATCGATGCAAAGATATCGGTCAGCTGATTGCGAACCGTTGTCACCGGATGCAGGTTGCCGTAGCGAATCTTTACCGGAGGCATGGAGATATCAATCTTCTCGGACTTATAGCGCAGCTCCTGCTCCTTCTCCTTCAGCTTCTGATCCAGCTCGTCAAAGAACTCGTTTGCCCACTCCTTTGCGCTGTTGATCGTCTTACCAAACTCTGCCTTCTGATCGTTCGGAACATTGCGCATCTCCTTCATCAGAAGACCGATCTTGCCCTGCTTGTTGTCCAAAAAAGTCTTCTTGAACTCATAGACACTTCTCGAGGTCGTCAGATTGTCTGCGCCCTCACGGATTTTTTCTTTGATCGAAGCGATCACTTCATTCAGTTCTTTTAAATCCTGCATGATTTCTCTCCTTTTCTATTACTCTAAAACATCTAAAACATGCTCTGCAATCCACACATTTGTGCACGTCAGCTTCCTCAGTCACCTCTCTCGGTTTTCTTGGTCAACCGCAGTGTTGTGGAAAAAGGATATGGATTTTTGTATGATGGGACGCAATTTCCTACTATACAAAAAAAGTCCCTCTGCACAAATGTGCAAAGGGACGATTAGACAATAATTATTCTACCGCGGTACCACCCAGCTTCCTGCAAACAGACGAAAAACATTCTGTCACAGACACTTTCCGGTGCGTAACGTACACCAAACGTCAATGCCTACTCAACCACTCTTCTTCTCGGTATTCAGCAATGAAGCTCCCGTGGGAAATTCGGATCTCTGTCTGAACGGAAAGGGGCTCACAGCCGACGACCTCTTCTCTCTGACCGGAAACAGAATCTTAAAAACACGATCTTCGCTTTTTTATTCTGAAATTATGATTGCAGATATGACTGTTCGGATCAAATATGAGTATCCTAGTATCCTGTTTTTCCTACCATTCCTTACTATTCTATCCTCACATCGTCATGAACAATTCATAGCCTATGGTTCATTCTACTCATTTCGGTCAGAAAAGTCAAGTTTTTTTCAGCATCCCACCGGCATAGCCCCTTTTTTGCGCTCCATCCCTGCCTGCTTCTCCTTTTACTGTTTGATTTTTTTCTCCCCTCACCGGATTGCTACAACTTTGTAAAACAGTTTGCCCCGGCTCCTTTTCTTCGCTCTGCCTCCTGAATATACTCCAGCACGCAGTCTTTTAACTTCTGCATATTTTCTGAGAGTGCCACACCCTTCTCCGTTCCCATCCCAAGTTCGCGGATGCTCTTTGGCGTGACCGGGACACAGCAGACATCATCGGTATTTCCACGGATCATCAGCTCTGACATCATCGAAATTCCGAGTCCCTTTCCCACCATGCGGATCACCGTCTCGTCATCCACATAGACAGTCTGCTCCTTTGCCTTGACTTTAGCCTCCCCGAAGGTTCTGTGCACATCGATATCGAAGCGGCCGTACGGCATCAGAAATTCTTTTCCCTCAAATTCTTTCAGCGGAAATTCGCTCCGATTCCGAAGAGGATAATTTTTCGGCAGGATCGCATAGAGAAGTTCCTGATAAAGCGGCGTCCACTCACATTTTCCCACATCCTGACGACTCGCAAAAATCACATCGGTCTTTCCATTTTCAAGCAGCTCAAACGGCTCGAGCGCGTGATCCACCATTCTGAGATCCACATCGACATTCGGACAGATTCGCCGAAAACGATAGAGAATCTCCGGCATCCAGCACATTGCCATACTCGCATACGCTGCAATGCGGATCGTCTCCGTCTGCTGCTTTGCAATCGTCTGAATCCGATTTTCCAGATTCACATTCGCCTGCAAAAACTGCCGGATCGCCGGCATAAGCTCCCGTCCCTGCTCCGTGAGAGAAATCCCGTTATGGCTCCTGACGATCAGCGGAAATCCGATCTCCCGCTCCAGACTGTTTACAAGATGCGTCAGCCCCGACTGGGTGTAGCCCACCACCTCCGAAGCCTTGGAAAAGCTCCCGAGATCCACCGCCGTCATCAAAATCTCCAATTTCTTTGCATCCATCTATACGCCATTCCCCCGTTTCTCTGTTTTTCTAAGTTTTCTTATTATTTCTTTTATTTCTGCTTTTTTATTTCTGTCTTTTCTGATTTTTTTGGTTTTTCTGTTTTTTACGGTTTGCTATCCCTTTATTTTCTTTGCATTCCTGCCTCTTTTTCTTAATATTAGGACTCCCACATTCTTCGGTACACGAATTATCGCTATGACATAATTATCGCTATGACAAGGGGTATTACACTTTGTCATACTTCTATTATAAAGATGGATTTCCCAAACTGCAAGTTGATGCTTACAATGAGTATTATAACTCAGGATGGGAACAATCCCCTCCTGAATAATACGCAATATGTAACAAATATAACGAGGTGATTTTTATGATAGAACAAAGACAACTCTCCCATCTTTCCTTCAGGCAGCGTGCACTGGTGGCCGTCACTCTGTTTGGCATGTTTTTCGGCGCCGGAAATCTGATCTTTCCGGTTCATCTCGGACAGCTTGCCGGGCGCAATCTTTTTCCCGCCACAGTCGGTTTTGTCATCACTGCAGTTGGCATCCCGATTCTCGGAGTTGCCGCAATCGGCAACACGCATTCTGATGGACTTCAGGCACTCGCATCAAAAGTTGGCAGGCGCTACAGCTACATTTTCACCTGTCTGCTCTACTTAACGATCGGTCCGTGCTTTGCAATCCCAAGATGCGCGACAACTTCCTTTACAACCGGAATTGCTCCGATGCTTGGAACTCAGATTTCAGAACGTTTTGCTCTCTTTCTGTTTTCCGCCATCTTCTTTGCACTGGTGCTGTTCTTCTCCTTAAAACCGGGAAACATCACACTCTGGATCGGAAAAATCATCAACCCACTGTTTTTATTTTTCCTCGCAATCCTGATTTTCTCCGCCCTGCTTCATCCGAGTACCTCGATTTTTGCCGCAATTCCGGATGCCTCCTATGAAAATGGAGCCTTCTTTCACGCTTTGTCGGAAGGCTATGGAACCATGGATGCAATCGCGGGACTCGCGTTTGGCATCGTTGTCATCAATGTGATTCGACAGATGGGTGTGAAGAAAGATGAGATTATCGCAAAGGAGGTTCTGCACTCCGGTATTCTCGCCGGACTTTTGATGGCACTGATCTATATGCTGACAATCCTAATCGGCGCACAGTCATTAGGATTATTTGCCATTTCTGAAAATGGCGGCATTGCACTCTCCCAGATTTCAAGCCATTATCTCGGAAAAGCCGGTATGCTGATTCTTGCAGTCACAATCACCTTTGCCTGCTTAAAGACCTCACTCGGACTCGTGACGAGCTGTTCGGAGACTTTTGAAAAAATGTTTCCAAACCGCTTATCCTACACTGCATGGGCAGTTGTGTTCACCGCCTTTTCGTTTTTCATCTCAAACATGGGGCTCTCAACAATCATCCGTTACTCCGTCCCGGTGTTGATGTTGATCTATCCGCCGGCAATCACGCTGATCCTGCTTGCGCTGTTTGGCAAGCATTTCGAGCATAGCCAGAATGTCTACCTCTGGGTCACGGTATTCACCTGGTCAGCTTCGCTGTTCGACTTTTTTAAGGCACTTCCAGAACAACTCCAGATGGCACTTCATCTTGATCTTGCCGTGGAATTTGCAGAGAGATTTCTTCCGTTCTTCGATCTGAATCTCGGCTGGATCGTCCCGGCATTCATCGGATTGATTGTTGGACTGATGGTACAGAAAAAAGAGGCAGTTGTGAATGTGGGGATGAATTTTTAAATTGACAAGTAACCATTCGGTCACTATAATTAGTCTTATAAGATTAGTTACCGAGTGGTTACTTTTTTTGTTAAGGAGGTGGATCATGGCAGGCAAGCGCAATACAAAAGACCGCATTTTGGAAACCGCACTTGAGCTGTTTGCACAGCGTGGCTATATGGGAACCTCTATGAATAACATTGCCACACAGCTTGGGATCACAAAATCCGCACTGTAGCATTATACTGGAAAGCAGGAGATTCTCGAACGAATTGTGGAAGCGATGGAACAGCAGGATTACGAACGCGCACACGAATATGAGATGCCAGAAGCAGAACCAGATCATCTTGCAGAAGATTATTTGAATGTCCCTGTGGAAAAGATCCGTGCTTACACGGTAGCACAGTTTTCTCATTGGACGAAAGAGCCATTTTCCGCTAATTTCCGAAAAATGCTGACGCTGGAACAATACCGTTCTCCCCGGTTTGCACAGCTTTATCAAGATTATCTTGCAACCGGACCGCTGACTTATATGACAGCCATTTTCCGAAATTTAACGGATTCCGATCAAACCGCCATACAACTGGCACTGGAATTCTACGGGCCTATGTATCTGCTTTACAGCGTCTATGACGGCGCAGAGGACAAAGACACGGTCGCTCCGCTTTTGGAAGCTCACATTGACCAGATCATCAAAAAAATCGAATCTTTGCGCTGATCAGCTAAGATTTACGAATGTGTTGTGTATGTAGTTTATGATTGCAGTCACATAACCTTTGAACGGAGATTTTTATGAATATCACTGTTATTTATTCTACGGGTCGAAAAGGCTCATCTTCCACTTATCAGATTGCACAGATGCTCATAAAAGAACTTTTGGAAGACGGCACCTGCTTTGAATTTCAGCTTCCAAAAGATATGCCTCATATCTGCACCGGATGCTATGCGTGCATCCACGGACAGGAACAAAAATGCGGTGGTGCTACTGCCATGGCTCCAATTCTTACTGCTATGGAAGAATCCCAACTGATTCTGTTCTGCGCTCCGACTTATGTATTTCACATACCCGGACAGATGAAAACGCTTCTCGACCACTTTGCTTACCGCTGGATGGTTCACCGCCCTGATCTCTCTTTTTTGAAAAAGCAGGCAGTTATCATCAACACAGCCGGCGGAGGTGGCATGCGCTCAACGCTCCGCGACATCAAGGACAGCACAGAAAACTGGGGCATTGCACGCACATACTGTCTCTCTCAGAGTGTTTGGAATTATACCTGGAAGGAACTTCCCGTGTCCTTCCAAAATTCAATTCAAATCAAAGTAAAGCGCACTGCCCGGAAAGTCCGACACCATGCCAAGCATCTCACCCCATCGTGCAAAGTCCGCTGTCTGTTCATGCTCTATCGTTTTCTGCACAAACACCAGAAAATGAGTGCTGTCGATGATGCCTACTGGCAGAAGAAAAGGTACACCACCGGAACCCCTTGGAAAGCTAATCTTTAATTTTTAATTTAAGGAGAATTTTTTGAAACTTATTATTTCATCATTTTCATCATTTTTATCACTGGAGAGTGTGGGCTGACCGGGAGGTCTGGTAAATCCACACTGATCTGATACCATTCCTCCCACAAGATGATTTACTTGTTATGTTATTTACTTGTATATCTTCAGGAGGATAAATAAAACATGAATCGCGAGAATAAGCGCAAATTATTTGAAAAAGGTTACTACAAAAATCATGCCTGCAAGGATTCTTTCACCTGCAAGGTCTGTGGACGACTCTGCACCCCGGAACAGGCCGGTTCTGAGCACCGCAATCATTGTCCTAACTGTCTGTCCAGCCTGCATGTCGATGTCACTCCAGGCGATCGAGCTTCAGACTGTGGTGGAATCATGGAACCGGTAGCGGTCTGGGTACGAAAAAGTGGCGAATGGGCGATCATCCACCGGTGTAAGCGCTGTGGCGCCCTCCACTCCAACCGGATAGCCGGAGACGACAACCCGATGAAACTCATGAGCATCGCCATGAAGCCCCTGTGCGAACCGCCATTTCCACTCGAGCGCATCGAAGAAATGACACGACTGATGGGTGGAGAAGGAAGTTTAGACTTGAAGTAACAAGAAACTAGCGTGAAACCAACAAGGACGAATAACAGATCGTTTTCTTGACTGTCTGCTATTCGTCCCAAAGTTTCCTAAATTTTTATAAATTTTGTAGATGGATGAATCTTTCTACTTGCCAAGTTTGTCAAATCCTTTTCGCTTTTTTGCAACCTCAATCAGCTCTTCTGCCTCATCAAACGCTCCCGGAAGATAAGCTTCCATCCACTCTTTTCCTTTTTTCTCTTTCTTTTTGATCTCTGCCCAACTCGCCGGAACCTGTCCGGAACCGGAAACATCTGCTGTGCCAAACACATGAGGATGTCTGCGGATCATTTTTTCTGTAATTCCACAAATCACGTCCTCCAGTGTAAATAAGCCCTCTTCCTCTGCAATCTGCGCATGCATAACCACCTGCAACAGCAGATCCCCCAGTTCTTCTTTCAAATTTTCCGCATTTCCAGTCTGCTCCAGAATGTTGATTCCGCCAATGACCTCTGCCGATTCTTCCACGCACGCTGACTTGAGAGAAACATGTGTCTGTTCCCGATCCCAGGGGCATCCATCTTCCGCCCGAAGTCTGGCAATTACCTGCACCAGATGATTAAGTTCTTTGTCTAACTGATTATATTTTTGCTGATCGCATTTCTCGTTCATATCCGCTCCCATCTCTATCTCCTCTCTTCTTTTTTCCCAACCTACTTCTGTCCCCTGTCTTCTAGTTTCCTGATAAAGCTCCTAATAAAATTATGTATTCTCACTCTTCCAGTTCTCCCCACTGTTGATACTTTTTTGGATCAATCTTATATTTTCCACATTTTCTATACAACGTGCTCAGCGGGATATTTAAAAGACTTGACGCTGTTTTTACATGCCCATGAACCTGCTTTAAACACCGAACAATCTCTCCGTATTCCCGATCTTCGGGCGATACGATCAGCTGTGTTTCATGCTCTCCGACATATCGTTGTGTGTAATAAGCGGATATCAGTTCTTCCGGCAAATCTGAAAAACAAATGACCGGTCCCTTCGCCAAATTGACCAACCGCTCTATTACACTCTCTAACTCCCTCACATTTCCCGGCCAGTTATAATTAAGAAGAACTTCCATACACCGTTTCTCCATGCTGGTCACTTCTTTTTTTAATATTTTTCGATAGCGACTTATATATTGCTGAATCAATGGCTGTATATCTTTTCTGCGCTGTCGCAGAGGAGGAATCAAAATGTTGATCACATTCAACTTATAATACAGGTCTGTGCGAAAAGTTCCTGCCACTGTCAACTGAAACAGATCCTTTCGCGTACATGCAATGATTCTGACATCCAGATTTTTTCTATTATCTGCGGTCTTTGTATCCAGAAAATTTACCAAACGGATCTGACATTCCATGGATAGCTGATCTACATCCTCCAAAAACAGAGTTCCCCGGTCCGCCAGTTCCAGCCTGCCAACCTGACTTCCTGTCTTATCCCCAAACAATTCTGTTTCCATCCACTCTCTCGGCACACTGCCACAGCGAACTGTAATAAACGAATGGTCTTTTCTTTCACTTTCATTGTGAATCGCCTGCGCCAGCAATTCTCTTCCCGTTCCACTTTCCCCTCTTATCAACACGCAGGAAGCATTTTTTGTTGCGACCGCTCCCAGTTCTTTTACCCGGCGAATCGCCTCTGAAGTGCCACAAATGTCAGAAAGCCCTCCGCTTCTCCTATATCCTAAAAGCATTCCTCGTTCCCGATTCGTCTCATCTGCCGTATTGAAAATCAGGATATACAGATCTTCCTTGTTATTTTCACAAATTGGTACGATCATCAGGGATAATGCAATCTGGCTCTGATTTTTCCGTGTGAGTACATATCGGAAACGATTTTTGCCATATTTCATTCCCAACTGCACCATCTCATCAAACTCATTGAGAAAAAAATCCTGAAAATATCCACCTGCAAGATTTCCGGAAATTCCAAGACATTCCCGTGCTTTTTCATTGAACTTTAAAATTTTCTTCTTTGCATTTAGAACCAGAAATCCCTGTGACAGATTTTGCACAATCACCTGCATAAGCATATCTGTCTGAATAAAATGGAGTTCATTTTCAATCGCATGAATCATCATTTTACAGGCGCTGGCAATAAATGGGCGATATTTATCCAATGGTCCTGTGATGCAAATACAACCTACCTGTTTATTTCCCAAACTATGAATCGGCATACTGAAACAAGCCAGATTATGATAAATCGTCTGATAATGCTCGTACCCACGCAACAAAACAGGCGCATCCTCATACAAGCACAGAGAAACTCCGCTTGTCCCACAGGCATCTTCTCCATAATCACAACCATTTATCACCGAAACATGATCCATCAAATTCCGCAATTCTTCATCGTCAGCCGAAATATTTTTCAACTGCTTTCCCTGTTCATCTGTCAAAAGTACATTCTGGGTGGTATCTTTTGCGATTTCGTAAAATTGAATCATATATGGTACCGCGATCTGGATCAGATCTGATTTTTCCCGAGTCAGCTGTTGCAGTTCCTGATGATTTAACAGAACCGGTCTGCGCTCAAATGGATTGATCTTTTTTCTGGAACGTTTCCACGATTGTAATATGGAGTCCCTCAAACCATCCAAATGTTCTGGCAACTCTTCGCCCTGTTCTACATACCGCTTCCAGTAACGCTTGATTGTTTCCGGGTCATAGGGTATCTCTTCCATTTTCTCTTCCACTTTTTCCTCTATTTTCTTCTATATTTCTTATTTATTTTCTCATTCATTTTCCTATCTATCTTTTTATCCTCAGATTTTATCAACATGGAATTCTTTTATTTTTCTCTGCATTCTTATCTCTCTTATCTCTCTGTTTTCTATTTCTGTTCTCCTATTATAACGCATTTTTCTTCTAGTTTCTCTAATTTTGAGAAAAAAATAAGAATTTAGTAAATATATGAGAATTATTTGAGAAAAACGAGGTTTTTCTGCTCAGGCATGCTATATTAAAGACAACAAACAATAGCAATATTAATCGTATTAATAATCATAACATCAGTGCCACACCACACATAACATCAGTGCCACATATAACATCAGTACTACACTACAAATTCAGGAAATCAGAAAAAAAGAAAAGAGGGTCATCTATGAAAGAAATGATGAGAGCATTTGTAATTGATGGTGAATTTTCACCAAAAGAAGATTATGTCCTGAGTGAACGGGAAAAGACCACGAAAAGAGCTCTTCGTGGAAATATGATTTTCAATCATATCAAAATCGGACTGCGAGATGTAGAAATACCAGAAATTGAGGATGATGAAGTTCTGATCAAAATAGGCGCCTGTGGAATTTGCGGAACCGATCTGCATCTTGTGGAAGTAGGCGATGACGGATATACCGTATATGGTTCCCACTGTAAATTTCCAGTGATCTCCGGTCATGAATTTTCCGGCGAAGTCGTAAAACTTGGCAGTAAAGTAAAGACCGTACAGATCGGCGACCTTGTTTCTGTAGAAGAAATGCAGTGGTGCGGTCAGTGTCCATCCTGTCGGATCTCCAAATTCAACCAATGTCAGAATCTGGAAGAGATCGGTATTTCCAAAAACGGTGGTTTTGCCATGTACTGTGCTGTAAAAGAAAAGTTCTGCTGTAACATCAACAATATCGCTGAATTTTACGGAGACAAAATGGCGGCTCTGGAATTAGGTGCACTGGCTGAACCTACCTGTGTGGCATACAGTGGCATGATCATCAACGGTGGCGGTGTCCGTCCCGGCGATACCGTAGTTATTTTCGGCGCAGGTCCGATCGGTCTGTCTTCCATTGCTGTCGCAAAGTCCAGCGGAGCGGGAAAAATCATTGTATTCGATACCCAGGAAGAAAAACTGGAACTTGCAAAAACACTGGGCGCCACCCATGTATATCATTCCCTCAAGGTAAGCCCGCATGAGGTGGTTCATGAGTTAACCGATCACAAAGGGGCAAACATGATCGTAGAATGTGCGGGTGCATTTTCCGCTACTTATCCTGAAATCTGCAAGATGTTAGCCATTGAGGCAAAAATCATCCAGTTAGGAATCTCTTCTAAAACTGCTCCGGTTGACATCACTGCTCTTCAGGTAAAGAACGCAAGACTTCAGGGCTCCTTGGGACATGCGGGAAGTGGCATTTATCCCTCCGTGCTGAGTATGATGGCTTCCGGTAACCTTGACATGCGAAAGATGGTCACTGGCCGTTATTCTCTCGAACATATTGAAGATGCTTTTAAGGCTGCAAGACAGCCCGGAAGCGGAAAAGTGTTAGTTTCCTTCCGATACGAATAACATTTCATACAAAAACAAGGACCTGTCAATTTGCGACAGGTCCTTATTTTCACTACATTAATTGTATAATTTATTTCCAAACTTCCTCTGCAATCTCTTTTACTAATTTTAACTTTGCCCACTGCTCTTCTTCGGTCAGCTTGTTACCGATCTCACAGGAAGCAAAACCGCACTGCGGGCTCAAATATAAGCGATCCAGCGGAACGTATTTCTCCGCCTCATGGATTCTTGCAATCACAGCCTTCTTGTCTTCCAGAACAGGTGACTTCGTGGTTACAAGACCAAGAACCACTTTCTTGTCACCGGAAACCTTTGCCAACGGAGCAAAACCACCTGATCTCTCGTCATCGTATTCCAGATAATAGGCGTTTACATTTTCCTCGCCAAAAAGCAGATCTGCTACTCCGTCATAAGCACCGGAGCTGAAAAACGTGGAGTGATAGTTGCCACGACACACATGAGTGTTGATCACCAGATCTGATGGAGCCTGTGCTACGACTTCGTTATTTAACTGAAGAAGCAGTGCCTTATAATCCTCTAATTTCTGACCTTTTCTGCCCGTCAATGCAACTGCCAGTTTCGGATTTACCATACCGCCCCATACGCAGTCATCAAACTGAAGGTTGCGACAACCTGCCTCATAGATTTCATTTACAAATTCCACATATGCCTTGATCACATCCTTTGCAAATGCTTCTTCTGTTCCATAAATCTCAAGTGTCGTTGCAAGAAGTTCTGCACCGGTAAAATATGCATAAAACTGGCCCGGAGAAGGAATCGTCTGCTTTGCTACGGTATTTTCATCCTCCAATGCCTTCACAAATTTGAAATGTTCTACAAATGGATGATTCTTCACAGAGATCTTGCCTACCATATAGGTATCGTCAATCATCGCTGCCTCTGCATCGAAAGTCGTATTTCCCTGTACAGTCTTTTTATGTTCAATCCCCTGAAATCCCCACATGAAATCAAGATGCCAGGTCGATCTGCGGAACTCACCATCCGTGATTACATGATATCCAAGCTTCTTGATCTTTCCTACCAGATCACGGATGCAGTCATCTTCCACCGCCGTCAGCTCTTCCCTGGTGATTTTACCTTCCTCAAAATTTTTTCTTGCCTGCTTTAATACTTCCGGTCTTAAAAAACTTCCTACAAAATCATAACGAAATGGTGTTCTCAAATCTGCCACTGTCTTATCCTCCGTTTTTATACTTCAAAACCAAGATTTCCTCAAGATTTTCTTTCAAAAATTTTCTGTTTTCTGGTTTTTATCTATTTTTTTCTAGTTCTTTTCTAACGATAGTTTAACAATGATTTTTTCTTCTGGATAATACTTTATTTTAGCATTTGTCCATAGTTTTAATCTATGGCTATAAAATTTTCCTCACCCACACGCTAAAAATATCCTGCATCTGGCATTTTTGATCATCATGACATATTTGTTGTTTCATGCTATATTCATTGTATTTTATTTTATTCATCGCATTTTGTGAACTACTCAGTCATTGAACAACCAAGTAGTTCCGCTCAGATGTCCAAAAAATATAATCAATTATTGGCTGATGACTGCCTTTTTATTATTACACAGTCATAATCGGAAGTCGTTTCTAATTCACCATCCAGCAACTCATATACCGTAATTCCATCTGATATACATTTTTGCAATATTTCAATCCATTCGTCCTCATTATATACCGAAGGTTCATTTGTAGGTCTTTCGCCGAAATGCACTCTGTACTCTTCCATCAATCTATCCAACTGTTTCTCTTTTTCGCTTGCTTCCACTCTGTTTTCTCTTCTCAAAAATTCTGGTAAACTCATTTTTCCTCCAATTCCAAATTTCCTATCATACAAAAAAGGAGCAGGATTCTTTCGAATCCCGCCCCTCTTAAATGAACCAGAGAATTTCATCAGATAAATTCTCTTACTCATATGGCTTCATTCTTTACGAACGATTATTTATTGTTGATAGCTGCCTGAGCTGCTGCCAGTCTTGCGATCGGCACACGGAACGGTGAGCAGGATACATAATCCAGACCGATCTTGTGGCAGAACTCTACGGAAGACGGATCTCCACCGTGCTCGCCGCAGATACCTACATGCAGGTTCGGATTAACCGGCTTACCTAACTTGATAGCCATCTCCATCAGCTTGCCTACGCCAACCTGATCCAGTTTTGCGAACGGATCGTTCTCGTAGATCTTAGCGTCATAGTATGCACCCAGGAACTTACCAGCATCATCACGGGAGAAGCCGAAGGTCATCTGAGTCAGATCGTTAGTTCCGAAGCAGAAGAATGCAGCCTCAGTAGCGATCTGATCAGCGGTCAGAGCTGCTCTCGGGATCTCGATCATGGTACCAACCTCGTACTCCAGATCAACACCAGCTGCTGCGATCTCAGCGTCAGCGGTCTCAACAACAGTCTTCTTGCAGTACTTTAATTCCTTGATGTCGCCAACAAGCGGAATCATGATCTCCGGTTTGATGTTCCAATCCGGATGAGCCTTCTTCACGTTGATTGCAGCGCGGATAACTGCGGTGGTCTGCATAACAGCGATCTCCGGGTAGGTAACAGCCAGACGGCAGCCACGATGACCCATCATCGGGTTGAACTCATGCAGGGAGTTGCAGATAGCCTTGATCTGCTCAACAGTCTTGTTCTTAGCCTTAGCCAGCTTCTCGATGTCAGCCTCCTCGGTCGGAACAAACTCATGCAGCGGCGGATCCAGGAAACGGATGGTAACCGGATCACCCTCCATAGCCTCGTACAGCTGCTCGAAGTCGCTCTGCTGTAACGGCAGGATCTTGTCCAGTGCCTCTTTTCTCTCCTCTACGGTATCGGAGCAGATCATCTCGCGGAATGCCTCGATTCTGTCTGCCTCGAAGAACATATGCTCAGTACGGCAAAGACCGATGCCCTCAGCGCCCAGCTCACGAGCCTTCTTAGCATCTGCCGGGGTATCTGCGTTGGTGCGTACCTTCAGAGTTCTGTACTGGTCAGCCCAATCCATGATACGACCGAACTCGCCTGCGATCTTAGCCTCAACAGTCGGGATTGCTCCGTCATATACACAACCGGTAGAACCATCGAAGGAAATTACATCTCCCTCATGATACTCTTTACCGTTCAGGGTGAACTTCTTGTTCTCCTCATCCATGATGATGTCGCCACAACCAGATACACAGCAAGCGCCCATACCACGAGCAACTACTGCTGCATGGGAGGTCATACCACCACGAACAGTCAGGATACCCTGAGAAGCCTTCATTCCGGTGATATCCTCCGGAGAGGTCTCCAGACGAACCAGAACAACTTTCTCACCTCTTGCAGCCCACTCCTCTGCGTCAGCAGCGGTGAACACGATCTTACCACAAGCAGCACCAGGAGCAGCGCCCAGAGCCTTTGCGATCGGGGTTGCAGCCTTCAGAGCAGCCGGATCGAAGGTCGGATGCAGTAAGGAATCCAGGTTACGCGGGTCGATCATAGCAACTGCCTCTTCCGGAGTTCTCATGCCCTCGTCTACCAGATCACAAGCAATCTTTAAAGCTGCCTGAGCGGTTCTCTTACCATTACGGGTCTGCAGCATGTACAGCTTGCCGTGCTCAACGGTGAACTCCATATCCTGCATATCTCTGTAATGATCTTCCAGAGTCTTGCAAACTTTCTTGAAGTCCTCAAATGCCTCCGGGAACTTCTCTGCCATCTCGTCGATGTGCATCGGGGTACGAACACCTGCTACAACGTCCTCGCCCTGTGCATTGGTCAGGAACTCACCGAACAGGCCCTTTGCACCGGTTGCCGGGTCACGGGTAAATGCAACACCGGTACCACAGTCATCACCCATGTTACCAAATGCCATGGACTGTACGTTAACAGCGGTTCCCCAAGAATACGGGATATCGTTATCACGACGGTATACATTTGCACGCGGGTTGTCCCAGGAACGGAATACAGCCTTGATTGCGCCCATCAGCTGCTCCTTCGGATCATCCGGGAAATCTGCGCCGATCTTATTCTTATACTCAGCCTTAAACTCATTAGCCAGCTCTTTCAGATCATCAGCGTCAAGCTCAACGTCCTGAGTAACGCCCTTCTTCTCTTTCATCTGATCGATCAGAGCCTCAAAGTACTTCTTGCCGACTTCCATAACAACGTCGGAGTACATCTGAATGAATCTTCTGTAGCAGTCCCATGCCCAACGAGCATTGCCAGACTTCTCAGCAATAACGTTTACAACGTCCTCATTCAGTCCCAGGTTCAGAATGGTGTCCATCATACCCGGCATGGATGCTCTTGCGCCGGAGCGAACGGATACTAACAGCGGGTTCTCCAGATCACCGAACTTCTTGCCGGTAATCTCTTCCATCTTTCCGATGTACTCATTGATCTGCTCCTGAATCTCCGGATTGATCTCACGGCCATCCTCATAGTACTGAGTACATGCCTCCGTGGTAATGGTGAAGCCCTGCGGAACCGGAAGACCAATGTTGGTCATCTCTGCAAGGTTAGCTCCCTTGCCTCCCAGCAGGTTTCTCATAGTGGCATTGCCCTCGGTAAATAAGTAAACCCACTTCTTTGCCATCTGTTTTTCCTCCTCAAATATGCATGTAGAATTGATTCTACGAATTTTCACCCCGCTACTGGTTTTGTATTCCCCAAATACATGAAAAAGCCGTTTGCGGTCTGCTATTAGTATAGCACATTTTTCCATTACGTAAAGATCTTTTTGTCAAAAAATCGATAAATTTTGTGCAAACTTAGGTAAATTCAAGCATTTCTGTTTTTGTTTTCAGTCATTTTCACATATCCGTAATCAATTCGTATATACGAATGTATATGATGTGAAATTAACGAGATTTAAGATTGATCCAGATAATCTAGCAGTACTGGATCTTTTTGCGGGTGTCTTCTGCCACTTCCTCGCCTGCAAACATCTTCACAAGCTCAAGTCCGAGATCAAGCGCAACACCGAGACCTTTTCCGGTCGTGTAAATGCCATCGGTCACAACACCCTGCTGATTTGTATAGGTAGCACCCTTGAAATCCTTCTCAAATCCCGGGAAACAGGTCGCGATCTTTCCCTCAAGGAAACCATGACGGCCGAGAACAACACCCGGAGCTGCGCAGATTGCTGCGATACGTTTGCCCGCATCACGCTGTCTCTTCAGTGCCTCAATCAGCGGCTCACATGCGGAGAGACGCTCAGATCCCGGCATACCGCCCGGAAGAAAGATCACATCTGCATCCGAAAAATCAGTCTCTGCGATCGTTGCATCTGCCTCAATCGGAACCTGGTGGGAAGAGACAATTCTGCGATCCTTCTCGATGGAGACAAGCACAGTCTCAATTCCGCTTCTTCTCAAAACATCGACAACTGCCAAGCACTCTACTTCCTCTGACCCATCTGCGATCATTGCGTATACTTTTGCCATTATAAATTCCTCTCTTTCTTTTTTGTGTTTTCCTCTCCTATCATTCATACAATCATAGAAACCATACCGGTCCTGCAGAACGTACCGAGGGCTTAAAAAGCTCAAACCATTCCGACCTAATATAATTTCTGTATAACGATTCTGTATAATTTCAAGGACATTCTTTTTTGATCTCTTCTATTTTAATGGGATTTTATGGAAAATGCAAGAAGCCCTCGTTATATTTTCTGTTTTTTCTTTTTGTCCAGTTTCTCCTTTCTTTTTTCATTTAGCCCCGGTGTTTTACGTCAATTTCAACAAAATCTTGACGTAAAATATAACGCACGTTATGTTTTCAGCAGGTGCGTTGTGTTAAAATATTATCAGTTTCGAAAATTTCGTGAAACGACAATGGAGGGTATACAAATGAATCAGAAGAAAGCACTGGTTACGCCAAAAGCCATACATGCTGTCATTGGTATGGCAATCATGTTTCTGTTTCCGTTCCTGCCGATCACTCTTCCAGAAGTGACCCCGCTGGGCATGAAAATCATCGGTATCTTTTTAGGTACCCTGTATCTGTGGACAACCGTTGAACCTGTATGGTCCAGTCTTGCCTGCATTTTTATGGTTGGTATTTCCGGATACGGTCCAATGAACCAGGTTCTCCAGACGGCGTTCGGAAGCCCGGTTATCATCCAGATGTTCTTCCTGATGATCGTTATGAACTGCCTTGTTTATAACAGACTGACGATGTACATCGGACGTTTCTTCCTGACTCTTCCAATCAACAATGGCCGTCCGTGGGTATTTACCGCCATGCTGATGATCGGTTCCATGCTGATGGCTGCATTCGTTGGCCCGTTCGCACCGATCTTCCTGTTCTGGCCGGTTGTCTATGACATTTTTGATGAGATCGGAATCAAGAAAGGGGAAGCTTACCCGACACTGATGCTGATCCTGATCGTAATCGGTACTTTGATCGGTTTCCCGGTTCCGCCGTACAGTGGAAATGGACTTGCCCTGATCAGCAACTACTCCACAATCACGGAAAATATGGGAAGCAAAATCGTGTTAAACAACGCTTCCTACCTGACACTGGCTCTGATCTGGGGCTTCTCCTCAATCATTGTCATCGTTCTGTTCTGTAAATTCGTTCTTCGCCCGGATGTATCCAAGCTGAAGAATCTGGATGTGGAGAAACTGAAAAAGAATCCGCTTCCGCCACTGACCCCGAACCAGAAGTTCATGGCAGTCACTTTCGTGATCTACATTGCCTGCATGCTTCTCCCGAGTATCGTTCCGGAACTTGGAATCATGAAATTCCTGGGTGCAAACAGCTACGGTCTCGCAATCGGATATTCCGCTATCCTCTGCTGCGTCAGCCTTGACAAGGAAGAGCATCAGCCGATTATGCCGTTTGGTAAAGTCGCAAGCAACTTCGCATGGGGAACCTTCTTCCTGTGTACCGCAGCAACCCTGCTCGGCGGTGTTCTGACCAATGAGTCCACCGGTATTGCAAAATTCCTGAGCTCTGTTTTGAACCCGATCTTCAGCGGCATGTCCCTGACCGTGTTCTACATTGCTCTGCTTGTGATCACTCTGGTTCTGACAAACCTGTGCAACAGCCTTGTAATCGGTATGCTGATTCAGCCGGTCATCGCATCGTTCTGTCTGGCTAACGGAATCAACTCCTCTCCGATCACGGCACTGATCATCATCTTTGTTCTGGCAACTGCATCGATCACTCCGTCAGCATCTCCGTTTGCGGCAATGATCCACGGCAACAAAGAATGGCTCGCTTCCGGTCAGATCTACAAATACACGACGATGATCGCCCTGATCGAGATCGTGATGGCAATTGTTGTCGGTCTTCCGGTTGCAATGATGCTGTTCCGCTAAAGAATTTTACTTACCCGATTATTTAGATTGTAATTTTCCTGCATTTTGTCAGAGATTCTGCATTTGTGGTTTTATATTTCATATTCCAGCTTTTTATGGTACACTGATTTGCAGGAATGCTTCAGGGGGACCGGCACTGCCGGTCCCCCTTTCTTATACGATTCTTATAGAATAGGAAATTGCGTCCTATAAAAAGATTTGTTGACGAAAGGAATTTGATCTGTTTATGAAAAAAATTACGATTATAGATGGCCAGGGCGGCCGCATGGGAAAAGTTCTGATTGAACAGTTAAAGAAAGAATTCCCGGAACAGGAACTGCTTGCGATCGGCACAAACAGCATTGCGACGGCTGCAATGATGAAAGCCGGGGCAGACTACGGCGCAACCGGAGAGAATCCGGTCGTTGTCGCTGCGCGTGACTCCGACATCATCATCGGACCGATCGGCATTGTGATCGCCGACTCCCTCTTCGGAGAGGTGACCCCCACCATGGCGGCTGCCATTGGACGCAGCCACGCGACCCAGCTTCTGATGCCGGTCAACCGCTGCAACCACCACGTTGTCGGCTGTGAAGAGATTTCGATGAACGAGATTATCCGCCGCGTCGTCGACCAGGTACGCGAACTGATCCAATAGCACAATCCAATAATACAATATACAATAATACTTAGAACTCTCACTTTTTCGGCTGATAGCGGATGTCTGAGACGTTGTAGACCGTGATGAAGGCATGAGGATCTTCATGGTTCATATAGTTCATCAGCTTCTGGTACTCCATCCTGTCGACGATCGTGATGATCTCATTTCGTCTTTCCATGTTGTAAGCACCGATTGACTCATAAATCGTGGCGCCGCTGTGAAGATCGTTCAGGATAAACTGGCGCAGTTCTTCCTCTTTCTTTGTGATGATGCAGACACGACGCTTGACATTGTGGTTAAAGATAAAATGGTCGAGAACGATTCCGTTAAAATAAGTTCCGAGCACACTGAGCACCACTGTCTTCTTATCATAGACAAGACCTGCCGAGAGCGCGATGCACATTCCTGAAAGCGACATTGCTTTTCCGAGATCCATATGCAGGTACTTGTTCATAATCTTCGCCACAATGTCGAGTCCTCCCGAGGATGCATTGCGATTGAACAAAATACTCAGTCCCACGCTGACCACCAGAACATAGCAGAGGACATCCAGCTCCTGACTGTCCGTCATCGACGAAAAATTCGGAAACAGCTTCTCAAAAAGCGCCAGAAACAGCGGAAGAACAATACTTGTATACACAGTCTTTGCGCCAAACTCTCTCCCACAGGTAAAAAATCCGACAATCAAAAGTGCGACGTTGAGAATCATCGTGATCGCTGAGAGCGGAAGCGGGACGAAATTTGACAGTACAATTCCCAGTCCGGAAATACTGCTGACCGAGGTATGACTCGGCATCAGGAAAAAGTAAACCGCTGCCGCAATGATTGCGACCGCCCCTGTCAGAATAATCGTCTCCACCGCTGTTTTTCTGTAATCTATCTTCTGCTTCACCATTTCCAGTCTCCTCTCCCGAAAAACTTGTGATAATTTTATCATACAAAAAAATTGCTGCTGCAAAGGGGAGTCCCTTAAGGATCCTCCCTGCTCTGCAACAGCTCTTATCATTTAGTAAAAATCAGTCAAAGATATTTATTTATCTTAGAAACGGAACTTGTCCTCAAAGTAGTTCTTCAGCTCTGCGATCGGCACACGAACCTGCTCCATCGTATCACGATCACGAATCGTTACTGCCTGATCGTTCTCAGAATCGAAATCATAGGTGATGCAGAACGGAGTTCCGATCTCATCCTGTCTTCTGTAACGCTTTCCGATATTGCCGCGGTCATCAAACTCACAGTTGTAGTACTTGCTCATCTCAGCGTAGATCTTCTCAGCGCCCTCGTTGAGCTTCTTAGACAGCGGAAGGATACCGATCTTAACCGGTGCAAGTGCCGGATGGAAGTGCAGAACGGTACGAACATCGCCCTCACCGATCTCCTCCTCATCGTATGCGGAGCACAGGAATGCCAGAGTCACACGGTCAGCACCCAGAGACGGCTCGATAACATACGGGATGTACTTCTCCTTGCTCTCATCGTCAAAGTAGGTCATATCCTGTCCGGATACATTCTGATGCTGGGTCAGATCGTAATCGGTACGGTCTGCGATTCCCCACAGCTCACCCCAGCCAAACGGGAAGAGGAACTCCAGATCAGTCGTTGCCTTGCTGTAAAAGCACAGCTCCTCTGCGGAATGGTCTCTTGCGCGCATCTCATCATCCTTGATGCCCAGGCTCTTCAGCCACTGGATGCAGTGCTCTTTCCAGTAAGCAAACCAGTCAAGGTCAGTGCCCGGCTTGCAGAAGAACTCCAGCTCCATCTGCTCGAACTCACGGGTACGGAAGGTGAAGTTACCCGGGGTGATCTCGTTACGGAAGGACTTACCGATCTGGCCGATACCGAACGGAACTTTCTTTCTGGAAGTACGCTGTACATTCTTGAAGTTTACGAAGATACCCTGTGCGGTCTCCGGACGAAGGTAAACCGTGTTCTTTGCATCCTCTGTTACACCCTGGAAAGTCTTGAACATCAGGTTGAACTGACGAATATCGGTGAAATCATGCTTTCCGCAGCTCGGGCAGCAGATGTTGTGATCATCGATGTACTGCTTCATCTCTTCCTGGCTCCATCCGTCTACGGAACCCTCCGGAGTGATGCCGTTCTCTGCCATGTAATCCTCGATCAGCTTGTCTGCACGGAAACGCTCCTTACAAGCCTTACAATCCATCAGCGGATCAGAGAAACCGCCGAGATGTCCGGATGCCACCCAGGTCTGGGAGTTCATCAGGATCGCACAGTCAACACCTACGTTGTACGGGCTCTCCTGAACGAATTTCTGCCACCATGCGCGCTTTACATTGTTCTTCAGCTCAACGCCAAGGTTACCATAATCCCAGGTATTTGCAAGTCCGCCATAGATCTCAGATCCCGGATATACAAATCCACGGTTCTTCGCCAGTGCTACAATTTTTTCCATTGTCTTTTCCATTGTCCAATAACCTCTTTCTTCTATACTACTATTTCTATATCTGTCTTTATCCATCGCCCAAATCCACTGAAACTTTCAAGGGAAGCGAATCCCCCCTTTCATTTCTCGGATTCAAACTACTGGAATAAGATACAGCTCGTACCTTCCGGCGTCACTGCTGTGTGAGAATCCGTCACAGTCACTCCGTCACTGATAAAGGAAATCTTTCCCTCTGTACAGATCGTCGCAGATCCCGTCACAACAACCATCTTCGTCTCCGCTTTTTTCGTCAGTTCAGAAGAATCCGCCGCTTTTCCAGACAAAGTTGTGAAGGTCATTCCATCCGGAATTCCGTCGGAAACAGTTCCCACTTTCAGATCGGTCACTGTGTTCGTGTCATCCTCTGTCTCTTTTGCAAATTTGACAAAATCCTCTGCACTCTTATAATCAAAAATCAGGGTTCCGGTTCTGTTCTCAAGCTTTGTCGAGACAAGAGCCGTCGGAAGTTTTTCGCCTCCATCCGCATTTTCTGCAGATGCAGCAGCCCCCTGCTCCTCATTATAGCGGATTACTGCCTCTTTTGCAAATTCTTCCAAGCCTTCCTGCGTATAAAGTTCATTAAACTGTTCTGACGTATAGACCAGTGCACTCTCCACCTCAAGCCCATTGCTTACGTAGATACTGCTTTCCTTGGCGTTCCATGTATAATCCGCATCTTTCTTTCCACATCCCACTGCCAGAAGCACAGCAGAACACAGAAGTGCGGTCAGGACAGCCCTTCCTTTTTTCATCCATCTTCCTCCTGAAAATATAGTTATTTTGGATTATACCCGCAAACAGGGAATAATTCAATACCGATTTCTTCCTATGACTTATTTCATTAACCTATTTGTTACTGTTCACGCGTTGCGCAAACAGTAACACCTATTTCATCATCTGAAGAATTTCCAGAGAGTGAAAGGAACGGTCAAGAAATCTCCGCTTATTAAACTCCACACAGGCCTTTAATTCCTGTTCCACCTCGGGCTTGAGCACAAAGGTGTAGAGGGAATCAAACGGCGTCTCCAGAATATACTGCCAGGCATAGGCCGCTGCCTCACTGACTTTCTTCGGCGGAAATTCCGTGTACTCTCCCCCGGCTTTCATTGCCCGGAGCTCAAAAATCAGCTGAATCAGAGAATTCGGGAGGGCCGGTTTTAAAAGTGCCCGCAGGGATTGATACAGAAGGAGAAGCAGTTCCCCGCCGTCTAAGTTCTCCCGGCTGTAATACTCCGCAAACTCGAGAAAGTAGGAACCATAGCACGCAGCCTCAACATCCCCCGCCAGTTCCGTGAAGTAATTGCGGATCTCTGCACTGTGAAGATTGTAGGCATCCCGCCCCTCATAGACGCGAAATGTTCCAAACACAAACGGGCGGCACACTGCCATCAGAAGGTTGCCCGGACGCTTTGCCCCGCGCGCAAATGCAACAATCTTTCCTCTCTCCCTCGTCAGAATCACGAGTCTCCGGTCATAATCCCCTACCGGTGTCGCCTTCAGGACCATTCCGGTCAGTTCCATCGTCTCTCTCACGCTTCCACACTCTCTCCCTGCATCACGTTCCTGTCTGCATCTTATACAAACATTCTTTTCCGGATTTTACTTTTCCGGGGTATATCCGTAGTTCTTCATCAGAAGTTCGCTGTCTCTCCACTCCTTGCGCACCTTTACCCAGAGCTGAAGATTTACCTTTGTCTCCATCATGCGCTCAATCTCCTGGCGCGCGCTGCTTCCGATCTTCTTGAGCATCGCTCCGCCCTTTCCGATGACGATTCCCTTGTGGGAATCACGCTCGCAGACAATCGTCGCCTCGATATCGATAATTCCATTCGGGCGCTCCGTCATCTTCTCGATCGTGACTGCGATTCCGTGCGGAATCTCCTCATCGAGCAGGCGCAGTGCCTTCTCGCGGATCAGCTCAGCCGCAATCTGGCGCATCGGCTGGTCAGTCACCGTGTCCTCATCGTAGTACTGCGGTCCATACGGCAGGTACTTGAAGATCAGCTCGGTCAGAAGGTCGGTGTTCTGCTTGCGCAGTGCCGATACCGGGACAATCTCTGCGAACGGGCAGATATCCTTGTATGCATCGATGTACTTCGCCAGTTCCTGCTTTTCTTTCACGGTATCCATCTTATTGATGACAAGGATTACCGGAGTCTTTACTTTTCCAAGCTGTTCTGCGATGTGGCGCTCTCCGGCTCCGATGAAGGTCGTCGGCTCCACAAGCCACAAAACGACATCCACCTCCTTTAAGGTGTGCTCTGCGACATTGACCATGTACTCGCCGAGCTTATTCTTCGCCTTGTGGATACCCGGGGTATCCAGAAAAATGATCTGTCCTCTCTCATCCGTGTAGACAGTCTGGATTCGGTTTCTCGTCGTCTGCGGCTTGTTTGAGGTGATCGCAATCTTCTGTCCCACAAGGTGATTCATCAGTGTGGATTTTCCGACATTCGGGCGTCCAATCAGTGTCACAAATCCCGATTTTTTCTCTTTCTGCGGACCGCCAAGATCCGCAAGTTTCATCTCTGCCATACGTTCTCTTTTCCTTTTCCTCTTCGTTCTTTTCTTTTATTTTCTCGCTTTTATATCGCTTATCGCTATAAATTGTTTATAAATGTTTTACGCTCTTGAAAGGCTCTCCACACTTCCGAAAAGTTCACGGTTCGCCTCAATCTTCTCCTCATTTCCGACTACACAGAAACTTCCAGTATCGAGCACCGCCTGAACAATGTCTGCGAGTGCGCGGATGTCCTCCTTCGTCGCGGTCAGGACCTCATCGCGCTCCTGCTGCATCATCTCTTCAGTCACACCGGACAGATATGCGGAGAGTCCACGGCTTCCCTTCACTGACGGAGTCAGCGGAGCATCCATGTTGCTGATCGTTCCGATGACATACTTTGTCATATCGCGGTCATCCGGATTGAACTGTCTTAAGTACTCCGGGATTCCCTCGTAGATCTCATTTGTCTCCTTGAGGTTCGGGTCACGGTAGGAGACGAGGTATCCCTCGCCGGAACGTCCGAATCCGCTCATGCATCCGTAAGCACCGCCCTTCACGCGGATGTTCAGCCACAGGTAATCGTAGCTCAAAATCACCTGAAGAATCTTGAGTGCACCGGTGTAGGCAAGTCCGGATTTGCGGAAGGTACCACAGCGGGCAACGTAGTCGACCTGGGCGGCAGTCTTGAGTCCCTCATTGATATTCTCAACCGGGTGGGTGAAGGCAAAATGCTCGCCGCTTCCCTCCGGCAGATTCTCAGTCAGAACTTTCATCGTCTCCGGCAGTCTCGCATATCCCTCATCATCGGCCGTATAGCTGATTAACAGGTTCTCACGTGTGAAGAGCTTCTTGCAGACCTCCTGAAGTTTTGCCACAAGCGCCGTCTTCTCCGTCTCGTAATTCTTTGCAATCTGCTCCACAAAATGATAGTAGGAGACACCTGCTGTCATCTCATTGTAATAAGCCGTAGCAGAGAAGTAGGAGGTTGCTCTCGAAACCGCAGTGGAATGACCCGCACTCTCAAGCTTCATCTTTGCGCGGGAACGAATCTCCTGGATCACCTCACCGAGACGCTTCTCATCCGTGAATACGGAGTGATTCAGAATCTCTTCGAGGATTCCGAAACCAAAGTCGAGACGGTCATAGAGCACGCGGACACTTCCGACGAACACACCGGTGAATTTCTCCGGATCATTCAGATCCACATAGGAGGTCACACCAAAATCCACACCGCCGCTGTTTAAGTGGATCTCACTTGTCAGATCCGAATAATCATATTTCTCTGTGCTCACACTGCCAAGAACTGACTTGAGAAGACCTACATACGGCAGATCCTCCTGTGGGACAGCATCTGTGTTGAACAGCAGTTTCAGATAACCGATTCCGGATGTAAAGAAATTGTGATGGAGAACCTTGACTCCGTTCTCCTCCTTGACCTCGTAGTAAAGTTTCTCTGCCTTCTTGTCGATGTCCTCTCTCGTCAGCAGCGGAATCTTTGCGAGAATCTCCGGGGTGGAAGGGGTGTCCTGATACTCCTTGAGTTCCCTCGTCGCCTTGACCATGCCAGCGACCTGCTCTGCGCTCAGGGAAGCCTTGTACTCTGCGAGTTTCTTTGCGGTTTTCTCATCTTCTCTCGCCGTCAGATTCTTCTCCGGGCTCAGCACGATGACCGCCTCAAACGGATTATCTAAGAGATAATCGCGGATCAGCTGCTCAAAATATCCCTCGCTGACTGCTCCCTTGAGGTAATCAAACGTCTCCTGATACTCAAGATGCATCATCGGATCTCCGTCATAAAGCCAGCTGTCAAGGCACTGGAGACCGTACATCAGTCCCTTCGGTGCAGAGCCGTAATCTGCCTCACGGTATTTGAACTCATAGTAGTTCATTCCGGCAAGCAGGCTCTTCCGGTTGATTCCCTGATCGGCAAGTTTGCGCAGGGTTCCCTTCACAACCGCAAGGAATTCGCCTTTCTGGTCTGCATTCGCATCTTTCGCAATCACGGAGAAATACGGCTGTAAGATTCCGCTCTCATATCCGCCGAGAATATCTTTTCCGATTCCGGCATCAATTAACGCCTGCTTGAGCGGTGCGCCCGGTGCATCGAGCAGCGTGTACTCGAGAATCTGAAATGCCACGTAGAGGCGAGGATCTAAATCCGTTCCGACTACGGTATTTACCGACAGATAAGTGGCATCCGTCTCCGGCTCTCCATCCGCAATCGAGTAGTGAATCTCTTTCTCAACCGGTGCAGCAAACGGCTTCTGCTGAGGAATGCGGGAGTCCACCTGCTTCTCCTCATAGTGGCACAGATACTCCTCATCCAGCCATTTTAATTTCTCTGCCATGTCCATATCTCCGTAAAGGTAGATATAGCTGTTTGACGGATGGTAGTACGTGCGGTGAAAATCGAGGAACTTCTCATACGTCAGCTCCGGAATATACGCCGGATCTCCGCCGGAATCCTTGCCGTAGCAGTTGTCCGGGAACAGCGTCTTCTGCGTCGCGCTGTCGAGAAGGCTCTCCGGGGAGGAGTACGCACCCTTCATCTCATTGTAAACGACGCCGTTATAGATCAGCGGGGCATCCTCAGACTCCAGCTCATAATGCCAGCCCTCCTGACGGAAGATCTTCTCCTCCTTGTAAATATTCGGATGGAGAACTGCATCCATGTAGACATCCATCAGATTCTGGAAATCCTTTTCATTGCAGCTTGCAATCGGATAAACCGTCTTGTCCGGGTAAGTCATCGCATTTAAGAATGTGTTTAAAGATCCCTTTACAAGCTCCACAAACGGATCCTTGAGCGGGAACTTTTCCGATCCGCAGAGCACGCTGTGCTCGAGAATATGCGGCAGACCGCAGTCGTTATCCGGCGGAGTGCGGAATCCGATGCAGAACACCTTATTCTCATCGTCATTTGCCATCAGGAAAAGACGTGCCTTCGTCTTCTTGTGCTCCAGCACGATTCCCTCTGACTGCATCTCCTTTATGATTTTGTAATCGACAACCTGATATGCTTCCAGGCTCTTGATCGCTTCCAGTTGACTCATCTGTTTGAATCTCCTTTTCTATGATAATTTTCTAAATAAAAAAATCTTTAAATTTGTTTTCTGTTTTCTCTTTTCTGTCTTATCCTTTATCAAATATTCCCCATCAGGCGCTCTTTTAGTATCGCAATCCCATCGCGGATCGAGTAATGCATCAGCAAAACCCGGTCGGACGGCGCTGCGATCCCCCAGGCATCCGTAAGTCCCCGCTTTGCCGCAATCATCCGCGCCCGAAACAGGTGGAAATTGCTTGTGAGAATTCCAATCCGGATCGGACGGCTCTGAAGCCTTCTCTGAAAAGCCTCTCCCCTCATATCCCGGTCGCGGTTGATCAGCTCCTGACTGTATACAATATTTTCCAAGGTGCTCGTGGAACGATTTTCCTGAATCATCTGGCGTTTCGGAATCCCAAGACTGGCCAGATACTCCTCCATCGCCGACGCCTCCGTCTGAGGCTCATCTGCTCCCTGTCCACCGGACAAAATCAAGACGCTGTCCGGATTCTGGAGTGCATACTCCGCCGCCTTGTCAAGACGCAGTTTCAGTGTCTTGCTGATCCCCTCCGGCTTCACCGCCGCTCCGAGAACAATCACATAGTCAAGCCCCGGTTCCGCAACCGCGGGTACCCGGCTGAAAATCAGGATCTGCATCACCAGCAGAATCACGACTCCCGCTGCACACAGTGTCACCATCGACACCGGTATCCAGAGGAAGGAGCGATCCGGAGTTCTCTGATAAAGCCGGACTCCCGCCGCCGTGAGCGCCAGAAATCCCGCAAAAAACAGCCATACTGCGCTGAATGCCGTTCCGATCCCCGCATACAGCACCACACCAATGTAATAAATCAGACAGATCCCCGCACCTGCCGCCAGAATCCATGCCAGCATAGCCGCGCCCTCCTTGCCATTTTCCTCTCACTGTTACAGTTTGTTACGCTGCACAAACTGTAACAGATTTTGCCGATGCTTTGCATTCCAAATCGGCAAAATCTTCCCCCTAACAGTATCATACGGAATTTTCCGTTCAGAAAATTCCTACCCACCTGTATACGGGAACCTCTCATCCTCCTATCATACTACACTTTTCCTTTTGTCACAAGCACAGAAAATCTCAGGTTTTTGCCTGCGTCCACCGTCCATATCACTCTCCATGCACCGCACAAACCGCAACTGAGTCTTCCGCTAAATCGTACAAAAAACGTACCAAAAAGCTTTCTGTATGCGTTTTCAGAAAAATTAACCTCTTGCAGAGCCGATTTTTCTGTGCTATGATAGCCGCGCTGTATGTAGTATCACTTCAGGCATATTTTTTGAGGAGGTGGATGTATATGTTTGATTTTCTGAAAAAAAAGAAACAGCCGCAGCAGCTTACGGCAATGATCAATGGGGAAGTTATCCCGGTGACAAAGGTGAAAGATGATGTGTTCTCATCCTGCATGCTCGGAAAAGGCATCGCAATCCATCCGACAGACGGAACGGTCATCGCCCCGGCAGACGGCAAGATTACCGTTACAATGGAGGGCACAAACCATGCGGTCGGAATCCGTATCGCAGAAGGATTTGACCTGCTGATCCACATCGGCATCGATACCGTATCTTTAAACGGGGAAGGATTCATCTCTTACGTGAAGACCGATCAGAAAGTAAAAGCAGGAGACAAACTGATTGAATTTGACAAGGATCTCATCGAGTCCCGCGGGCTCTGTTCTGATGTTATCCTGATCGCCATCGATAACCCGGAGCTTCCGGATATCACTTTCAAGTCCGGTATGCAGGCTACCGCCGGAGAGACGGTTGTCGCAACCTGGTAAATATAAATGATAATAAGAAGAAAGAGCGTCTTACCGGATCGGCTTTTGCCAAAAATCCACGTAAAACGCTCTTTTTGTCTCTTTCTATCTTTTACTCTCCGTCAGTCTCACGGCGTCTCAAAATGTCATACGGATTCAGCTTTGTTGCGAGATCCACCCAGATGATCTGGCGCGCATGCGGCGCACTCTCCTGCGGCGTTCCGTCCTCTGCGGTAATTGCGCATACCGTCGCTTCCACATTGCTGCCATCCGGCTTCATGATCTCAATCGTCTCGCCGACAGAAAACTTGTTCTTCTGCTCAATCCGGCACCAGCCATCCTCACGGACAGTCTCCACCGTTCCCAGATACGTATAATTCTTGACATACGTGTTATTGTCATAAATCTGGCTCTCTGTTCCCGGCTTTCCGAAATAGAATCCGGTTGTGAAGTCACGGGTCGTACACTTTCCGATCTCCTCGCGGTACCAGCTGATGTTCTTGCGGTAAAGTTCCGGATCTTTCTTGTAATCATCAATCGCACGGCGGTAAGCACGCGCAACCGTTGCCACATAGAGAGCAGTCTTCATCCGTCCCTCAATCTTGAAACTGTCAATTCCAGCCTCGATCATCTCCGGGACGTGCTCAATCATACACAGATCCTTGGAGTTGAAGATAAAGGTTCCACGCTCATTCTCAAACACCGGCATGTACTCACCCGGTCTTGACTCCTCCATCAGCGCATAGTTCCAGCGGCACGGATGGGTGCAGGCTCCCTGATTTGCATCGCGCCCCGTGAGGAAATTGCTGAGCAGGCAACGTCCGGAATAAGAAATGCACATTGCTCCGTGGATGAAGCTCTCGATCTCCATATCATCCGGAATCTTCTCGCGGATCTGGCGGATCTCTGCAAGAGAGAGCTCACGCGCAGAAACCACACGCTTTGCACCGAGGCGGTGCCAGAACAGATAAGTCCCATAGTTCGTGTTGTTTGCCTGCGTGCTGATATGAATCTCCATCTCCGGAAGCACACGCTTTGCGATCTCAAAGACACCAGGATCTGAGATAATCAATGCATCCGGACGGATTTCCTTCAGCTCCTCAAAATACTGCTCCACACCCTCAAGATCCTGATTGTGTGCCAGAATATTTGCAGTTACATAGACTTTCGCTCCGTGTTCATGTGCAAACTCAATTCCTGCTTTCATATCCTCAGCAGAAAAGTTCTTTGCTCGCGCACGCAGTCCAAATGCCTCTCCGCCGATGTACACGGCATCTGCGCCGTAAATTACGGCGGTTTTCAGCACGTCCAGACTGCCTGCCGGAATCAGCAACTCTGTCTCTCTCATGGTTTCCTCCTCATTATTTTCTCATTGTTTTACTATCTTTATTTTTTACATTATAGTTCCTTATTTCTTCACGCTCAGCGCAACTCCATCTCCGATCGGAATCACGCTCGTAAACAGTTCCTCGTGATGGGTCAGCGTGTAGAGATACTCTCTCATGCGGGCATGGATCGTCCGGTTGCGTCTCTCCACAGCAAAGCGGGACTCAATGATATCCCCGTCCTGAAGTACATTGTCCGAAAATAGCAGGCCGCCTGGGGTGAGAAGTCTTAAAATCGACGGAAGCCAATGAATATACTGCCCCTTTGCCGCATCCATAAACACGAAATCAAAAGGCCCTTCAAGTTCCCCGAGAATCTTCTGCGCATCTCCCTCAAGGAGAGTAATGTCTTCCTCCGCCTGCGCAAGTGCAAAGTGTTCTTTTGCTTTCTGGATGCGCACCTCGTCCCTCTCGATTGTCGTGATGTGAGCTTTCTCTGGCATCACCTGACGCATCAAAAGCGCCGAGTATCCCACAGCGGTACCGACCTCCAGAATTCGCATCGGGCGGACCGCTGCAATCTGCGTCTGAAGAAACGCCGCCGTCTCACGCCGGATAATCGGCACAAAATTTGCCCTTGCCTCCCTCGCGATCCGGTCACAGAATTCCCCATGACCACGGTCCAATGAATGAATATATGCCGTAACTCGTTCCTGATCCATCTTTTCTCTGCTCCACCTACTCCATCTATTTCATTTGCTTCATCTGCTTCATTTAGAACGCTCCAGCAAATCTCCGAAATAAAAGATTCGCTGAAGCGCCCAAGTTTATCCGTTTATATGATGATCCGGTTTCCCAGTCCTCTGTTTCCCGGTTTTTCGATTTTTCTCAGATTCTCCAGCCTTCCGATTTGAATTCCTAAATTTTTAAGTTTCTGAATTTATGAATTCTTAAATCTCTAGTTGGAGCTGTCCTTCGTCTCCTCCGTCTTCTTCTCATTGAGAGCCTGAAGAATCTCCTTTGACGTCATCGACGTATTCAGCGTGTACGTTCCGGGCTGAATCTTATAGTCATAAAATTTCAGCTGAATCTCCACTGCAAGCTCATTTGAAATCAGTCCCACATCGTGAAGCAGCTGAACCGATTCCTTTGAGGTCTGCCCATCCGGAATCGTGATCGTCTTGTCCGTTCCCGGAGCCGCCTCCACAGCCGTCGCATAGAAGATCGAATGGCCAAACGCATACCCTCTGGTCACTCCTTCTGCGAGCAAAAGAATAATCAGCGCATAGAGAATCAGCTTTCCGGAAATTCCGATGATTGCTCTCGTTATTTTGTTGATATCACGCGTAATCTGGCTCATGCACGTTTCATCCTTCCCTGTTTCTGCCCGCACGTTCTGCACATTCTCTTCCCCGCTCCCGCCGGTAAGTGGTTCCGTGCAGACATTCAAGCACTAAGAACGGTATCTCTCAAGCTATATCTCTCAAACTGTTTACTCGACTTCTTACTCGACTTCCATGATGATCGGAAGGATCATCGGGCTGCGCTTCATGCGCTTCCACAAAAAGTCACTCAGGCTGTCACGGATGATATTCTTGATCTTGCCCCAGTCGGTCACATGGCGATCCAGACAGTCTGCAACGGCATTGTCGACAATGTTCTTTGCATCATCCATCAGATCCTCGGACTCTCTCACATAGACAAATCCGCGGGATACGATGTCCGGACCTGCGAGAAGCTGGTTGCTGTACTTCTCAAGTGTCAGCACAACGATGATGATACCGTTCTGAGCGAGATTCTGACGATCTCTGAGGACGATATTTCCGACATCGCCGACTCCAAGTCCATCTACAAGGATTCCGCCTGCCTGAACCTGGTCAACGACCTTGCAGTAGTCCTCACAGATCTCCACAACATTTCCGGAAGACATGATCAGTGTGCGCTCCTTCGGCACTCCCATCGCCATCGCAATGCTGCGGTTTGCAACAAGATGACGATACTCACCGTGAACCGGAAGCGCATAGCGCGGATGAAGCAGAGAGTAGATCAGCTTGATCTCCTCCTGGCATGCATGGCCGGATACATGGGTATCCTCGGTGATAACCTCGACACCCTTCATTGCCAGCTCGTTGATAACCTTGGAGACTGCCTTCTCATTTCCCGGAATCGGGTGAGAGCTCATGATTACGACATCGTTCGGCTTGATCGTCACTTTGCGGTGCATGCCGGATGCCATGCGGGACAGAGCTGCCATCGCCTCTCCCTGGCTTCCGGTCGTGATCAGAACTGTCTGCTCGTCCGGATAATTCTTGAGCTGGTCGATGTCAATCAGCGTGTTCTCCGGAATGTTGATGTAACCGAGCTCACTTGCCGTTCCGATGACGTTGACCATGCTTCGTCCCTCGACAACAACCTTTCTTCCGTACTTGCATGCGGAGTAAACGATCTGCTGTACACGGTCCACGTTGGATGCAAAGGTTGCAACGATGATACGGTTGTTCTTGTGCTCTGCAAATACCGCATCAAACGTCTTGCCGACAGTTCTCTCCGATGCGGTAAATCCCGGACGGATCGCATTTGTACTATCAGAAAGCAGGGCAAGAACTCCCTTCTTTCCAAGCTCTGCAAAGCGCGGAAGGTCAAATGCATCTCCGAATACCGGAGTGTAATCCACCTTGAAGTCGCCCGTGTGAACAATCACACCTGCCGGAGTGAAGAGAGCAAGTGCTGCCGCATCTGCAATGCTGTGGTTTGTCTTGATGAACTCCACGCGGAATGCGCCGAGCGTGATCGACTGACCATGCTTTACCACTTTGCGCTTCGTGTTCTTCATCAGGTTGTGCTCTTTGAGCTTGTTCTCGATCAGAGCGATCGTCAGCTTCGTTCCATAAACCGGAACATTGATTTTCTGAAGAATATAAGGAAGGGCTCCGATATGATCCTCATGTCCATGGGTGATCACAAATCCCTTTACCTTGTCGATATTTCTCTCAAGATAGGTGACATCCGGAATGACGAGATCGATTCCGAGCATATCGTCTGTCGGGAAAGCAAGACCACAGTCGACAACCACAATCGTGTCCTCATACTCGAATGCCGTGATGTTCATACCGATCTGCTCAAGTCCGCCGAGCGGGATGATGCGTACCTTTGCCTGACCCTCACCGGTTCCCGGAACAAATCCAACCTCTTCCGGTGCAGCCACAGCCGGAAGTTTTGCGTTCTGGCGCTCTGCGCGCTTCGGTGCCTTCGTTCTCTGGGCTGCCGTCTTCTCCGGTTTCTCCGGTCTATCTGATCTGTCATTTCTGTCCTGACGCTCGATCTTTTTCTCCGGCTTCTCTGCTCTCTCCTGCTTTGCTCCCTGCTTTGGAGAGGATTTGCCCGCCTCATGTTTTTCTGCCTCGTGCTGCTGTTTTGGCTTTCCGTTCTTCTTCGGGCGGTTTTCTCCCTGTGTCTTATTCTCGCGCTTGCGCTCGTCCGGATTCTTGTCGTCCCGCTTCTTTTCCTCCTGACGATCCTGACGCTGAGGACGGTTTCCGTCTCTGCGCGCTCCGCCGCGGCCCTTCTTCTGTGCCGGACGGTTTGCGCCCTCCGGCTTTTCGTCTGTCTTCTTTTCGGCTTTCTCTTCTGCCTTTGCTTCCGCCGTCTTTTCTTCTCTCACCTGCACGTCCTGCTCAATCTGCTTTGCAGCCTGAACATCCGCCGGCTTCTCAATCGGCTGTCTCTCTGCCGGCTGAACCGATTTTTCCTCACGCTCTGTCGCAGGAGCCGCATAAACTTCTGCATTCTGATTTTCTGTATTCTGTTTTTCTGTCATGCAATCATTTCCTCCACATTCTAATGAATTGCTGCGTCAAAAATCTTTTTTCGATTCCTGCTTTCCTGTAAAAAAGACTTTCTCAGACAGCTTCCGGCCATTCACAAAGCCAAAATCCCAACGGGATTTTCCATCTACTCTACATTTTTCTCTTTTTCAGATTTCTGCTTTTTCAGGCATTCTCTGCAAAATCCATATAAATTCAATTCGTGATCTGTCACCTGGAATCCAATTCGTTTCTGAACTGCCTGTTCCAGCCCATCCAGCAGATCATCTTCAATGGAAATGACCGCCCCGCACCCCAGACAAACTGCATGGTGATGACGATGATGCCCATCTGTGCCTTCCTTGCCGAACTCATAGCGGGCAAACCCGTCATCCAGACTGATCTTTTCAATAATATGGAGCTCCACCAGAACCTGAAGCGTCCGGTAAATCGTTGCCAGACCAATCTCCGGGTATCGACGGCGCGCAAGTTCATAAATCTCCTCCGCCGTCAAATGCTCATCCGGATGATCCGCGATTGTCTCAAGCACCAGCATCCGCTGTGCCGTTACCTTCAGTCCCTTATCCCGGAGAATCTCACGAAACCGCTTCTGTTCCATCCGCTCTCTTCTCCTATTTTCAGAGCATTCTATTTATTCTCTTTTTACTTACGAATCTCGACTTCCATGTCTTCCATCAGCTCTGTAAAAATGCGGTAGAGATAATCCAGTTCATCATCATTTTCCACAAATTCATAGACAGCATCGCTATCCTCTGCCTTCGAGACATCTTTCAGAATATAGCACTCCCCGTCTTCCTCTTCATCTTCGGAATCCGTCACCATCAGATAGTTCATGCCGTTGATCCGGGTTTCTTCCAATACATAAAAATCTACAGATTCCCCGTCTTCTGTCTGCAGTGTAATCTTTTCTTCCTGTGTCACCTTTTTACTCCTCATGACTCTTTCACGAATCTCGCAAAAATCTCGCAAAATTGCTTAAATAGTTTCGTTTTTCTGTTCACTCTTCAAGGAGCCGAGGTACGACTGCAAGATCAGAGTTGCCGCAATTTTATCAATAACCTTCTTCCGATCTTCCCGCCGAACTCCGCTCTCCATCAAGATTTCATTCGCCTCTATAGTTGTCAGACGCTCATCCCACAGAACAACCGGCAGACCGGTTCTGCGAATCAGCATATCGCGAAATTCTTCTGTTTTTCTCGCACGCTCTCCGACGGAGTCGTCCATATTCAGCGGATATCCCAAAACGATGGTCTCCACCTCATACTCTGCAACAAGAGCCTCAATCCGCGCTAAAGTACGGCGCAGTTTTCCCTCATCCTTGCGTGTGATCGTCTCCACTCCCTGCGCGGTAATTCCGAGCGGATCGCAGACTGCCACACCGACGGTCTTCGAGCCATAATCCAATCCTAAAATTCTCATATTTTGTTCTCCAGATTTCATGCACCGGGCTTCTCATCCGTCTGCAGTCTCTTCCGGTGCTTCCTCTCCTGCAAATGCGGATGTATCGAAAAGACTGTCAGCCTTTCTCAGACGGATCGGACTGACAGTCTTCTTCTGTTGCCGCCGAAGTCTGCTCTATCCTCCATCACCTGCATCAGGCAAAAACAAACCTCGACCTGTTCCTCCCCTGCCGTCCGATCATGCACCGAATGTTCCAAACACACGCTGGCATTCCTTGGCGCACTTCGACCCTTTGTCAGAAGAGTTCCGGCAATATGCCTATTTTTTCAGCTTTGCATCAATATATACCGACATCAGCTCTTCGAGAATCTCATCTCTCTCCACCTTCATAATCAGGCTTCTCGCACTCTTGTAGCTGGTGATATAGGTCGGATCTCCGGACATGATATATCCGACAATCTGATTGACCGGATTGTATCCCTTTTCCGTGAGCGCCACATATACCTGCTCGAGCACCTGGCTGACATCCATCTTATTTTCCTGTACTGCTTTAAAAAACTGTGTATTATGAATTTCGCCCATGCTTTTCACGTCCTTTAACTATTCTTCTCTATTCTATACTACTTTTTCTGATTCGGCAAGGGGATAATCAATTTTCCATTCCTTCATCAGAAAAATCATTTTAAAAATTCTTATCCGTACGCATCAATAAAATTTCATCTGTGAGCATCTCGGTAAGCTTTCCTCTCACAAGCATGTTTCTGGCACCAAGTTCTGCCGGGTATGCTACTTTTACGTATTCCTTCGTATAACCGGTCAGGTAAGTCACACCTCCGATCTGCGTCTCCTCCTCGAGAAGCACCTCCTCCTCTTTTCCGAGGAATGATTTCCGGTAATCGAGCGACTGTCTCTTCTCAAGTTCAAGCAGCACATCGCTTCTCTTTGCCTTGACCGGATCCGGAACCTGGTTCGGCATCACGGCTGCGCGGGTTCCCGCACGGCGTGAATACTTGAAGATATGCATCTCATAAAAACCGATCTCCTCAAGGAAGGATTTCGTCTGTGCAAACTCCTCCTCCGTCTCTCCCGCAAATCCCACAATCACATCTGTCGTGATCGCCGGATTTACGAAGACGCGGCGCAGAATCTCACACTTTTCCCGGTACTCTGCGGTGTCATAGCGGCGGTTCATGCGTTTGAGCGTCTCATCACATCCGCTCTGCAAAGACAGATGGAAATGCGGACAGATTTTCTCCGATGAAGCAAGTGCTCTCGCAAATTCCTCCGTCACAATTCTCGGTTCGAGGGATCCAAGGCGGATTCTCTTGATCTTCTCCACCTTCTCAAGGCGAAGAATCAGGTCGAGAAGCGTCTGGCGCTCTCCTTCAGGAAAATCCAGACCGTAGGAACTCAAATGAATTCCGGTCAGCACGATCTCCTGATAGCCTGCCTCGGCAAGCTCCCGAACCTCCTTCTCGACCTCCTCTAGGCGGCGGCTGCGCACGCGTCCTCTCGTGTACGGGATGATGCAGTAACTGCAAAACTGGTTGCATCCGTCCTGTACTTTCAGAAACGCACGGGTATGCTCTCCGGTATGATGAAGTTTCAGCTCCTCGTACTCCTTCGTCTTTCCGATCTCAATCACATGATCTTCCGCAAGGTGCTGGTGCTCCTTTGACTCTTCGCCGGAAGGATTCTTTGCTTCCTGCCCTGCAGTACCCTGTCCATTTCTTTCCCTCTCTGCAAAATATTCCTCAAGAATCGGAACAAGATCTTTCTTCTTATTATTTCCGATAATCACATCGACTGAGAGATCCTTTTTCAGTTCTTCCGCTGCCGCCTGTACATAACAGCCCGCTGCAACAACGACCGCACCCGGATTCATCTTCTTTGCCCGGTGCAGCATCTGTCTCGATTTCTTATCTGCCACGTTCGTCACCGAACAGGTATTGATGACATAGACATCCGCCTGATCCTGAAACGGGACAATCTCATATCCGGCTTCCTCGAGAAGCTGCTGCATTGCCTCCGTCTCATAAGCATTTACCTTGCAGCCCAAGTTATGTAAAGCTGCTCTCTTCATTGACTATTCTCCTTCATATTTTTTCAAGTCGACGCTCGCAAAGCGTATAACTTCCAATCCTTTTTCTGCAAATAATCCTTAAAACTCCCTATTGACTTTTCAGCCAGTTATGAGTAGTATTGTTATATGGCAGACGGGCGAAATGTGCCGTCACAGCCAAAAAGGGAATGACAAAAACAAGGAGGCTTATTTACATGAAAACCGTTCGTATTTCTTTAAATTCCATCGATAAAGTAAAATCTTTCGTAAACGATCTGTCCAAATTTGATGTTGATTTCGACCTGGTATCTGGCCGTTACGTAATCGACGCAAAGTCCATCATGGGTATCTTCAGCCTGGATCTGTCCAAGCCGATCGACTTAAACATCCATGCTGAGGCAGGAATCGATGAGATCCTGGAGACCCTTTCTCCGTACATCATCAAATAATGATCCTTCCGGAATTTTACATATTAATTCAATCAAAATATATGGAATCCGAGATCAACGGGATGCTTTCTCTCTGAGAAACGCATCCTTTTTTATTGCATATTTGTGGAAAGTCAGCGCTCACGCCACCGGCCTCCCACAAATATGTAAAATCATACTCCATCCATTTTTCAGATAAAATATCCTGAATGAATCAAATTACTCGCACCAGATCATCTCTGCGGTATCGATCGCCGTCTTCATCATCTCATCAATCTTCTCCTGAAGATTCAGCTCAGAGCGGTGAATGTAAGTCAGGTTCGGCTTGATCACCGGATGCTTTGCCACGAAGATCGTGCAGCAGTCCTCATACGGCTGGATCGAAGTCTCGAACGTTCCGATCTTCTCGGAAATATCCACGATCTCCTGCTTATCAAAACCGATCAGCGGACGGAATACCGGCATTGTGCAGACCTCGTTCGTCGCTGCCAGAGAGTGCACAGTCTGGGAAGCAACCTGTCCGATGCTCTCACCGGTGATCAGCGCCAGCGCATCGTTTCTGCGGGCAATCTCCTCCGCGATCTTCATCATGTAACGGCGCATAATGATCGTCAGCTCCTCATGCGGACACTGCTCATAGATGTAGAGCTGGATATCTGTGAAGTTTACGACATAAAGCGGAATCGGACCGGAATACTTGGACACCTGCTTTGCCAGATCCACAACCTTCTGCTTTGCGCGCTCACTCGTGTAAGGCGGAGCATGGAAGTAAACAGCATCAATCTTTACGCCGCGCTTTGCGATCATGTAACCTGCAACCGGGCTGTCAATTCCGCCGGAAAGCAGAAGCATTGCCTTTCCGTTCGTTCCAACCGGCATACCGCCCGGTCCCGGAATCATCAGGGAGTAAATGTTCACAAGTTTGCGGACCTCCACCTTCAGGAGTACCTGCGGCTTATGGACATCAACAGAAGTCTCCGGATACGCATTCAGAATCGCCTCTCCGAGATCGGCATTCATCTGCTCGGAATGGATCGGGTAGCTCTTGTCGGCACGACGGCTGTCGACCTTAAAGGTGAAGTGTTTGTCCTCATAGACCTCTCCGATGTAATCCACAACGATCTTTTTGAGGTTCTCGAAGTCCTTCTCCTCAACCTGAAGCATCGGGCAGATCCACGCGATACCGAACACACGCTGAAGTGCCTCAATCACCTCATCGTAATCATAATCGCTGACTGCCTGCACATAGATACGTCCGGACTCCTTGGAGATCTGGAAGGATCCCTCTACTTTTTTGAGTGCCACCTTGATCTGGTGAATCAGGGCATCCTCAAACAGATACCGGTTTTTTCCCTTGGTTCCGATCTCTGCATACTTAATCAAAAATGACTGAAATTTCATGCAAATTCCTTTCTTTGTTGTATTTATAATCGGCTAATAACTTAACCGTTTTTCTCTGTTCAACTCTATTCTTATCTTAACTTTCTTATCCTCTGCGGTAGCGGCGCAATACCGGAAGAAGTTCCTTAAGTGCCTCGATGCAGTAGTCAATCTCTTCTTTCGTGTTGAACACGCCGAAGCTGAAACGAATCGTGGAATCGAGGAGATCCGGCTTCACTCCGATTCCCTTTAACGTACCGCTGATTCCCGGATGATGGGAAGAACATGCGGAACCGGAAGAGACGAAGATGTTCTTGTCCTCAAGCGCATGAAGAAGCACTTCTGCACGCACACCCTCAAAGCTGACGCTCACAATCTGCGGGGCACTCTCCTCGCCTTTCTTGCTGTTGACCACGCATCCCTCGAGTTCGCCGATGCGGTCAATCAGATAATCTTTCAGCTCGATCATCTTGCGGATCTTCTCCGCGTGATTCGTGTACATGATCTGTGCAGCCAGTCCGAGACCTGCGACACCCGGAACATTCTCCGTGCCGGAACGAAGTCCATTCTGCTGGCCACCGCCGTAGATCAACGGTTTGATCTTCACACCATTCCGGATGTAAAGAAAACCGGTTCCCTTCGGTGCGTGAATCTTGTGTCCGCTGACAGAGAGAAGATCAATTCCCTCCTTCTTCGGGCGGATCACATATTTTCCGTAAGCCTGAATCGCATCCACATGGAGCAGCGTCTTCGGATTCTTCTCTTTCACGATCTTTGAGATCTCTGCAATCGGCTCGACCGCTCCGACCTCATTGTTGACATACATCACGGAGACGAGAATCGTGTCCGGGCGCACTGCCTCTCTCAGCTCATCGAGACTGATGTGTCCATTTTTGTCAACCGTAAGGAACGTCACCTCAAATCCGAGATCCTCCAGATATGCAAGCGGATTGTAGACAGACGGATGCTCGACCGCCGTGCTGATGATGTGCTTTCCCGCACGCTGGTTTGCGAGCGCTGTGCCGATCAGGGCCATATTGTTGGACTCCGAGCCGCCGGAGGTAAACAGAATCTCTTTCTCTTCCACTTTCAGCGTCTTTGCGATCTGCGCGCGTGCTTCCTTAATATAACGCTCCGCCTCGACGCCTTTCCGGTGCAGGGATGCCGCATTGCCGTAGTCCTCCGTCATCACCTTGACGACAAGATCCTTCACCTCATCGAGCACCCGCGTCGTCGCGGAATTATCAAAATATGCTTCCATTTTTCTTTAATCCTCCAGTTGAAACATCAAGATCGACAGGGCTGTGAGACCTGCTGTCTCTGTCCGCAGAATCCGTCTTCCGAGCGTGATCGGAACCACACCTGCTGCCTTTGCCTCTTCCACTTCCTCCACGTCGAAACCGCCCTCCGGCCCGATGAAGACTGCCACGTCCATTCCCGGACGAACCTCAGACAGAATGCGCTTTGTCTCTGCCATTCCCTCTGCAAGCTCATACGGAATCAGGGCAAGGTTCATTTGCGATGCCCGCTTCACCGCCTCCGAAAAGCTCTCCACCGCACTGACCTCTGGGATCATCATGCGTCCCGACTGTTTTGCCGCACTCTCTGCAATCGCATTCCAGCGTCTGAGCTTGGCATCCTCTTTCTTCTTGTCAAGCTTCACCACAGCGCGTCTCGTCGCAACCGGAATGACCTCGTAGACGCCGAGTTCCACGGCCTTCTGGATGATCAGATCCATCTTGTCGCTCTTTGGAAGTCCCTGAAAGAGGTAGAGTCTCGACGGAAGTTCGCTCGAATCTGCCTCCTCCGAGAGGATTTTCGCACGGATCTCATCCGCCTCCATTGTCTCAAGCTCACAGACATAATTTCTCGAAATACCGTCGCGGATTCCGACTTTCTCGCCCGGTTTCATTCTCAACACATTTCGGATATGGTTGACATCCTGACCGGTAATCACTGCATAACCGTCCGCAATCTGCGCCGGTGTCACAAAAAAATGATACATGTTCTCTTCCTACTCCTACTTTCTGCGCGCGGTGATCGAAACCCAGTCGTTCTGATGATTGATCTCCACGATCTCCAGCTCCGGGTTTGCCTCCATTGCCTGGCGCACATCCTCTTCCTTCGTGTTGATGATTCCGGATGTGATGAAGATTCCGCCATGCTTGAGATGCTGTGCAATCTCGCCCTGAAGCATGATGATGACCGGGGCAAGAATGTTTGCCACAACAATATCGTAGCACTCGTATCCGGCCTGATCCTGAATCGCCTTGTCATCAATGATATTTCCCTGAACGACGCCAAACTTCTCTGCCGGAATGTGGTTTGCCTCAAGATTTTCCTTGACCGCAACAACCGCATTCTCATCGAGATCGGTTCCAAATGCCTCGGCTGCACCGAGTTTCAGAGCTGCAATTCCAAGGATTCCGCTTCCGGTTCCGACATCGAGAACCTTCTCGCCACCCTTGATATACTTATCGAGCTGGCGGATGCAAAGCTGAGTCGTCTCATGCTTTCCGGTTCCGAATGCAGTTCCCGGGTCAATCTCGATCAGCAGCTTATCTGCGTGCTCCGGCGGAATCTCCTCCCAGGTCGGTTTGATCAGGATGTCATCCACGGTGAACGGCTTGAAATACTGCTTCCAGTTGTTGATCCAGTCCTTATCCTCAGTCTCGGACACGGAAATCGTGCGCTCGCCCACATTGACAAACTCGCTTAAGTCATCGAGTCCCTCCTCGATGTTGCGAAGAAGATCCTCGAGATTGGTTAAATCTTCCAGATAGAAGCTCACCTTTGCGCTTCCGTCATCCGGCGGAAGTTCCGGGAGAATGTCGATGAACATGCCCTTCGTGTCTGCCTCAGACAGCGGCACATTGTCCTCGATCTCAATACCCTCGATGCCAAGCTCATCGAGCATGCTGCTGATCAGATCAACCGCCTCCGTGGTGGTCTTCAGTGTAAATTTTGTCCACTTCATAAATGTTTCATCCTTTCTTTTGTCTCTTTCGTTTCCAGTAGTTATGTTTCTTTATAATTAATTTTATTTCTTTAATTTTTTTCTTTTTTATTCCTTTAATTTCCGGAAAGAATTTTAATAAACAGGATTGCCAGAACCACCAGGACCACTGGTCTGACGATCTTCTGCCCATTATGTACCACAAGGCCGGAACCGATATAGTGTCCTGCGATACAGAATAAACCGGCGCTCACACCCAGCGTGTAATTGGCAGTCCCGTGGAGCAGGAAGGTCGTGAGGGCTGCGAGATTGGAAGACAGATTGATCATCTTTGTCATTCCGGATGCCGTCTGGACATCGAGTCTCGCCAGACCGGTCAGCACAATCAGGAGAAACGTTCCCGTTCCCGGACCATAAAATCCATCGTACATTCCAATGATGAGGGACGCACAGACCGCCACTGCAAACGTAGCCGGATCGGAGAGAGGGCCCTTTTCAGAGCCTGCTCCGAAATTCTTATTTTTCAGGACATAAAAAGCAACAATCGGGAGAACCGGAATCATCAGATTTTTCAGGATCTGATCGCTCGCCAGAAGAGAGAGTCTCGATCCGATCATGGAACCTAAAAGTGCCGAAATGCAGGCACAGATCGAGAGCGTAATCAGCTTTCTTCCTTTAATATAGCCGTTTTTCAGATATCGTCCCGTTGAGATCACCGTTCCCATCGAAGAGGAGATCTTATTCGTTCCGATCGCAATGTGGGCCGGAACCCCGGCGATGATATATGCCGGAAGCGAGATCAGTCCGCCTCCGCCTGCGATTGAGTCAACAAAACCGGCCAGAAATACAAGCGGCCATACAATCAGATATTCTTTCATCCTCTTTTGTCCTTCCTCCCTTTTGTTTCTCTTGTACCTTTCCAAAAAATACACAAAGCTCAAAATATCATAACACACTTTTTTCCTGTTTACAAGCGAGTTTCCCGCCCAAACAGGGCGCGATGAATCCCCTCACATAAAATCTTGCTGATTCGCTGAATTCTCTCATCAATGTCGGGCGGAGTCACATATAAATCGCGCAGTTCCGGGTTCAAATGTTCCTCCCAGCCGCCCTTTGCCTCAATCTCCCACGTCTCAAGTGAGCTGATCGTATCGTGCACAATCGAGGTCGCACTGACGACAGTCGGAACCCCGACCGCAAACACCGGCACTCCAAGACTTTCTCTTGTCAGCCCATGTCGGTGATTTCCCACCCCCGATCCCGGATGAATCCCGGTGTCCGTCAGCTGGATCGTCGTCCCGAGACGCCGGACACTGCGCGCGGCGAGCGCATCGATCACCACAACCATCTCCGGCTTTGTCTCCCCGACAATCCCCTTTAGAATCTCCGCACTCTCCATCCCCGTCTGTGCCATGACGCCCGGAACGATCGCACTCAGCAGCGGCAGATGGCGCTCCTTACAGAATCCCTCCCCGAACTGACCGTCGAGGTGGCGCGTCACTCTGAGATTCGCCATCGTGCGCGGTCCCAGCGCATCCGGTGTCACAAAGGCATTTCCAAGTCCCACGATAAGAATTCTTCTTCCCTCAAATCCTGTTTCCTGTTTTACACTGTCTATTCCGCCACTTTCCCTGTTTTTTTCCCCGCGTTCTCCGTCTGTATCTGCGTCTTTCTGCTCTCTCAAAAGCAGCCTGCTAAGCTGAACGGCAAACTCGGAAGCAATCTCCTGTGCCTCCTCCTCATCATTTCCCGCCATTCCATCTGCCTCGAGCGTCAGATAGACTCCCTCCGGCTTCCCCATCGCTCTCGCCCCATGCTCATCGAGAATCTGCACCTCCGTCATCTTCACCGCCGATCCGCTCTCCCTCCACTCCCGGAGTGCGACTCCTGCGATCTCTCCGCCATCGCCCGGAAAGCTCTCTCTCTCCTCCACTGCCAGGTCTGTCCGGATCTCAAAATTTTTCTCATTTTCTGCCATTTTGTGATTTTCCTTTCCCTCAGCTTCCAGTTCTCCCGTCACCGTTCATGCGTAACGTTTTTTTGTTTCTCTGAGCCTGCCTGCTTTTTATTTTTTCGAAAAATCCTTAGAATTATGTATTGACATTTTCTGAGAAATTGAGTAGAATACAAAAGTATGTTTACATTGAACTGTCCGTGTCCAGGCTTTGATGCAAACCAGATGCTATTGAATTATTTTTTTATAATTGGAGGTGCCCAGATTGGCAAATATTAAGTCTGCTAAGAAAAGAATTTTAGTTACCGAGACCAAGGCTGCTAGAAACAAAGCTATCAGATCTAAGGTTAAAACTGCTTGCAAGAAGGTAGAGGCTGCTGTTGTTGCAGGAGATAAGGCTCTTGCTCAGGCAAGCCTGAATGCTGCTATCTCTGAGATCGAGAAGGCTGCAACCAAGGGTGTTTACCACAGCAACACTGCTTCCAGAAAGGTTTCCCGCCTTTCCAAAGCTGTTAGCGCAATGGCGTAAGCATAAGACTGGAATTTTATATAACCCAAAAAAGAACTTCGATCCCTGGGTGTGGGGAATCGAAGTTTTTTTTTGTTATTTTCAGTACTCTTTTGCGATCAGCAGTTCCACTGCAAGGCGATCCTGAAGCCGCCCGCTCTTGACTGCTTCCTCGGCATCAACGCACAGATTTACATAGGAAAGAATCTGTTCGCGCGTAAACTGGCGCGCCTGCGGCATCGTCTTTCCCACGACAAACGGCTGAAGTTTCAGGGCAGAGGCGATCGCACCGCGGTCCATCCCTTTTCCCATCAGCTCTTTCACCTGCAAAATCTGGTTAAACTGTCTCGCAATCAGGAACAGAATTCTCATCGGCGGCTCCTTGAGCGTCAGAAGGTCTTCATAGAGATCCATCGCCTTGTGCGGCTGTCTTCCCGCAATCGCCGCAACCATCTCAAAAATCCGGTTTGTCACCTGCGGAGTGCAGATCGCCCTCACATCCTCATCGGTGATCACCTCTCTTCCGAGTGTATAGCTGATGAGTTTTTCAAGCTCCATGCGAATGTTTTCCATGTCGTCTCCGGTCATACTTAAAAACAGCTCCATGGTTCTTCCGGTGATCTTCTTGTCCGCCTTTGCGAGAATCGCCCCTGCCCATCGTGCGAGCTGGACACTGTCCTGCCGGTTCATCTCGGCCACATATCCGATCTCCTTGATCTTCTTGTAGAGCTTGCTGCGCTTATCCACCTCTGACTCCACAAAAATCATGCAGGTCGTATCCGGCATCTGTGAGAGATAGGAAAGCAGCGCCTCACATCCCCCCTTCAGAAATCCGCTGTTCTCTATGAGAATCAGACGATGCTCCGCAAAAAACGGCATCGTGTCTGCAAGACGGATTACCTCCTCGACGTCAATCCCCTTGCCCTCAAAAGAAGCAAAATTCATGGTGTCCCCGTCAAGAATCGCCTCCGTCATCTTTTTCTTATAACTGTTCTTTAAGAAAGCCTCTTCCCCGCAAATCAGATACACCGGTTGAAAAGTGCGATTCTTGATATCCTGATTAAGTGTCTGCATCTCTCATCTGCCTCCATGTCTTCCACGAAACTTTCTTTCCATCTGTGTGAACGAAGATACTTCCATCCTGCCCCGTCCCAAGTGTCCGGATCCCCCGCACTTTCAGTCTCTCGATCGTCTCCTCGTGCGGGTGGCCGTAGCGGTTCTTTTTTCCATAAGAGACCACCGTCATCTGCGGTCTCACCGCATCAAGCCACTCCTCACTGTTTGAGAACCGGGAGCCGTGATGTGCCAGTTTAAGCAAAAAGATCCCTCTGATTTCATCTGGTTCTCCCTCCACAGATGGCAAACTGCGAGACAACCCTGTCCCGCTTTTTGCACACATTAACTTTATAAGTGCATCCTCTCCTGCCTGACTCATGTCCCCGGTCAGAAGCATCGCAAATTTCCCATACTCCACGCGAAGCACAAGCGATTGCTCATTGCGGTCTGTCTTTTCTGTCTCTGTCTGTTTTTCCTCTGTCTGTTCTGCCCCGGTTCCACCGGGAATCCTCTCCCTCTCTCCCTGTACCAAGGCACCCGGATACAGACAGCGAATGCGCAATCTGCCCGCCCGAAGTTCATCCCCTCTTTCAAGCCAGACGACATCGCTGCCGCGACGCTCTGCAAGCGCCGTGAGCGTCCCATACACCGGATCGCCCGCCCCTGCCCGCGGAAGAATCAACTTCTTTACCCGGATATCTGCCTCCTCCTGAAAAAGCCACAAAAGCCCGCTTGTGTGATCCGTGTCCCCGTGACTGACAATCACAGCGTCAATCTCCCGGATTCCACTGCTCTTTAAAAACGGAACCAGACGGTTTTTCCCGAAGCTTTTCTCATCGCTGCTGCCGCCGTCAACCAGAATCACCGATGAATCCGCCCGAATACAGATCCCATCTCCCTGCCCCACATCGAGAAATGTCACATCCAGTCCACGATGTGGAAGCGGAAGAAGAAATATCCCAAGCGCAAAGAAGACCCCCATCGTCCATCCGGCCCGACTGTGCGCGCGGTTCTGGTTCTCACAGCCGTCCCATTTTTTTAATAAGAACAGGCTTCCCGCCAAAGCCCCGTAGTAGACTCCGATCTGCCAAAACCCCGGGCGCCCGAGAATCAGATGACTTCCCGGAAATTTTGCAAAGAACAGGCAGCACCACTCATACCAGCGAAGAAGCAGCCTCGCCCCACCTGCGGCAAACTGACCTGCACCTTGTGAGATCTCTGCAAGCACAAGCCCTGTCCCCGCGGATCCCACAAGAATCCCCGCAAAAGGAACAACGAGAAGATTCAAAAAAATTCCATACAGCGGAAACTGAAAGAAATGCCAGAGCACAAGCGGGATTGTCATCGCGTGCATTCCGATCCCCGCATCAAACGTATCGGAGACTCCGACACGCTCCCGCCCAGATAAGCCAAGTCCCACAATCGCCCCGAAGGAGAGCTGAACTCCCGCCTGCGTGAGAAGATACGGACTGTCCCACATCAGAATCAGCGCCGCAAAGCCCAGTGCACTCAGGCGGTCATACGTCCTTCCAAGATACGAGGCAGCAAAGCCGCAGAGTGTCATCACAAGTGCGCGGATCACTGACGCAGAGCTTCCGCTCATCCACGCATATCCGCTCAGCACGACTCCGGCAGCAATCGCGGAGAAGCCAAAACCGGCACCCATCCGGCGCAAAAGCCCATAGACCGCGAGACTGACAAGAGAGAGATGAAGCCCGCTGAGTGCAAGGATATGCGCAATCCCGTTTTCCTGATAGAGCGTGCGCACTTCGCCCGGAAGTTCCGTCCGGTCTCCGAGAAGAACCGCGCGCAAGATGCCCGCATCCTGCTCTCCGACCGCCCTCCTGAGATTTTCAGACGCATGCAGAGAGACTTTCCGGAGGGATTCTGAAATCACATCCGTTTCCCGGTTCTCAATCCCAATAGAAGTCGCAAACATCCGATACGTCAGCTTTCTCGACCGATAATAGGTGCGATAGTCAAACTCTCCGGGCGCGCGCGGCTCATCAAACGCATAGCAGCTTCCCCTCACCCGGATCCGGTTTCCGCAGGAAATCCGATCCATCGTCTGACCCGGTTTTTGATCGGTATTCCTGTCTGCCTTTACAAGAATCCGCCGAAGTTTTCCACCGCCAGATCCCTGATTTTGAGACTGAGACTGAGCGCTGCATCCATCTAAAATGAGTTCCCATGCCTCATCCTTCTGCGTGATCGATCTGACCCGCCCGGTGACTGTCACACGCTCTCCGTCAAGTCCGAGCGCAAGCTCCCGCTCACAGACCTGCCTTTCAACTGCTGCCCTGCCCATCCCAAGCCCGACGCAGATTGCTGCCGACAAGAGCAGAACGGGCAAAGACAGCTTTTTCTTTCTGGGTTTTAAAATTTTTGATTTTTGAATTTTTTCAAGGTACAAACCCGCAGCCGTGACTGCCGCAAGCACTGCGCCCGCAGCAATCATTCCCGCGAGTAGTTCCATCACCGCTCTCCCACACAGAATCCATGCCTCTCCAAGTACGAATCCTCCTGCAAGGAACACAAGCGGTCTCTTAATGGTCCGATCCTCCTATAAAATCAAGGTTGCGCTCAAAGAGCGTATTGAGTGGAATCTTGTCCCGGAACACAACATTCTGGTTTCCGTCAACTGTGATCTGCACCCGGCTGACAGAGGACTGCTCAAGCAGCGAGTCCACAATCGAGTAAATCGGAATGTAATCCTGAACATCCAGCGCATTGTTGAGAAAACTGCCGTCAAAATTCAGATAGCACACATTCTCATTCACGGAAATGTTTAAAAGCTTTGTCTGCGGGTCGAGTGTCGGGCACAGATTCTCCGACTCCGGCCCCTCAAGAAGCGCCTCAACGACAACTTTCTCGACCGAGGTGTTGATGTTGTGCATCACACTTCTGCGTTCCGGGTAAAGTTTTTCCCCATCTGCATCCGTAAAATACAAGGTCAGCTCCGTCTTCTCGTAAGCATTGATATCCGTGATGCTGTCGACGAAATCCGAATCGCTGAGCATTCCAACCGGCATATTGCTGGCATCGAGAAGCGGCTGGTCTCCCGCATAGATATTGATGTAGTCAATCCCATCAATCTGTGTCATCGTCTTTGCTAACGCCGCACGGCAGAGAATCTCCCGGTAAGGCTTCATGCTCGTGTAATTGTTGTCAAAATAAAGATAGAGCACCACATCTTCTCTTTTGTATCCCTGATAAACCACCTTGTCCGAGAGCGCCATCTGCGCATCCAAGTCAGCCGGAACATGCAATAGCTGTTCCATCAGTTCCTGAATCAAAAAATCCTGATCGGTCGTCTCCGTCTGGTAGTCGCGGGCGACGAGGCGGGAAGCCGACGGATTCAGATAATAAATCTGATACGTCTTTGCCCCGTCCTCTGTCTCGACTCTCGTCTTCTGACAGCCGGCAATTCCCAGCACGAGAAGGAGGAGTGCCGCCAAAAAGAGCAGGCCATTTCTTTTCTGTTTCTTATCCATCTGATTTTTGTCCCTGCCTTCCTCTGTCACGCAATATAATTGAGCGGAATCCGGATCGTGAAGGTACTTCCCTCTCCCTCCCGGCTCGTCAGCTTGATCGCACCCTTGTGCATCAGCACAACATTTCTCGTGATTGCAAGTCCGAGTCCGCTTCCGCCCGTCTCGCGCGAGCGCGCCTTGTCGACCCGGTAGAAACGCTCAAAAATCCGGTCCTGAGCCTCCTCCGGAATTCCGATTCCGGAGTCAGACACCTTGATGTAGAAAAATTTGTGGTCGGCGTCGAGGGTCACGCGCACCCAGCCATCTTCCTTATTATATTTGATCGCATTCTCCACAAGGTTCGTGATCGCAAGCGAGAGCTTCATCTCATCGACATCCGCCGTCACCTCGCGGATACTCTCAAAAATCAGCTCAACTTTCTGACGGTTCGCGATCGGACGCAGACGTTTGAGGATCTGCTCGACGAGCGTGTAGATGTTGGACTGGGAGATATTGAGCTCCGCCTCAGATTTGTCCATCTTCACGAGCGAGAGGAGATCGTCGATGATCTTGCTCTCCCGGTCAATCTCATCCGAGATATCCTCCATAAACTCCCGGTAGAGTTCCACCGGAACCTCGCCCATTCCCATCAGAGAATCCGCAAGCACCCGGATCGAGGTGATCGGAGTCTTGAGCTCGTGGGAGACATTCGATACAAACTCCTGGCGCGACTGGTCGACCTCACGAAGTTTTGTGATCGTCATCTCAACCGCTCTGGAGATGTCCTGCGTTTCCTTATAACTGTCAGTGCTGATATCCGTGTCGAGAGCGCCCTGCGCCACATGGTTTAAGCGATTCTGAAACTCCTTAAACGGAAAAATCAGGCAGGAAGCCGCAGCGATCGCGGCAAGCAAAACCACAAAAAACACAATGCTCTGGAGCAGAACCGCCTTGTCGTGAACCGCATCCGCAAGAGACATAAGCGGCTCCGTCGACGAGGTGATAATCATAACACCCTGCACGGCCTTCTCTGCCGAATTGTCGTAAATCGGCGTCGTCTGGATAAAATAGTGCTTGTTCTTGATGTATCTGCTCATTGTCTCGCCCTGATAACAGCGGATCACCGCCTCTGCGATGTGGAGACGGTTTTCCGCAATGTGAAACGTGTCCTCCACAATGCGGAAATTCTGGTCGACGACAACGATTCTGCCGTCAAAAATATCTGCCACCGTCTCAATCTCACTGTTCATGACCGAGCGGTCGGAACCGCTTAAATATCCTGCCCTCGTCAGCTTATCACTCAAAATCTGGCACTGGTTCTGAACCTCCGCCATTCTCGCCTCAATCTGGTTCTGGCGCACAGAGGCAATCGCCGCATGCGTGCACAGAATCATCGGAATCAGGCCAAACAGCACAAGAAGAATCACAACCGGTACCTTTAAGCTCACCGTCACCCTCTGCCTGACTGCAAAGGGAAACTGCCATCTCCTCTTTACCTGATCCATCGCCTTTTTCCTCTCCCTAATCTCTAAATTCCATGAATCTGCAGACCTGCCTGTGCAGGCCGCCAGTGCCGTCATTCACGTCATTCACAAAAGCCCATGGAATCATCTTTGAACTCACCTTAATCAAGTTTCTTCGTGCAGGCAAATGCAAGCGCACCCGGTCCGATGTGGCAGGCAACGCTTAAAGACAGCGGATCCATGTGAATGCCGGTGCTCTTCGGGAAGCGCTCCTTGATCTCCTTGAGGAACTCTTCTGCTGCCTCACGGTCATATGTGTACGCAATCTGAAGCCAGGTGTGCTCTGCCTCCGGATCGTTAAAACGGTTCTCCAGATCATGCTCGATCGCCGTGATCATCGTGCTCTTCGCCTGCTTCATCGTCCGTGCCTTGGAGAAGGAATCCAGCTTCTCTCCCTGAATCTGAAGCACCGGCTTGATGCGAAGCAGAGTTCCGAGAGCTGCTGCCGCCGGGGTGATTCGTCCGCCCTTCTTCAGATATTTCAGTGTATCCACGGTGATGTAAATGCTCGATTCCATCTTTGTCTCTTCGAGCACGCGCTTGATCTCGGCTCCATCCATCCCCTTTGCAGCCATCTCCTTTGCGTCAAGGGCAGACTGGCGCTGGGTCACAGAGATTCTCTGGTTGTTTACGACAAAGACCTTATCCTCATACTCATCCTCGTCCGCAAGCATCATCGCGGTCTGGCAGGAACCGCTGAGTCCGCTTGACATCGGAATATGCACAATCTGGTCGTACTCCCCGAGAAGTTCATCCCACAGCTTCATCACAGTCTCCGGGGACGGCTGGGAAGTCGAAATCTCTGCACCATCCGTCAGATGGGCATAAAACTGTTCCTGCGTCAGGTTGATGTCCTCCTCATACGTCTCTCCATTAATCATAAATGGCATCGGAATCACCGCGATTCCAAGTTCCTTTGCCTGTGCCTGTGTAATTCCGCTGTTGCTGTCTGTAACGATTGCTATCTTCATCTTTCTCTGAAATCTCCTTTTTCTTTTCTATCTTTTCTATTTTTCTGTCTTTGCTTTTTGTCTTTGCTTTTTATTTCTTTCTTTTTGTTTCTTGTTTTTTATCTCTTACTTCCTGTCTCTTACTTTCGGTTTTTCTTCCTCGATGACTTCAACTCTCCGGATCAGGTCGATCGCCCAATTCTCCTCAGAAGGATTCTGATAGCGCACGCTGACGATCGTCATCTGGTTTTTGTATAGAATCTGCGCCGCAACCTCGTAGCTTGTCTCGCCGTCCTTCTGTCTCGGGCGATAGATCGCCACACGGCCGCGAAGCCCTCCATGCTCAAAGTCGATAACGCGCTCCACCCGGCTCTGCTCAAATGGCTGGTTCTCAAACTCCGCCTCGTGTTCTAAATTCATTGCACAGATGTAGTAATCATGGCCGCCTTCCGCCTTTCCATCATAATAGCGCTCAGAATTGCCCTGTCTCGTCCCGTCATAGAGATAATTCCCGGGCACTGCAAAGCGCAGCGATCCGATTGTCCGAAACAGAAGTCCCTTCCGGCATCCGACCTGGGCATCTCTCGGAAGATCCGGCGTCCGCTCAAGGTTTTTCGGCTCTCGCCCGTCAAGCGCGCAGAGCTCCCGGTATTCCTTCTTCGGAAAAGGGAGATCCTCCTTCAATTCGAGCGCCCGCTCAAGCAGATCGAGAATCTTTCCGTTGATCACCCGGTCCTCTTCGCTTCGTTTTGACGGCATAAAGTAGCACTCCTGATTCATCAGGACAAGCGCACAGTTTCGATAATAGCAGGCATCTTTCTCCTCCTCATTCCAGATGAAAAAGTCCTTTGCAAATCCCATGCTGACTCCGGAATGAACAATGTTTCGGATCTCCTCCATCGAGAACTGGCGGATGTGCGTCATCACCATCCCCTGCTGCTTCTCCGGCAGATAATAATTTGCCGGCCAGCACACGAGCTGGCGGTCCGCCCGGTCCTTCTGCTCAAAAATCTGTCTCATCAGATCACCGAACCAGGGATAAAAATATTCTCTTCTCATCCGGGCAAAATCCCGGTCCCGGCTATATCCCGTGTCATCCTCGACAAGAAGTCCGAGCTTTCCTCTTGCCGCATAGAGATCCAGAAAATGGATCACAGCCGCATGAAACCCCGGTCCTGCCACATTCGTCTGGCACTCACCGACAATCTGTCCTTTCTTCCATGCCATCCACAGAAATCCCTCCGGGCAGAACTGGTAGATCACATAATCCTCAAACATCTCACAGTGGTATCCCATCTGACTGGCAAGTTCCCGCGAAAATGTCCGCATCCGCTCCGGATTCCAGGTGTTCTGGGGAAGCCATCCGCGCTGTGGCTTCATCGAAAATGAAATCGTTATGCCCATACTCTTCCCTCTCCTGCTCTGTCTTGATAAAATCATTTTGCAACGGTTTGGCACCATAATTTCCTATCATTTTATCTTATTTTGTTCCAAAAGGAAAGTGATTTCACATGGATTCTTTATATATACCTTGCGATCAGGGCGACGAGTTTCTTCGCATCAAGCGGCTTTGCAACATGTTCGTTCATTCCCGCATCGATCGATTTCTGCACATCCTCGCTGAACGCATTTGCCGTCATCGCAAAAATCGGAATCGTCCCCGCATCCGCCCGCTTCATCGCACGGATCCTTCGAGTCGCCTCAAGACCATCCATGACCGGCATCATAATGTCCATCAGAATCAGATCATACGTGCCGGTAGCGGAGGAGGCAAATTTCTCGACGGCCGCCTTTCCATTTTCCACTTTCGTGACAACCGCACCTGCATCTTCGAGAATGAATTCCGCAATCTCCATATTGAGTTCATTATCTTCCACGAGAAGCACCGATACGCCCGAGATGTCTGTCTTGACCGTCTCTTCTTTCCTGACTTCTTCATGTTTTCCATGGTCGATCTCAAACGGGAGAAGAACCGTGAACGTCGTTCCGACCCCGACCTCACTCTCGACATGGATGCTTCCATTCATCTCCTCAATGATCGCCTTCACGATCGACATTCCAAGCCCGATTCCCTTGAATTTTGTCCGCGGCCCGCTCTCCCCCTGAATAAACGGTGAGAAGAGCTTCGTGTCGATAAATTCCTGCGTCATTCCGATTCCGCTGTCCTTGACCGTGATCTTTAAGGTCAGGACATCCCCGTTCCGGCTGTACTCCTCGATATTCGTGTAGAGAAGTCCCCCGGGCTTGTTGTATTTAATCGCATTTGTGTAGAGATTGAGCAGGATCTGCTTAAAGTGGAGCGGACTTCCGATCAGCCAGATGTCCTCCCCGTCCATGTGCTCGGCAACTGTCCGGAGTCCGGCTTCCTTCGCCTGCCCCTCAACAACCATGAGCGCATCCTCCCCGGCCTGTTTTAGATTAAACGGGATATGTTCGAGGACGATCTGCCCGGACTCCAACCTGCTCAAGTCCAGAATGTCATTGATCAGCTGGAGCAGATGATCGGAGGACGCCTTGATTTTTTTGAGGCATTCCGCCCGCTTCTCCGGATTATCCGGACTCTTCTCGATCATGTCGAGCATTCCCATGATTCCGTTGATCGGCGTCCGGATATCATGGCTCATATTGGCAAGAAAAGTGGTCTTTGCCGAGTTTGCGCGCTCCGCCTCCCCCAGTGCATCCTGAAGCGCCTCCTGCTTCTTTGTGATCTTCCAGTTTGCCTCCCGGACCTGCAGAGTGAGCCGGATCATATACATCACAATAAGCAGAAGCCCCGTGATCAGGATAGCCGCACTCACCGCAAGCACAGAAAGGTATTCATCCACAAAATCGTGGAATCTCACTTTCTGCTTCCGATAGGAATTCTGTGAGAGTGCCGCACCGGAGAGTCCCTTTCCCGCTGCAGTGATTCCCTTGTTGATGATATTTGCAAGTTCCGGATTTTCCTTATCTGTGCAGATGCAGATGTCCATCTGACCGGGAAACTCCGTCACCTGAAGCTGGTCTGCAATGCGGTACTGCTTAATCAGGTTGATCTGTGAGGCAGCCACAAGCATGCTGTCCGCTTTTCCATTCCGCACGGCTTTCAGACACTCCTCCGCATTGCGGTATGTCAGCACCTTTGAGTCCGGAAACATGATTCCGACCGCATCCTGCTGGATGAAACTCGGCGCGGAGACTGCGATGACACCGGTCGGCGAATCGCTTTCTGTCTTTCTGAAAAATAACACCGGCGTGGTACTAAGAATCGTGTTTGTCTGAATCAGATCGTACTGCTCCGCAAGCCAATAGTCGCTGTACATCGGCCCCATCGCATCAATCTCCCCGTTTTTCAGTGCTGTTCTCATCTCCTCGTTGCTCAAATAACATTTCGTCACAATCGTGACACCGAAATTGTGCGTCATCGACTTTGCAAGTGCCTGAAGCACCCCGACAAACTCTCCCTTCTCGTTCAGGTCCGAATATGGCAGGTTGTCATCTAAGTATCCAAGGCGAATCGTATTGTCATGTTCTGCAAGCCACGCTTTCTCCTTCTCGTTGACGAACGTGTCGGAGATCATGCTGACCTGATAGCGGCTCTCAAGCGTCGCATTATAGTTTGGATCCCCGCTCTGAATCTGGTACAGGGCCTCATTGAGCTCCGTGAGCAGGTCCGGTCTGGATTTTGAGACTGCAAAATAATAATCGTCAAAACCGATGTCGATGATGACCGCATAGTGATAATCGCCGCTCGAGAGCTTCGGCGTCGCGATCGCATCGAGTTTCCCATCATCCATATCTGCCATCAGCGCATCGTATCCGTCATACTCCACAACCTCAGCCCTGATATCGTTGTTTTTCAGCCACTCCTGCACCAGAGTTTCCTGATAACTCTTCTGCGTCACGCCGATGCGCGCACCGTTTAAGTGACCGATGTCTCCACCTAAAAGATCTGTCCGGTCTTTTGCCGTGTAGAGGAAGTAGACATCTTTTCCCTGCGGATACGTCGCAAAGGAAAAGAGTTTTTCCCTCTCCTCCGTGTACGAGACATCCCCGAAGAGGTCGATTTTCCCCTCCACAAGCATGTTGTACAGTTCCTTGAAACTTCCATATACATACTCATACTTCCATCCGGTAAAGTAAGAAATCTTCTGGAGATATTCGTACCCGCTTCCCGTCTTGTACTCGCCCTCTCCGCCTTCCTCATACGTCGCCACATTGACGTATCCGATTCTCACGACTTTCTTCGCAGTGTTTTCCGCTGCAAATGCCGAAAAAGAGAACAGCCATACAAATATCATCAGCAGGATTCCTGCCGCAGTTTTTCTCTCTATTCGCATGATTCTGTCTTTTCTTTCCACGCTGATTTCCCCCGATTGCCGACCATTCTTCATCATTCAGACTTTTTCTTCATAAAGAAAGCGTCCCATCGTTGCGCGAAGGAAACGACAGAAACGCTCTCTCGAACTCTCGAAACAAACATATAGCACGATTATATTACAAGAAATGGTCAAAAGCAATCGCGAATCGCCTGAATCACCTGCTCCATCTGGAGCGGTTTTGCAAGATGCGCATTCATTCCCGCATCCAGACACCGCTTTGCGTCCTCCTCAAATGCATTCGCCGTCATTGCAATGATCGGGATTGTCTTCGCATCAGAACGGCTCATCGCCCGGATCTTTTTCGTCGCCGAGATTCCGTCGAGAACAGGCATCATGATATCCATGAGAATCGCGTCAAACGTTCCCGGCTCAGAGCCTGCAAACTTCTCCACGGCCTCCTGGCCATTCTTTACGAGAGTAACTTTTGCCCCCTCATCACCGAGAAGAATCTCCGCAATCTCCGCATTCAGCTCATTGTCCTCCGCGAGCAGGAAATGCATTCCCGCCAGATTTGTGACCTGACTGTCATGTCCGTTAACCGTCTCAGACACCTTTGGCGCAGCGGCAATCGTGAACGGAATTGTGAGCGTGAACGTCGTCCCCACATTTTCCTCGCTCTTGATCTCGATCGTTCCGTTCATCCGGTCAACAATCTTCTTTACGATTGACATTCCGAGTCCGGTTCCGTTGTAAACACTTCTCGCATCAGAGCGTTCCTGCGTAAACGGATCGTAGATGTGTTTCAAAAACTCCTCACTCATCCCGACTCCGGTGTCGGAAATCTTCCATCGATACGTCACAATTCCGTCCTTTTCCCCGAGACACTCCATCGCTGTGTAGATCTTTCCTCCCTTCCGGTTGTACTTGACACAGTTTCCGTAAATATTTAAGAAAACCTGTCTCAAGTGCAGGGGACTGCTGTAAACGTAGGGATAGGAAAGCTCCGTCTTCGGCTTCTGGTACTCCCACACAAGCCCCGCCTCCGTTGCCTGCTCTCTCGCAATTGTGACGATGTCGACTGTCAAATCTGAGAGGCTGACCACCTCCTCTGTGAAGTGAATGTCATCGTCTTCCAGTTTGCTCATCTGGAGAACGTCATTGATCAGGGAGAGTAAGTGATTTGCCGAGATCATCATCTTCTCATGGTTGGAACGGATCATCTCCGGATCGTCCGCATGCGCCGCATCAATCTTTAAAAGTCCGATGATTCCGTTTAGCGGAGTCCGGATATCATGGCTCATCCGGGACAGAAAGTTCGTCTTCGCGGCATTTGCCCGCTCTGCGCGGATGACCGCCTCCCGAAGCTGCTCATTCTTGCTCTCGAGATTCTTCATGTATTCCATCTGCAGCTCCATCTGTTCTCTCTGATGATTCTGCTCCATCTTCCATCTTATAAAATTGATGGTTCCGACCAGAGCCAGATAGATAAAAACCGCATACATGACATCCTGCGGGGTCGTCGCAAAGACGTTGTCCGCAGGCATGCAGGCATAGATAAAGTAATCCCTCCCCTTCTCCATCAGTCCGTATTGATGGGTGATTCCGGAGTTCACCCGAATGAGTTTCTCTTCTTTTCCGCTCTCCCTGATTTTCTGGAGAATCTTGATCTTCTCGGGATTCTTGCCGATCAGAGACTCATCATTTGAGGCGATGATCTCCTCTCCCTTGCTGACTGCAACCGTTCCATTGTGTTCGAGGTTGTATCCGGATAGCATGGACCGGATCGAATGGTTAAAGATGCGGGTGTACTCCGCTGACGTGTGATAGTAGACCAGAAGAACTCCCGGTGCATCCTTACGTCCCATTGCGGCGATATCCACATAGGAATCATCGTTGCAGGTGACTCTCAGCGTATAGATCTTTTCCCGAAATTCTGCCGTGTCCATCACAGCATCCCGGTCAAGAAGACTCATCAGATAATCCGCCGTGATTCCGTCCATCTTGTACTCTGACAAAACCTGTCCACTCTCATCGAGAAGCAGGATTCCGGATAGATAACTCTCTGCGACACACTCTGCAAGCAGTCCCTCATCCGGCTGAAAATTTTTATCCAGCTTCTTCTCATTCCGGAACTGACGGTTGATCCACTCCACGCTCTCGATCATTCTCATCAGGCTCTTCGACTCTGACGCAATGTCCAGCTTCAAATTGTTGTTGCACTGTTCTTTCACATACCGCGCCATATCGCAGAGCCGGATCTCCGTCTGGGACAGATCGGAATGCACAGCCGTCATCCAAACAACAAAAATCACAAAAATTCCAAAAACGATCTCTGCCAGCAGGATTTTTCTCTTGCTCGCCCTGTCTGTCTCTTTACTCATTTTCATCCCCCAGATACCTGTCTGCATCCTGCAGGTATTTCCCAACAATCTCTTTCACCGTTCCGTCCTGGCGCATCTGTTTGAGCGTCTCGGAAAGTTTCTCGTCAAGTCCGCGTGTATCCTCAAGGTCAAACGCCACTCCCAGCTGAACCGTCAGCAGGGGCTCCGGCAAAATCCGGTATTTCATATCAAAATCCGTCATAAACTGATCGATCGAGGTATCATGTGCCGCAATCGCATCGACATATCCCTTACTCAGAAAGGTGTAGAGAAGATCGCGGTTCTGCACAGAAATCACTTTTCTGAACTTCGGCACCTGCTCATACTTCTCCCTCTCGCGGAACATGTCTTCCGGCTTCGTCGTCGACTGCACCGCGACAATCTTTCCGTCAAGATCGGAAAGCGTCTGAACCGGGCTCTCCGGCGTGACAGCCACAACCTGGCGGCTATTCATATAAGGTCCCGCCCAGCGGTATTCCTCCTCGCGTCCATCCATCGAAAAACTGCTCCAGATACAGTCAATCTCCCCGGAACTTAAAAGTTTCTTCTTTTCTTCCCAGTTAATAAAGACAAACTCGGTCTGGTAGCCCATCCGGCCAAATGCCTCTCTCGCAAGTTCAATGTCAATTCCCTTGAGATTTCCATTCACGTCCCTGTAATTAAACGGCGTGTAATTGTCACAGCCGACCACAACTTTCGGCCAGTTATTTTCCCCCGCACTGCCCGGTTCTGTCCTTTTTGCACAGCCCGCTGCAAGCACCGCACAGCTTAAAATCACTGCCACAGCAAACAGAATCCTTCCTCTTTTTCTCCGCATCCTTTGCATCATCTATCCCATTCTCCCATTTTCTGAAAATTCCCACCTATATAAAGTAGGGAGACATCCACTCTGAGTTATCATATCAGAGAAGGGGGTTCTTCGCAAGGTTTGCCTCACGAAACGCAAAAAATCCCGAAGAGTCTGGGAATTCTGTCACTTGCAGAAGTTTCCCAAATCTTCAGGATTTCTTGATGATCTATCCGATTTGCTTATTGAGCCTATGGATTTGCTAATTTAGATGCCATCCTGTTTATTTTACAAGCAGGCTCTTTCCGGTCATCTCTTTCGGCTGCTCCTTGCCCATCAGCTCGATCAGAGTCGGAGCGATGTCTGCAAGGCATCCACCCTCACGCAGTTTGTAAGACGGATCTGCATTCACAAGAATGAACGGAACCGGATTCGTGGTGTGAGCGGTCCACGGCTCGCCGGTCTTGTAGTCCACAAGCTGCTCTGCATTTCCGTGGTCTGCACAGATGAACATTACGCCATTTACTTCCTTGATTGCCTCAACAGCACGGCCGACACACTCATCAACGGTCTCGATTGCCTTGATCGCTGCGGACTCCACGCCGGTGTGACCAACCATATCCGGGTTTGCAAAGTTGATAACAATTGCATCGTATTTGCCGGACTTGATGCAGTCCACAAGCTTATCGCAAACTGCCGGAGCACTCATCTGCGGCTTCAGATCGTAGGTCGGAACCTCCTTCGGAGACGGGATCAGGTAACGGTCCTCACCCTCGTTCGGCTCCTCCACACCGCCATTGAAGAAGAAGGTGACGTGTGCATACTTCTCGGTCTCTGCGATACGAGCCTGCTTTAAGCCGTTCTTTGCGAGGAACTCACCGTAAGTGTTCGTGATCGACTCTTTTACAAATGCTACAAGCTTGTTCTCGATCGTCTCATCGTAATCGGTGAAGCATACAAATGTGGTCTTTACGCGGGCGCCGCGGTCAAAGCCGTCAAATGCATCATCGCAGAAGACACGGGTCATCTCTCTTGCACGGTCCGGGCGGAAGTTGAAGAAGATCACGGAATCTCCGTCCTTGATCGTTGCAACCGGAGCACCGTTCTTCGTAACTACGGTCGGGATCACAAACTCATCGGTCTTGCCGTCATCGTAAGATGCCTGAATGGCACCGGTTGCGCTCTCTGCGTAATTGCCCTCGCCCTTTGTCATTGCCTCATATGCCTTCTGGACACGATCCCAGTTCTTGTCACGGTCCATTGCATAGTAACGGCCGGATACGGAAGCAACCTCACCGACACCGATCTCTGCCATCTTCTGCTCGAGCTCTGCGACGAACTCCTTGCCGGAAGACGGCGGAGTGTCACGTCCGTCGAGGAAGCAGTGTACATAAACTTTCTTTAAGCCGTTTCTCTTTGCCAGCTCAAGCAGTCCGTAAATGTGGGTGATGTGGCTGTGCACACCGCCGGTGGATACAAGGCCGAACATATGAAGAGCGGAATCATTCTTCTTGCAGTTCTCCACTGCCTCCAAGAATGCCTTGTTCTCAAAGAAATCTCCGTCCTGAATGGACTTGGTGATGCGGGTCAGCTCCTGATATACGATGCGTCCTGCACCCATATTCATATGGCCAACCTCAGAGTTACCCATCTGACCATCCGGAAGTCCGACTGCCAGTCCGCTCGCCTCACCCTTTACAAACGGGCACTGGCTCATCAGCTGATCCATCACCGGAGTCTTTGCCTCACATACGGCATTTGCCTCACAGTTCGGATTCAGGCCATATCCGTCCAGAATCATCAATACCACTGGTCTCTTATCCATGATTATACTCTCCTTCTTCTTTAACGACCGCCTGTCCGGTCCACTGCCAAACTCAATCCGCCAAACCCATCTATTGATCAATCTCGATCAAATATTGTTTAAACTTTGACGATTCAGAATCATTGTACTTCATCATGAACAATTTTTCAAGTGTGGGATTTACCCGAATCGCGAATAATTATTCCGCCTGCTTTACTGCATAATTCCTTTTACCGCCCAGTCATAGGTGTTCAATGCCTGAAACAGACTTAAATTGGCACTCTCAAGCGCATTCTTTTTCTGTGTATAAGTGATCTGCTCCTGAAGATACTCCGCCTTGCTCAGCATACCGAGGCTGTACTTGCTCTGTGCGTTCTTCCACGCGATCTCGGCGCTCTGTGCTCCGGTCTGAGCGCTCAAAAACGCCTGTCTGCTCTGCAGAACCTGATTGTAAAGATCCTGCATACCGGTCTTCACCTGTTCGATCTGTGCCTGCTCCTTGCCTGCCTTCGCGTTCATTCCTGCTGTATCGGAATCGGAAGAATTTTTTCGGATATTAATCAGTTCCGTGTTATTTCCGATCGCAGTCTGCGTGTCCGCACTCAGATCAAGAGAATCTGCCCGGGAGACATCCGCAGATGGAACCGCGGCAATCTCAATACTTCCGTCCGTCGCAAGGCCGAGCATCAGACAGAGATTCTGGTAAACCTGATCTGCGCCGTCCGCTGCCGACTCTGCCGACTGCTGTGCCGAGAGCAGATTCGCGTAGGCGGTATCAACATCCGCCTGAGACGCAAGCCCCGCCCCAAGCATTGTGCAGGTATTCTCATACTGGGTCTGATAAAGTGCCTGCATCTGTCCGGCAAGCTCCTTCTGCTGCTTTGCCGACTGATAGGAAATCATCAGGTTCTGTGCCGCATTTGTCAGCGTCCTCTCGATCGAGAGCTGGGAGGCAGACGAGCTTTTCCGGTTCATTCTCTGAAGCATCCGGTTATACTGGGAGATCGAAGCGCGGTAGATTGCAAGATTTGCGGAGTACTCTGCATAGTCATCCATGTCTCCGGAATCCTTCGCATCCTCTTTTTTTCGCTTGTCCTCCGCAATCAGCTCCGTCAGTTCCTCTTTCATCTGTGTGTACTGCTCCCGCGTCGAGTCCGTCGCATCGGAGGCCTGTTTTGCCGAGGTATTTCCCCGGTGGATCAGACTTCCAAGCTCCTCATACTCCACTGTATTGTCATTCAGTTTTTCTTCCGGAATCACATTTCCATCTGCCATCTCCGTCTGTGCAGTGTCCTCCTCCCAGGTCACCTTGGGGCTTACGACCGGGCTTGTCGCCTGATCCCCTGAATTTGCCGAACCCGCCAAAGTGCCAGTGGAGGACTCATAAGCGACATCACTGTCCGCAAAGGCCTGCATCTGCCCAAATCCGCTGACTGCTCCGCCCACGTTCATGGCACTGACTGCAAGTGCTAAGGCAAGCAGGCGGGATCTTGATTTTCTCATCAACAACCGCCCTCCTTACTGTGCGCTCGCAAGACCATTCACATTCCAGCGGTAGGTCTCGAGTGCATCCTGAAATGAGATCGACGCTTCCTTAAGCGCGAGACGGCTGTTTGTGAGCGCGATCTGCTGGGTCTGGTTCTCATATGCCGTGATCATGCCAGCAGCAAGTTTCTGCTCAGACAGCGATGCCTGTCTCTCCTGCGTGGTCAGCGCTGCCTGAGCCTGCTCGTAAGCAAGCTTTGCATTTTTCAGGCTCTGGTATGCACTTGCAACCGAGGAGCGGATCTTTCGCTGATTTCCTGCAATCGTCGTGTTCAGATTGCGCTTTGTGTCGTCTGAGACTGCATTTTCCAGCTTTCTCTGGTTCACAAGAAGTGTATAGTTCTTCTCTAGTGCAGTCTGCTGATCGGCAGCAAGGTCGATCTGGTCAACTGCACTCAAATCAACCTCCGGCAGCGCCCCGATTGTCGGTTTTGCACTGCTGTCCCATCCGAGCATCACAATCAGCGACTGTCTCACATTTTCAATCTGCTGCTCCATTTTCTGAATCGTGTTCTCCTGATCCTGAACCGCCTCAAGCGCCGTCAGAACATCGGCATCCGTGACCGTTCCGGCACTGCGTTTCGTCTGCGCCAGCTCATACGCCTGTTGCAGACGGGTCAGCGTCGTCTGTGCCTCCTCAAGCTGAAGCTGGCTCTTATAGTAGGAGAGAAACTTCGACTGCGCCGACAAGACGAGATTATCCTCTGCCTGCGCATAATTCAGATAATAAATCCGGCTGTCCTCAAGGTTGTTGTCCGCCTGCTCCCGCAGGGATTTCGCCTGCACCTCGAGGGCGAGGTCGCTGACGCGCCCGGAACCGCTGTCATCTCCGCTCTTGCTCGCCTCGAGATCCTCCGCGAGATCCAAGTAGGAATTGGAGACATCTTCTCTCGTCATTCCGTAATCTTTGATGAATTTCTGATATTCATACTGATTATTCTGGACCGTCGGATTGTATTCATGAATCAGGTCCGCAATCTCAGAATACTCGAGATTGTCGTCCTGAAGCGCACTCCACTCCTCCGCTGTCCGGGAAAATTCCGGGCTCGATGCGAGCACCCGCGCCGGAGAGGACATTCCGATTGTCCCGGCAGCGAGGATCCACGCGGCCATGCGAAGTTTCCAGTTGCCTTTTTTCATTGCGCTCTCCTTTCTCTGATTTTACTTTTTTCACTCAATTTTTGCTCTTTCTATTCTACTTGATTTGCCCGGTCTGCCTATTTCTCGTTTTCGTTATCGCCCTTCTCTTCTGCCTTCTTGCCTGTCTTTGCTTTCGCCCTCTCGCGCGCCTCGCGCTTCATCATTTTCTTTCGCGCCTTCTCAAGTTTTGCCTCCTCGCGCTTTGCCTCCTGCTCCGGGCTCCGGCTCATAATGCTGTAAAATACCGGAAGCATCAGAAGACTCAGGATTGTCGAAGCAGTCAGACCGCCGATGTTTACAATCGCAAGTCCACGGGTCATCTCACCGGAATTTCCCCACGCCATCGCCATCGGGATCATTGAGACAACCGTCGTCAGCGTCGTCATCAGAATCGGGCGAAGACGGGTGGCACCGGCCTCAATCAGGGCAGTATCCCGGTCCATCGTCGCACGGTACTGGTTTACGGTATCGACATAAAGAATTCCCGCATTTACAACGGTTCCGACAAGCATCAGGAAACCTACAAGGGACATCATGCTGATCGCACAGTCCGTCAGCCAGAGAAGGCCGAACGAACCGATCAGGCTGAACGGAATCGTAATCATGACCATCAGGGAGAACTTCGGGGACTCAAACTGTGCCGCCATGACGACGAAGATCAGGAAGACTGCGGTCGCAATCGCTCCAAACAGGGCTGAGAACTCCTCATTCATCGACTGGTTCATCGAGTTGATTCCCCGGCTCACCGTCTCCGTCAGGTTCGGCGTCAGAACCTCTGCATTCAGCGTTGCCTCGGTCGACTCCGTTGCCTGTGCCGTGTACTGGGCAGTGATCGTAACCTTGTACTCCTTATCCTCTCGGCGGATTGTCGCCGGGCTGTCCTCAAAAGCGACATCTGCCACATCCGTCAGAAGCACGGATCCGCCACTCGAGGTGGAAAGCAGTACTCCCTTGATCTGATCGAGAGTGTCGTAAGTATTCTCCGGGTACGCAACCTTTACGGTCACGCTCTCTCCGTCGATATCGAGATCCGTCGCCTCGATCCCGCTGACAAGATTTCTAAGCGTGCTTCCAACTGCCGATGCACTGACTCCGGCAGCCTTTGCCTTCACCGCATCCACCGTGACTGCGACAACCGGGGAGGAATTTTCAATATTCGAGTGAACCTGAGTCACCTCCGGGCGATTCGAGAGTTCCTCAACAATCTTGTTTGTGACCTCTTTTACTTCATCATAGTCTGCGCCCTTGATAATCGCCTCATAGCTGTTTCCGAATGAGGACATCATGCTCATCGAGCCGCTGACATCGACGCTGATGTTGCAGTCCGGAATGTCCTGAAGCTCCTGCTTCCACTCATTTGCGACTTCCTTTGTGCTCATTTTCCGGTCATCTTTCAGATACGCTGTGATGCTGACATCCCCGCTGCTCATCGCACCGCTTCCGCCTGCACGCGTCATGTAGGACTCCACATCCTCATGTTTCGAGATAATATCCTCAACCTGCTTTGCAATCTCATCCATCCGCGCCGTCTTAAGTCCCGGTCTCGTCTCAATACTGATCGAAACCTGACCCTGATCATCCGACGCCATCAGCTCGGTCTTTAACTGTTTTCCGAGGAAAATCGAGAAAATCAGCAAAGCCACCGATACAATCATGACCGTCTTTCGTTTCGGCAGGATCACGCGCATCGCGCTGCGGTAAATATCCTGAAGATGGGCAACCGGTCTTGAGAGCGGTGCCTTCGTCTTCTCAGACGGACGGTAGAGCATGTAACAGAGCGGAACTACCGCGATCGAGGAGATCAGGGAGGCAACCATACAGAAAACAATCGTCCATCCGAGAGGTCCGAGCATCTGGCCGGTCATTCCCTTCAACATGGCAAGAGGGATAAATACAACGCAGGTCGTCGCCGTCGATGCCGCAACGGAGGCGCCGACAATGTTTGTTCCCTCGAGCGCATCCTTCATGTATTCAATCAGTCCGCCGTCCCGCTTTGCGGAGACACGGAAACAGCTCTCAAGCACAACGATCGAGTTATCCACCATCATACCGACACCAAGCGTCAACGCACTCAGCGTGATGATGTTGAGCGTCATCCCCATATATCCCATGACGATCAGCGAGGACAGAACCGACACCGGAATCGAACTTCCGACGATCAGAGATGCCTTCAGATCGCCGAAGAAGAGCCAGATGATGATCATGGAGATCACAATTGCCATGACGAGGGTCTCCGCAACCGAGAGCAGGGACTCCTTGATGCTGTCCGCGCTGTCGTTTACGATCGTAATCTTCAGATCCGGATCCTCGCGCTGCAAGGATTCAATCGTGCTCTTGACCTGACTGGAAAGCGCCATCGCCGTTGAGCTCTGCTGTTTTGTGATTGCAATCGAGATCGTGTCATTGCCGTTATATCTTGCAATGCTGTCCTCAGAATCTGAGGTTGTGTAAATATTTGCGACATCCTGAAGCGTCACGATGTTTTTGCCGGAAGTGCTGAGCGGGATCTCGCCAAGCAGTTCCTCCGTGTCGTACTTCATCTTCGTCGTCAGGGAGAGTTCCTGGCTTCCGACATCGATCGTTCCCGCCGGGGAGGAGACATTTGCGTTTGCAATATCCTGGGAGATCGAACTCATCGTCACGCCATACTGCTTCATCTTCTCCTCGATCAGCTCAATCTTGATGTACTCGCTCGAACCACCCATCAGGGAGACATCCGCTGCATTCGAGAGCTTCTCAAACTCCGGAACAATATCATCGTTTACATAGTCGTAGAGATTATCTTTCTTTGTGTTCTCGATGACCATCATGATGTCGGAACCGGAGTTGGAATTCATCTCCATGATCGTCGGCGTATCCACATCATCCGGCAGATCCCGGCTTGCGACCATGTCGACCTTCTTCTTCAGATCGTCATAGGCCTCGTCCATATCCGTTCCATAGTCATACTCCAGCATGATCATCGAACTTCCCTCGCTTGAGTTCGAGGTGATCGACTTTAAACCGGAAAGCGTACTGACTGAATCCTCAATCGGTTTTGTGATCAGCTCACTGACATCCTCCGGGCTCGCACCGCTGTACTGGGTGACGACAATCATCATGGACATGTCCATGTCCGGGGAAAGTTCCATATCCATGCCCGTGATCGACTGATAGCCGAACACGATCAGGCACAGGATTGCCAGAATCGCTGTTACCGGACGTTTGAGGACAAATTTTGTAATTCCCATAATCCCTGTTCCTCCTTACTGTCCGCTCTTCTCGCCTGAGGCATCCTGTTCATTCTGCTCGCCCGGAACCTGTGCATTTGCATCCGGTGTACCCTGACCTGCCGGGTCCGTATTCTGTGCATTCTGTGCACCCTCTGCCTCTGTGCTTCCCTTTAAGCGCACCTTCGTTCCCTCATTCAGCTCGGAACTCCATGTCGTCAGAACCATATCGTCCGTCGTCAGTCCGGAATCAATCTCGATATAATCAGAATCATTTAATCCCGTCTCCACCTGAACCTTGTGCAGGGTGCTGCTTGCGGAATCATAGGTGTATACATAGGAATTTCCGCCCTCATAGTAGACTGAATCAAGCGGAACCGACAGCACCTGATCGGCGCTCTGGGAAACCACATAGAGCTTTACGGAAGACCCTGTCGGGAGACTTCCATCCTCAAGGCTTTCATCGATGCGCGCCTTGACCGGGAAAAGTCCGGTCGTGCTGTCCGTCATCGTGCTGACTTCATAGATGATGCCGGTGTATTCTTTTCCGTCCTTCTCCACGCGGATCTGGTCGCCCGGATTCAAGTTTCCGCGGATTCTCTCCGTGACAGAGAACGAGACAACCTTTGCGCCCTCACCGGAGATGACACAGAGCAGGTTTCCGGAATTTACGGTGTCATAGACTTTGACATCACAGAGTTCCACGGTTCCTGCGATCGGCGCTGTCACCTGACTGTACGAAACCTGATTGTCGTAATTCGTCTTTGCATTGTCATACTGAATCTGCGCCGACTGCACCTGATCCTGATACTGCTGATAAGCCTGCTCGGAAATTCCTCCGCCTGCATAGAGCACCTGCTGTCTCGACAGCTCCTCCTGAGCCTGACGGAGCGCAAGCTGTGCCGACTCAAGGGAACTCTTTGCACTCTCCACCTGTTTCGTGTCAATCACACAGAGAAGCTGACCGGCCTTGACGGTATCTCCCGCCTGTACATTGACCGCAGTCACATCTCCCCCCGCTTTCGGATAAACATAGACCACATCCTCCGGCTCGACACTTCCGACAAGTCCGCTTGTCAGCTCAATATCACGAATCTCCGGATACTCCGCTGCCACAACAGGATCAGCGACTCCCTGAGCAAACTGTTTCGGAGTCATAATCTTCTTTCCAACCACCAGACAGAGCGCCGCCACAACAACGCCCCCGACTATCCATCCTTTTTTCATCTCTTCACCTCATCTTGTTATTTATTCCTGGTTCTTCTTAGTTTCTTTCATGAATGCCATCCTACCATCTCTACATGAACCATTACTGAACCGAAGATGAACTCAAGATGAAATCACAAAAACTTCACAATTCATACAATTTCCTATCATACAAAAATAAAGCCAGACAAGACCGCTTATTGTCTTATCTGGCTCATGATAGTTACTCTGTATTTTTTTGTCCACCTGAAAATCCTGTCGCGATATGTCAGGCATTTCCTTTCATTTTTTCTTTCTTCTTAACAAAAAGACCGATACATAAAGCGATAAACACAACCATTGTAGCAATCATCATCAGCGATACCGGAATCGGGCATACATTGATCCTTATCAGCGTCAGTCCCTGATAAAGTGTGTATATACCAAATAAAGAAAAGATTACAAACGCAAGTGTACCAAGCAACCCATCCGGGGTTTTGCTCTTTAAAAGATATCCCACCAGCATTCCAAGAATATCCGCCGCAAAAAGTCCCAGCGAACATCCGATCCAGACAACAAACGCTGCTCCCAAACCTTCATTCGCACCAAATGTAATCGCTGTAAGCTGTGTCTTGTCTCCAAGTTCTGCTACAAAAAATGTGCAGAAAACTGCCAGCGGAGCAAACTTAATCTTTGATTTACCGCCCTCTTCTTCCTCCTCGTCATCCTCACCGGCAATCGTTGATACCGCAAAATAAAGAAACGCAAGTGCCGCAACCACCTTAATCAGCCAGTCCGGAATGAATTCGCTGACAAGTCCTCCCGCAAGAACTGCCAGTCCATTGAGTACAAGAATTGCCGCCGCCGTTCCTAATATAATGTCTCTTAACTTATACTTAGAAGTAAGAGCAATCAGCATAAGCTGGGTTTTATCTCCCATCTCCGCGATGAATTCCGTTAAAAACACCTTTAAAAATAATAACATTTCCGCATTTCCCCTTCTCTCTCCATAATAATAGCAATCCTAACACCAGCCGGAAGAGTTGTTCTTGCACGTATTTCCCGCAAAAAAAGACCCATGTATATCAACTGCCGGCAATGTATCCTCTTCATCCATACATAAACCGCTCGTCGATATACATGAGTCTCATTATTTAAGATTTGCCAGATTATACTCTCTCTTATAATCAGAATGTTGACAAATCACACTTTCGCGCTAACTACTCCCTCATGGGCTATTCAATTACTTGATAAATATTATCAAATGCGTTCTGATTTGTCAACAAAAACAAAACGAAATCTTGCACAGACAGCAACGGATTTTTTCCCTGTTCATCTGAAATTCACAAACACAGGATATAATGAAAAGTATTATGAAAAACAGTATTATAAGAAACACCTTATAACCACCAATCCACAAATGCGAAAATCTTAGAGAGGAAAAATGAGATGCAAATGATTAATATCTTGATTGCCGAGGATGATGCCTCGCTCTGCCGGCTTTACAGCATTGTTCTGGAAAAAGCAGGATACCACACTTTCTGTGCAAATGACGGTCAGGAAGCCTGGGATACGCTCGACCGGGAACATATTGATCTTGTGATCACGGATATCATGATGCCGGTCATGGACGGCTATGAATTTGTGCGCCTTCTACGCCGGACTAATCCCGTGATCCCGATTCTGATGATCACCGCCAAAAATGATTTTCCATCGAAGAGCCTCGGCTTCTCCGTCGGAACGGATGACTACATGACAAAACCGGTCGATCTCGACGAGATGGTCCTTCGCGTGCGCGCCCTGCTTCGGCGCTCCCACATCTTTGCCGAGCGAAGCATCCATATCGGAGACACAACCCTCTCTTACGATTCCCTGACTGTGGAGACTGCGGATGAGACGATCACCCTGCCGCAGAAGGAGTTCTTTCTCCTCTATAAACTCCTCTCCTACCCGGACAAGATCTTCACCCGGCTTCAGCTGATGGATGAAATCTGGGGACGCGACAGCAACTCCGATGCACAGACGATCGACGTCCATGTCAACCGCCTGCGCCGCCGTTTTCCGGACAATCCCGACTTTGAGATCATCACTGTGCGCGGTCTCGGATACAAAGGAGTGGTGAAGAAATGAAGCATTTACGCCTTTGGCTGACATTCGCAGGCGCAGCGACACTCGCCCAGTTCCTTGGTTTCTTCATTCCAACCATCATTTCCTGGGAACTTGTCAAACTCGGAATTCTAAATCCCGATGAACCTTTTGTCTGGATGCCTCTGATCTCGCTGATGCTGACCGCCTGTATCTTATCTCTGCTGTTGATCCAGCTGATTCTCGGGCGGCTTCTGCGTCCGCTCCAGAATCTCGTTCTCGCGCTAAAGACAGTTGCGAGCGGAGATCTCACCGTCCGTCTGCCGGAGGACAACTGGTGGTCTGAGATCCGCGAGACAAACTCCAGTTTTAACAAGATGATGAACGAGCTCAATTCCCTTGAGCTTCTCCAGTCAGATTTCATCCAGAATGTCTCCCATGAGATCAAGACCCCTCTCGCCGCTGTCCGCGGATATGCCTCTCTGCTGAACTCGACCGATCTGAGTGAAGAACAGCAAGAGTATGTCGACCGGATTCTGACCGGATCTGACCAGCTTGCAACCCTGACCGGAAATATTCTTCAGCTCTCCAAGCTCGAAAATCAGCAGATTTCTCCGTCATACCGGAATTTTCTGCTCGATGAACAGCTCCGCCAGATCATTCTGACGATGGAGCCGCTCTGGAGCAAAAAAAATCTGAATCTCGAGATCGATCTTCCGGAATGTCCATTCTGCGGAAGCGAGGAACTCCTCGCCCAGGTCTGGACAAACCTGCTCTCAAATGCAATCAAATTTACACCTGAAAACGGCACGATCAGCGTCACACTCCACGCTGATCTTCCAGAACCCCCCGAAGCTTCCACGGTCACTGCCCCCGTCTCCGTCATCATCAAAGACAGCGGATGTGGAATGAGCCCGGAAGTCCAACAGCACATTTTTGACAAGTTTTATCAGGGCGACCGCAGCCATTCCGGAAACGGAAACGGACTCGGCCTTGCACTCGTTCAGCGCATCCTGCTCTTAATCGGCGGAACCGTCGAGGTGTCAAGCAGACCCGGCGAGGGATCCTGCTTTACGGTAACGCTTCTTCCCACCCAAAATCCATGATTGCATAAATCCAGATCTCTGCTACAATGGGACTTGGAACTTGCAAGAAGAGGGACGGCTGCCACAAGCCGAGAAGTAATTCCCATTCAATAAAAAATCGGAGGAACTTATATCATGAATTTAGTGATAAGACCATACAAAGATCAGGATCTCAAAGAAATGGCCCGCATCTGGAATGAGGTTGTGGAGGACGGTGTTGCCTTCCCGCAGGAAGACTTTCTGACGCCCGGGACGGCAAAAGAATTCTTTGATGCCCAGACGCTCAGCGCTGTCGCAGAAGATGCGGATACCGGCACAATTTACGGACTCTACATCCTGCATCCGAACAACATCGGACGCTGCGGCCATATCTGCAACGCAAGCTATGCCGTGAGCCGGGACTCCCGCGGTCTCCACATCGGTGAAAAACTTGTTCTTGACTGCTTAGAGCAGGGAAAAGAGCATGGTTTCCGCGTTTTGCAGTTCAACGCTGTCGTTGCCTCCAATATCCACGCACGCCATCTCTATGAGCGCCTTGGCTTTGTCCAGCTCGGCGTGATTCCGGGCGGATTCCGGTTGAAGGACGGCACTTACGAAGATATCTGCCCTTACTATCACGAGCTCTAACATACAAACAGCCAGAAAGGAGAGCCTGCGCTATTTTATGATGAACGACTCTATGCAAAATAAACTCACCGTCTTAAAAAAGCTTGCACACCGCCTGAATGAGGAGGGCATCACCTGGGCACTCGGCGCATCAATGCTCCTGTATTTCAAGGGGGTTGTGCCGGATTTCCACGACATTGACCTGATGATTATCAACGAAGATGCCGACTGCGTGAAAACGATTTTCTCCGAGATGGGAGAGCTCCAGCCGCCGAATCCGAATGATAAGTATCAGACGAAGACCTTTCTGGAATTCATCATCGATGGAGTGGATGTCGATGTCATGGCCGGATTTGCGATTGTGAAAGACGGTGCCGTGATCGACTGTTCTCTGCAGCGCGACCAGATTACCGAAATCATGGATCTCGACGGGGAACACATCCCCCTCCAGTCCCTGACTCTGTGGAGCAGATATTATGATTTGATGGGGAGAAGTGCAAAATCTGCCCTGATCGAGCAGTATCTAAACAAACAAATTTAAAAGGGGGTATTTGTTCTTATGAAAGTTTACATCAGTGTCGATTTTGAGGGGATTTCCGGCTCCACCTCCTGGTCTTCCACGGTTCTCGGAGACCTCGAGCACGCCGCTCTTGCAAAAGAAATGACTCTGGAGGCAGTCGCAGCCTGTGAAGGTGCCCTTGCCGCCGGTGCAACAGAAATCTATGTGAAGGATGCCCACGACAGCGGACGAAATATGGATCCGGCTCTGTTTCCAAAGGAAGTCCGTCTGATCCGCGACTGGACCTGCGATCCGCTCTCGATGATCGGCGGCATCGACTCTTCGTTTGATGCCGTGATGTACGTCGGCTACCATGCACCTGCCGGAATGGACGGAAGCCCGTTAAGCCACACGATGAACCGCGGAAACAATTACGTCAAGTACAACGGCCGTCTCGCCTCCGAGTTTCTGATCCACGCCTACGCTGCTGCCTCCCTCGGTGTCCCGTCTGTCTTTCTGAGCGGAGACAAGATGCTCTGCGACCATGTCCATGAGTATGATCCGCAGATCACGACGGTTGCCGTCAAGGAGGGAATCGGCTGTGCGACAATCAACTTAAGTCCGGCTCTCGCACAGGAAAAGATCCGTGAGGGTGCAAAGAAAGCCCTTGAAAATCGCGCCAACTGCCACATCGAAGTGCCGGAAACGATCACGATGGAGATCTGCTACAAGGAACACCACCGCGCTCACCGCGCATCCTGTTACCCGGGTGTCGTCCAGCTTGATCCCTACACCGTCTCCTTCACGACAAACTCAATGGAAGATCTGCTTCGGGCGCGCATGTTCATCCTCTAATCAGAGCATATGGTCACTGCCTTAGATCATGCCGCAGATCAGTATCCGGGTGCAGATGAGACTGTGCCCGGTACTGTTTGCGGTATTCCCGCGGGGAGACTCCGATGATCTTATGAAAGAGATCCCCAAAATAGTTGCCGTCCGTAAATCCGCACAGGCGCGCAATCTCCGAGATCGAGTCATCGCTCTCCCGAAGCAAACGGCTCGCCTCCTTCAGTCTCACATGGTTTAAATATTCCTTGTATCCAAACCCGGTCAGTTTCTTAAATTGTCTCGAAAAATAAGATGGGCTCAGAAAAACCTGACCTGCAACCATCTCGAGGGTAATCTGCTCTCGAAAATGTGCACAGATGTACTGCGCCGCTGTCTGAATCGCCTTTTCCGGCACATCCTCAATCCGGATCTGTCTGTCCTCCTGCGACTCTCTCGCAAGACTTGCAAGAATCTCAAGAATTCCCTGTCTTCTCAGCAAATCCGAAAAACCATCCCGATGTTCCTTCTCTAAAGTCAGTTTCCGAAACAGTTCTTCAAGAAATGCCCTCGATCTCCCCTCCACGCGCAGATATGGATTTTTCGCAAACTTCTCTTTCCACCCGCTTCCACAGGCAGACTCAAACTGCTCCATATACTTCCGGTCAAAGCAGACTGCAATCCGCTCACTCTCCTGCGTCATCTCATAGATGGTGTGGTGAAGTGCTCCCGGCTCAATCAGCACGATCCCTCCGGCATCCAGATGATAGATGGTGTGATTGAGAAAAACCCGGCACCCGCCCGAGACGAGGTAATACAGCTCATAAAACTCGTGTGAATGATCCTGATGCATAAAAAAATGTGCCTGACGCACTTTTCTGTCACACACAATCCGGCACGGGTCCTCGCTCACGGAAAGTTCCTGTTCCGTACAGCCCGAAGAGACAAGCGGAAATTCTTTTTTCCCTCCCTTCTCTTTACAAACTGCGCAATTTTTCTGTGATTTTTTCATTTTTCTCCCCATTTTCCTGTAAAATTCCATATTTTTTTGTTGTAAAATGGCTACAGTTTCAAACGAACGATTCAGAAAGGATTTTCTCATGGCAAACCAAGCATCCCTCTCAAAAAAGGATACAGAATTTCGCGACTTCGCCCTGCATGCCGATATGTGGCGCGTCGTCCTCTACGTCTGTGCTCCTCTTGCACTCTATCAGAGTCTGACCCAGATCTTCAAGATCTTTGACTCGATGATGGCGGCCCACATCAGCGCAAACTCCGTCTCTGCCGTCGCCTATCTCTCCCAGATTAATCTGATGCTCTCCGCACTCGGCGGCGGACTCGCAGTCGGCGCAAGCATCAAAGTCAGCGAAGCCTACGGCGCCGGTGATTATGCGCTTGTCAAAAAGCGCGTGAGCACCCTGTTTGCACTCTGCGGAATTCTCGGAGGAGGAATTCTGCTCGTTCTCGTCCCGTTCTCCTCCCAGTTTCTGCGATTTGCAAAGACACCGGAAGCCTTTATCGAGGAGGGATCCCGCTATTTCATCCTCGAACTGTTCGGCATGGTCATCAGCTTTTTCAACAACGTCTACATCGCGATTGAGCGCGCCCGAGGAAATTCCAGGCGCATCCTTCACTTAAACATCGTTGTCATCCTGATTAAGCTGTCCTTAACCGCCCTCTTCGTCTATGTCTTTCACAGCGGAATCAACATGATTGCGGTTGCGACGATCGTCTCCCAGTCCGCCCTGCTTCTCGCAGCCATCTTCAATCTGAACCAGAGGGGAAATGCCTTCGGTTTTTCGCTCTCCTCCATCACAATGAAGCAGACTGTCATCGGCCCGATGATTGGCCTGTCAATTCCGGTCATCATCGAGAAGACCGCCTTTGCATTCGGAAAAGTTGTGATCAACTCGATGAGCACCGTCTACGATGCGCTCGTCGTCGGCGCTCTCGGAATCTCCAACAATATCGGCGGGTTCACAACCTCCCCGCAGAACGGCTTTCAGGAGGGTGGTTCGGCAATCATCAGCCAGAATCTCGGAGCCGGAAATGCAAAGCGTGCACTCGAGGCCTTCAAATGGGTCTTCGTCTTCTGCTGTCTGATCGGCATCGTTCTCATGAGTATCACGATGATCTTTTTAAAACAGGTCTGCTGGATGTTTGCCGGAAATGATGAATCCTTCGGAGCCCTGATCGGCGCAGTCTACCGCTATGAAGCGCTCGGCGCCGTCCCGCTCGGCATGTGTTCCGCCGTGATGTCCCTGCTCTACGGTTTCGGAAAGACACGGATCACCCTGTTCATCAATTTCAGCCGCGTCTTTCTCTTCCGAATCCCGGTTCTGTGGTTTTTGCAGAATTTTACAGATCTCGGAAGCATCAGTGTCGGCATCGTGATGGCAGTCAGCAACGTCTCGATCGGAATTCTCGCTGTCATCATAGGCGGATTTGAGATCCGAAAAATCTGTAAAGAATACAACGTTTCGTTCTGGACACAAACAAATGCATCTTCACTCCGAGATATCCCAAGTCACTGACCTTTCTTTACCCATTCTCCAGCGTGATCTCGCCTTTCTTGATCTTCTCAAGATACTCCGCGAGATCCTTCTCCACCTCCGCAAAGAGGTAGCGTTTTCCGGGTTTCGGCAGATTTCCTCGTTCTTCCTCGATCTGCCGGCTGACCCGCTCCATATCTTCCTCCAAATCCCTCGCCGACATCAGAAGACAGCCCTGACCACGGATAATCAGCTGCTCAAGGCCATCCGAGGTTGCAACCGTCACGCGGTACTTTCTTCCCATCTCATGCGCAAATTTCTCAATATACTGGTCGGCTGTCTCCGCCTCCTTTGTGTAGACCACATGGATGTTGTGATAGTCGGAGACACTTCCGGTTCCCCCCGGAACCTTGTATGCATCAAACACGACAATCAGATGACAGCCGCGGTATCCCTGATAATTGCACAGCATATCCATCAGACGGTGTCTCGCGCCGTCAAGCGTCACCTGCATCAGCTCTCTCAGCTCGTCCCACGCATAGAGAATGTTATAGCCGTCGACGAGAAGATACTCATCGAGTTTTGCAGAATTCTGCTTCAGGTAGCCGGGGCGGCCCGCCCCCGGAACGGAGTGAATCACAGAATCCTCTCTCCCATCTGCACCCTTTGCGCCCCTCAGCGTTCCATTTGCCGTCCTCGTCCTCTGGTTTCTTCGGATCTGCTCCGCCCTCTGCGGATCGTACTCCACGACTCTCGGACCGCTCTCATTTGGCAGTCTCCGCTTTGACTCTCCATACGTGCGCGTAAAAATCTCCTCAAGCTCGTCCTCCGTCACTCCATAAGAAGAAGCTCCTGAATACCCGCCAGAAGCACCTGAGACTCCACTTGATCCGGCTCGGTTGTTCGGATAAGTGCCCGCCGAAAATGCCAGATTCTCCTGCTTCGACGCCTGGGACTGTCCAAATGCTTTTGCGAGAGGGCTCTCCACCTGCATGTAGGACTTGACCTGATCCCACGGCACGACAAAGCCTGCCCCGTGCGCGCAGAACACGGAACCTGTCGGATTATAGAGATCTGCCTCCGCATCATAGTGGGTGGACTCAACCACTTCCACTGCATTGTGGCACGGAAAATATCCCTTGAGTGTGCAGGCTAAACGTCCTCTTCCCCGTGTGTAGGAGACAACCTCTCTCTGGTAGTCGCGCATCAGAGAGACCGGTGCACTCCCCTCAAGCACCATGCGCTCTCCCTCCGGCTCAGGACCTGAAAATTTCGCCTGCATCCGGTCAAGGTCTGCCATCGCACGGCCGACACTCTCCGCCGGAACCTCAAGGCGGAACTCATAAAACGGCTCAAGAAGCTCGTACTCGCCCGCCGCACACGCCTCGCACAGTCCCTGACGCACCGCGCGGTACGTCGCCTGACGGAAATCTCCGCCCTCTGTGTGCTTCTGGTGTGCCCTTCCCGCAATCAGCGTAATTTTCATATCCGTGATCTCCGCTCCGGTCAGCACTCCCCTGTGGCGTTTCTCCTCAAGATGCGTCAGGATCAGGCGCTGCCAGTTGCGGTCGAGTGCATCCTCACTGCAGTACGCTTCAAACTGGAGCCCGCTGCCCCGCTCTGCCGGTTCCATCAACAGATGCACCTCCGCATAGTGGCGCAGAGGTTCAAAATGTCCGACGCCCTCGACCGGAGCTGTCAGTCTCTCTTTGTATACAATATTTCCCTCGCCAAACTCGACAACCGTTCCAAACCGCTCCTGAATCAGACGTTTGAGAACTTCAATCTGGACCTCGCCCATCACCTGTGCCTGGATCTCGCCAAGTTCCTCATCCCAGACAATGTGAAGTTGCGGTTCCTCCTCCTCAAGCTGCCTTAGATCTCCGAGCATCTTGTGGAGATCTCCGCCCTCCGGAAACATCAATCGGTACGTCAGAACCGGCTCCAGTACCGGAAGCTCTGACTCTGACTCTGCACCGATTCCCTGTCCCGGATAAGTCTGCGCCGGCCCCGTCACCGCACAGATTATACCTGCCTCGGCCTCATTGACTGTCTCGAATTTCGAGCCGGAATAGACGCGGATCTGGTTGACTTTCTCCGCCTCCCCTGCCTCGCGTCCGGCAATCAGGTCCTTCACGCGGAGCACGCCGCCTGTGATCTTCATGTGCGTCAGACGGTTTCCCTGGGCATCTCTTGAGATCTTAAAGACTTTTGCGCCAAACTCATTTCCGTACTCCGGGCACGGGGCAAGCTCACGCAGTCCCTCAAGAAGCCCGTCCACACCGTCTAATTTGAGCGCCGATCCGAAATAGCACGGAAAAACCTTTCTCGTCCGGATCATCCGTCGGACCGTGTCCACACTCAGTTTTCCATTTTCAAGGTACTCCTCCATCGCAGACTCCTCGCACATTGCAAGCGCTTCAAGCCACTCCTCATCTGCCTCCCCGAGAAGCTCCTCTGCCGACATCGGCTGTCCTCCGGACTGAAAATCAAATGCCACGCAGTTCTCATCGAGATGCATATGAAGCTGGCTCATCAGAGCATCCCGGTCCGTCCCCGCCTGATCCATCTTGTTGACAAACACAAACGTCGGGATCTGATAGCGTTTCAACAATTTCCACAACGTCTCCGTGTGTCCCTGAACCCCGTCCGCCCCGCTGACCACGAGTACCGCACAGTCAAGCACCTGAAGCGTCCGCTCCATCTCCGCCGAAAAGTCCACGTGTCCCGGTGTGTCAAGAAGTGTCACAGAGATCTCCCCCAGCTTGAATTCTGCCTGTTTTGAGAAAATCGTGATTCCTCTCTCCCGCTCTAACGCATACGTATCCAGATAGGCATCGCGGTTGTCCACGCGTCCCATTTTCCGGATTGTGCCAGTCTCAAAAAGAATGCCCTCCGACAACGTCGTCTTTCCCGCATCTACATGGGCAAGAATGCCCATCACCAGTCGTTTTGCCATAGTTTCTCTCTTCACTTTCTTTCTGTATCTGTCTTTCTTTATCCTCTATCTTAATCCTGCATAATTGATCCTGCATAAGCCAATGCAATGCCCGGCTTATGCCTCACCTTGAGAACCTCATCGTCACTGTTCACGCATTGCGCAGACAGCAACGGATTTTCTCCAGGTAATATCGTATTCTGTATTCAGATATCATCTTTCTTATTATATCGGACTTTTCCCGATTTTGCATTTCTTTTCATAAAAACCTCATCAAAAAAACCGCTTTCTCCTGCCACAGGGAATCTCCCCTCCGATTCAGAAGAAAACGGTCTTCTTTTGACTTTCTCTCAAAAGCCTTATAAAAAAATCCCGGCAAGAATCACCATCGCGGAGACGGTAAGCAGCGACAGCACGGTTGTGATCGCAAAAAGCTCCGATGCATAATGGCCATTCTTGTGATACTGGATTGCAAACAAAGTGCCCATCGTTCCCGCCGGACATGCCGCCGCAATCAACACGGTCAATGCCACTGTCCGGTCCGGATGGAGAATCATCAGCTCCACAAGTGTCATCGCCGGAACAATCAGAAGTTTCAACGCACTCAGCCAGTAGATTCTCGGACGCTTCAGGCTCGCAAGAAGATCACTGTCCGCAAGATTGGCTCCCGCAATCAGCATCGCAAGCGGGGTATTCATCTTTCCGATCATTGAGAGCGGATTTGCAACAACAGCCGGAAGACGGATTCCCACCACAAAAAGAATCAGGCTGAAAAAAATTGCAACCATCGACGGCTGAATCAGACTCTTCATCGTCTTTGCAAAACTGCTCGCGCGTCCACTCATCATCATCACACCGTGAGACCACACAAAGAGGTTAAACACCGTGATGTATGCCGTCATAAAGAAGACACCCTCACTTCCAAGCAGTCCCTCAATCAGCGGAAGTCCCATGAAACCGCAGTTTGAGTAGATGACTGCCATCCGCTCAACGCCGAAATCCGGATTGCCATTCTTCCGGACACAGAAGTTCGCAAGAAAAATCGATAAGACAAAACTGATTGCCGACAGACCTGCTGTCCACAAAAGCCTCTCAAGAAGCATCGCATCGAAATCAATCTGATATGACATCAGAATGACACAGGGCGACACGAGATTCAGCAGAATCCCGGAAAGGTGTTTGTTTGACCGCTCATCCACCATCCCACACTTGCGAATCACGACACCCATCAGCAGGATGACGAACATCTCCAATATCTTTTCAACCGTAATCAATGCCAGTTCCATCTTATCTCTTCTCCTATGTCAGAATACGTCTCTTTAACCCTTCCTTTCATTTTAGCTCAAAACGACAGGCAAAACAAGACACTCCCCGCGAATCTCCAGTTTGTCTAGTGACTCCCATTCCAGGCATTCCCATTCAGAAAATTTCTGCCTATTTACAGAAGCTTTAGCGCTGCCTCATCCGCAATCACCGTCACATCATTGTGCAGCTGCAAGATCGAAGCCGGAACAGCCGGTGTGATCGGGCCATACAGAGCTTTCTTCAGAGCCTCAGCCTTCTCCTCCCCACTCGCAATCAGAAGGATCTTCTTTGCCTGCATGATGTTCTTGATTCCCATCGTGTACGCCTGCCTCGGGACTTCCTCCTCGGAGGCAAAAAAGCGCTTATTCGCCTCAATTGTGCTCTCTGCAAGATCCACACAGTGCGTCTCCTTCTCAAACGCAGCCCCCGGCTCATTGAATCCGATATGACCATTTCTGCCAAGTCCCAGAAGCTGTAAATCGATTCCGCCATGAGAACGGATGACCTCATTGTAATCTGCGCACGCCTTTTCCGGATCCGGCTCCAGACCGTCCGGCACAAAAGTGTGCGCCTTGTCAATATTCACATGATCAAAGAGATTCGCATTCATAAAATAACGATAGCTCTGCTCATTGTCCGGTCCAAGTCCCTTGTACTCATCGAGATTGATCGTGGTGACTCTCGAAAAATCGAGATCTCCTTTTTTGTACCACTCAATCAGCTGCCGGTAGGTTCCAACTGGTGATGAACCGGTTGCAAGCCCCACTACGCAGTCCGGTTTCATGATAATCTGCGCGGAAATGATGTTTGCCGCCTTTCTGCTCAGATCCTGATAATTTTTTGCCCTGTAGATAACCATAACGTACCCCTTTCCTGTTTTGTGTCTGCGTTGTATCTTCCCCTTATTTTTTGCAATCGTTCTGCCCGTGTTTCTCTGACCGGACTCCTCTTTCCCGTTACTGTCCACGCGTTGCTCAGACAGCAACCTTTTCTCCTCTCAGAGAGCCCCTCTTCACTACCTAGTATACCTGCTTTAAAAGAAAATTCAACATATGATAGGACGCAATTTCCTATCACACAAAAAAACGCCAGAGCCCCTGCCCCGGTATCCCCGAGACAGATTCTCTGACATTTTCCATTCATTTAAAACTCTTATTTGCTTGAAAGCTCTTATTTGCCCGAAACACCCTCGATCATCTTACTCAAGCTCAAACGCACCTGTGTAGAGCTGATAATACTTGCCTTTCTGTGCGATCAGATCGTCATGGCTTCCGCGCTCAATGATATGACCCTGCTCGAGAACCATGATGACATCCGAGTTCTGTACGGTGGACAGACGATGTGCGATGACGAATACGGTACGGCCGTGCATCAGTGCATCCATACCCTTCTGCACGATCTCCTCCGTTCTCGTATCGATCGAGGAAGTCGCCTCATCCATGATCATAACCGGCGGATCTGCGACAGCGGCACGCGCAATCGCAATCAGCTGACGCTGACCCTGGGAGAGGTTTGCACCGTTTGCGGCAATCATCGTGTTGTAGCCTTCCGGCAGACGGGTGATGAAGTCATGTGCACCCGCAAGCTTTGCGGCATCCATGCACTCCTCGTCCGTCGCATCGAGTTTTCCGTAGCGGATGTTCTCAATGACACTTCCGGTGAACAGAACCGTATCCTGAAGAATGATGCCGAGTGAACGGCGAAGATCCGATTTCTTGATCTTGCTGATATCGATACCGTCGTAGGTGATTGTGCCGCGCTGAATGTCGTAGAAACGGTTGATCAGGTTCGTGATCGTCGTCTTTCCGGCTCCGGTTGCGCCCACGAATGCGACTTTCTGGCCCGGCTTTGCGTAGAGCGTGATGTCGTGAAGAACTGTCTTCTCCTCGTTGTATCCGAAGTCAACATCCTTGAAGCGGACATCTCCGGTCAGGCGGGTGTATCTCTTCTCCTCCGGTGCCTTCTCATCCTTCCATGCCCAGACCTCAGTGCGTTCCTTGCACTCGACAAGCCTGCCGTTCTCCTCCTTCGCATTGACGAGAGTCACATAACCCTCATCCTTCTCCGGAGTCTCATCGATCAGCCTGAAGATTCGCTCTGCACCTGCCATACCCATGACAACCGCATTGATCTGGTTTGACACCTGACCAATGTTTCCGCAGAACTGTCTCGTCATGTTCAGGAACGGAACCGTGATGCTGATGCTGAGAGCCATTCCGGATACACTCAGGTTCGGAATCCCGGAGAGAAGCAGGATACCGCCGACAATCGCAACGACAACGTAGAGCACATTTCCGATGTTCATCAGGATCGGCATCAGCGTGTTCGCATACTTGTTTGCACGCTCTGCGACAGAGAAGAGTTCATCATTTAAGCGGTCGAAATCTGCCTCGGTGCGCTCTTCATGGCAGAACACCTTGACAACCTTCTGGCCGTTCATGATCTCCTCGATGAAGCCCTCAACCTTTCCGAGCTCAATCTGCTGCTGGATGAAATACTTTGCGGAATTGCTTCCGATCTTCTTCGTCACCTTCGTCATCAGGAAGATTCCGATCAGAACAACGAAGAGAAGCCATGCACTGTAGTACAGCATGATGCACAGGATCGTCAGGCTGGACACCATCGAAATGATCAGCTGCGGGATACTCTGCGAGATCATCTGGCGCAGGGTGTCGATGTCGTTGGTGTAGTAACTCATGATGTCACCGTGGTTATTGGTGTCAAAATATTTGATCGGCAGATCTTCCATTCCGTTGAACATCTTCAGACGGAATTTTTTCAAAGAACCCTGCGTGATCGTCGCCATCAGACGTGTGTAGGTGAAGCCTGCAATCAGGGACAGGGCATAGAAAGTTGCCAGAATCAGCACATATTTGGTGATCTGCCCGGATGCCCCGTTCCAGTCGCGGCTCTGCCAGCTCTTCTCCACAACCGCGATGATATTCTGCTGGAATACTGCCGGCACGGAGCTGATCAGTGCGTTGAACACGATGCACAGGAGCGTGACCGGAAGCATCACCGGATAGAATTCAAACAGCGTCTTGATCAGACGGATCGCTGTCTTTTTGCTGAACGAAGCGCGCTTATTCATTCTCCTCACCTCCTGCACGGTTCTGGGACTCATATACTTCCCGGTAAATACTGCTTGTCTTTAAAAGTTCCTCATGGGTTCCGATGTTCTTGATCGTACCGCCATCCATGACAAGGATACGGTCTGCGTCCTGAACAGAGGAAACTCGCTGTGCGATGATGATCTTTGTCGTCGTCGGAATGTACTCGGAGAAAGCCTTGCGGATCAGCGCATCGGTCTTCGTATCCACCGCACTCGTCGAGTCATCAAGGATCAGGATCTTCGGCTTTTTCAGAAGAGCTCGTGCGATACACAGACGCTGTTTCTGACCACCGGATACGTTTGCTCCGCCCTGCTCAATGTGAGTCGTGTACTGGTGCGGGAACTGCATGATGAATTCATCTGCCTGGGCAAGCTCACACGCTTCCTTCATCTGTGCGTCCGTCGCATTCTGATCGCCCCAGCGCAGGTTCTCCTTGATGTTTCCGGAGAACAGGATGTTCTTCTGAAGAACAACGGCAACCTGATTTCTCAGCGTCTCGATGTCATAGTCGCGCACATCGACTCCGCCGACTTTCACAGAACCTGTCGTCACATCATACAGACGCGGGATCAGCTGGATCAGCGTCGATTTCGACGTACCCGTTCCGCCGATGATTCCGATCGTCTCCCCGGACTTGATATGGAGATCAATATTCGCGAGCGCCATCTTCTCCGCGTGCTCGGAGTAGCGGAAGCTCACATTGTCGAAATCGATTGAACCATCTGCAACCTCCATCACCGGATGCTCCGGATTGTGAAGCGTGGTCTCCTCGGTCAGAACCTCCGCGATACGCTTTGCGGACTCCTCCGCCATCGTCACCATAACGAAAACCATCGAGAACATCATCAGGCTCATCAGGATCTGGAAATTATACACAAGAAGCGCGGAAAACTGTCCGACATCGAGATCCATGCCTCCGCTCGTGATGATCGTATAGGAACCGAAGGACAGCACGAAAATCATTGCGACATAGAGGCAGAACTGCATCATCGGGTTGTTCAGTGCCAGAATCTTCTCTGCTCTCGTGAAGTCCGCGCACACATCCTCTGCCGAACGCTCAAACTTTGCCTTCTCGTATTCCTGACGCACATAGGACTTCACAACGCGCATACCCTTGATGTTCTCCTGAATCGAGTTGTTCAGTGCATCATACTTCTTGAATACGCTCTTAAAGATCGGCGTCACGCTCTTCATGACGAGGAAGAGGCTGACTCCAAGAATCGGGATGACGATCACGAAGATCAGCGCCATCTTTCCTCCCATAATCACTGCCATCGTCGCCGAGAAGATCAGCATCAGCGGGCTTCTGAATGCGAGACGCACCAGCATCATGTATGCCATCTGCACGTTCGTCACATCGGTCGTCATTCGGGTTACCAGTGATGAAGTGGAAAACTTGTCAATGTTCTCGAATGAGTAAGTCTGAATCCGGTAAAACATGTCCTTTCGCAGATTCTTTGCGAATCCGCAGGAAGCCGTCGCGCAGTTGAATCCCGCTCCCGCTCCGAAGGACAGAGAGAGTCCCGCCATCACCACAAGAATCATGCCGTAGCGGATGATCGTCCCAAGGTCGCATCCTCCCTTGATCTGGTTAATCAGACGGGCTACCACAAACGGAATGATACATTCCATGACAACCTCCATCGATACCAGAAGCGGTGCAAGAATGGACGGCTTTTTGTACTCTCGGATTGATTTCATTAATACTCGAATCATTCCTTTGTCTCCTTCCATAAAATAATTCGTAGTTTTCTGGTTACTCAACCGAACCTGCTTTTTTAACAAACATAATAATAGCGCATATGACTTCCCATCTTCGACAGATGGGCGCCTGCGCTATTATACTCTGTCATCTCTATTCGATTTCACTTTGATTTGATTCAGAGGTCTGTCTGACCTGAGCGGTCTGATTTGTCTGTCCTGATTGGCTGCTCAACCGCAATCAAGATCAAAAGCATGTTCGTTGTTATCTATTTATTGTATGCGTTATTAAATTTCTTGTCAAGAAAATTTTCTGGAATTTCGGTTGACTGCCCACTTCCAATCACCTGTCCCGCCTGATTTTTTCTTCTTTCTCGCAGATTCTTGACTTTTGTTGCTGACGATTATACCATTTGAGTATACTTGCCATATGTTCAATCCATCTGTGCAATATAGCAACAGCTCAAACAGACAAAACTCAAAAGAAGTGACATCAGACATATGATATATACAATTTGAGGGATACAATTAGGATAAGAAAAATCAAAAACAAAACACAAATGGAGGATTCTAATGATGAAAGCTGTCCAGATTATAGGACCAAAACATTTGGAAATCATCGATGTAGAAAAACCGGTTCTGTCCGGAAAAAACAATATTCTCGTGCGAATGACCGCTGCCGGCATCTGCGGCTCGGACGTCAGCATCTACCAGGGAACGAACGCGATCGTCACCTATCCCCGAATCATCGGGCATGAGATGGTCGGCGTTGTCGCCCAGACCGGCGAAGGAGTCACTCATCTGAAAACCGGCGACCGCGTCATCGTCAATCAGGTGAGCAGCTGCGGCCACTGCTATCCCTGCACCCACAACCGTGGAAACGTCTGCGACGATCTGAAAGTGCGCGGCGTTCACATTGACGGCGGTTTCCGGGAGTTTATCGCTGTTCCTGAATCCGACTGCTATCTTCTTCCCGACTCTCTCTCCGATCAGGACGCCGTGATGATCGAGCCGACAACGATCGCGATTCAGGCATGCACGCGCGCAAAGCTTACTGCCGACGATATGCTTCTTATCTGTGGCTCAGGCGCACTCGGAAGCACGATGCTCAAGATCGCCCACACCATCTGCGACCACATCATCGTTGCCGATTTCTCGGACGCAAAGCTTGCGGAAGCCAGAAAACGCGGCGCAAAGTACACAATCAACGTCGGAACCGAGGATTTTCAGTCAAAGATTCTCGAATACACGCACGGAAGAGGAACGACAGTTTCCATCGACTGCGCGAGCCGGAAAAATTCCCTGATGATGGTGCTTGAGGCAACCGGAAATGCCGGACGCGTGATCTTGCTCGGTCTCACAAAATCCTCGATGGAGATCAATCCCTTCCTGATCACCGCGAAAGAACTCGATGTCAGAGGCTCCCGCCTCCAGAATCATATGTTTGGAAAGGCGATCGAGATGATCGAGGAAGGAACGCTTGACCTGACAAACTCCGTCTCCCACACCTTTCCGCTCACCAAAGCTCAGGAAGCCTTTGACTTCATCGACAGCCACGATCCGTCGATCCGCAAGATTGTGCTGACGTTTGATTTTTAAAAATATAAAGAAAAATAGAGCAAATTCCTATTTGGCGAAAATGAGAATCTGCTCTATTTTTTCTGTTTTTTCTATATAATCATTAAATTTATTAAATACATTTGATTTCTATCATTATATTTATTCATTGCAGTTTTTTATCAGGCTCAAGAAACCATTCTTTACCCTAAGAAGAAATTCATCGGAACTGTTACCAGTGCCGGGAAGAAAACCATTGCAAGCAAAATGAGAATCTCTGCAAGGAGAAACGGCCAGATTGATTTCACAATTCTTTCCATATTAATTTTTCCTGCACTGCACGCAACGTTAAGCACGGTTCCAACCGGAGGAGTCAGAAGTCCGAGAACCGTCATCAAAATAAATACCACACCGAAATACGGGACATCGATTCCTGCCTGCTTGACTGCCGGAAGCAGAACCGGAGTCAAAATCATAATCGTCGGTGTTACATCCATTGAAGTTCCCACAAGGAGAACAATCAGACAGATAATCAGCATCAGGATTGTCGGATGATTGATAAACGGTGCAAGAATTCCTGTCACAATTGCCGGAACATTTGCAACCGTCATCATCCAGGAAGATACCATTGCAGACGCTGCCAGAAACATGATAACCGAGGAGGATTTCGCTGCGGAAACCAGACATTCCATCAGCATGTTAATTTTCAACTCTTTGTAAACAAAAAGTCCAATCACCAGTGCATACACGGCAGCGATCACACCAGCCTCTGTCGGAGTAAATTTTCCACTTCTCAGTCCAAACAGGATAAATACTGGAAGAATAATCGCCCACAGACCATCAACAAGAGCTTTTACAACCTCTTTTGCGCTCTGGCGCGGTGCTTTCGCCAGATTATCTTTTTTTGCGATAAAGAACCACAGGATACACAGGGATGCGGAGAGATAAAATGCCGGAGCAATACCACCCATGAACAATTTTGTCACGGATACTCCTGCCTGAACACCGAAAATAATCATCGGAACAGATGGTGGCATAATCGGGGAGAGGATATTTCCCGCTGCAATCAGTCCGGTACAGGTGTCACGCTTATAGCCGGCACGCACCATCATCGGAATCAGAATGGCTCCGAGAAAAGCGGTCGATGCAACTGCAGAACCGATCATACTTGCAAACAGAAGAATCGCCATAATTGTCACATAGCCCAGACCGCCACGCACATGACCAACCATCGCATTTGCTGCATTTACAATTCGCTTTGTGATACCACCGCGGTTCATAAACTCGCCTGCCATGATAAAAAACGGAACTGCCATCATCGAGAAGGAGTCTGCTCCGGAGAAAAGATTCTGCGACAGGATTTGAGCGTTAAAACCATTTAGAAACAGCATCATGCACACACCACTGAACAGCAGTGCAAAACAAATCGGAAGTCCAATCAGCATTCCGCCAATCAGCGCACAAAGAAATACCAGCAATGTCATCTTACTTTCCTCCTTCTTCTCTCAGGCGTCTTGCATATTCTTCATCTGAAAGTTCCTCTAAACCATCTTTTGCATCCGAAGCGATTTCATCGTCATCCGACGTACTCATCGTCACGATCTCCGAGATTTTAGACGGATTCTTCAATGCATGTACAATATTCAAAATTGCCATAATTGCGATTGCTGCTCCTGTCAAAATTCCAACCGCATACAGAAAAGCATATGGGATTCCAAGTGCTGCCGTACGGGACTGGGTGTTCTGCGCCACCATTTTGAGAGACCCCTGAATAAGAATTACCATCAGCGCTGTAATAATGAGCTGAGAAGCCACATACATTACCATCTGAATCTGAGGTTTCATCCTGCTGATCAGCGTATCCACACCCAGATGTGCATTCGCGCGCATCGCACTGATCGCACCGATATAAGTTACAAACACAAACAGGTACCTTGCCAGTTCTTCCGACCAGGTCAGACCGGAATTAAAAAATGTACGAAGCACAACATTCAAGAATACGAACAGAACCATCAGTCCTGTCAAAATTCCAGTAAAGTAATCAATTCCTTTAAATAACTTATCTGCTATCTTATCCATGCTTACACTCCCTATTTGATATTGGAGACCATCTCCCGAACACTGTCCACCCACTCATACTGAGAATTGAGATAATCATAAACCGGCTGTATCTTTTCAAGCATCTTTTCCCGATCTTCCTCAGAAAGTTCTGTGACAGTCAACCCATGTTCCTTCATGAAGTCCACATCTGCATCCAACTGCTCCTCATACAAATCCCACGCATAATCCGAAGCTGCCTTGGCTGCCTCCAAAAAAGCGTCCTGCTCCTCCGGACTTAACTCATTCCAAAATTCATCTCCGGAAAACAGCTCCAAAGAAGCAACAATATGGTTCGTATTGTATATATACTTCTGAACCTCGTACCAGCCCTCATTCTTTACGGTCGACAGCGGATTATCCTGACCATCTGCCACACCCTGTTCCAGTGCGGTGAAAACCTCGCCCATATCCATGATGACGACATTGGCTCCAAGACTCTCTGCCAACTTTACATGGATCGGATTGTTCGGCATTCTCAGCTTCTGTCCTGCGAAATCATCGAGACTCTCCAATTTCTTATTAGAGGAAAATGCTCGCGCTCCGTTCGGGAACCACGAAAGCAATTTCAACGGCTGGGTACTTTCGAGATCCTGTGCGATGTAAGTTCCAAGTTCGCCCTGATAGCTCTTTCTTGCGTGCTCCACATCCCGGAACAGAAATGGGAAATCAGGAATTGCCATCTTCGGAGTCTCCGACCACATGGAAGTTCCAACCACACACATCTCCACAATTCCGCTCTTTGTGTAATCGTAGGTTACTTTCTCACTTCCAAGAACTCCCGAATTATAAATCTGAATGTCATACTTCCCGTTGGTCGCCTCCTCTACCATCGGTTTAAAAACATCCGTCATTGCTTTTGCCGCGGGTGTCTGGTCAGACACACAGACCGCAATCTTTACCAACTTGCTCTTTCCGCTTTCCTGTCCCGATGAGGAACATCCCGTCGCCATTCCTGTTGCCAGCAACATAAGAAACAGTGTTGTTCCCCTCTTTGCCGTCTTCGCAAATTTCATTTTTTTCATCCTCCTAAATGATTTCACAACCTCCGAAACATCGTTCACATTGTTTTCCTGTTTCATCGTTCCATGTTCCATAACAGGTCCTTTTCTTCTTGTCTTGCCATATTTTGCTGTATGCTAGTATGGTAGTTCATTCTTGATATTTTTTCAATATGTATTTTTTTACAGTTTATTTTGTCTATTTTTGTGTATTTTGTCCAATTTTCATTTTTCTTCTCGCAGAATATTGACTTTTATCTTTTGTTTGACTACCATACTTGTATGTAAGTTATGTATCCGATGCCAAGTCAAGAAATCGTCAAGATTCTGATCTGGTATCTCAATACTCTCAACAATAAGAAAACTCAAAAAACTCAAAGCACCAAAACATGAACAAGCAAAAAAAGAAAAGGAGTGTTCCCATTATGAAAGCTGTCCAGATTGTAAAACCAAACCAATTAGAAGTAATCGATGTTGAAAAGCCGGTTCTCTCCGGCAAAAACAACATTCTGGTGAGAATGACTGCTGCCGGTATCTGCGGTTCCGATGTCGGTATCTACCATGGAACGAACGCAGCTGCTACCTATCCCCGAATCATCGGACATGAGATGGTCGGTGTCGTTGCAGAAATCGGCGCAGGGGTCACTCATCTGAAAGTCGGTGACCGTGTGATTATCAATCAGGTAACCAGTTGCGGTCATTGCTATCCCTGCATGAGAAAGCGTGGAAATGTCTGCGACAATCTGAAGGTCAGAGGCGTTCACATTGACGGTGGCTACCGGGAATTCATCGCTGTCCCGGAATCTGACTGTTATCTTCTGCCAGATTCCCTTTCCGATCAGGATGCTGTCATGATCGAGCCGACTACGATCGCGATTCAGGCATGCACGCGTGCGGAGCTGTGCGCGGACGATATGCTTCTGATCTACGGCGCAGGTGCACTCGGTAGCACAATGCTCAAGATTGCTCACACGATCTGCGACCACATCATCGTCGCTGATATCATGGATGATAAGCTGGCAGAGGCGCGAAAACACGGTGCAAAATATACGATCAATGTCGCAACCGAGGATTTTCAGGCTAAAGTTCTGGAATATACGCACGGAAGAGGCACGACTGTCTCGATCGATTCCGCCTGTGTGAAGAATTCTCTCATGCTGTTGCTTCAGGCTACCGGAAACGCCGGTCGCGTCATCACCATGGGATTTTCCACCGCTCCGACGGAAGTCAATCAGTTCCTGATCACCTCCAAAGAGCTGGATGTAAGAGGCTCCCGTCTTCAGAACAAGATGTTTGGAAAGGCAATCGAGATGATTCAGGCAGGAACCCTCGACTTAAACAATTCGATCTCCCACACCTTCCCGCTCACAAAGGCACAGGAAGCCTTTGATTTTGTGGACAGTCACGATCCGTCCATCCGCAAAATCGTCTTCACATTCGATTTTTAAGTCGGGGTAATTCATACAGGAACTTTTTTATTTTATCATTGAAAAATAGATTGGAAAATAGACTAGCGAAAAGAATCTGCCGGTTGTATAATAAAGATCAAAAGTGAAGTTTTGATTGTCCGATAATGTTCCTCCGTACTTACATGTAAGCATGCAATCCGGCTGGCCATTCGACAACATGTTCAACTTAAACAAAGTGAGGATTTTGCTATGACCATTCTTGAAAAAGAACGCTCCGAAAATGCACGCTCTTATGCGGTTCGGGTACTTTTGTACAACATTGTTCATCTGGAACTCACACCCGGCAGTTCTGTGAGTGAGAACGAACTTTCTTCTGCACTCTCCCTCTCCCGAACTCCCGTCCGAGAGGCACTGATTGAGTTAAACCGGATTGGACTCGTTGAGATCATTCCCCAAAAGGGAAGTTATGTTTCCAAAATTAATTACGACATTGTGGAGGAATCTCGTTTTCTCCGACTTGTGATGGAAAATGCCGTATTGAAACTGGCTTGTGAGGGCATCGATCCGACATATTTAGATGCCCTCCAACAAAATATCCAACAGCAACGGCAATGCTCAGAGACAAAAGACAATGACCGCATGCTTGAGCTGGATAACGAGTTCCACCAGTTGATTTTCCAGTCCGTCAACAAAATGTGGTCTTACCATATTATTCGAGAGCAGATGGTTCATTTTGACCGGCTTCGCGCACTCTCTGCGAAAAAGGGACATCTCGACTATGTGATTCCAGACCACGAGGATATTCTCTATGCGCTCAAACGCCACGATGCGGAAATGGCAGAAATGCTGATGACACGCCATTTGGCGCGTCATCGCACGGAAAGACAGGAACTGACTGAGGCCTACCCTGAGTATTTCTGCTAAAAGCACAAAAAAATCCTCCCGGACAGACGAAAGCTGTCTGAGAGGATTTTTTTATTATGCATGCTCTAATTCTTTTTTCATCTGCACAACCGCTTTCCGGTCGAGCGGATAGAAACGGTAGGTGCAGATTGCTCCGACTGCGAGAATTCCTGCCGGGATCAAAAGCCATGCAGTCAGAATTCCCTGCTGGGCGAGAAGGCTCTGCGTTCCCTCTGGCTGGTGCTCCACATACCCGAATGCGAGAATGATCGTCAAAAACATCGCCTGCGAGAGGTTTGCGACGCAGCAGAAAATATTGTCAAAGCCAAAAAGGATTCCCTCACGGCGCAGACCATTGCGGTATTCATCGTAATCTGCCACATCTCCCATCATAAACGACAGGAAAAACATATTTCCGATGTAGGCAAACCCGTATCCGAAGAACGCGAGAATCCCCGCAAACACCATTTTCCCGAAAAATATCCCGGCAACATAGCCGAGCGCCATAAAAACCGCTCCGCCTGCCTGCGCAATCACGCAGAGTCCCTTTGTGCCGAATTTTTCCCGGAATTTCCAGTACAGAAACATCGAGAAGGAAGCGGAAACCACAAGTGCACAGTAGCACGCCGTTTTCCAGTTCGGAACTTCATCAAAATAATAGTACATGCCGAGCATGAAGACACTGAGTGCCGTCCAGACCGAGACGCTGAAAAATTCACACGTCAGAAACGGACGGCTCTTTAAAAAGCCCAGAATGTATGGCAGAAGCGGAGGCTGTTCCTGCTCGTCCGGGATCTGGTAACCGCTCTCCATGTAGAATGAGCTGAAAAAGATCGCCAGACCGGAGACAAGGCCGATCACACACATCACAGCCGAAAATCCTGTCGTGCTCTCTCCCTGTGCCGGTTGAAGCAGAGGAATCACATAAGTCGGCACAGCGAGGGCAACCGCATCCGCGAGCAATTCGAGAAGATAAATTTTTCCGCGTTCGCCGTCGTCGAGCGTCTCCTCGACCGGAATCGCAAATAGCGTGATCTCCAGAAACGAGGTTGCAAAATCGAGCATCCCGAGCACAAGAAAGGCCGAAATCGCAAGACCTAGCTGGGACTGCACAAACGGAAACTTTACAAACGCGAGCGCAAAGAAGATTCCTGCCAGAAGACCACAAAATCGCACATACGGAATCCGCCGTCCAAGGCGATTTTTCGTCCGGTCGGAGATCGATCCCGCAATCAGATCGTCAATCGCATTCCAGAACGCAAAGACAGTCCAGACCATTGTCATGTAGGAGATCTTTAGTCCCAGATTCTTCATGTAAAAGTAGGAAACCGCACCGCTCTGGCAGACTTCAATGATCATCGTCATAAATCCGTCTGCGACTGTCAGCGCCCAAACTGATTTCTGCTTCATTCCCCTGCGTTCTCCCCGCCGTTCTTGATCTTTTCACTCTTCTCTGCGAACCGAGCATCTCTCTTTTCTTTCTCCGTCTGATCTGCTCCACAATTCTTTTGTTTTTCGGAAAAATTCTTCTGGGTAATCACATATTTCTTCTCAAAATCGACCGGATAATAGGACATCTTCGATTTTCTGAGTCCCGCAATTCCGACATCGTCCTCACGGTTGATCAGAAGTGCATCCGGGTAAGCGTGAAGTGCGAACTGCTGGTTGATCATCTGGTAAAGCCCCGGAATCTCGGGATCTGCCTTCTCAATGCTGATGATTGCCACCTTCTCGACTTCATTGTAATCTCCCATCGAGAATGCCTTTAATTCCCCGTCGAGATAGATGGCACCTGCGCGGATATGATTGAAAAGATTCTCATGGCTGAGAATATCCTGAATCCCAAGAAATTCTCCGCGAAGCTCCTCCTCCGGGTCGAAAACCTCCCCATTCTCATCAATCCCGCTGCCCTCTCCGACTGCAAGTTTCGCCTCCATCCACTTTTTCAAGAATGCGAGAATCTCCTCATGATCCGCATAAGTCAGCGTGCGGTACTCCCATCTGTCCTCATATGCCTTCAAAAACTTGTTGATGTGGTTGCGCTTTTTCGTGTACTTTCGTCCGGCAAGTGTTCTGAGTGACTCCGCATCATAGAGGTAGTCGCGGATGTCCTCGACCTCATTCACCTCATAACCGGTCAGTGCGTCCGTCTCCTTTAGGCAGGCAACTCCCTCCTGATCCGCACTCGTCATCACAAGCGGAATACCGAGCACCTGATTGAAGTAAGTCTCCTCCAGTTTCAGATAGTGGGCAAGATCTTCCTCCCTGCAATACGGGAGAAAACCGTAGATCTCCATTCTCTCATTTTTCTGCTCAAGATTCTGCGCTTCCTCACCGTGTTTCTCTCCGCTTTCTGACGTTGCATCCTTTGACGTTGCATTCTTTAATGTTGTATCCGGATCTGCTTCATCCGTTTCATTCAAGAACATCAAGAACAGTGCATCCTCAAAGCGGCAGTACTTCACCTGATAGAAATTCCGGTACAGGTACTGGTCGAGCGGTGCACTGTCACAGCTTCGATTCGGGCGCAGTGTGTAAAGCGGCGCCAGAGAGATCACATCTTCCGCCGTGAGCGGAAAATACTTCATCTCCCTTGCCGCCGCAAGATAGTCATAGTCTGTCCGTTCCCTGGTTGTCATAATAATAATTCTAATCCTTTCCTAATTCTTTTTCTTTCTGGTTTTTCTGATTTTTGTGATTTTTATGTTTTTTTAGCTTTAAATCTCCCATGACAGACTGACATATGACACAAAAAGTCTTTCTGTCGCCCTGTCGCTGTTATCTTTGCAGATTCCGGTAAACTGCTTCGCCATCACAACTTCCACTCATCTCGCAGATCCCTGCAATCGCGGAAGCTCCGATCGTCTTAAGCAGCCAGGCTGTCAGCGTGCTGTCATTTTTTATCTCTCTCTTTTGCTTTTTCTCTCTCTCATTTTTATCCATTTTCTTCTTTTTCACCCTCAAACCCGTAATTCTTTCTATCTTGTTTCTTTTATTTCTGTCTTGTCTCTTTTATTTTCACATCATGTTGAGAAGAATCTGAAATGCATAACAGACAAATGCCAGAATCACTGTCCATAAGATAAATCGCAGTCCCCGGACAAACTCATCACAGCGGTGATGAAGCCGGTCAAGATTTCCGTTGATCGTCTCTCGGTAAAGCGCAATCAGGCAAAGTCTCGCCTGTTCCTCTCCCATATTTTCCAGATGTTCTCTCTGCATAATCTCCGGATCCATTCTGGCAATCTGTTCCGGCCGAAGCAGTCCCATAAAAAATACAAGCGCATACACATAGGCGCCCATCACCGCAATGCAGCTCAAAATATAAAGCCCGGAAATAACTATTCCAATCCCATTTTCCGGCATTTTAAGCTTGGAAATCCCGCTGAAAAGTCCGATGATGAATACAAAGAGAAATCCGCAGAACGTGATCGCGATATAAACCTTGTTGTCAATCTTGTTGCTGCGGTCAAACTGATTCTCATACTCCGCCATCAGACTCGTCAGTTCCAGCTGGCTGCCGGTCGACTTCCCATCTCTTCGGAAATCATTTTGTTCTCTCAAATCATTCTTGTTCAAGCTTGTTCGCTCCCTCTTCTGCCTCACTCCAGTCTGTGCTCGACAAAGGCTTCTGTGTTTTTACGGATCGTATCGTGATCCTTTCCCTTTTTCTTTGTCTCGTACAGCGCCTGATCTGCCTGAAGATAATATTCATCATAAGTATGCTCGCCGTTCGTGAGATAAACTCCGGTGCTGATGCTCAAAAATGGGAATTCCGCTCTCGCCTCTTCTATGTGGGTGCGCAGGCGGCGGAGAATCGTGTCAATATTCAAATCCGGCATCTGAAGTCTCTCGACAAACACCGCAAACTCATCTCCACCCATCCGGTAAATCACATCCTCCGCGCGGAAAGTCCGTTTGAGCACACGCGCAAAACACCGGATCGTCTCATCGCCCTTCATGTGCCCCATCGTGTCATTGATCTGCTTAAAATTATCGATGTCCATCAGAAACAGTGCATTGTATCCAGACAGACCTGTTCTGCTTTTGGGCATTTAAGAGTTTCTCCACTCTCCGCTTCCCGGCGCCGACATTTAAAAGTCCCGTCAGTGCATCTGTCCGCGCTCTCTGTCGCAGTTTTTCCTGTTTCATCATATCCCGGTCGATGTTCTGAAGATAGCCGACGACTCTCCGATTATTCGTGTACTCATCAAGATAGTCAAAAAGCGTCATCCGGTACCAGGTCCAGTTCTCTGTCGGCCTCATCTTCGCCTGAATCGCCACGGAAATATGGTGCTCCCCCTCGCGAATGCGCTTCAGACAATCTCTCACAAGCTCTGCGTAAGTACTTCCGAGCAGCCCTCTGTCCGTGACCGCCTTAAAAAAGCCCTGTTCTGAGAAACTCTGCTGTTTCTGATGTTCCTCGATTCCGATCTGGTCAAGAATGACTTTACATTTTTCCGGGTCATACTGAAAGACAAGTGTGGTTGTCGTCTCAAGAATCCGTTTCATCTCCTCACGGCTCCGGTGAAGTTCTAAAGTGAGCACCGATTCCTTCGTGATGTCCTGCATCACACACTCGCAATGCCCCCACTCTGTCTGGAACGTGTGGATCAGAAGTTCTTTCTGGATCTCTCTGCTGTACTCCCGAATTACATGAGGAATCCCCTCATATGCCGTCTCATAATAATATTTCAGCCATTTGGGGTCGCCATTCTTAAAATAATCATAGAATTTTCTTCCAATTAATTCCCCGTATCCCGCTCCCTCGAGTTTGTCGTGTTCCCGATTGCTATAGGTAAACAGAAAATCTTTCGGCTCGCCGTTCTCATCCAAAAGCACCTCGATTGAACAGAATGCCACCGGCATATTTTCGAGATAGCTCAGGCGTTTTTTCTCCTCTTTCTCCCGTTTCTGCCTCTCCTGAATAATCCCGGTCACATCGGTCCTCGTCAGCAAAATCGCTTTTTTCTCGGAATCCACATAGCAGAATCGAAGTTTCTTGTGTGAGACGACTCCATTCTCCTCCATCGTCGCATACAGGATGTATTCGCTGGCATGTTCGAGATGCTCAACGACATTTTCCACCCGCATATGTCTGCAAAGACTGTCAACTTCCTCCGCCAAAACATTTTTGTGATTCGTGATCTCCATAATCTTGTGATAATTCTCGGCCGCATGTTTCGGAATGATATGCTTTTCTTTATCTGAATAGTAGATCACATAGTTGTTCGTCGCTATATCAATCCGGCACACATAGTCAAACTCCGGGAGAACCGCCTGCGCAATCGTGGAATTGCGCTGTTCTTCCCGCACATCCCTGCTCGCGATCATGACGCTCGTCTCGTTCAGCCGACTGATATAAACCTCATGCCACTCCATCCACCGATTCTGAAATCCCGTATGTTTCCTCTGGCTTTCACTCTTTTCCTTATGCTCAATACGGACAAAAAAGTGATCTTCCCTGTCTTCTTTTTCAAGAAATTGCTTCAGATGTTCCGGATTCATATACTGCTGCCAGATTTCCACATCCTCCCGGTATACATACTGATCCTGATACAAGCGATAAATTTCCTCATAATTTTTCCATTTTCCGCATATTTCCGGCGTGGTGCGATCATGATGAATGTAAATCTGATTTGTATCTGCGTGATATTCCCATATCGCATCGCAAAACCGTTTGAACACTTCTACTTCTGTCAACATGCCTCTTTCCTCAATCTGCTTTTTTGATAGAATCTTTCTTATCTTACCACAATTCCCAGCCAAAAAACAGACCATTCTTGCAAGGTCCCCCAAAAGCTCTCCCATAACAAAACGGCCAGCAGGCGCATCTCATAAAAATCTCATAGAAAATTCTATATGACTCAATACACAAATTTCTATTTTACACGTTTTCCTTTTTCCATTATAATAAAATCCATCAGGCAGTTTTGGTAGAATGATTCAAAAATGATTCAAAAAAGAAAAAATGTTTAAAATTTGAAAAAAGAAGAAAGACGAGGGGAAAAACTATGATCGCTACGATTCATCACGTTGCTATAAATGTAAAAGATTACGACTGGTACTTCCGATTTTTTGAGGAAGTCTTTGAGATGACGGTGGAGCGCAAAAGAGGCGAAGCTCCGAAGCGTCAGGTATGGTTTAACGAGGGAATCCAGTTGAACGAAGTGGACGATATGGGAGAGATGGGAAGCATGTACAGCCACATCGGTATTGCTTCCGATGATTGGGATACCGTGATCGAGCGCGCAGTCGCAAGAGGATGCAAACAGTATACCGACAAGAAACACTGGTTCGATATGCCGGACGGTTTCGCAATCGAATTAAAAAAACCGAGAGAGTAATCACGCTTCAGATATTTTAAAAGCCGGAATGCATCACGCATCCCGGTTTTTCTTAGTCATTGACAAAAATATCGTCCTTTATTTTCTATCATCCCTATTGTCTTCTTTTATTAGAAGTTTCTTGTAGGTACTGTCGATCCCAAATGCACCAAGCGGTGCAGTGATGATGATTGCAAGCACGGCAACGGACAAGATAATATTTCCACACGGCAGACCAACGGCAAGCGGTACCGAACCGATCGCCGCCTGCACCGTCGCCTTCGGAAGATAGGCAAGAACACAGAACAGTCTTTCCTTTCTGTTCAGATTTGTTCCCGCCATGCAGATCAGCACACCAACAGTTCGGAAAATCAGCGCTGTAAAAATCATAAGCACTGCCGGGATTCCGGCACTCAGCGTATACCGGATATCGACTGCCGCACCGACGAGCACAAACAGCACAACCTCCGCTCCAAGCCACAATTTTCCAAATTTTTCCGAGAGTCTTTTTGACACAAACGATGTGCTTTTTAATTTAATCACACACGCCATGCTGACAACCGCGAGAAGTCCTGACACAGACACCACGCCCTCAAGCCAGGTCTCAATCGAGACGAGAAGAAAAGAGACACCAAGCACAATGATGACTTTCATACTGTTACGAACGCAATGCTTGTGCGCGTAAGAAGTCTCAAAAAACAGGCAGAGTCCATATCCGACAACTGCTCCCATCAAAATACCAAGGACAATCGAGACTGGAACATTCACAAAATCCATGACTCTTGCACTTCCGCCCTGCGCCATATTTAAGAATGTTGTAAACAGCACAATGACGAAAATATCATCACAGGATGCACCCGCCATAATCATCTGCGGAATCGCCTTCTCCGTTCCGTATTTCTTCTCAATCAAGTTCACCATTCTCGGCACGACAACTGCCGGGGAAACTGCCGCAAGAACCGCTCCCATCACCGCCGAATCTGCCCGACTGATCCCGAGAATCACCGGCGCAAGCAAAAGATACCCGAGAATCTCACACGATGCCGGGACAAATGACAGAAGAACCGCCGAGCGCCCCGCTTTCTTCAAATCGCTCAAATTCAACGATAATCCTGCCTTTAACAGAATGATGATTAACGCCATCTTGCGCAGCTCCGATGAGATCGAGAGAATCGACGGGTCAAGCCAGTCTAAGACATACGGCCCCAGAACAATTCCTGTGACAAGCATTCCGATAATTCTCGGAAGTTTTAATCTCTGGCAGATCGCTCCGAGCGCCAATCCGACCAGAAAAATGAGTGACAGTGATGCTAACATAAATTTTCCTCCTCATACCGACAAATAAATATATATACTATAAATGAGCAAGTTCGTGATTTTGCATAAAAGAAAGACACCTTGAATTCGATTGTGTTGTATAATGAAAGTGCCCAAACCAACATTTACAGCATTCACGAAAGAAGGTGTCTCCTGCAAATAC
>NZ_JBNMIC010000003.1:0-126136 GCF_050873065.1 Brotaphodocola sp.
CTCGCGCCGAGGCGCGGTTGCTTTGGCAACCATCTTCCCCTGCGCCGAGTGCGCATCCTTGCGGAGCATTTTTTGTATGATAGGACGCAATTTCCTATCATACAAAAAAAATCCCTTAAAGGGATTTCTCAGGGTGGATAAAGGGATTCGAACCCTTGGCCTCCAGAGCCACAATCTGGCGCGCTAACCAACTGCGCTATACCCACCATATATCATTTTGTCATACTTTTCAGTATGCAAATGAGCCTGAAGGGATTCGAACCCCCGACCCACGGCTTAGAAGGCCGTTGCTCTATCCAGCTGAGCTACAGACTCATTCTCGAAAAACAAAAGTTTTTCGGAAGCGGGCGATGGGAATCGAACCCACGTATCCAGCTTGGAAGGCTGGTGTTCTACCATTGAACTACGCCCGCAGATTGGCTTGATCTGCCTTGTTGTGTTGTCACACAGTCGGGGTGACAGGATTCGAACCTGCGACTTCCTGGTCCCAAACCAGGCGCTCTAGCCAAGCTGAGCCACACCCCGGATGTTTTGAAATCGCTTGTTCCAGCTCTGTTTCCGTTTCAACCGCTGTCGAACAACGCGAGTATCATTATAAAACACACTTCGGTATTTGTCAACACTTTTTGCAAAACTTTTTTTATTTTTTTATCTTGCCCATTTTCCGCAGAAAAACCATTCAAAATGCGCGTAATTCCGATCCGCTTTGCCGACAGATTCAAGTCCCTCTGACCGCATCGCCAATCATCATACAGATGTGCAAAGCAATCGGAATCACCACGCATTTCTCTTAGAGGTATCTTAGAGGTAATAGGTGTGGAAATGCACCCTTCCGTCGTCCTCCATATCCATGATCATATAGGATGGACGGCGCCCCTCCTGTCTCGGGTAGGAGAGACTGCCCGGATTGAGGATCGTCACCTGATCGCCAATCTCGAGGTAAGGGCGATGGGTATGGCCATACATCGCAATGTCACAGCCTCTCTCGATCGCCTCCTGCTCAAGCGTCTCAACGCCGAGCGAGACGTTGTAATAATGGCCATGCGTCAGGAAAATCCGATGCGGTCCGAGATCAAGCTCGATCTCCCTCTCGAGCGAGGAGAAAAAGTCGTTGTTTCCGCGAACCATGACAATCTCACATCCCTCATTGACCCACTTGGGAATCTCCACCTCACTTCCCTCTGCATCTCCGAGATGAATCATCATGTCAAGAGGAGCTTCCTCCTTCAGAACCCATTTCAGGTTGTCATCCTTCCGATGCGTATCACTCACAATCAGAATTTTCATCTACTCCATTTCCTCCCCGAGAACTTTTCGCAATTCTTCTTTCATCGCCTCGAGCGCCTTTCCTCGATGGCTGATCTGGTTCTTCTGCTCCATCGTAATCTCTGCCGACGTCTTTCCGAACTGAGGAAGATACAGAATCGGATCATAGCCGAATCCGCCGCAGCCTGCCGGCTCCTTTGCAATCAGCCCTTCCATCGTCGCCTCTGTGTGAAGCACACGACCATCCGGAAGCACAGCCGCAATGTTGCACACAAAGCGCGCAGAACGCTCCCCGCCCTCGGCTCCCTCAAGCCGGTCAATGATCGCCTGGTTCTTGATCTCATAAGAAGTCTCCTCACCGAGATAACGCGCAGAAAGGATTCCCGGCTCTCCCCCGATATAATCCACGACAAGTCCGGAATCATCTGCGAGGACAATACCTCCTGTGCAGTTCCAGACCGCGCGTGCCTTGATCTCTGCATTCTCGGCAAAACTCTGTCCATTCTCCTCGATCTTTGGTGTTGCTCCCGCTTCCTTCATCGATACAATCTCACAGCCGAGATCCCCGAGAATCTCCCGGATCTCTCTCATTTTTCCGGCATTTCCGGTTGCAAATACAATTCTGTGTTTCATTTATTATCCTCTCTCCCTCTGTTTCTCCCCATCAAAGGTTCTATTCATGTATCCATGATTCTGTGTTTCTGAATTCAAGCTGCCGCTCATCCGCTCGTTTTCTCTGTCTTCGTGTAGGCTTTCAGGCACAGGTTGCACTTCTGGGCATCCTCCGTTCTCTCCCACATCGTTCCATCCGGGCTCACATATCCCTCTCCATCGCTCAAATCAACGCGGAAACGGCCGTCTCCCGTGTCGTACTCGACTGCGGCAGGGTGAACTGCCCCCGGCGTCTTTAAGCGCACCATGACCGCAAATCGCGTCCCTGGCAGGACTTGAACCTGTCGGTCAAGAGAGATCGTGTAATATCCCGCATCGTCAACCGTTCCTTTTCCGCAGAGGAACTTTGTCTTTTTTGCACCGCCTGCGGAGAGTTTCGCCTTCGCTGATTCCTGATTTTTCGGAATGTCCGGAATCACATAGACCTCATACTCCGTGTTCGAATCCGTCGCATAAAATCCGACTGCACAGACATTCTCCGCCGTCTCCCCGGACTGATACACATTTGCCGCCCAGACCGTCTCCTCTCCATAACCGATCTGACCGAGCCAGCCGCACAGGTCACTCTGATAAATCCGGCTGTAATTGTCCGGATCTTCCGTCTTTGAATAGAGCAGATTGGTCTTTCCGAGGTTCCGGTCATAATAGGAGACATAGAAATATCCTGCCTCGCCAAACTGGGTGCCCCAGCTGTTCTCACACAGATAAGCTCCGTCGCCCGGGACTTCGGTTGTAAAATTCTCCGCCGGGAAATCATCGTCCCAGCCCACAATCACCACATCGTGGTTCGGCGCCTCGTCCCCCGGATAACAGTAAGCCTGCGTGTTCTGATTGTAGTAAGCCGTGTCATTTCCATCTTTCTGAAGTTCTGTGTAGAGCGAACTCTGCACGCCTCCCGTCGTGTAAACCGCGCGCTTGATCGCCTCGCGGTCCCCGGAGGGCAGAAGGCGGATTTCCTGAACATGTTTGGAAGGGGAGAGTCCCTCCGGCGAAACTCCGTCACCGTAAGGATCTTCCGACTCGAGAACCGGTCCGCGCCACGACAGAAGATAGGCCATCGCCATCACATAGTCACCGCCCTCCTCCGAGCTCAAAATAAAGTCCGGGTCGTGCACCATGTGATCCTCCGAAAAGTCGTATGACTCGTCCGGAAGCAGGGAGCTCTCAAGTGCCTGCATCGCCGCAAAAGCCCAACAGGTTCCGCGTTCTCCCTGATCTTTGACAAAGGACGTTCTTCCGTCTTCCCGCGCATCATAGCGCCTTGGGAGAGCCTCTCCCCGGGACTCCTCTGTCCCGCCTTCCGCCTCCCCGGTCTGTTCTCCCGCCGTCCCATCTACTTCACTCTCACGTTCAGCAAGATCCACACCTGCCGTCTGCCCGGACTCTATCGTGCCCGCATTTTTCTCTCCCCAGCCGCCTGCGCAGCCGGAGACTGCAAGAACAGTGCCCAGAATGATGAACAGGCGCGCAGGAATAAAAAAACCGTTGGATCCGCTGTGTGAAATACTACTTTTCTTCATGCTCCGGTTTGCGCTTCGGCGGCTTCGGTCCGAGGAACTGGTAGAAGTACGTCTTCATCATGCCATTATAGATTTTGCGGTTGCGGTCTGCCTTCCGTCCCATATATCTCTCCACATCCTCATAGGAGGTGATGATAAATGCAGACCAGCTGTCAAGAGCCGCAAACCGCTCCCCGATCTGGCTGTACAGCTCCGGCAGGTTCTTCTTGTCCTCAATACGCTCTCCGTAAGGCGGGTTTGTGATCAGGAAACCATACTTTTTCGGATGACTCAGCTGGCTCACCGGGCGCTGCTGGAAGTGAATCATATGACCGACTCCCGCTGCCTCCGCATTCGCTCTCGCGGACTTGATGATGTCCCCGTCCACATCGTATCCCTGAATATCGACGCTCACGCTGTCATCCACAAGCTCCTCGGCCTCATCCATCGCCTCATACCAGCATTTGCGCGGAATCAGATTCTTCCAGTCCTCAGACAGGAAGGAACGGTTCATTCCCGGCGCCATGTTTGCAGCGATCATCGCCGCCTCGATCGGGAACGTTCCACTTCCGCAGAACGGGTCGACAAGGATTCTGTCCTTATTCCACGGAGTCAGCATGATCAGCGCTGCGGCGAGCGTCTCCGAGATCGGCGCCTTGCTCGTAAGTTTGCGGTATCCGCGCTTGTGCAGGGACTCTCCGGTTGTGTCGAGCGCCACTGTGATCACATCCTTGTAAAATGCTACGCGGATCGGATAGGAAGCGCCTGTCTCCGGAATCACGCCGACGCCATATGCGTGCTTCATGCGATCCACCATCGCCTTCTTCATAATCGACTGGATGTCCGACGGGCTGAACAGCTTACTCTTGATCGAGTTTGCCTTTTTCACCCAGAATTTTCCGTCAACCGGAATATATTCTTCCCACGGAAGTGCCTTCGTCTTCTCAAACAGCTCATCAAAGGTCACTGCCCGAAACTCTCCGACTTTTAACAGAACTCTCTCTGCTGTCCGCAGAAAGACATTTGCCCTGCAGATCGCCTCCGCATCTCCGATGAAAGTCACCTTTCCATCTTCCACGCGAGAAATCTCATAGCCAAGATCCAGAATTTCTCTCTTGAGGACCGCCTCCAGTCCAAAGTGACAAGGTGCAATCAGTTCGTAGGTTTTTATCGCCATATTTTTTATTTTCTCCTGCTGAATAATCTTACAAATGAATCGTAGAATATATTATTTTTTGTTCGTGGCAATCCCCTAGCCCAAGGTGATCTCCTTGACAACCTTTCCGTCAAAGTCCAGAATCCGGAATGTCTTTCCGTCCAGAATCGCATAGGTCGCCGGATTTCCGCCCTTCGGGATCGATACAGAACCCGGATTGAGGATGTAGTTGTCTCCCACCTTGTCTGCGCGAAGCAGATGGGTGTGGCCGTGAACAAGGATATCTCCTGCCTTTAACGGCGGCATATGCTCCTCGTTGAAGACATGTCCATGAGTTGCAAAAAAGGTGAGATCGTTGAGCTCAAGCAGCGCATAGTCTGCCATCACCGGGAAGTTTAAGACCATCTGGTCCACCTCTGCCTCACAGTTTCCGCGCACGGTGCAGATCTCATTTTTGCGCTCATTGAGCATGGCGATCACTTCCTTCGGCGCATACTCCTTCGGAAGATCATTTCTCGGTCCGTGATACAGAAGATCACCGAGCAGAATCAGACGCTCTGCGCCGGAACGGTCATAGGCCTCCAGCATTTTTCTGCAATACCATGCAGATCCGTGAACATCTGATGCAAACATGTATTTTTTCATCATATCTTTCTTCTCCCAGTCGCCCTTCCGTCTCAAAAATTCTGACAGATGCGGCAACGGTTCTCCTTCCTTTTTTTCAGGTAACTGTCGCAATTTTGGCACAGAGCAAACGGCGACAGGTGTTTTTTATCGTCTCCTGATTGTTACATAATATTTTATAACCTTGCCAGATAGTTGTCAACGAAAGACACTATCTGTCCACCGTAATATATTTTCCGCGGTAGCCGTCCATTCCGCCATATAAATCTGCTGTCTGAAAACCCATCGCGGACAGCTGACGCGCTGCAAGCAGACTGTTCGGTCCATGATAACAGTAAAGAACGATCAGACGGTCTCTCGGGAATTCTAAGATCCTCATCCGCCAGGAATCTCCCGGAAAATTGATCGCTCCCTGAATATGTCCTGCCTCATAATCCCGGCGTTCCCTTAAATCCGCCAGAAAGAGCTCCCTTCCTTCGTCAAGATAGCGTTCCAGATCCCTGCTGCTGATCAGACACCACATGCCAGCCCCTCTATCGTCCTCTTTTTATCAGAATATGTAAGGGCACACCACTTTGTCCCAGATTTCTCCGGGATGAAATGGTATGCCACTTTTCGCGTATTTTCGATCTCAATCGGATCTGCTGTCTGAAAGCCCATTTGCGGGCTTCACTCAGATTTACTGTTCTCTCTGATTGTTCTGATTACTCTGATTGTTCATCTTGTTGCGGGATGAATTTCTGCCGTAGCTTTTCTCGTAATCATCGCGCTCTTCCCCGCTGTTGTTCTCACTGCGGTTTGAGTAGGAATCCCGGCTGTTGTTTCTCGCGTTATTTCTGCTGTTGTCTCTGAAGCTGTTTCTGGAATTGTCTCTGGAATTGTTCTGACTGTTGCTGTAAGAATCTTTCATGTCATTTTCCTCCTGAACATCATAATTTTTAATGCAGGATTAGTATGAACCTGTGATGTCTCATCTATACCGCCAGATTCTGGCTTCCAGATCTGGAAATTCATCGCCGTTTTAGAATGCAAAGCACCGACAAAATCCATTGGTGTTTGTGCAACACGAAAACGCCGACACTCCCTGTGATTTGCCCGCTTCCAGACAGTTAATCTCTTGCATTTTTCCGGCGTATAACGTATAATAAACTAGAAGAAAATCGATTTCCCTTAAAATCATTTTCTTCAGCCTTATTAATTATTTTATACTCCCCTCAGAAAGAGTCGGAACAGCTCCCCTGTCCCGGCTCTTTCTCCATTCATGCAGAATTCCGCAAGATAAAAAATCCCCCAACGATTGACATAGAGCCCTGATATAGAACCAGTAATAAAAACAATAATTGAGAACGTGTATCTACGCAAAAAGACGGCAAAAGGCCGTAAAACGCCTCTTCCCGTCTCATTTTTTCTGTCTCGTCCTGCTGTCCTGTTCTATTTTCGCATCTTTCTTTTAACTGATCCTGGTCTGACAGATTATGTGAAAATCAGAATCGATTAGAATACACTGACAATCTTGATCGGTGTGCGGTAATTCCACTTGGAAACCTTAATTCCGGTACGCTCTGTGGAAGCGTGAACGATCTTGCCGTCACCAATGTACATTGCTACATGGCTGATGCTTGATCCCTTTCCGTAGAAAATCAGATCGCCCGGCTGCATATCGTTTGAAGTGATCTTGTGTCCCTGTGTTGCCTGAGAGCTTGAGGAACGGTTCATGGAGATTCCTGCTGCGTGCTCCAGAACGTATTTTACAAATCCGGAACAGTCAGCTCCGGTGTGCGGGTCATTTCCGCCTGCACGGTACTTTCCGCCGACAAACTGAAGCGCATATGCGACAACATTCTGACGAGCATCTGCTTTCGCCTTTACTGCTGCTTCCTCTGCTGCTTTTGTCTCCTCTGCTGCCTTCTTCTCTGCTAAAGCTTTCTGAACAGCGATGTCCGGGCCGGCCTGCATATCAATAACCTCTGCCTCAACATCTGCTGCCTCTTCTTCCTCAACCTGTACTTCTTCCTCGACAACAGCTGCTACATTTGCGATTTCCGGAATCTCAAGCTCCGGAAGATTTAAAGCCTCAGAGATTTTGATTGCCTTTGTTGAGGTCTCTGCACGGGATACCATAGGGTTTGTCCAGAATACAGAACCTGTTGTCAGCACTGCTGCAGCTATGTAAAGTACCGATTTATTCATTTCTTACATCCACTCCAATCCAGAATTTTTCCTATATCTATTTTGCTTGTTTATATGTTCTCAAAGCAATGCCGGCGAGCGCTTTCACCGTCTTACAGCTTCCAGCTCTCTTCCGGCACCTTAATTATTACATAATTATTAAATATGTTACATCGTTATTATACATATCAAGATTGGAGGCGTCAAGTTTTTTGGACCATTGTTTACACTTTATTAATATTTTGTGACGGTTTCTCTTAAAGATTTCTCTGTTTTTTTGTCACTATTGACTTATGACGTTCCTTTATCTTCCTCTCACGAACCACATCACAATCATGACAAGGAAGATAATCGGAAGAATCGGAATCAGGATGCTCAAGATTCCTCCGACAACCGTGATGATCAGTGTGACAACCAGCACAGCCACAAGAACAGCCGCGAGCTTCCAGTACCACTTGTTTAAATCATAGTAATGCACACTGGAATTCCCCGTAAAGATGCCTCCCTGCGCCTGCGGCTCGCCCTCATTCCGGGTCTCACCCGCATAACCGCTATCCGCGCTCGAAGAGCCAAACGGAATGAAGGAGCGGTATTCCTCAAACATTCCCTCTCCGGCTCCCGGAGTCGCATCCATGATCGTTCTCGCAATCAGGCGCGGATCTCCGAGTTCTTCCATCACGTCTTTCTCGGATCTTCCCTTCTGTACCTCCGCCCGGATATAGTCGCTGTAATAGCGCAGATTTTCCCGCACAGTCTCAGGCGGTACATTTCCGGAAAGGGCTGACTGAAGCCCCTGTAAAAATTCTATTTTATTCATAATTGTCCTCGATTCTAGTCGTCTAGTCATTCTGTCTAGTCGTTCTGCTCTTTGATGTCACCTCTGCGGAATGCTGCCACCAGCTCGGTTAAATCATCGATCATCGCTTTCAGCTCTTTTCCCTTGTCGGTATTTCCAACCATCACCCTGCTCTTCATCTTCTCCACGATGGAGACACGCGGAGTGCTCTCCACATTCGGGTTAAACGGTTTGTGTTCAGCGAGCGCTAAATGATTTGAATTGTAGATCAGCGTGTAACCTGCAATTCCGGTATATTTCTGGTAAGCTTTTGACAGACCTCCGTCAATGACAAAGAGTTTTCCGTTTGCCTTCACCGGTGTCTCCCCGTCCTTGATCTTCACCGGCACATGGCCGTTGATGATGTGGGATCCGTGTTTCGGAAGTCCAAACTCCTCAAAAATCCGGTCACAGACTTCCTCTTTCTGACTCAGCTTGTAATACGGATTCATGTGCTCCCTCTGGAGGGACTTGTCCGCAATGAAGTAATGCTCAAACGTCGTCATCTTATCTTTTCCAAAGACCGGCGACTTTGCCCCGCACCACAGATACCACATGAAGTCTCTCGCACGCTCCTTGCCTGGTTCTCCGTCGTTTAAGAAGTACGCCTGACGGATCTGGCCGCTGATGTAGTCCATCAGCGCACGGCCGGACAGTGCCTCCCCGTCACAGATCATCTCCTCAAAGCTGCCGTCCTCCTTCATCGGAATGCATCCGTGATACATGAGATTTCCATTGCAGCACTTGTAGAGTTCTCCGCGCGCATAGAGGAAACGAATGTGGCGGTGGAGAAGTTCACTGTGTTTGAAAGAGAGCACAAGGGTGTGGAGAAGTTCCTCCTCTTCCTTGGAAAGTTTCAGCGGATGCGCCGGATCGATCGTCGGGAAATTCGTGTCGAGAAGCGGATAATTTTTTCCGTCAATGCACACGGTTCCGGCATTGTAATCAACCTGCTCAAGCAGGATGCGGTCATCCATCTTGTACCCCGGATGGCGGCGGATGATCTGTCCCTCCACCTTGAACTGGAGTACAGCAATCGCCTTGTGCATCTTCGCCGCAAGTCCCGGATCTACCGCATCGTAAATATTCTGATCAAGGATCTTCGGCGTAAACCGCGTGCACGGGTCATCGCGGTAAACTTTTGCCGCAAACATCGAAAGCGGGCGCAGGTTGATTCCATATCCATCCTCAAGCACATCAAAGCTGTTGTAGCTGATTGCGATTCTCAGCACGTTGCAGACACACGCCGGGTTTCCGGTCGCCGCTCCCATCCAGGAAATATCATGATTTCCCCACTGGATATCGACATCATGGAACTGCATCAGCTCATTCATGATGATGTCCGCGCGCGGTCCTCGATCAAAAATATCTCCGATGATGTGCAGGTTGTCAATCGTCAGGTTCTGAATCAGCTCACAGATCGCGGCGATAAACTTATCTGCCACCTTCGTGTCGATAATCGCACGGATGATTTCTCCATAATATACCCGTTTATTCTCATCATTATAATCCACATGGAGAAGTTCGTCGATGACGTAGGCGAACTCCTTGGGCATCTTTTTTCTGACCTTGGAGCGGGTGTATTTTGACGCAACCACCTTGCAGATCTCCACAAGGCGATAGATCGTGATTCTCTGCCAGTCTTCGGTGCACTTTTCCTCCGCAATCAGGCGCGCTAAATTCCGGTCCGGGTAATAGATCAGGTTTGCCAACTCCACCTGCTCGTCTTCCGGAATGATATGGCCGAAGGTCTCACGGATCTTCTCACGGATGATTCCGGAAGCACTTCTGAGCAGATAGACAAACGCCTCATACTCTCCATGAAGGTCGCTGAAAAAGTACTCGGTTCCTTTCGGCAGACCACAAATTGCCTTTAAATTAATGATCTCACTTGAAGCTGCCTTGACACTCGGATATTCCCTCGCCAACAGCTTCAGATATTCCAAATCTCTCATACTATGTTTTCTCCTACTCTGTTACGGCCCGCACTACTTACACACTGCACAGCCGGTAACGAACTTTCCCGTCTCTCCCCATCCTGTCATGTCGGCAGAATCTGCTGCCACCACTGTATCATACGGCATTTTCCGTCCAGAAAATGCCTACCCATGTACAGTAACTCCGCTTTTTCTGCGATCCCGTCTTCTCATTGCTTTTTCCATAAAATTATAGTAGCATAAAGTAATGTTGGGGTCAAAGATATTTTGCCACTGTACCCGATAGGCACTGTTACTGTACAGCTTTTGTCCTCTCATGCAAAATCAGAGGAAATCCTACGAAACTGGAGGAAATACACATGGAACAATTATATGTTTTCGGAACCGGAAATGCCGCTGTCACCCACTGTTATAACACCTGTTTTGCCATTAAGCAGGACGACCAGTTCTTCATGGTCGACGCCGGAGGCGGCAATGGGATCCTGCGCATTCTCGAAGATATGCACGTCCGCTATGAGCAGATCCACCATCTCTTCGTGACCCACGAGCACACCGATCACCTTCTCGGAGTCGTGTGGATGGTCCGCTTCGTCGCAACCCGCATCCTGAACGGAAGCTACGAGGGTGACTTCCACATCTACTGCCATGAAGATCTCGTCTCCACAATCGATACCTTCTGCCGCCTGACACTTCAGGGCAAGCTTTACCGCCTGATCGGTGACCGGATCCATCTGACCGCTGTTCACGACGGGGAAACCCTTCACATTTTGGAGAGCGATGTGACATTCTTCGACATCCACTCCACAAAGGCAAAGCAGTACGGATTCACAATGACGCTCAAAAACGGCAAGCGCCTGACCTGCGCCGGAGATGAGCCGTACAACGATCTGTGCGAGAAATACGTTGCAGGCAGCGACTGGCTTCTCCATGAGGCATTCTGTCTCTACGAGGACCGTGAGCGCTTCAAACCGTATGAGAAGCATCACAGCACCGCAAAGGATGCAAGTGAGCTTGCTGAGCGTCTCGGCATCTCCAACCTCGTGCTGTGGCACACCGAGGACAAGACTCTCGCAACCCGCAAGGAACTCTATACCGCGGAAGCCCGCAAATATTTCCACGGGAATGTCTATGTTCCGAATGATGAGGAGATCATCGATCTCTAAACATTCTCCTTTCAACCCATCATTTCCCGTAACGTAAATAAGATAAAAAAGATCTGGCTGTTGAAATTCTTCAGCCAGATCTTTTTTATCATTCATTTTATAAACCTATATACAGGCAACGAGGCGAGTTTGCAGGATTTTACTCGCCATCGGAGCCGTAATTTTTACCAGTTTAGTCCGTCTTCGGTGTTCCGTCAAATCCAAGAATTGTTCCGTCCGGTGTCGTCGTGTTCGTGAGCATCACACCGTTCTTGTCACAGTAATATCTCTTTCCGTTCCAGTCGATCCATCCCGTCTTCATGTAACCGTCCTCACCGAAGAAATACCACTTTCCGTCAATCTCTTCCCAGTTGTTCTTCGTGTAGCTCTTATCGCTGTGCTTGTACCACCAGCCGGTCTGATCGGACAGCCACTCACCCGTCACAGGCATGCCTCCGCCTTCTCCGTTTCGGATTCTTGCGGCATCCTCAGAACTCAGTCTGATGACCGTCGATTCTTTCCAGGTTCCCTTATTTTCCGTATTGACCTTATTGACCGGGCGCACCTTGACCTGATAATCTCCCGGCTTCGTCATCACGTTCTGGAAATTGTAATGAGGCACCTCCGTCGTGAGCATTGTCGCTCCAACTCCCTCACCATTGCGGTAAAGGCGGACTTCATAGCTTCCTGCCCCGCGGACCTCTTTCCAGATCGCATAGCCATTGTTGGTCAGCGTGACATCCGACTGGTCGCCGACACTCTCTGCCAGCGACGGCAGCTTGACAGTCAGCTTCAGGGTCTCGGAGGAATCCTCCTTCGTTGCCTTGACATAGGTCGCACCGGAAATCTTAACGGAACTTGCTTTCGTCAGCGAGAAATAATATCCGGCCTCCGCTCTCAGATAAATGCTGATTTTCGGAATGTCGTCCGTTCCCCACTCAAATCCGTCATTCTCCACATCATAGTAATCGTAGTAATACTTTCCGCCCTTGACGCTCACATCAATGGTCTCTTCTCCGATTCGAGTCTCCGGCTGGATCTGGGCCTCAACCTCGATATTCACAGAACTGATCCTCTTTCTGCTCGCTGCAAAAACAGGCATTGCAGCCATCCCAGCAAACAGGCATCCGAGTACCAACAGGCCCGCTGCCTTCGCTGTTATCTTTGTCTTTCTCACTTGTTCCCCCTCCATCTCCATATCATTCTATCCCGTACGCCCCGTTTTTTCTCTTTCTCTCGGTCACTCTTTTCTCAGAACATACGGGCCTCTCATGGGTGCTGTTTTGTGCACACATTTTCTGTATTTTCACTCTATTACATGACAACTCTTCTGTCAAGGGACTTCCCTGTTTCGTAAACTTTAGAACAAAATCGTAAGAAAAAAGACCGAAGATGTACAGGCATTTCTGCCATATACATCCTCGATCTTTTTGTACTTTATCCAAGCTGATTTATTTTATTTTGCGTAATCAGTTGCACGAGACTCGCGGATCACATTTACCTTGATCTGGCCCGGGTATTCCAGCTCATCCTCGATGCGCTTGGAAATCTCGCGTGCCATCAGCACCATATCATCATCGGAAACCTGCTCCGGAACGACCATAATGCGAACTTCACGACCTGCCTGAATGGCAAAGGACTTGTCTACTCCCTTGAAGGAGTTCGTGATATCCTCAAGCTGTTTCAGACGGTTTGTGTAAGTCTCAAGGGTCTCTCGTCTTGCACCCGGTCTTGCAGCGGAAATCGTATCTGCCGCCTGCACCAGACATGCAATCAGACTCTGAGGTTCTACATCTCCATGATGGGACTCCACCGCATTGATCACAATCGGGGACTCCTTATACTTCCGGCACAGTTCTGCACCGAGCTGTACATGAGAGCCTTCCATCTCATGGTCAACGGATTTTCCGATATCATGCAGAAGACCTGCACGTTTTGCCATGCGAACATCCACACCGACCTCAGCTGCGAGAAGTCCGCAGAGCTGAGCGACCTCAATCGAATGTTTCAGAGCGTTCTGTCCATAACTGGTACGGAATTTCATCTTTCCGAGCAGTTTCACGAGTTCCGGATGGATTCCATGAATTCCAACCTCAAGCGTTGCAGACTCACCGTCCTCACGCATATTGGACTCCACTTCGCGCTGTGCTTTCTCCACCATCTCCTCGATTCTTGCCGGATGAATACGTCCATCCACAATCAGGCGTTCCAGGGCGATCCTTGCCACCTCACGGCGAATCGGATCAAAACCGGAAAGAACAACTGCCTCCGGGGTATCATCGATAATCAGTTCCACGCCGGTCAGGGTCTCCAGAGTACGGATGTTGCGGCCTTCACGTCCAATGATTCGGCCCTTCATCTCATCATTCGGAAGCTGAACAACCGATACCGTGCTCTCAGCCACATGATCAGCCGCACATCTCTGAATGGCGGTTACCACATAGTCTTTTGCCTTCTTATCGGCCTCTTCCTTTGCCTTGTTCTCCATCTCCTTGATCATCTTGGCAGTGTCATGCTTGACCTCCGCCTCAACAGACCGGAGAAGATATTCCTTGGCCTGCTCCGTTGTCAGTCCCGAGATTCGTTCCAGTTCCTCGATTCCCTTCTCGTAGAGGGCCTCTGTCTCGGCGTTGCGCCGGTTCAAAGCCTCCTCACGGGCAGCGAGGGCTGATTCCCGTTTCTCCATGTTCTCTGATTTCTTGTCCAGATTTTCTTCCTTGCTCAGTACACGCCGCTCATAGCGCTGAAGTTCCGCTCTTCTTTCCTTTGTCTCTTTATCCAGCTCATTCTTCGTCTTTAAAGACTCTTCCTTCGCCTCCAGGAGAGCTTCTCGCTTCTTTGTCTCTGCCGTCTTTAACGCTTCATCTATTATCTCTCTGGCTTTTTCTTCCGCAGTCCCGATCTTCGCTTCGTAAGTCTTCTTCCGATTCGCAACTGCCAGACACCAGCTAATAGGCGCCACAACACACAGTGTTATTATAACCGCTATTACTATCATGACACAGGAGCACCTCCTTATTTAGTTTTCATTGTACACCAATACAACACTACAATTTTAAACTGTTTTATGCATTATGTCAAGCGTAACAGGGGTCTGCGCCAACCCTCTGGGTAACTTTTATTTCCATGAAAATCCGTCTGTTTTTGACAAAATTCTCATCAAAAATCCGTGTCGTTCCATTCGCTCCCGGATGCCATATTTTCCATTGTCCTGCGGATCACATCCCAAGAAAATCCCCGCCTTGCAAGCGCCGCTGTCAGTTTCCGGTATGCATCCGCCTCCAGTCTCTCCCCGGCCCGATAACCCTTCTTTTCGAGAAAAGCGCGAACCTGGCGCTCCTCCTCAACCGGCTCCTCCTCAAGGCAGGAGGCGATGATCTCCCGATTCACTCCCTTGCGCTCAAGGGCTGCGCGGATCTGGCGCGCGCTCTTTTTTCCGGACTGGGAGCGGATAAATCTCCCCGCATATGCCTCGTCATCGAGATAACGGTATTCCTTCAAAAAAAGAACGGCTTCTTCGATTTCGTCCTCCGAATACTCCCGTTCCAAAAGTTTCTGTCTGAGCTCCTGTTCTGTGCGATCCCGGTATTCGAGAAGAGAGAGTGCACACTCTCTGGCACTCCTCCTCTCCCGGATACGCGATCCTGCACGGTTCGTGCTGTCACAGCCCTCTGAACCACCAACATCTCCCAAGGCTTTACAGTCTCTTTTGTCGGTGTCAAATTCTGTCCCTGCACGTCGTCGTCCCGCCCAGCCTGTCTGCTTACTCCTCACCGTCAGTCTCCGCCTCATCCGCGGTCTTTCCTGTGCTCTCCGGCATCACCGGGCTTCCCTGAAGACCATGAATGGCGCGGACTTTCTGCTCAACCTCCGCGAATACTTCCGGATGTTCTTTGAGATAAATCTTTGCATTCTCACGACCCTGTCCAATCTTTGAGCCATTGTAGGCATACCAGGCACCGCTCTTCTCGATCACGTTGTCCTTCACTGCCAGATCAATGATATCTCCCTCTCTCGAGATACCCTGACCGAACATGATATCAAACTCTGCCTCACGGAATGGCGGTGCAATCTTATTCTTGACTACCTTGACGCGGACATGGTTTCCGACAACCTCACCGCCCTGCTTGATCGCCTCGACACGGCGCACATCCAGACGAACGGAAGAGTAAAACTTCAGCGCACGTCCGCCGGTCGTCGTCTCCGGATTTCCGAACATGATGCCGACTTTCTCACGAAGCTGGTTGATGAAGATGACGGAACAGTTGGACTTGCTGATGATACCGGTCAGCTTTCGCAGTGCCTGAGACATCAGACGCGCCTGAAGACCGACATGGGAATCGCCCATCTCTCCATCAATCTCTGCCTTCGGTACAAGAGCTGCCACAGAGTCGACAATCACGATATCCACGGCACCGGAACGCACCATCGTCTCCGTAATCTCAAGACCCTGCTCTCCGTTGTCCGGCTGGGAAATATAGAGGTTATCAATATCAACGCCGATATTCTTTGCGTAAACAGGATCCAGAGCATGCTCTGCATCGATAAATCCGGCAATACCGCCTCTCTTCTGTACCTCTGCAACCATGTGAAGTGCAACCGTCGTCTTACCACTCGACTCCGGTCCGTAGATCTCAATCACACGTCCCTTCGGCACACCGCCAAGTCCAAGTGCAATGTCCAGACTGATCGAGCCGGTCGGAGTCGTCTCGATATTCATATTTGCTCCGGAATCTCCAAGTTTCATGATCGATCCCTTGCCATAGGATTTCTCAATCTGCGTAATCGCCGCATCCAATGCTTTCAGCTTATCATCTTTATTCATGTCTTCCTCCATACGAACATACGTTCTTTCTATGCTTATAATCATAGTATAATCTTGGGGTTCTGTCAACTGTTTTTTCTTGGTCAGAAGTCGCCATTAAATTCTTTTGGTTTCTTTTTACGGCTCTGTCCGGTGGATAAAGTCCTGTAAACACGCTCGCGCTCCGGGTTCGACGTAATGGTGCATAAGACCGCAAACTACGCGGTCTAAACACCAACGTCTCACACGGGTTTGCAGAATCTTTCCCGCCGTCAGAGCCTGTTTTCTCTATTTTCACCTTCTCTCCGTAATTTTAGTAAAAGCAAAATATATTTTACATCTAAATCCCCTAAGAAAGAAAACCGGAATGGATTCTAACTTGGATTAGATTTAAACAGAAAAATATATAAAGGAATTATCAAATCGTTGTGTATACAAAAACCTTATAAAATAACTATTATAGTTTGTGAATCTCTGGCGATGCGCCCTGAATAAAACAGATAAAATTTTGTGAACTCTAAAAAGACCTATTTAAAAACCTGCTGTCACAAACACCCTGTGTCGTGATGGGGGACACAGGGTGCTTGTTCGTGTTAGGAATTCCGATTTCAAAAAGGACTAAGGATTGTTTCCTGCATTTATTATGGTCTTAGTATAGCACATCATTTTCCGAAAAAAATGTATATTGTTTAAATAGATTCTGAAGAAATTATTAAGATTCCTACAAAGGATTTTTTCGTCAGATTTTCCTGGATTTTCACGTGTAAGTGTGAAGGTGCGGGAACGTTGCGAATAATCTATAACTAACAGAACAACCAGAAATATCCGGGAGATTTTCATGGATCAAGCAAGACTTCTCATAAATGGAAACGATGACTGTTCTCTGACCGGATCAGGCATTGGTGTTGCCGTGCTCGATACCGGATGCGCTCCCCATCCGGATCTCAATGGACAGATCAGAGCCTTTTTCGACATCATCGGGCGCAGATCCCTGCCCTACGATGACAATGGCCACGGAACCCACGTCTGCGGCATCATCGCCGGAAACGGTTCGCTCTCCGGCGGGCGCTTTCGCGGAATTGCCCCGGGATGTAACCTGATTCCGGTAAAAGTCCTCGATCGTCAGGGAAGCGGACGCGCCTCCGATGTACTCGCCGGGCTGCGCTGGATCCGCCAGCATCAAAAGCAGTTTGATATCCGAATCGTCAACATTTCCGTCGGCTCCTTCTCCCGCAGAAATATGGGGGAGAATTCCGTTCTCGTCCGCGGTGTCGATGCCGCCTGGGATGCCGGCCTTGTCGTTGTCGTCGCTGCGGGAAACCGCGGGCCGGAGCGAAGCTCCATCACTACCCCGGGCATCAGCCGAAAAGTCATCACCGTCGGCTGTTCCGACGATGAAAAGGAGATCCTGATCATGGGGAACCGCATGGTTCATTACTCAGGGCGCGGGCCTACCTGCTCCTGCATCTGCAAACCGGATATCATTGCCCCGGGAGCATCGATCACAAGCTGCTGTGCCTCGTCTCCGGGATATATCGCAAAGAGCGGAACAAGCATGGCGACCCCTCTCGTCTCCGGAGCGATTGCCCTGCTCCTCGAAAAATATCCCGATATGTCAAACCGCGATGTCAAACTTTATTTAAGAGAAAAAGCCGTCGATCTCGGGCTCCCCCACAACCAGCAGGGCTGGGGAATGCTCGATCTCAAACGGCTCTTAGAATAAAAATCGCACGTCAATCACTGCGCACTATATTTTACAGAACACGCACACGCAGAACACCCTGAATTGCATTCAGTTTCTGAACGAGAATATCATCCGGAACGGACTCAAGATCCATCAGCGTGTATGCATACTTATCACGGCTCTTGTTTGTCATGTCGGAGATGTTGATTCCGCCGCCTGCAAGAACGCCGGTGATCTGACCGATCATGTTCGGAATGTTCAGATGAAGCACTGCCACACGGGATGCGCTCTTCTTCACACCCATATCACATGCCGGGTAGTTTACGGAGTTGCGGATATTTCCGTTCTCGAGATAATCCATAATCTCCTTCACTGCCATCTTCGCACAGTTGTCCTCAGACTCTGCCGTGGAAGCACCGATGTGCGGGGTGACAATCGCGCCCTTCATATGTACGGATTTCGGATTCGGGAAATCGGTCACATAGTGCTTTACCTTGCCAGACTTAAGTGCCTCTGCCATCGCATCCTCGTCGACGAGAAGATCACGGGCAAAGTTCAGGATGACAACACCATCCTTCATCTGCTCAAATGCTGCCTTGTTGATCATTCCCTTTGTGCTGTCAAGTGCCGGCACGTGAAGGGTGATGTAATCACACTCCTTAAAGATCGTGTCGAGATTTGTCGTGTGCTTGACATCTCTTGAGAGCATCCATGCCGCCTGAACAGAGATGAACGGATCATAGCCGTACACTTCCATGCCGAGTCCGGCAGCTGCATTTGCGACCTCTGCACCGATTGCACCAAGTCCGATCACGCCAAGTTTCTTTCCGCGGATCTCACATCCTGCGAACGCCTTCTTTGCCTTCTCAACAGACTTCGCGATATTGGCATCCTCCGCATTGTCGATGCACCAGTTGATTCCGCCGAGAATATCGCGGGAAGCCATCATCAGAGCTGCAATCACCAGCTCCTTTACGGCATTTGCATTTGCACCCGGAGTGTTGAATACGACAATTCCCTCCTGTGCACATGCGTCAAGCGGAATGTTGTTGACACCTGCTCCGGCACGGGCAACCGCCAGCAGGGAGTCCGGGAACTCCATCTCGTGAAGAGAAGCACTGCGGACGAGAATGCCCGCTGCCTCCTTCACATTATCCGTCAGCTCATAATCTGCCGTCAGCAGATCTGTGCCGTGTTTCGAAATTGCATTTAAGCAGTGAATTTTTCTCATGCCTGATGTGCCTCCTCAAATTTCTTCATGAACTCTACCAGTTTCTCCACACCCTCAATCGGCATTGCGTTGTAAATGCTTGCACGCATACCACCCACAGTGCGGTGTCCCTTTAAGTTTACAAATCCGGCTGCGGTCGCCTCTTTTACAAACTCCGCATCCAGATCCGGGTTGCCTGTCACAAACGGAACGTTCATCAGGGAGCGGTCTTCCTTTGCAACCGTTCCGTGGAACAGCTTGCTCTGGTCAAGGAAATCGTAGAGAATCTTTGCCTTCTTCTCATTGTACTCTTTCATTGCCTCAAGACCACCCTGCTTCTTGATCCACTTGAATACTTTTCCGCAGATATAAATGCCGTATGCCGGCGGGGTATTATACAGAGATTTTGCATCTGCCTGTGTCTTGTACATGCAGATTGTCGGGGTTCCCTCGAGCACATCCTCCGTCACAAGATCCTCTCTGACAATCACGATGACAACGCCTGCCGGTCCCACATTCTTCTGTGCGCCGCCGTAGAGCAGACCGTATTTTGTCACATCGATCGGCTCGGACAGGAAACAGGAAGAGATATCGGATACTAGCGGTTTGCCTTTCGTGTTCGGCAGAGTTTTAAACTTGGTTCCGTAAATCGTGTTGTTCTCACAGATGTAAACGTAATCGGCATCTTCATCAATCGGCAGATCGGAGCAGTCCGGAATGTAGCTGAACGTCTTGTCTTCACTTGAGGCAACCGCAACTGCCTTTCCGTACTTCTGAGCCTCTTTGTATGCCTTCTTCGCCCACTGTCCGGTGATGATGTAATCCGCAACGCGATTTTTCATCAGGTTCATCGGAATCGCTGCAAACTGCAGATGTGCACCACCCTGCAAAAACAGAACTTTGTAATTGTCCGGAATGTTCATCAGATCGCGCAGATCCTGCTCTGCCTCCTGAATGATCGTCTCAAACGCCTTGGAGCGATGACTCATCTCCATAACAGACATGCCGGTACCCTTGTAATCCAGCATTTCCTCTGCTGCTTCTCTCAGAACTTCCTCCGGCAGTACAGCCGGGCCAGCCGAAAAATTATACACTCTTCCCACGTTTGTTCCTCCCTCTCTCTGTTCTCTCTTGGAGTTTTCCTTCATGTTTCGTCCACAGAAACATGCAAATGAAATGACAGATTTCTGTGAACAGAAGCACTATTACTACATATGCGGGAGCGAACCCCCGCATGTAAGTAGTCAGACATGTTTTCGATGCTATTCAGTTGTTTGTTCTAGTTGTTCATTCTAGTTAATCTTTAAATCTGTATCATCAAAGGCGTCCTGAATCGGAGCACCCGGGGATACCATCGGGTATACCTTGTCGTCACAGTTGATCTGACAGTCAATCACAACCGGACCCTGATGTGCCATCGCTTCCTCAAGAACGCCCTTTAAGTCGTCCTTTCCGGTTACGCGATATGCCTTGACTCCAAGTCCCTCCGCAGTCTTCACGAAATCAACCTGATCGTCAAGCACGGTTGCAGAGTAACGCTTTCCGTAGAACAGCGTCTGCCACTGGCGCACCATACCGAGAACGTGGTTGTTGATGACCACTTCAATAATCGGAATGTTGTAACGGGAAGCCGTTGCAAGCTCATTTAAGTTCATGCGGAAGCATCCGTCACCGGCAATGTTGAAGACCGGAGTATCCGGACATCCCATATCGCCGCATCCCATCTTCGCGCCCATTGCAGCACCAAGGCCGTAGCCCATCGTGCCGAGACCGCCGGAAGTCAGAAGGGTTCTCGGTTTTCTGTATTTGTAATACTGGGCGGCCCACATCTGGTGCTGGCCGACCTCAGTTGCGATAATCGCATTTCCCTGTGTCAGCTCGCTGATCGTCTCCATGATGAACGGACCGGTCAGCTGGCTCTTGTCGTAGCGGAGCGGATACATATCCTTCAGGCGCTCGATGTGCGCAAGCCACTCCTCATGGTTGATCGGGTCAAGACGGGCATTGAGTTTTCTCAGAACCGTCTTCAAATCTCCGACAACGCTTGCATGGGTGCGGATATTCTTGTTGATCTCTGCCGCATCGACATCGATCTGGAGAATCTTCGCGTTCTTTGCAAATTTGGAGGCATTTCCGGTCACACGGTCGCTGAAACGCGCACCTGCAACGATCAGCAGGTCACACTCGGTGATACCGAAGTTGGAAGGCTTTGTTCCATGCATGCCGACCATACCGGTGTAAAGCTCGTCCGTTCCGTCGAATGCGCCCTTTCCCATCAGGGAATCGGCAACCGGAGCCTGAATCCGGTGTGCCAGAGTGCGCAGTTCCTCGGAGGCATTGGAAAGCACAGCACCGCCGCCGACAAAGATAAACGGCTTCTTTGCATTTCGGATCAGGTCAAGTGCCGTCTCGATATCCTCCTCGCGGATCGTATCCGTCTGAGGAACGATCGGCTCCGGATCCTTCGGCTCATACGGATATTCTGCCGCGGTCACATCCTTCGTGATATCGATCAGAACCGGGCCCGGACGTCCGCTCTGCGCAATCTTGAACGCTCTGCGGACAACATCTGCAAGCTTGCTGACATCTTTCACGATGAAGTTGTATTTTGTGATCGGCATCGTCACACCGGTGATGTCGATCTCCTGGAAACTGTCGCGTCCAAGCAGACTCACACCGACGTTGCAGGTGATTGCAACGAGCGGAATGGAGTCCATGTAAGCAGTTGCAATACCGGTAACCAGATTTGTTGCACCCGGTCCGGAAGTTGCAAAGCATACGCCGACTTTTCCGGTTGCACGCGCATATCCGTCTGCCGCATGTGCAGCTCCCTGCTCATGAGATGTCAGGATGTGATGAATCTCATCCTGATGCTTGTAAAGTGCGTCATAAATATTTAAAATTGCTCCGCCCGGATAACCGAATACCGTCTTGACACCCTGCTCTTTCAGGCATTCAATCACGATCTCCGAGCCATTGAGTACTCTCGTTTCCGCCATGGCAAACATTCCTTTCTCTCGCGTTAATTTCCCTGCAGTACTGCTCCCTTGTCTGCGCTTGTTACCAGCTGTGCGTAACGCTTCAGATAGCCGGTAACCTCTTTCTTCTTAGGAGTCCAGTTTGCACGGCGTCTTGCCAGCTCCTCATCGGATACTTTCAGCGTGATCGTATTCGCATTGATGTCGATTGCGATCATATCGCCTTCCTCTACCAGACCGATCGGGCCGCCTGCTGCTGCCTCCGGACATACATGTCCGATGGATGCTCCTCTCGATGCTCCGGAGAAACGTCCGTCTGTGATCAGTGCTACGGAAGAACCAAGTCCCATTCCTGCGATTGCGGAAGTCGGGTTGAGCATCTCTCTCATTCCCGGACCGCCCTTCGGTCCCTCGTAACGGATGACAACGACGTCACCGGCAACAATCTTTCCACTCTTGATTGCGACAATCGCATCATCCTCACAGTCGAAGACGCGGGCCGGTCCCTCATGCACAAGCATCTCCGGAACGACTGCGGAACGTTTTACAACACAGGAATCCGGTGCCAGGTTTCCGCGGAGAACAGCGATTCCGCCGGTCTTGGAGTACGGATTGTCGATTGTGCGGATAACTTCCGGATTGTGGTTGACCGCATCCTTGATGTTCTCGCCAACGGTCTTTCCGGTCACGGTCATGCAGTCGAGGTTCAGAAGTCCGAGCTTGCTGATCTCCTTCATAACTGCATAGATTCCGCCTGCCTCATTCAGATCCTCCATGTAAGTCGGACCTGCCGGTGCAAGGTGGCACAGGTTCGGGGTCTTTGCGCTGATCTCATTTGCGATATCCACGTTCAGCTCCACACCTGCCTCATGTGCGATTGCCGGCAGATGAAGCATGCTGTTCGTGCTGCATCCAAGTGCCATATCCATCGTCAGTGCATTGCGGAATGCTGCCTCTGTCATAATGTCACGCGGACGGATATTTTTCTTGAGCATATCCATAACAGCCATTCCTGCGTGCTTTGCGAGGACAATACGCTCGGAATATACAGCCGGAATCGTACCGTTTCCGCGAAGACCCATTCCGAGAACCTCAGTCAGACAGTTCATGCTGTTTGCCGTGTACATGCCGGAGCAGGAACCGCAGGTCGGGCAGACCTTGCACTCGTACTCTTTTACATCTTCCTCTGTCATTGTGCCTGCCGCATAGGAACCAACTGCCTCAAACATACTAGAAAGGCTGCGCTTACGTCCCTTTACATGGCCTGCAAGCATCGGACCGCCGCTGACAAATACGGTCGGGATGTTCAGACGGGCTGCTGCCATCAGAAGTCCCGGAACATTCTTATCGCAGTTCGGCACCATGACAAGGGCATCAAACTGATGAGCCATCGCCATACACTCCGTGGAATCTGCGATCAGATCTCTCGTCACCAGAGAGTACTTCATTCCTACATGTCCCATTGCAATTCCATCACATACTGCGATTGCCGGGAATACGATCGGAACGCCTCCTGCCATCGCAACACCCTGTTTGACTGCATCTACAATCTTATCCAGGTTCATATGGCCCGGTACAATCTCGTTGTAGGAGCTCACAATACCGATTAACGGTTTCTCTAATTCTTCGTCCGTCAGTCCCAGCGCGCGGAACAGGGAACGTGCCGGCGCCTGCTGCATTCCGGATTTTGCATTATCACTTCTCATTTTTGACTCCTCCTGTACTGTATGTGAATTTCTGATCCTATCAAGTCTCAGTCCATCATTCCGATCAGATCTTTTAAATATTTGCTGCGACCAGATCACCCATCTCGGTGGTTCCGACTTTCTTGCATCCCTCTGCCATGATATCAGCGGTGCGGTATCCATCTGTCAGCACCTTCTGTACAGCTGCCTCAATCGCATCTGCTTCCTTGTCCAGATCAAAGGAATATCTCAGCATCATTGCTGCGGAGAGAATCGTTGCAATCGGGTTTGCAATGTCTTTTCCAGCGATGTCCGGTGCAGATCCGTGGCTCGGCTCATAGAGACCGAACTTCGTCTCATTCAGGCTTGCGGAAGAGAGCATTCCGATGGAACCGGTAATCATGCTCGCCTCATCGGAGAGGATGTCGCCGAACATGTTCTCGGTCAGGATGACATCAAACTGGCCCGGGTTCATCACGAGCTGCATTGCACAGTTATCAACGAGCATATGGCTGAGAGTTACTTCCGGATAATCCTTTGCAACCTCCTCAACAACTTTTCTCCAAAGTCTTGATGAATCCAGGACGTTTGCCTTATCCACGCTGATCACGCTCTTTCTGCGCTTCATCGCAATGTCAAATGCCTTTACTGCAATCCGGCGGATCTCTTTCTCATTGTAGGTCAGGGTATCGGTTGCCTGAAGGCATCCGTCAACCTCCTCAGTATGGCGCTCTCCGAAGTAAAGACCGCCGGTCAGCTCTCTCATGATTACCATATCAAAGCCGTCTCCGATGATCTCCTTCTTTAACGGACATGCCTCTGCAAGCTCTTTATAGAGGTAAGCCGGACGGATGTTTGCAAATAAATTAAGACCTTTGCGGATTGCCAGCAGCCCCGCCTCAGGTCTCAGATTCGGTGCCACATCGTACCATCTTGAATTTCCCACGTTGCCGCCAACTGCTCCAAGCAGGACTGCATCGCTCTGTTTTGCTGTATTCAGTGCTTCCTCCGTCAGCGGAACTCCATATGCATCGATGGAGCAGCCTCCCATCAGGATCTCTGTATAATCAAATTTATGTCCATATACCTCGCCGACACGGTTCAGTACCTTACATGCCTCACGCACAATCTCCGGTCCGATTCCGTCTCCAGGAATCGTTACAATCTTACAGTCCATGGCTTTTCTCCCTCTATTTCTCCGTTTTTCTTAAATTTTTTATCGTTTCTTCCCATATTAACGCATTTGATGGGTTTTTTCAACTCTATCCCCCGAATTTATTCCAGAAAATCCATACGAGATTGGAATTGACTGCATAATCTGGAGTTATGGAGAAAACAAAAATTATGCAAAAAACGGCAGGATCCGCGGAGATATTCTCTCCACAGCCCTGCCGCCTGTGTATTTTGGTCTGTATTCCAGCCCGTATTTCCGTTTTTATTTCTGTTTCTCCCGGTTTCTGTTTTCGATGTCACTTCTGAATCCAGGCACCGTCCTTGCCGACATAGTAACTGTTGATATACTGGCTTGTCGCCATCGTGTGATCCTCGAAAAAATAATACCATTTTCCATTGATCTGCTGCCAGCCCGTGACTGCACATCCGCTCGCATCAAACCAGTACCAGATCTTTCCGTCCTGGTGCCACTCATTGACCAGCATGGTTCCATCTCCCTGAATCCAGAAAAGAGAATCCCCATCTTTGAGCCATTGATTCTCCGCGAGTGTCCCGTCTGCGCTGTAATAATTCCACGCAGATCCATTATAGACCCATCCGGTCTTCGCATACGCCGTGACAGTCATCGCAAGGAAAAAGATTATCGTCAGTGCGGTCCATCCTGCTGTCCGTCTCTTTTCTCTCATCCGCATCCCTCTTTGCCGGATTTAATTCTGCACCCATTTTCCGTCTGCGCCGACCCGGTAACCGCCCGGAACAAGCGCATCTGCTGCCATCACTCCGTTTTTCAGGAAGTAATAGTAATCTCCGTCAATCAGCTTCCAGCCGTTCTTGATTGCACGACCGTTCGCCTGCATGTAGTACCACTTGCCCTCTTCATTCTGAACCCACTCATTGACTGCCATCTTTCCGTCTTCCTTGAGCCAGTAAAGATCGGAGTTCTGCTTGAGCATCTGATTCGTCAGGCGCAGCCCATCCTCACCCACATAGTACCAGGCATCATCAGTATTTACCCACTGTCCGGCTGCCATCACTCCGTCGACGCCGACCCAGTAAGCCCCGGTTCCGTCAGCGGATGCAATCCACTGATTCTTTGCAACCGTACCGTCCTCCTGGTAATAAAAATATCTCTGTCCAACTTTTCCCCACTCACCTGCAAACGCTGCCGTCACAGACATTGCAGACATCGCAAGTGTCAGAACTGCTGCTTTCATCCATGCTTTCTTCATCTCTATCGTCTCCTTCTATTCTAACTGGTTAACCATTAACGGATAAATCTTACAAGTAATTCTCTGTTATACTTGATTTTACCTGATTCTACTTGCTCTGGATTTATTATACGTTCTGCCAGATACACCGTCAACGAATTTCTGCTTACACATTCTGACGATTTTCTTTCGATTCCATATTTTGTAGACATAATTTGCGGATTTGTACAATTTCTGCTCGATTGAGGCAAGTATTTACTTCTCTGCCTCCACAAGTCCTCCGACAAACGGAAGCTCTGCAATCGAAACTTCCCGCACCCAATCGATCAGATTTGAGGAAATGATCGTCGTCATCACGGAAAACAGGATTCGATAAACTGGAATATAGCTCAGGGAAAGTGCAAGCACTGTGAAATCCGTGAACATATACGTTCTCGCAAGTTTCCATTTTGTCAGGTGTGAGATCGTCAGCGCAAGCGCATCATCGCCTCCGCTCGATCCACCCTGACGCACGACAATCCCGACTCCGACTCCGACAAAAATTCCGCCGAGCACTGCGGCAAGAAATGGATTGCCGCTCAGATCTGGAAGAACCGGCGGAAACTGCTCCCACAGCCGGAAGAAAGCGGACATGCTGAACGTCGACACAATCGAGATCCGGATAAACTTTCCGCCAAGGTATTTCAGAGCGAGTGCATAACAGGTCAGATCGAGAAGCGAGGTCAGAATGGAGTTAGAAACACCGAACCAGTGGTTCAGCACGAGAATCATTCCGAGCACACCGCCCTCCGTGATCCCCGACTGGCGGTGAATGTTGTAGATTCCAAATGACGCAATCGCGGTTCCGACAAGAATTGCCGCTACCTTTGTCCACGTCAGCTCCTCCGACATCAGTCTCAGATTTTCTTTTATAAAACCAGTCATTTTACTTTTAAAACGCATGATAATTCAAATCAATTCCTTTCTCTTTCTTGAAACTCTTCTCAATCTTATTCCTATTCCGCGCAGCCCGCAGCTGTTCTTTTGACCAAGTATCTGAACGGTACAGCAGACAAAACGCAAAACCGCCAGAATACATTTTCTTCTGGAAAATATACTCTGACGGATTCTTCTGTCATATTCCTTTCGAATGCCCATAAAACCCCACAGACATTCTGATGTGCAATGATTATAACTGTACTGACTGTATTCTAAATTAATTAGTCGTCCAGATCCTCTTCGCTTACCAGCTCATCAAATTCCTGATCGTCTAACAGCTCATCAAAAGCGTCGGAAACAATCTCATACTCCTCATCATCCTCGATGTTGTCCAGGTTTGGATTGCCGTCTGCATCCTCGCTGTAACGATACAGATATACTTCGCCTTCCTCTGCCTCGATGCCCTCGCTCGGAAGAAGTGCAATGTAATCACGGTTTCCTGCCTCAAAAATGGTGAGCACTACGCACTCCAGCTCACTTCCGTCATCCAGAGTCAGGGTAACGGTCATCTCCTCCTGCTCCATATCCATGTTCTGATCCTTCTGATTATTTGCCATGTCTGTTCCTCTCTCTTATTTCGGGGTATGCCAAGACACACCCCAAATCTTTTTATGTTTCATAGATCCACTTTATCAGAATGAGCGAGCAAAATCAAGCAGTATTTAATACTCAATCCCTTCCCGTGCCCCGATTCCCTTTGTGTAGGGATGTTTGATCATTTTGATTTCTGAGACATAGTCAGAAAGAGCGATCAGGCGCTCAGAAGGATCTCTTCCGGTCAGAACAACTTCCATTGTCTCCGGACGATTCTTAAGAAACTCTGCGACGTCTTCCTCTCTCACCATTCCATAATTGCAGGACGCCATGATCTCATCAAGCACCAGCATATCAAATCCACCGTCCACAGCTTCTCTGACTGCCGTCTCAAATCTTTTCTGAAAATATTCTGCCGCCTCGCGCTTCTGCTCTTCATTCATCCGAAATACGAATCCAAATGTCCGGTCGCACGGCGTGACAGTGATTCCGGGAATGTTTTTAAGGACCTCAACCTCTCCCGAATTATCGGTCTTTAAAAAGCGCACAACCAGCACTTTTCTTCCCCGTCCCGCTGCCCGAACTGCCAGTCCGACTGCCGCCGATGTCTTTCCCTTTCCGTCTCCGCAGTAAATGTGAACGCATCCTCTCATAAATCGAACCCTCCCGTCCTAATTTATCCTACGCCGATAGGATTTTTGCCTTCTGGCCTATGTTTTCTTACGGTCAGCGCATCAAGTGAGCAGACCTACTGTGACCTAGTCTAACTTATCTGCCGCCTTTCTCTTATCTGGTTTTCCCGTCTCTGCTTTCCTGTATTCCTGAATAAACCGGGATGGCTCCTGCTGTTTTCCGTATCGCTGTCTTGCAAAACAGACATGAAGCCGGTCTTTTGCCCTCGTCATCGCAACGTAAAACATCCGCCGCTCTTCCTCGAGATCTGCCTCGAGCACCGCCTTGTGATGCGGAGTGATCCGCTCATTCGCATCCAAAATATACACGATCGGAAATTCCAGACCTTTTGAGCTGTGCATCGTCATCAGCGTCACGCAGTCGATTCTCTGCCCGGCCTCTCTGCCAAGCCTCTGTCCCTGTTCTCTCAGTTTTTCCGCATACTCTCTCTGATGTGTCTCCCAGTCCCCGAGTGTCTGATATCCGGCAGCGCTCTCCTGAATCTGGTCTGCCACCTCAAAGAGTTCCTCCGGATTCATTCTGCGAAATTCTGCATACTCCCTGAGATACTCATCATACCCGACTGCCTTGCGGATATAGTTGATCGCCGGAGCCGGAGCCATTCTTCCGATCATCTTTAAGTCGCTGCACAGATCATCGATCCGTTCCATCATCCAGTCCCTGTCCTGATACCAATTTTCTACCTGATCCCACGAAATCACACTTCCCTCAAGTGCTTCCCGGCTGATATAACGCTTCGGGCGGTTCACAATTCGGAGGGCATCCTCTCGCTTTGCCTTGCGTCTCGCACACAACTCACTGTGTCCAATCCGCAGATAAGAGAGAAAATCTTTCGCAATCCAGTGTTCATACAGATTCGGCAGGGCATCACGCATCTGAAACGGAATGTTGTACTCCATCAACCGCTCCATCAGAAGGCGCGGTTCCATGCTCGTCCGGTAGAGAACGGCAATGTCAGACAGCTGATACCCCATCCGCACATAGTTCTGGATCTCCTGCACAATCCCTCTCGTCTCCGCCTGCGCGTCCGACCAGCCTTCTGTCACAACCGGATGACCCGCCCCACGATTTGCACGAATTTCCTTCGGATACCTCGTCTTATTGTGCGCGATCAGTCTCTCCGACGCATCCACAATCTCCTTCGTTGACCGGTAATTTATCCCCAAAAGCACCTGCCTGCTCTGTGGATAGTCCTTTTCAAATCCAAGCATGATCTCCGGCTTCGCCCCGCGAAAACGATAAATCGACTGATCATCATCCCCGACAATAAAGAGATTGTTTTCGGGAAGAGCCAGCATTTTCACAATCTCATACTGAACCCGGTTGATATCCTGAAATTCATCGATCAGGATAAATCGGAACTTTCGCTGCCACGCACTTAAAATATCTTTTCTCTGGGTAAACAGCTCATAGCACATCACAAGCATATCCTCGAAATCAATTTTACCGCTCCGCTCAAGTTCCGACTGATAGCCCTGATAAAGTCTGCGAAAAATCTCCTCCGAGCAGTTTTTTGAGTAATAATAATCAAGACTCATCATCTCGCCCTTGACCACACCGATCTCTGAAAGAATCGAGGCGATAAACTCCTTCTCATCCTCGACCTCAAGATGCATCTTTTCAATCATCTTTCGGATGATCTCCACCCGCTCCTCCTCCCGCACGATGTTGGAGGCATCGTATCGGTAAGCATATCTGAGGATGTTGAAAAACACTGCATGAAACGTGCCAAAATTCACCGGCGGATGTGCCATACCCCCGCCTCCGGCACGGTTCTGCTCCTGTACGTTTGCCCCTGTCTTTTCCGACTCCATCCCCTCCGGCGAAGTCTCCATCAGCTTCCAGAATCGCTGCCTCATCTCCTCCGCCGCTGCACGGGTGAACGTAATCACAAGAATACTCGATGGATTCACCCCACACTCCTCAATCAGATATTTCACCCTGTGTGTGATCACGGTTGTCTTTCCCGATCCCGGACCTGCAAGCACCATCATCGGTCCCTCAAAATGATGAATCGCCTCAATCTGTGACTTATGAAATGCCATGCCTGCTATCCTTTCCCAAAACTTTTTCTATATATATCTGCCGCTTAACCTGACATTTTTCTGTATGTTTACGATATTCCAACATCAATGCCAGCATAAAATCATGCACCAAATTTTCGTGAATGCCGACCTGATTTTTCATGTCTGCTTGATCTTCCATATAGTAGAGGAAAAAAGACTGCCACAAAACAGGATATTCTCTTCTCACTGTCTTATGGCAGTCTCGCCAATTTACAAATGTACTTGTATTTTAGTTGCAAAAATACTTTAACTTTTCATGGAAGCCATTCTGTTTCCGGCGACGTAAGGCGAGAAAGTACAGGCAAACCCGTTGGAAACGTCGGTGCTTAGGTTGCGTATTTTGCAACCTTATGCACCGCTACGTTGGAAGCCGGAGCGCGAGCGCGTTTGCATGACTTTACTCGCCGTCGTCGCCCTTAGACACACCTTAAATACAATATAAGAATCTTTCTCTTCTTACAGGTTACTCAGCTTCTCAATTCCCTTGCGGATACGTGCCAGAGACTCTTCTTTTCCAAGCACTTCCATGATCTCGGTTGCGCCTGCCGGTGTCATCTGCTTTCCGGAAACAGCAGTGCGGATCGGCCACATTACAAATCCGGTCTTCACGCCTGTATCTGCCACATACTTGGACAGAACCTCATACAGCGCGTCATTGCTGTAATCTTCCTGTGCCTCCAGAAGCGGAAGAACCTCATTCAGGACCTTCAGAGAAGTCTCTGCATTCGTCTTCATCTTCTTGTGCGTGTACATCGCAGTGTCATACTCCGGAAGCTCCTCAAAGAAATCAATGTGATCGATGATATCCGGGAAGATCTCGATTCTCGTCTTCACCATTCCAGCAATCTTCTTTAAGTCAAGATCCTTCTTAATCACTGCCTTCAGATACGGCTCCGCCATCTCGTAGAAGCGGTCTGCATCCATTGCCTTGATGTACTCGCCGTTCATCCATTTGAGCTTCGTCATATCAAATACAGCCGGGGACTTGCTGATATTGCGGTAGTTGAATGCCTCTACCAGCTCCTTTAAGGAGAAGATCTCGCGGTTATCCTCCGGAGACCATCCAAGCAGTGCCACATAGTTGACAACTGCCTCAGCCACAAATCCCTGCTCGATCAGATCCTCAAAAGAAGAATGGCCGCTTCTCTTGCTCAGCTTCTTGTGGTTCTCATCGGTAATCAGCGGGCAGTGTACATATACCGGGATCTCCCAGCCGAATGCATCGTAGAGACGATTGTATTTCGGTGAAGAAGACAGATACTCATTTCCGCGGACAACATGGGTGATTCCCATCAGATGATCGTCCACAACGTTTGCGAAGTTGTAGGTCGGATATCCGTCGGACTTGATCAGAACCATGTCGTCAAGCTCGCTGTTATCAACCGTGATGTCTCCGTAGATCTCATCGTGGAAAGTGGTTGTTCCCTCAGTCGGGTTGTTCTGGCGGATGACAAACGGCTTTCCTGCCGCTAAATTTGCCTCAACCTCTTCCTTGGACAGATGCAGGCAGTGCTTATCATAGGTCATGATCTCCTCGCCGTTTACCACATGCTTCAGAGAATTTAAGCGCTCCTGATCGCAGAAGCAATAATAAGCCTCTCCTTTTTCGATCAGCTTCTTCGCATACTCCATGTAGATGCCTGCCTTCTGGCGCTCACTCTGTACATACGGACCACAGCCGCCATCCTTGTCCGGACCCTCATCGTGAATCAGACCGGTCTCCTCAAGCGTGCGGTAAATGATCTCGGTTGCACCCTCCACGTAGCGCTCCTGATCGGTATCCTCAATACGCAGAAGGAAATCTCCTCCCTCATGCTTTGCAATCAGGTATGCATACAGCGCGGTACGCAGATTTCCCACGTGCATACGTCCTGTCGGGCTCGGTGCATATCTTGTACGAATCTTAGTCATATCCATTCTCCTCGTGTTTCTGTTCTTTTCTTTTTCTTTCTTCTTTTTCTTTTCACGGACGTGTCAAAGCTGTTTCTGTCACAGTTTGCTCACGCCCGATTCAATTCTTGGCAAATGTCATTATATACCCGACTTTCCCAAAAAGAAAGTCCTTTATTCGGCAAAATTCACCGCCACATTTCCGTCCCCGTCCGATTTCACAGAGCTGGAAAACAGCACTCTCGCCGCCTCAATCAGATATGCGGTGTCTCTGCTTCCCGCCGTCTCATAGTTGGAATGCATCGCAAGCTGGGCAAGTCCGATGTCCACAGTGTTGAGAGCGACCTGGTTGCCGGAAATATTTCCGAGCGTGGAACCTCCGAGAATATCGGAGCGGTTGTGGAAGATCTGCACCGGGATCTCAGAATGACTGCACATTGTACGGAAAATGGCCCCGGAAACCGCATCCGTCGTATACTTCTGGTTTGCGCTGTACTTGATCACGATTCCCTTGTTCATATACGGGCGGTTCGTCGGATCTGCCTTATCCGGCTGATTTGGATGCACGCTGTGTGCATTGTCCGCGGAAACCATGAAGCTCGATGCGAGCGCAGTCAAATACTCTTCTTCACTGCGTCCGAGTGCACTGTTGATCCGGTGCAGAACATCCTTTAAGAAAGTAGATGCCGCACCCTGCTTTGTCCCGCTTCCGACCTCCTCATTGTCGAGGACACAGTGAACCGCAATGCTCTGTGTCGGCTCCGCCTTGAGAAATCCGTTCAGGGAAGCGAAAGCACACTGGAGATCATCGAGACGCGGCGCCGCGATAAACTCGCCGTCAAGACCGACAACCGTTCCCTTCGTTCTGTTGTAGAGGAAGAGATCCATGTCGAGAATGTCCTCCGCCTTCACACCGGCTGCTTCTGCAATCATCTCACAGAATTTCTCTCTCGCCGTCGCTGCATCGCTCTGTGCAAGCAGAGGAAGCATGTCCTTCTGTGCATTGAATTCATATCCGTCATTCGCTTTCCGGTTCATATGAATTGCGAGATTCGGAATAATCATCAGATCGCGGTCCACATTCACGAGACGGCTCGAAATCCCATGGTCCGTGCGGACAACGACTCTTCCCGCAACGGAGAGCGGCTTGTCAAGCCACGGTGCAAGGAGAAGTCCGCCATATTTTTCGACATTCAGCTTCACATAGGTCTTATCCACCTCAATCTCCGCATTCGCCTTGATCTTGAGCGCCGGAGAATCGCTGTGGCTCGCCATGATCTGAAAACCTGCAAACGCTGTCTTCGGAATCTTAAACGCGATCAGTGCGGAGTCATTTCTCGTCACATAGTAGCCTTTTCCCGGCTCTAAGTTCCAGCGCTGTCCCTCAAGAAGGCGCTCACAGCCGGCATCCTCAAGGCGCTTTCTCATATTTGCGACAGCCTGAAAACTTGTCGGGCTGTCATTTAAAAATTCCAGAAGCTCTCTTGTCGTCTCCTGAAATAAGGACTCTGTAAATTCCATTTTTTGTTTTCCTTTCCAAATCCAATCTTTCCAATCTTTTCAGCCGCATTCCAAATCAGCAAAACCTGCTGTACGGCGCAACGCTATCTGAACGATCCGGGGCTATCCGGGCAGATTTGCCTTTTCCACCTCTTTAAGAACAGCATCGAGATGGCTCACATTCCCATCCTCGTGGCAGTATCCATCCATTCCGCAGGCGCGCGCACCCTCAATATTCATGCGGACATCATCGATGAAAAAGCACTCCTCCGGCTTGAGAGAAAAGCGCGAAAACAGATGCTGATACATCTCCTTCTGCGGCTTCATGCAGAGAACTTCCGCGGAAAACAGCGCTCCGTCAAAAAGTTCTGCCTCCGGAATCAGGCTCCTCCACTTTGCAGGCAGACGCATACTCGCATTCGAGCAGATGTAAAGCCCGAATCCCTCCTGTTTCAGACGGCGAAGAATCGGCTTCATCTCCTCAATCTGCCACATACATTTGCTGTCCCAGTTCTCCAGACAGAGACGTGCTGCCTCGTGGAGACGCTCCGGCAGACGGCTGCACACCTGGCGCAGTGCCTGCTCCTCGGAGATGATTCCCATATCAAGCTGAACCCACTCCGGAGATACGAAGAGTGCTGTGCAGACTTCTCTCTGGTCTGCCTCATCCTCGATATAAGCCTTGCAGGCCCGCATCGACTCGTAATCCATCAGGATTTTTCCCATATCAAAAACAAAATTTTTAATCATTCTGTCCTCCAAGTGTATTTTTCGGTGAGATTTCGTGTGATTTCGTTTAATTTTGTTTGGTTTTTGTCGTCCTTTCATTATATCGAAAAGCCCGTGAAAAGTCTACCTTCCGCCGTTGAGCATTCTCCAGAGCACCGGCGAAAACCGTTTCAGCACCCATGATGCCGCTCCACAGATCAGAAGGACGATGACCGGCATGGCCAGATATAAAGCAAGAGGCGTCCACTTGCTTGCGGGCAGAACGATCGCCGCCGCTTTGTTGATAAAGCGCACCACCGCGAAATGCGTCGCATAGAGAAAAAAGTTGCAGCGCATAAACGGGTAAGCCGCCGGAAGCCACTCTCCAGGAACCATCATCCACAGACCGCTGACCGCCGCCAGACGGCTGATCACAAATCCCGGAATGAAAGCGGTCCTGAGTCCAAATCCGTAAAACCAGATTCCCCAGAACAGAAACAAAACTCCGACAAGGCCGCGCCGGATGTTCCAGCTTCTCTCCGGAATCGGGACAAACTCTTCATTTTTCTTTTTTCGCCTGCGATCCAGCGCAAGGCAGGCTGCAAACGCATAATAAATCAGCGCATCCGAATTTAACGGTATCAGATCGATATTCTTCCAGACTGCATACCACAAAACAGCAAACAGCAAAATCCGGCTCCAGAGATGCTTCAAAACCGGATAAAGAATCGGTGCCAGCATAATCAGCATAATCAGCTGATACAGATACCAGAATACATAGTTGTATGTATAGTTGATGACTGCATCCGCAAGCGCCGGAAGCGAAAACGGAACCACTCCTTTTCCGACGATCGCCGACACGCCCGTCAGCCGGCTTCCAACAACATATCCCATATAGTAAAGGAAATTCCAGAGAATATAAGGGACAAGGACACTGGAAATCCTGCGCTTCCATTTGCTGGCAAGCAGGTTCCAGTCAAAATCCCGATAAAACAGATAACCCGATATCATAAAGAATCCCGGCACCGCAATCTGACCGAAACGGTCTCCGATCCAGTGCTCTGTCAGATAAACTTCAGCCGTCTCCCCGCAGATTCCAAGAAACATCTGCGCGTTATACGAGTGCACCCACACCACAAGAAGGCTGAAAAAAAAAGAAAACCACACCACTTTATTGCGAAACTGCGGCTCCGTCATCCGGTCGCCTCCTTCCGTTTCCCGACACCCCTGCCTCACGTCTCTGTATCCGTCTCACACTTTCAAAAACGTGAACCCGGTAAATATCTTTATAAGAAAATTATACCAATGCAGGATAAAAAGTCAATGGACCCGGCTATGTAGGAGACGGCATTGTCTGCAGTCCGCTGCCGTCTCCCAGGTTTCCCTGATCTATGAAAAGCATCCTCCGGATGCGGAGCCCAAGTTGCTTTGCAGCCTAATCTATATCTATGAAGAACGCGCCTCTGTTGTGACTGCCTGGCGGTCGATCTCTTTGACGAGAATCAGACAGTCCCCGGCCTTGATTTCCTCGCCGTTTAAGCCGTTTTCCTCGATCACATTCTCTGGCGTCGTGTGAAAACGTTTTGCAATCTCCCAGAGCGTATCGCCCTCCTGGACGAGATAGCCGACAATGCCCGGAAGTTCCCTGAGTTTCCTGCGATCCGCCTCATCGACCTGCACCCGCTCAATCACCGGACAGGAGACCGGCTGAAGAATCAGAACATCCAGATTTACAACCGCCTTGATCTCTGCAAGGTTTCCTCCGGTCATCACCGCAGTCAGCTGCTCCGTACTGCTGTCAAGGTACCAGATGCTGTCCGGATGAATCCCCGGCGCATCCGCCTCATAGTGAAACGGAAAGAGTTCTGTCACCGACTGAATCGGTCTCTGATCGTCATCCGTCAGACAGAGAAGTTCCACCTCAAGTGCCCCGTCAATCGAGAGAATCTCCTTTCCCGGTTCAACCGCATCGAGTTTGACATTCCCGCTGCTGTGACAGATCTGAAGAATTTTCCCAATCCGCCCAAGATCCATCTTTTCGGCCACTCTGCAATTTCCCGCATTGTGCGTCAGAATCCGGTCAAATCCGGCTTTTCCGACTTCGAGCGCAACCTCCCGGTTTGTCGAATAGAGATCGCTCAAAATCTCAAGCTCACTCTCCTCATACAGGCGGATGTCAAGCTCTGCGACCGCATCCACCTCAATCTGGCGCATTTCTCCATCGGAATCCGGTTTTTCTTCCACACCGCGGTGGACAAGTTTCGGGCTCACTGACAGAATCAGATCCGGTCTGCATCCCGGCATCTCAAGTTCGCCGGAAAACGGTATGCTCTCTTCCATCCACGAGACAGTTTCCTCGCCATTCTCACCCTCGTAAATGACAAACACCGTCAGAACTCCTTCCAGATGGACTTTTCCATCTTCCGGGCGAACCTGGATATTTCCAAGGCACGTCTGCGTCCAGAGCAGTCTCCCGACCGCCGGCTTGCTCGGCGGAAGCGTCAGCTCTTCCTTCATTCTCCACGTATCTTTTCTGTGGAGCACGAGTCCCGCCACCTCAATTTTTTTATGCTGCATCAAAAATTTAGGCTGGTCCTGCGCCGCTTCGCTCCCGCCATCTCCCATGCCGGTGTCCACCACATCCACAGTCACCTCCGTGTCCACCCGCGTCTCCGCCTTGATCTCAAGGCGCACGACCGCGCGGATCCCGAACTTTCTGGAGTGAATCAGCTCCGCGTTCAGATCTTCCAGATACCCCGACGCTGTCACATCATCCTGCGCAGTCACATCCGGGACATTGACCGGCTCCTCAAACGGGATCGAACCGCCGAGTGTCTGCATCCCGCCCTCCTCTTTCCGGTATAAGACGTGAAAATCCAGCTTTCCCCGCATCAGGACTCTTCCGTCCTGAATCTTTAACGGTTCCAGCTGGATTTCTCCCGCGCTCAGAATCATCTGATCCGCATCGCTCATCGTATCCGGTATGATAAAATCATCATCAAGCGTCACCTGCGTGCCCACCTGATTTTTCCACCGGTTCATCTGTATCTGTTTTTTCTCCAGTTCCAGCATCTCCATCTTCTCTCTCCCCGCCTGCATCACCTTTTTGTCTGTGATAAGTCTATGCAAAACTTTGAGAAATATGAATTTTCTGGGACTCCTGCTCTTTTTCCTGCTTTTCCTGATGCTCTCTTAATACTCTCTTACTGTTCATGGGAGGCGGCAAGTTCCTCCTGAAGCCGTCTGAGTTCCTGCTCAAGTTCAAGCACACGCTCTTCCATACGGTTGTAAGTCTCAACGGAGACATGCTTTTCCGGTTTCTTGATTGGAACGCCTCCAACCTTGACCGGGCGCGCCGGAACACCCACCGCCGTCGTGTCATTTTCAAGCGGCTTTAAGAGCACGGCGTTTGCCGCAATCTTACAGTTATCTCCGACCTCAAAAGCTCCGAGAATCTTTGCTCCCGCTCCCACCGTGACATTGTTGCCAAGTGTAGGATGGCGCTTGCCCTTATTCAGACCAACACCGCCGAGCGTCACACCCTGATAGATCGTGCAGTTGTCTCCGACTTCCGCAGTCTCTCCGATCACGACACCACAGCCGTGATCGATCAGAATTCCATGTCCGAGCTTTGCTCCCGGATGAATCTCAATCAAGGTAAAGAAACGCGCAATCTGGGAAATCATACGCGCGATGAAAAACATATGGTGCTTATAAAACCAGTGTGCAAACCGATGCCAGATCAGGGCATGAACTCCCTGATACAAAATCAGAACCTCCAGCGCATTGCGTGCCGCAGGATCTCTCTCCTGAACTGCTTTCACATCCTGCCAGATATCTTTTAAAATCATTGTTTCGACCTCACCTGTTCTTCCTTCTAGTTTATGACTCAAGCCCCGAAACAGCTTCTCTATCATTTTCATTAACTCCCACTATATAATTTTGATGACAAATTGTCAATCCTAAACCTGAGGTTGTACGAAAAATTCCTACTATTTTTGTAGGAATTTATTTTTCCAACAGAAAAACTGCCGCGAACGACCAGAACAGTCTTTCACGGCAGTTTTCTGTCATGTGCAAATGCAATTATATTTTCAGGGGGAGTGCATTTCTTTTTTGTTGCTGTTTTCTGTTTTTACTTCAGGCCGTTGATGGTGTCTACCAGATAAGTGGTGAACTCTTCTGCAGTTGCACCGTCTTTGTCGGTCGTCACAACGAGCTTGCGCTCCGTAATGGTGCAGATGTCGAGAGCGCGGTCAAGCAGCTGTTTTCTGTCGCCGTATCCGATATGAGCAACCAGCATGCCGACTGCACGGATCAGGGAGCACGGATCTGCGTACTGGCCTCTTCCGTGGTTGATCAGGAACGGAGCGGTTCCGTGAATTGCCTCGAACATCGCATACTTGTTTCCGATGTTGGAGGAAGAAGCGGTTCCTAAACCTCCCTGATGCTCTGCTGCCACATCGGTTACGATATCGCCGTACAGGTTCGGAAGCACGATTACCTCGATGCCCTTGTTGAACTCCGGATCCAGCATCTTTGCACACATTGCATCTACCAGACGCTCCTGAATCTCGATCTCCGGATACTCCTCGCCGACTTTGCGGACACCCTTGATGAAGTTTCCGTCAGCCAGCTTTACAATGTTTGCCTTTGTAACGATCGTCACGTTCTTCTTGCCGTTCTTTCTTGCGAAATCAAAGGCAGCGCGTGCGATTCTCTCAGTTCCCTGCTGGGTCTGTACCTTGAAGTCAACTGCAAGATCATCATTTACCTGAATACCCTTGTTGCCCCAGATGTACTCACCCTCGATATTCTCACGGAAGAAGGTCCAGTCGATGTTCTTGTCCGGAATCTTGATCGGACGAACGGCTGCAAACAGTTCCAGATTGCGGCGCAGCAGGCTGTTTGCGCTCAGCAGGTTCGGCCACGGATCGCCAGCTCTCGGGGTTACCATCGGTCCCTTGAGGATGACATCGCACTTCTTGACTTCTGCCAGAACCTCATCCGGAAGGCTCTGAAGAGTCTCTGCGCGGTGCTCGATCGTCATGCCTTCGATCTCACGGATCTCTACTTTGCCAGACTCCAGCTCATCTTTCATCAGAGTCTTCAAAACGCGAAGTGCCTGTGCCATGATGATCGGTCCGATGCCATCGCCCGGCAGTACGCCGATGACGATCTTCTCCAGCTTGGAGAAATCCTTGATCTCATTGTCCTGCTTCATGCGCTCGATACGCTCAAACTCGGACTTAATCAGCTCTGCAAATTTTTCCTGTGCCACTTCAATGTTCTTGGTGTTGTCGCTCATTGTAAATACCCCTTTCTTCTCCCTATCTAAATTTACTTTGCTTCCTTCTCCATCTCTTCAAGCTGATGCTTTAAGTATCTCAACTGACCGCCGCAGAGGATAACCTCCAGCTCGCTGTCGGACAGATCCAGTTTAGCCTTGAACGTTACGTTCTTGTCCTTATCCTTAATCACAACTTCTCTCGTCTTGATCTGCTCTCTGAGGTTCTCGATCTCAAGCTCATCCATCAGCTCTACTTTGTCATAGTCTGCCGGATCCTCAAACAGCATCGGGATGATTCCGTGGTTAACCAGATTGCCCTTATGGATTCTTGCAATGCTCTTTGCAATGACAGCCTTGACGCCGAGATACATCGGGTTGATCGCCGCATGCTCTCTCGAAGATCCCTGACCGTAGTTCTCGCCGCCGATGATGATGCTCTTTCCGAGGTTCTTTGCTCTCTCGGAGAATTCCGGATCGTAACGGTGATAGCAGTACTTGGACATCAGCGGGATATTGGAACGCATGCTTGAAAACTCTGCACTTGCCGGGGTGATATCATCTGTTGTGATATTGTCCACGGTCTTCAGGCTGATTCTCGCATCCAGATGATCTTCCGGAGCATCCGGAACCGGAAGCGGAGCGATGTTCGGTCCGCGCTTGATCTCAACCTTCTTAGCCTCCTCAAGCGGAAGCGGCTTGATAATCATGGAATCGTCGATCTTGAACATCTCCGGCTCTTTGATCTCTGCAAGTTTCTTTACATCCTCACCCATGATCTCCTCTGCGGTTGCGAAAGTTCCGACAACTGCGGTTGCAGCAGCGCTCTCCGGGCTTACCAGATAAATCTCCGCATTCGGATTGCCGGCACGTCCCTTGAAGTTTCTGTTGGAAGTACGGACTGCAACTCCCTTCGTTGCCGGTGACTGACCGATTGCGCAGCACGGTCCGCAGGCAACCTCAAGGAAACGAACACCTGCGTCAAGAAGCATCTCTGCATATCCGTCTTCCATCAGCTTGCGGTAAATCTGCTTGGAGGAAACGGCACAGGTACAGCTCACATTCTCTGCCACATGATGACCCTGCATCACGAGAGCTGCCTTTGCGATATCGGAGTAGCTTGCATTTGTACAGCTTCCGATAAATACCTGCTGAACCGGCTTCTTCTCGACCTGGCTCATCGGGATTACGTTGTCCGGCTGATGTGGGCAGGCAATTAACGGCTCAAGCTCACTTAAGTTGATCTCCATCTCGTCGTCGTACTCACATCCCTCATCCGGTCCGAGCTCTACGAACTCATCCTCACGTCCCTGGGATCTCATAAACTTGCGAACCTGCTCATCTGCCGGGAAGATGGAAGTTGTTGCACCCATCTCAGCTCCCATGTTTGTGATCGTCACACGCTGGGAAACCTCAAGAGTCTTTGCACCCGGTCCAACGTACTCATATACATTTCCAAGACCACCCTTGATCGTCACGCGGCGCAGCATCTCAAGAATGACTTCCTTGGAGTTCACACCCGGACGAAGCTCTCCGGTCAGGTTTACCTTGATAACTCTCGGCATCTTCAGACGCATCGGAACGCCGGTCATTGCCGTTGCAATGTCCATACCGCCGACACCGATACACAGCATACCGATCGCACCGCCGTGAGGAGTATGGCTGTCACCACCCATGGAGAGCTTTCCCGGTGCACCAAAGCGAGCCACCTGAACAGCATGGCAGATTCCGTTACCCGGACGGGAAACATGTACGCCGAAACGCTCTGCTGCCGACTGTAAGTAAATGTGGTCATCCGGAGTCTTGAAATCCAGATACAGCAGGTTGTGATCGAGATAGCTGACTGCTTTCTCCACACCGATGCGGTCAATGCCGATCGCCTCAAATGCAAGATAGGTCATAACTGCATTGATGTCATGGGTCAGCGTCTGATCTACCTTCAGATAAATCTCCTTTCCCGGAATCATATCCGACGGTTTTGCAAGATGCGCCGCAAGAATTTTTCTTGTTAAGTTCTGAGCCATAGTAACCCTTCTCCTTTACATGTGAAATATATGACAATTCATGTCATGTCCGCTCAACTTTCAAACCTTTGAGGTTTTGTCCCTCTCATTTGATAATTCGATTATAGCAAGTGTGCATCCAGTTGTAAAATGCCATTATTTTCTTGATTACCATGAGCTTTTACTCATGGTATTTTCTTGCAAACGTGAGGGCTTCGTGATACACTGACATTATAGATAAAATCAGATCGGAAAATGATGCCAATAAGATAGCGATACATAAGTGGCGCTCCTACGGCTGAGTAAAATTCATGCAAACTCGTTCTCACTCCGAGTAAATCAGCGGAAGCGTCACTGGCGCTTCCTCGATACGCAGAGCGGACGTAGCGGTGCATAAGACTGCAAAGTACGCAGTCTAAACACCGACGTCTCACACGGGTTTGCATGTAATCTTCTCAGCCTCCGTCGCGCCCCAAAATCGAATTTTGATCAAAATACTGGAATTAATAAACACTTTATTCATTAATATTTTTAAAATGAAAACTTAGGGAAGGAGAAAAGTAATTTTATGGACTTCAGACAGCTTCAATATATTACCACCGTCGCCCAGTACCGGAATATCACAAAAGCTGCCGATGCTCTTTTCATCTCGCAGTCTGCACTGAGTCATTACATTCAAAAAGCAGAAAAAGAACTCGGGATTCAGCTTTTTGACCGTTCTACGACACCGCTGACTCTGACGCTCGCCGGAGAACACTATATCGAGACAGCACGCCGGATTCTGCTTGAAAACGATCAGCTGATGAAAGTCTTTCGCGACATCACCCACCACATGACCGGAACACTCCGCATCGGCACTTCCAGAGAACGCGCCTCCCACATGATCCCGCGTCTTCTCCCGCAGTTTTCTGAGCGTTATCCGGGGATTGAAGTGACGATTCTCACTGACAGCGGATATAAGCTGACAGAGGCACTGAGAGAGGGACGGATCGATCTCGTCTTTCTTCCGGTATATGGCAGAGAATCTTTTTCTGGGATCGAGATGCAACCACTCTATCAGGAGGAGCTTGTCCTCGTTGCACGAAAAGGTTACGTTCTCGACAGCCAGCGTCTTCCCGGACACCCGTCAAGCGTAGACCTTCGCACATTTAAAAACACTCCGTTTTTTTTGCTCCATCCCCAACACCGGATCCGCTATGCCACAAATGAACTGTTTAAGGCAAGCCATATCCGTCCACCGGTCAAGATGGAATTTTCCAGCAACGTCACAAGCTTCCAGATGGCAACCACCGGCATGGGCGTTGCAATCATGCCATACCAGATCATCTGCCTGACAAAATCTGAGGAACCGGTCGAACTCTTCTCTCTCGGCGCAGAACCCGTGACCTGGGATGTCCAGGTCTGGACGCGAAAGGGAGCTTATCTCGGTCAGCCGGAGCGTGACCTCATAGAAATGACGAGGGAGAAATTCAAAAATGAATTTCTCCCCCGCCCTGACTCCATGGAACTCACTGAAAAATAACAGGCTGTTCCAGATATTCCGTCTGAACAACGACATATGGATAGGATTTCTCCGTTCCACTCTCCTCGGCACTCTCCGGTCCTTTTAATTCCGTATCGATGACGATCGCATTCTCCGTCAGATACAGCTCATTTACCACAATGCTGTATCCGCCGGAGGGCTGCTCGCCATATCCCACCGCTATGTAAAGTCCGCCGTCATTCGTGTATGTCAGCTTAAACGGAGATGTCTTCTTTTCCTCCGTCAACTTTCTGAGTTCTTCCGGCAGTTCTTCCGCCGCTGTCACCGTAAAATCCAGATCACGCACCTTGTCCTTGTTTTCTCTTGTCACGCTGCATCCAGTCATCACGTGCACCACAAGCACCCAGAGAATCAGACAGCCTGTCAGCAGCAGATTTCCCCCTTTTTTCATAAAAACAGGCCTCCCAGGAACAAATTGTGTACTACTAATCTATTCCAAGAAGACCTGCGATATTCCGATATTTTTATCCATTCATTTTTCAAAAACATTTATTTTCATCCGAAGTGAACACATATTTCTTTGAACACATCTCTGGCACTTCTTTATTTCACTTCCGTCGATGTAGATCAGGCGTTATGTATTATCGATGTTGCGCTCCGAGGCGGGAAAGATTCTGCAAACCCGTGTGAGATGCCGGTGTTTAGGTCGCGTACTTTGCGACCTTATGCACCGCTGCATCCGCCCAGCGTATCGAGGAAGCGCCAGTGACGCTTCCGCTGATTTACCCGGAGCGAGAGCGCATTTGCAGAACTTTCACCGCCAGAGGAGCGCCCATCTAATGCCCATCTAATGTCCATCTAATGTCCACCTAATCCCTAATCACTTATCTCACTCCAAAGCGATACAAAAACTTCTGTCCCGCAAACAGCAGAATCCGGTCTGCAGGAAAACCGAGAAATCCAAGCGTGAAAATTCCGATGAAAATCCAGTCTGTCTTGTAATACAGACGCGAGGTATAAATCAGATATCCGATTCCCTCAGAAGCTGCAAGCATCTCCGCTGCGACAATGCAGATGATCGCTCCGCTTAAACCGAGGCGGATTCCGGTAAAAATCTGCGGGACCGCCGACGGTGCAATCACGGTAAAAAAGATTGTCCGCCCCGATGCCCCGAGAGAGCGCGACGCCTCAACCAGAGACGGATCAACTGCCCGCACTCCTGCGATCGTGTTGATCATGACAGGAAAGATCACTGCGTAGAAAATCAGCGCCGTCTTGGAATTTTCGCCCACACCGAACCACATCAAAAACAGTGTGATAAATCCGATTGCCGGAACAAAACGGAAGAAATTCAGGAACGGCTCCAGCACCCATCCGACCTTCTTAAAATTTCCAATGCAGAGTCCGACCGGAACTGCAAAAATCACACCGAGAAGCCATCCCCGAAGCACTCTCTGGAGACTGACCGCAATATCCATCCCAAGGGTTCCGTCCTCGATCAGAGCTCCTGCTCCGGCAAATGTCGCTGCCGGTCCCGGAAGGAAATCATCTGTATAGAAAAGTGATCCCACCTGCCAGACCACCAGAAGCAGAATCCATGTCACTGCCCCGCATTTTAATATCTGATTGATGCCGTTTTTCACACCAGACACCTCCGCTTTCCCATTTCTTTTTCTCTCACATATATCCTATATCTATGTATCTATATCAGATTCCACGCTTCTGCTCCATTACTCCATTTATTTATCCATTTATTTAGATGTAGAAGACATCTCCCGGAGTCAGAAGCTCATTCTTTAAGAGATGCGCCTCCCCGTCATGGAAGATATAAAGCCGGTAGATCAGCACATCCACTGCATCTCCTTTTTTGAGCGGTTCCTCCTCAAGCGGCCAGGATGCCGCAATCTTCAGCCCTTTCACATTGATCTGCAGTTCCGTGTAGCTTCCACGGAATGCTGTCTCCTCGACAACGCCTCTCTCGTAGGCACTCGGGAAATCGACCGCCTCCCCGGCACGCACCGCCTTGACAAACTCCGGCCGGATGACTGCCTCCGACTCGCCAAATTTTGCTGAAAATCCCTTCAGTCTGTCATATCCGTCCAGCCGGATCGACTCGCCGATAAACTGTGCGACAAACGGAGTTTTCGGATTTTTGTAAATCTCAATCGGGGTTCCGCTCTGCTCCACTCTTCCACGGTTCGTCACAATAATCTCATCTGCGACCTCCACCGCCTCATCCTGATCGTGAGTGACAAAAATACTTGTGATTCCAAGCTGTTCCACCATCTGTTTGAGCCATGCGCGAAGTTCCTTCCGGACTTTCGCATCAATCGCCGCAAACGGCTCATCGAGAAGCAGAAGCTGTGGATCAGGAGCAAGGGCGCGGGCAAATGCCACACGCTGTCTCTGTCCGCCGGAGAGCTGCCCGGGGAGACGGTTTTCCAGTCCCGGAAGACCGACAAGATCGAGAAGTTCCGTCACCCGCTTTTTGATTGTCTGCTTGTCCTGCTTTCTGAGTTTAAGTCCATACGCGATGTTGTCGTAAACCGTCATATAGGGAAACAGCGCATAGTTCTGAAATACAAATCCGATTCCCCGCTTCTCAACCGGCACATCGTTGACACAGACTCCGTCAATCAGAACATCCCCGCTGTCCTGATGTTCCAGTCCCGCAATCATTCTTAAAATCGTCGTCTTTCCACTTCCGCTCGGCCCGAGCAGCGCCGCAAGCGTTCCTTTTTCAATCGAGAATGACACCTGATCCGATGCCTGATAATCTCCAAATTTTTTATTGATATTTTTCAGTTCGAGGTACATATCACTCAGCCACCTTATCCGGATATAATTTCTTGATTGCCGTCAGATCTGTGAAATCTTTCAGATCGTAATCCTTCGCAAATTTTCCATTTTCAAGCGCCCACGCCTTGATGCCGTCAAAATGTTCCACAGCCTCCTCCGGGAAGTCGAGATCCATCTTGTAATTCTCGAATTTATCGATAAACTGCTGTTTCGGAACTTTCAGCTTATTCTCAAGAATTCCGGCTGCCTCATCCGTATTCTCCTCAACCCACTCCTGAGTTGTCTTAACCGCCTTCACAAAACTCTCAACCGTCTCCGGATTCTGTGCCAGATACTCGGTCGAGCTGATCAGGTACTGGTCGGTGTAGAGCCCGATCTCATCCATCGATACGAGCGCTTTCATTCCGGCCTCCTCGAGTTTCTTTGCATCGACTCCGCCGGCCCAGAATGCCACGCCCTGACCGGTCGTCATCACTGCAAGTGCTGCCTGGGAGCTGTCCACTCTCACAAGATTCTGCTGGTCCTCCGGAATTCCTGCCTTTTCATAAGTCACAGCATTCCAGTAATCCCACGCCGTTCCCGGAAGTGTGAGGAAGCCCTGATCTGCCAGATCGGAGAGATCCTTTACCTTGTCCGGATTCACATAGAGAGAACTTCCCGTGCCCTGCGCAAGACGAAACAGAATTCTTAAGTTTGTCTTATCCTGTGTATTTCCAATCCGGTTTACTGCTGCGTAATCTGCGAGATCACCGATGTCAGCCTGACCGGTCACAATCGCATCGACGGTGTTGATTCCTGCCGCAAACTCAGTCACTTCAAGTTTGATTCCCTCGTCCTCAAAAAATCCTTTTTCCGTTCCGACAATCGCAAGCCACTGGTCTAAGTTGTTGGACATGACTGCTTCACGGACGACCGTCAATCCACCGTCTCCACTCTTTTTCGTGTCTGAAGTACTCTGAGCTGAGTTTTCGGTGCTTCCGGCAGTTTCTGCACTCTTGGAACCTGCGGAACATCCGCTCAAAAGACTCATTCCCAGTGCTGCCGCCGTGATCCATGTAAGCATTTGTCTTTTTCTCATAATCATGTCCTCCTCTTTCCCACCTTCGCCTTTTCAAGCCGGCTTCCCGGAAACCGAAACGGGTTTTGCCATCTTTTTCCTATACTTTCTTGTGTCCTTCGGTGTTAGTGCGTATCTTACAGGCAGATCGAAAGAAAGTCAACGTGAGAACAAAAAAGGCGAATTTTTTCATGGATCGTCCGAAAACATTCTGGACTCTCCGAAAAAATTCGCCGAAAAAATACCAATCCGATACCTATACAATACCTATACGATATCCATATAAAATTTTTTTATTCTTTTGCCCTGCTGATCTTTCCTGATCTTTCATGCCCTCTAATGAGCCTCACAGATTTCCTACTGGTCATTTCCCGCAAAATACTCCTGAGTCAGTTTCACAACTGTTCCCGCAAGCAGGAAGAGTGCAATCAGGTTCGGGATTGCCATCAGTCCATTGAAGGTCTCCGCAATGTTCCACATCAGACCGAGATCTGCAGTTGCACCGAGAATCGCAACCAACGAATAGGCAACCATGAACGGACGGATCACGCGCTCAGAAAACAGGAACTCAATACAGCGTGCTCCGTAAAGTCCCCATCCGAGAATCGTGGAGAATGCAAAACAGCACATGGCAACCGCCGTAAAGATGGATACCCAGTTGCCGTAAGTGGAGGTAAATCCCTGGATCGTCAGCTCTGCACCTGCTGCCTGACCGTAAGGAATCGCAACCTGGCTGCAAAGAATGACGAGCGCAGTCAGTGTGCAGATCAGAATGGTGTCCGTAAATACCTCAAAGATTCCAAACATTCCCTGCTTTACCGGTTTTCTCGTATCCGCGCACGCATGAGCGATCGATCCGGTTCCGAGTCCCGCCTCATTCGAGAAGATACCGCGGGAAACTCCCTTCTTCATACTCATAAACATGCTTCCCACAAGTCCTCCGGTGACGGAAGCCGGCTTGAATGCGCCCTCAAAGATGGAAGCAAACACAGCCGGAACATGGCGGAAGTTTACAAGAACCACGCCAAATGCCAGAAGAATGTAGAGCAAAGCCATAAACGGAACCAGTTTCTCGGTAACCTGTCCGATTCTCTTGATTCCGCCAAGCAGAATCAGAGCCACAAGAATCGCAATCACAACACCGATGATGAGATTTGACATTCCGATATTTTCGGAAGTAATCACCTGATAATTCAAAAGTGCAGAATTGATCGCCGTTGTGATCGTGTTTACCTGGGTCGCATTTCCCGTTCCGAATACAGTCAGGACGCCGAAAGCAGAAAAGAGGTATGCAAGCCAGATCCATCTCTTTCCGAGTCCGTTCTTGATGTAGTACATCGGACCGCCGACCTGGTCTCCCTCCGCATTCGTCTCACGGAAGTGAACCGCAAGCGTCACCTCCGCAAATTTTGTGCACATGCCGAGTGCCGCAGAGATCCACATCCAGAAGACAGCTCCCGGTCCTCCGATCGCAATCGCACCTGCAACTCCCGCGATATTTCCGGTGCCGACCGTCGCTGCCAGAGCGGTGCACACTGCCTGGAACGGGGTGATCGCTCCATCAGAGGCATTTCTCTTTCGAAACATTCGCCCGATCGTCGTCCGAATCGCATACGGAAACTTTCGAATCTGGAGAAAACGGGTGCGGATGCTTAAGTAGAGTCCCACTCCGATGATGCAGACCATCGCCGGAACTCCCCAGATGAAATTATTCACAGCGGTGTTAATTGTCTCGATTGTCTGTAACATGAGATTACATTTCCTTTCATAAAAATACCGACCATAAAAACAAAAAATCGGAAAAAAACAGAAAAAGCATACCATAAAATCAGGGGATTGTAAAATTTTCTTTGCTGAGAGCAGAGAAAAACTCACAAAATAAGAGGGAACCGGCATCATTCTCCTGCCGGTCCCCCTTTGAACCTGATTTTTTACCAAAAAAATCTGATTTTCTAAAAAACAATCTCTTTGTTTTCTTTTCTCCACTGTCTGAACTCCGCAGAAGCTGAGAGCAGCAGATCAGAAGAAGAGTTTAACGCCGTCTCGACGGAATCCTGAATCACACCGATGATGAATCCGATTCCAACCACCTGCATCGCAACCTCATTCGGAATGCCGAAGAGTCCGCACGCCATCGGGATCAGAAGCAGGGAACCACCTGCAACACCGGATGCTCCACATGCGGAGAGTGTTGCAAGAACACTCAGAATAATCGCACTCGGGATATCCACATCGATTCCGAGAGTATGTGCCGTTGCGAGTGTCATCACTGTGATCGTGATCGCAGCACCATCCATGTTGATCGTGGAGCCGAGCGGAATCGTGACGGAATAGGTGTCCTTATCAAGTCCCATCTCTGCACACGCCTCCATATTGATCGGGATGTTTGCAGCGGAACTTCTCGTGAAGAATGCAGTGATCGCACTCTTTTTCAGGCACTTGAAAATCAGCGGGAACGGATTCTTGCGGATGCACCAGAATACAAGAATCGGGTTCGTCACAAAATAGATAAAGAGCATGGAGCCGACAAGCACTGCAAGAAGTTTTCCGTACTCCGTGAACGCAGCCAGACCGTTTGTCGACACCGTATTGTACACCAGACCGAGAATACCGAACGGAGCAAAGCTGATAATCCAGGTCACAGTCTTTGAGAGTGCCGCAGATACATCATTCAGCATCTTTTTCGTCGTCTCTCCCGCACTGCGCAGACCAAAGCCGAGCAGAACTGCCCAGAACAGAATGCCGATGTAATTTGCCTCCGTGAGTGCTTTCACCGGATTTGACACGATGTTCAGCAAAAGATTTCTCAGCACATCTGCAATTCCCTGCGGCGCCGCCATGTCGACCGCCTCTGCATTCAGCGTCAGCGAAACCGGGAAAAGCATGCTCGATGCCACTGCAACCACTGCCGCAAGAAAGGTACTGAACATATACAGGATGATAACCGTCCGGATCACGCCGCCGTGGCTCTTTCCGGAATAACAGAGCGAACTGATAACCAGGAAGAAGACGAGAAGCGGTGCCACCGCCTTCAACGCTCCCACAAACGCATCGCCAAGGATTGCGACTCCCCCTGTTCCAGGACATACAAGTCCCAGAATCGTTCCAATGATCAGACCCGCCACAATCCTTTTTACCAGACTGATCTGATTCCATGCCTCAAAAAGCTTTTTCATAGATTTTTCTTCTTTCTCTGTAAATTTTTCGCCCCTCTGGTTCCCTCGCCATGCGCGAATGTTTTTATTATACACAATTCGCCATAAAAATACAAATGTTTTTATACAGCGGACATTTTCATTAAATTGTCTTTGTTGCTGTACGCGGGTAGGCATTTTCCGAAGGGAAAATGCCGTATGATAGCGTGACGGCAGAAGATTTTGCATTTTTTCACACATACTTTTCTTTTTCTTCTAATAGGATGTAAAAAACGTGTTCGGAAGGACATTCATGAAAGATTATATTGAAGAACGGGCGGTTGCTATCGCCAACTACATCATCGACCACAATGCCACTGTACGCCAGACCGCAAAAAAATTTGGAATCAGCAAGAGCACGGTCCACAAGGATGTGACCGACCGGCTTGAACATATCAATCCGTCCCTCGCTGCCCGCGCCCGAATTGTCTTAAACATCAATAAATCCGAGCGCCACATCCGGGGCGGACTTGCAACCCGGGAGAAGTACCAGCACCGGCTCGCCATCTGCAGTCAGGAAGAACCAAAATAATTCCTGTGGATTTTACTCTTGACAAATCCGCTGTTTTTTCATACGGTTATCTCAGTAAATGATAAATTTTATCATTTATGTTTTTCGTTCGTAATTATTACTACATACATAAGAGGTACAGACATGACATTACGAGATTTACCGATCGGAAAAACCGCTACCATTCTCTCCGTCGGAGGTGAGGGCGCACTGCGCCAGCATTTCCTCGACATGGGTTTGATTCCAAAGGGAGAAGTCACCATGGTAAAATATGCTCCCATGGGCGACCCGATGGAACTGCGGATTCACAGCTATGAGCTGACTCTGCGTCTGGCAGACGCGGAAAAAATTGAAATTGAAAACATCCGGGATGCAAAGGCCGTCCCGCCCGCACCGGCGCCGGATGCAGAGGCGCTTCCCCATCCGGGACTCGGTGAGGGCGGACGTTTCCACCAGAAGGAAACGGAAAATCCGCTCCCTGACGGAACGATTCTCACCTTTGCTCTCGCCGGAAATCAGAACTGCGGAAAGACAACCCTGTTCAATCAGCTGACCGGATCGAACCAGCACGTCGGAAACTTTCCCGGCGTGACCGTCGACCGGAAAGACGGCGTCATCCGCGGATACAAGGAAACACTGGTGACGGATCTGCCTGGCATCTACTCGATGTCCCCATATTCAAGCGAAGAACTCGTCACCCGAGATTTTCTTCTGCGCGATCACCCGAAGGGCATCATCAACATCGTCGATGCGACAAACATTGAGCGAAATCTTTACCTGACGATGCAGCTGATGGAACTCGATATCCCGATGGTTCTCGCCCTGAACATGATGGATGAGGTCCGCGAAAACGGTGGCTCCGTGATGATCAACAAGATGGAGGAGATGCTCGGCATCCCCGTCATCCCAATCTCTGCCGCCAAAAACGAGGGAATTGACGAGCTGATCTCTCATGCCGTCCACGTCGCCAAATATCAGGAATGTCCCATGAAGATGGACTTATGCGATGTCAACGACGACGGCGGTGCTGTCCACCGCTGTCTGCACGCGATCATGCATCTGATTGAGGACCACGCAAAGCGCGCAGACATTCCGCTCCGCTTTGCCGCCTCCAAGCTCGCGGAGGGAGATTCCCTGATTCTTGAGAGCCTCCATCTCGATCAGAACGAGAAAGAGACTCTTGACCACATCCTCTGCCAGATGGAAAAGGAGCGCGGTCTCGACCGTGCCGCGGCAATCGCCCACATGCGTTTTGACTTTATTGAGAAAGTCTGTGACGCCTCCGTCATCCGCCCGAAAGAGAGCAAGGAACATTTGAGAAGCGTACAGATCGACCGGATTCTGACCGGAAAGTACACCGCAATTCCCTGTTTCATCGGAATCATGGGACTTGTGTTCTACCTGACGTTCGGAGTGATCGGAGCAGCGCTCTCCTCGCTCCTTGACCTCGGAATCTCCGCTCTGTCCGACTTCGTTCAGAGCTGTCTGATCTCCTGGAATGTCAGCGACGTGATTCAGTCTCTCGTGATGGATGGCCTGTTCAACGGCGTCGGCAGCGTGTTAAGCTTCCTGCCTGTTATCGTGACCCTGTTCTTCTTCCTCTCGATGCTTGAGGACAGCGGATACATGGCACGTGTCGCCTTTGTGATGGACAAGCTGCTGCGAAAAATCGGTCTGTCCGGGCGAAGCATCGTCCCGATGCTCGTCGGTTTCGGATGTACGGTTCCCGGCGTCATGGCAAGCCGGACCCTTCCGTCCGAGCGCGACCGCAAGATGACGATTCTTTTGACCCCGTTTATGAGCTGTTCCGCGAAACTGCCGATCTACGCTTTCTTCGCAGCGGCATTTTTCCCGCATCAGAGTGCACTCGTGATGGCGCTTCTGTATTTTGGCGGCATCATCATGGGAATTCTCATGGCACTCATCTTCGGGCAGACCCTGTTCCGCGGAGAGGCTGTCCCGTTTGTCATGGAACTTCCAAACTACCGGATGCCGGGGGCAAAAAATGTCGGTCATCTGCTCTGGGACAAGGCAAAGGATTTCCTCCAGAGAGCCTTCACGGTCATCTTCATGGCAACTCTTGTGATCTGGTTTTTGCAGACCTTTGACATGCACTTAAACATCGTCACCGACTCGAAGGACAGCATCCTCGCCTGCGCAGCCGGCGTGATCGCACCGATCTTTGCACCGATGGGATTTGGCGACTGGAGAATCTCCACTGCACTGATCACCGGATTCATGGCAAAGGAGAGTGTCGTTTCCACGCTCTCCGTCCTGTTCGGAAACACGTCCACACTGATCTCCACAATCAGCCCGCTTGCAGCTGCAAGCCTGCTCGTCTTCTGCCTGCTCTACACGCCCTGCGTTGCAGCGATCGCGAGCATCCGCAGAGAGCTCGGCGGCCGCTGGGCCTTCGCCGTTGTGCTGATGCAGTGCACAATCGCATGGATTGCAGCCTTTGCCGTCCATCTGATCGGAAGCCTGATCTGATTGTTAACGATCAAAACAAAACCTCTAAATCATTTTTATACATACAAAGAGACAGCCGTAAAACGCATCCTGCGCCTTACGGCTGTCTCCATCTTTTCATTTATGATTTCTAATTTTCCATTATTGATTGATCTCATCACTCCAAAGACCACCGGACCTACTCGGCGCGATAATAAATCTTCCACTTTCCGCTCCGGTAACGCCAGATAAAGCAGGATGCGCGCACAATCCAGTCCACAACCATCGCAATCCACACGCCGATCGCCCCGAGTCCCATTCCGATTGCAACCACATAGCTGAGTCCGATTCGGAAAATGATCATCGATCCGATCGAGATCACCATCGGGAACTTCACATCGTTTGCAGCACGCAGAACACTCGTCAGAGTGAACGAAGCCGGCCACAAAAAGATCGCACAGCCGTCATGGATCAGCACCAGCGTCGATGCAAGTGCAAGCGTCTCATCCGAAAGTCCATATAATTTCAAAATCATCGGCATCGCTCCGAGCACTGCAAGACAGGTCACCGTATTGACCGCATATGTCACTGTCATCAGTTTTTTCGTGTAGTACTTTGCCTGGTCATAATCCCCGGCTCCGACGCACTGACCGATCACGGTGATCATTGCAAGATTCATCGCAGATCCCGGAAGAACTCCCATGGAATCGAGGTTGTTTGCAACTGCATTTGCCGCGATCTGGATTGTTCCAAAGCTTGCAATGATGCCGACGACAAGCACTCGTCCGAGCTGGAAAATACTGTTTTCCACCCCACTCGGAATTCCGATATTCAAAATCCTGTGAATCATTCTTCCATCCAGATGAAGTCCGTTCGTTCCCGCATGAATGTCGAGTGCCGGATTCTTAAGTCTCAGATAGAGAATCACGCAGGCGGTCATTCTCGAGATCAGGGAAGCAAGTGCCGCACCTGCCACTCCCCAGTGGAAGCCGAAAATAAATACATAGTCGCCCACCGCATTCATCATATTCATCAGGATCGAAACCTGCATCGAGATCCTGGAATTTCCCATTGAGCGAAACAGCGCCGCACAGGAATTGTAGACTGCCAGAAACGGGTAAGAGAATGCGGAGAGAATCAGATAAGTCAGCGCATTCTGCATCACGTCAGCCTCGATATCACCGTACAGAATCGAGAGAAACGGTCTTCTGAAAATCAGGCAGAGCAACATCATTCCGACTGCAATCAGTGCCGTAATCAAGAGCAGCTGGTCCGCCGCCTGACACGCCTTCCCCTTGTCCTTCTGCCCCAGATACTGCGACGAGACCACCGCTCCACCTGTCGCGACCGCCGCAAAAATATTGATGATCAGCGTGTTCACCATATCCACCAGAGAGACGCCCGATGTCGCCGCCTCCCCTGCACTTGAAACCATCACCGTATCCACCATTCCGACCGTCACTGCCAGAATCTGTTCCACCACAAGTGGCGCAATCAACCACCACAGCGCCTGATTGGAAAAAAGTTTCCCTTTTCTCTCTTGTTCTCCCATGATCCGTCACACTCTTTTCCTAAATTTATTATCCTTTACTGCTGTTCGAATTTGTTCTGTTCCATTCTAGTTGATTTTTCCTTTTTTGACAAGATGACTCTGTTTGCTATTTCTTTCCCTGTATGTTATACTGACTCACGGGGATATTTTATATGAAAAAACGACAATTTTCTATTTTTCTTATCGTGATTGCCGCCGTTATCGCGCTGGCATTCAGCCTGATTTTGACTCAGCAAACCTCGACAGACCATTCTTCGTCTGCCCTCCCGCACCTGAAAATCGGATATGCCACTTATCCGCCGTTCACCAACTACAATGAAAACGGAGATCTGATCGGCATAGATGCAGATTTTGCAAAAGAAACCTGCAGGCGAATCGGTTATGAGGCAGATTTTATTCCGATCGACTGGACAGAGAAAGACCAACTTCTAAAAGACCACACGATCGACTGCATCTGGTGCGGATTTAGCATGGACGGGCAAAATGAGAAGTACCAGTGGGCAGGGCCTTACATGAAAAACAGACATCTTCCGATTGTTCTGGCAGACAGTCCCTACCAGACTGCCGCCGATCTGAGCGGAAAACCGATCGCTGTACTGGCAAATTCCCAAACGGAATATCTGCTTCTCAATCATCAGGATTTCATCGAAATTCCGACAACCGATCAGGTTTACTGTTTTTCTGATCTTCTGGAAGTCCGCAGTGCTCTTCTGGATGGATACTGCGAAGCGATTTACGCCAATGCAATCGTCTGGAACAACCTGCTTGAAGAAGAGAAGGAGACGTACCGTTTTCTGGACAGAGATTCCTATCTCTCCGACCTCGGAATCGCCTTTTCCAAGGACACCGATCCTGCTCTGATCGCCAAAATCAATCACACTTTGGAGGAAATGAATCGCGACGGCACGTCCTTTTCCATTCTTCAAAATTACCACCTCGAAACAGACTATTCGATTCCATCAGAATAATCAGAAGGAGAACTGCGATACCATGAATCGCCTTAAAAAGCTTCACCAGACTTTTGATTTGACTCTCTGCGGATGGAAACTGCTCGCCATCACGGGAGTGATTCTTCTTTCCCTGACCTATGCCATTTTTACGGAAATTGATCTCTCCTCGCTGAATGATCTCTCCTCAGAGACGCTTTCTTCCGCAAGCCACCACCTCGCCTACTATATGAATGAGAGCGCCTCTCACCGTACAGACACGCTCACTGCTCTCGCAGATAAGGCAAACGGACTCTGCAAATTTCTTCGCGAAAAAAATGATCCCAATGATCCAGATCTATTAAACCGCGAAGAACTTGCCGACTATACCGAACGTCAGCATCTCGGTGGTCTTTTCGTCGTCGATGACAGCCTTCAGGCAGTCTGCCAGTTTGACAGGGAAAATCTGACCTGCGATGACTGGAGCGAGGAACTTCACTCTCCTGCAATCTCCAGCATTCTCCGTTTTCCCCAGAAACATTACATGAGTCACACCGTAAAAAACGGAATTCCCTACGATTTCGCCGCCATATCCCGGACGGATGCCCCCGGTCTGATTCTTGTTTACTGGAAAAGAATGATGCAGGAGGAAGAATTTCAGGCAAGCGCACTCGGAGAGCTCTTTTCCAACTACACCCTCCAGCGCGGAGGCACAATCCTTCTTCTCGAAGATCTCTCTGACATCTCCGGAATGCCGGCAAGTTCGAACCCCCTGGCAAATCTCTCCGACAGCAAGGAGGATTTTTCAAGACCTCCCGCTTCAGACTCTCTCCTGGACACCACTTCCCTGTTCTCCTGCGACTTTGAGCATCGGTATCACGGTCTTCTGAAAGGGCAGATGCGGGGGCAGACCTGGTACGGAGATGCTATTCGAATGGATGGATACACGATCTGCGTCTTTTTCCCGGACTCAGAAGTCTTCCGTGAACGTTCCATCGCAATGTGCTTTCTCTTCTCGTTTTACATCATATTTATGCTGGTTCTGCTCCTGATCCAGAGACATTTGGATGCCAAAAATATGGCGCAGATCAACCGCCAGTACCGCATCATCGAGGCGATCGGAAATGTCTATGAGACAATTCTGATGCTTGATTTAAAGACAAATATCCTTGAGCCGATCACCGCTCCGGATTACCTGTTTGATGATATTCCGTACCGTTTTCCAGCTGACAAGATTCTTGAGACTTGGGCCAAAAAGTATGTTGCCCCGGACTATGTCCAGAAACACCGCGATTTTATGGAACTCTCCACGATTCAGGAGCGTCTCGGAACAAATTCGCACATTGAGCTCAAATATCTGCTCAACAGCGGTATGTGGTGTCAGGTCATGATGATTCCGAAACGCTATGACGAGAATCATCAGATCGAGGCGGTTCTTCTCGTCACGCGCAACATCACCGAAGAAATGCAGCACGAGCTTGCCGTCACCAGACAGATTCAGGAGGCAGCCGACGAGGCGAAAAAGGCAAACGCCGCAAAGACGGATTTCCTTCGCCGCATGAGCCATGACATCCGCACACCGATCAACGGCATCCGCGGAATGATCGAGATCGCCAACCATTTTCCTGACGATATGGAAAAGCAGAATGAATGTCGGAGAAAGATTCTTCAGGCTTCCGACTTTCTTCTCGATCTCGTCAACAGCGTTCTCGACATGAATAAGCTAGAATCCGGCGAACTGATTTTAGAGGAGGTTCCATTCTCCCTTCGGGAAGTCTCCCACGAAGTCGGTACAATCATCCGCCCGCAGACTTTGGAACATGGTCTGAATCTGAGCACGAAAGCGCTTTTCATCCGCCATCATTACCTGATCGGAAGTCCGCTCTATCTGCGCCAGATTCTCTTAAATCTTGCCGGAAATGCTGTCAAGTACAACCGCCCGGGCGGTTCCATCTGCGTCTCCTGCCAGGAGATTTCAAGCGATGAGACGACGGCAACTTTTGTCTTCTCCGTTGAGGACACAGGGCTCGGTATGAGTGAAGAATTCCAGAAGCACCTGTTTGAGCCGTTCTCTCAGGAGAATGTCGCAAGCCGGACCTCCTACACCGGAACAGGACTCGGTCTCTCGATCACCAAAGAGCTGATTGAAAAAATGGGCGGCACCATCACGTTCACGAGCAGACAGAATGTCGGAACAACCTTCCATGTAACTCTGCCATTTCGGATTGACACAGACCATCTCGATTCCGGTTCCTCCCTCGCACTCAATCCGAACTGTAACTTGGACGGGGTCCACGTCCTGCTTGTCGAGGATAACGAGCTCAACCGGGAGATCGTGGAATTTCTTCTCCAGAACGAGGGCATTCTCGTCACAAGCGCTGTCGACGGGCAGCAGGCCCTCGATAAATTTCAGGAGTCAACGCCCGGGACTTTCCATTTCATCCTGATGGATGTGATGATGCCGGTGATGGACGGTCTTGAGGCGACACGGCGCATCCGTGCTCTCAATCGCCCGGATGCAAAGAACATTCCGATCTTTGCCATGACTGCAAATGCCTTTGCCGATGACATCCGCCAGTGCAAAGAGGCAGGCATGAACGAACATCTCGCCAAACCGCTCGACTCCAAGCGCCTGCTTGAGCTGATGCACCGGTATTTCTGTATGCAGAAGGAGGAGGGGCAATAACGGTTTCAAGCCGACGCTCGCGGAGACTTTGCGCGTGATTCTGATTAGCTTTGCTGACATCTTCTACTCAGAATCACTGCGCATCCACTCTGAGTCATAGCGGAATATACTCATCATGTTCACGGTCTTTTATTAATGGATATTGATGTGATATCTCTTAACATTTGAAAATCCAGTATGCGGAATGATTTTTTCTAAAACTCCGCCATTCTTTTCTATTACTTTTGCAGAAGCGATATTTGGTTCGTTACACGTAATCAGTATTTCAGACAATCCATAGTTGTCTGCTTCTATCAGCGTAAGTTTGAGAATCTCTGAAGCATAACCCTTTCTTCTCTGCGAAGGGCGGACACTATATCCGATCTGTCCGGCAAATGTTTGGATAAAGTCATTCGTCCCAAGACGAATATCCGAAATTCCGATTAAATGATCGTTGTTATCAAAAGCCAGGAAAACAGCCTCATCAACCAGCCCGTAGTGAGGAATGTACTTATGTTCCAACCAATTTTCGTAATTTTCAGCTTGCTCCAATCCAATGCCACCACTTATCCTCTCTTTTGCCCTTAAAAATTCTTCCCGGAAATCCATAACGGCATTTTTATGTTCTTTTTGGGGCATCATTAGTTTTAGGGTAAACATATCCGCTCTCTCCTCTATTTTATCTATCTTATGTTTCATCATTTTTTACAAGAAGAGTGAAGGCAAAGTATACCTCATATCCGCCCTTCTTGGTTTTTGCTCGCTCAGAATGATAAGTTTCTCCTTGTATCGTGAACGGCTCATTTGCTGTGTTCATCATAGAGCAGCTACAAAGAGAGCGGAAGATATTAGTCAACTTATGAGTCACTTATATATTTCATAGTGTAATGTGAACTATGTATATTGGCCTATTTAACAGATCTCATGAAAAAATATCCTCATAGGCTCTTTCTGTATTGCTCCGGGGTCATGCCCTCGACTTTCTTAAATACCTTTGAAAAATAGGTGCTGTTCTCGTATCCAAGCAGATCTGAAACCTGATAAACCATCTTTCCCTCCGCAAGCAGCTGTTTTGCCCGACGGATTTTCTGCCGGTTCACATACGGGATAAAATTTTCATTCATCACCCGCTTAAAGAACGAGCTGAGATATGGCTCTGACACACCGATGTAGCGCGCAGTATCCGAAAGCTGAATCGGAGATTCCAAGTGCTGTTCAATGTAATTGAGCGCCATTTCAATGATGTCGGACTCTGATTTTTTCTGTCTTGTAAAATACGTACCGGCAAATTGTTTCGTGAATTCTTTCCACCAGACGCGAAGATCCTCAAGATTCGCCATATTTACAATCTTCTGATAGTGTCGTCTGCTGTCTGCAACCTCAAGCTCATCAATCGCCCCGCCAAGCTGCGCTGCCTTGTCCGAGAACCGGCTCAGGATCTCAATCATCAGCCGTTTGATATAGGGTACCGGATAATTTCCCGCCGCCTCAATCTCATCAAAGAGCTCAGAGATATTCTTATTCATATCCTCGAGAGACATTTTCTGGATTGCACGCTCAAGACATTCCATGTACTCTGTCCCGCCGAGAATCTGCTGTTTCTCAAAGGCACATGGTTCTTCAAGATTGACAATCTCCTCCTGGTTTCCGTAGAATCCATATGCCTCAATGCTGTCCGCAAGACGGGTAAAAAATCCGGTCTCGTGATCACGGTTTCTGTATGAGGTAATTCCAATATAGCATCTGTTTGTGATGAAAAGTTCAATCTGTCTCTTGAGTATTTCAACCTCTGCCCGATCTGTCCCCTCACGAATTAAGAGGAGAAGTTTTCCCTCCCACATCAACGCTAGGGTGTGTCTTCCAAGTCCCTGATAATACTGGGCAGCAACCGTCTCAATCAGCTTCATATCCGTCATCTCTTCCGCATACTTCCACACCATATAAAAGCTCAGACAACATCCGCTCTGAAATTCTTCCGGGATATTTCGCACTCTCTTTCGCATCTCGTAGCCGGTCTGGGCAGCGGATTTCTGCTCTGGTACAGATTCTTCCTCGACCTCCATCTCCGGGAACGAGTCTCTCAGATGCTTGAGCGAGGCGAGAAGTTCCTCCTTCGAGAGTCCGAATTTTCGGATGTAATCGACTGCCCCGAGCTTCATCGCTTCCTTCACGGTGTCAAAATCATCGTAACAGCTCACAACGATCGTTTTCACCGGAAGATGGCGACTGCGGATGATTTTTAAGAGTTCCAGACCGCTGATCTCCGGAATATTCAGATCCAGAAACATCAGATCCGGATGTCCATTTTCGATCTGCTGCAGTGCCTCCCTTCCATCGCACGCATCCTCAAGAAGTGTAATTCCAAGTTCCTCCCACGGAAGAAGGGAACGCATTCCGACTCTCGCGAGAAGCTCATCCTCAACAATCAGCGCTTTCATCTTCATCCCCCTTTTCCTCAATCGCCGGAATCCGAAGCGAGACACGAAATCCACTCTCGATCTCTGTGTCGATCGCAAGGCCGTAGCCCTCTCCGAACAACCCGGTCAGTCTCTTGTGAATATTCGGAAGACCGATTCCGGTCAGTCCCCGTTTTCCCGGTTCTTCGCGGTTTAAATCCAATGTCTTTCCTCGAAGTCCCTCACCATTGTCAATCAGGGTCAGCACAATATCCGTGCCCTGCATTTCCCCGCGAAGCGCAATCACACCACACTCCACATGAGACATTCCATGAATAAACGAATTTTCGACAAGCGGCTGGAGACAGAATCTCGGAATCTGGTACTTTCGGATAGTTTCCGGAATCGAGAAAAAAAACTGAACCTTATTTCCAAAACGGATCTGCATGATCTTCACATAGGCATTCAGGATGCGCACTGCATTTCCAATACTCTCCATCTCCGCATCGCTCTTGTATGTCTCACCCAGAAGAACACCAAGCTCCGACAATACATCAGCGACCTCCTCATCCTGATTCATCGAAGCCTTCCAGCGGATTGCATTCAGCGTGTTGAACAGAAAATGCGGATTGATCTGTGCCTTGAGTGCATCGAATCTCGCTTTCTCCTTCATCACAGCTTCCCGTCTCACGTCCTCCATCAGCTTTGCGATTCTGCTCTGCGCGCGGATCATTCCGTTTTCAAGCGCCTGCGTCTCAAGAAAACGATTTTCCTCGAGTGTCAATTTCTTCGGATCGTTCTGCTCAATCCAGTCGACCTGTCTCGCAAAGAAGAGAATCGGATTCGTGATGTATCGGCTGATCATCAGCATAATTGCGACAAGAGCGATTCCCGCACAAATCATGAACAGAATCACGACCACCTGAATCTGCTCGCTCTGTGCAAAAATCTCGTGATAATTTCCGACATAAACAACCTGATTACTGCTCGAGGTCAGATTTGAGGAGAGCACATAGGCATTGTCGATTCTGCCCTGCTTCCCAGATGATTTTCTCCAAACCTCGATCGTCTGCTCCGCGATCTCCGGCGAGAGTTCCTCTGGACCGGAGGTGATGATTCTGCCATTCTGATCACACATGAACACCGTTCCGCTGCGATAAACGGAATCAGACGAGTCCTTCGCCTTTCCAAAAAATACACTCCGCGGAATCCGCACAAGCGCATAGCCGAGCGCATTTCCACGATAGCGCACGAGCGCACGCCCAAAGCTCACATATCTTCGATTATCCTTGTAATCAAAATACGGCGTCATCGCACTGTCCCAGTATGGAATCTGACCACTTTTTTGCATATTCTGATACCAGGCAGTCTCCTGATATTTTTCCGGAATCTCAGCGATCCTTGTGGAACTGATCTTTTTTCCGTCGTTCATCAAAATCATCAGCTCCGCCTCAATACTTCCGAGCGTCGAGACATTCGTGTTGAGGATCATCCCCTCAATCTGCCCGACTGCACGGTTTTTCACATACTCATTTTTTGCATTATAATAATTCTTCAAAAACCGGCTGTTCTCCGTGTAAGTGATCATCGTACTGCTCGCATAATTTGAGAGCAGAATTGCGCTGTCAATCTCCTGAACATTCTGTGCGAACATCATCTGAACCGCTTCCTCAATCCCGGAGTCCGTCTTTTTCTTCAACAAAAAACAAAGGACAGTCAGAGCGAGAAAGAGGGGCACCAGAATGTAAAGCGTCACACTCTGAACCATACTGCGCCAGATGCTCGGCGCAACCTTCCTCTCTCTCATCTCTAACTGTCTCCTGAAACGTCAATGCGAAATAAAGTCAATCCTAAAATACGAATACCTATTAAGGTTTCTATCTATCAATCCGATCCTGTCGATTCTGTTCGATCCATTTTTTCTTATCATCCCTTGACAGCTCCGGCGGACAGACCACCTACGAGATTGTCCTGAACGAAGACGAAGAAGATGATAACCGGAATCAGACTCAGAATAACGGATGCCATCAGCGGACCCCAGTCAGTCGAGTACTCTCCGATGTAATCACGGATGCCGACCTGAACTGTCTTTTTCAAGGTGGAATTGATGAATGTATTTGCATACATGAACTCATCCCAGGACATCAGAAAACAATACAGCGTCGTCGCGGAGATTCCCGGTTTCGCCATTGGAAAAATCACCTTGATAAACGACTGGAATCTGCTGCATCCATCAATCAGCGCTGATTCCTCGATCTCCCACGGAATCTGAAGGAAAAACGTACACATATTCCAGACTGCAAATGGAAGAACGAACGAGCAGTTGATGATAATCAGACCGGTGTGCGTGTCAACCAGTCCCATATTTTTCATGATAACATAGTAGGGAATGGAAAGCAACACGCCCGGAAACATTTTCGTGAACAGGATACTCAGCTTCATCTTCTCTGCTCCGACAATGTTGTAACGACAGAATCCATATGCCGCCATGACTGCCAGAATCATCGAGATCACAGTCACGACAACAGAAATGTACGCGCTGTTTAAAAAGTAGCGCACAAAATTTGACTGAAACAAAACTCGCTTAAAATTGTCAAATGTGACGTATTTCGGTATGATCTGATTCATATCATAGATCTGCTCCGGTGACTTTACGGAAGTCATCAGAACCCAGATAAACGGTAATACCGAGCACAGAGCAATCAAAGATGCCATCACATACAGAAACATCCACTCACCCTTTGTCCGCTTCATCTCTCTACCTCCTGCCTTCCCGATCTGAGGAAATCATCTTTACATAGATCACAGTCAGAATCGCAATCACTATGAAAATCACAACTGAGGTTGCTGCTGCATATCCAAACTTGTGATCTACAAATGCCTGACGATATGCATATGTATACATAATTTCAGTACTGTCAAGCGGGCCTCCCTTTGTCAGAAGCCAGATTGCATTGAAGTTGTTAAAGATGGAAATCAGATTCAAAATAACCGCAACTGCCATCGGCTCCTTGATGTTCGGAAGCGTGATGTAGAGGAAGCGTTTGAGCTTTCCTGCCCCGTCAATCGCTCCGCTCTCATACATATCGTACGATACACCCTGAAGGGCTGCAAGAATAAAGATCATCAGAAACGGCGTGCTCTTCCACACGTTTGCGACGATAACCGCCGGCATCGCGCTCGTGACATTTCCAAGGAAGGAATATCCCTCTTTCAGGATTCCAAGACGAATCAGAATTGCATTGAACACACCAATTTTGGTATCGTAAAGTGCGCTGAACGTCAGTGCACTGATCGCTGCCGGAATCGCCCACGGCAGAAGTGCCATTGTACGGAAGACACCGCGTCCTTTCAGCTTCTCATTGAGGATCAGCGCCACTCCCATCGCAAGTGCAAGCTGGATCACAATGTTTACGAGCGTCCACACGATGGAATTCATCACCGCATTGCGATACTTGGAATTTGCAAACACAACGAGATAATTCTTGATTCCGGCGAATGTCCCGAAATTCGGGGCATTCGCCTTTGTCATGTCATAGTTGAGCAGACTGATCCAGATTCCCTGCAAAAGCGGATAAACGCTGAGAAGCAGGATTGCGAGGATTGCCGGTGCAATCAGCAGATAACCGTGAATATTTCTCTGAAACGAGTACTCATCGGGTCTTCGTTTCGTTGTCTTCTCTCTCATAAAAGCGCCTCTATCATTCTAGTAGTTTTCGTTGACAAAGTCATTCAGCTCTGTTTCAAGCTCATTCAGTGCTTCCTCAGAAGTCTTCTGATCGAAGAACACCTTCTTGAACGCGTCCACAACTTTCTGATCAACAGAAGCGGCATTCTTTACGCGCGGTCTCGGAACTGTGTAGGCAGACTCGTCGATGAATACCTGATACTCCGGATTCATTTCCAGAATCGGGGTGTAATCCACGTCACTTCTTCCAGGAATTCTTCCCTGCTCCGTCATGACATAGTCACATTCCTTGCTGGTTAAGTAGTTTACAAATGCCCATGCAAGATCCGGATTTGCAGTGTTTGCATTGATTGCCATGTTGTATCCGCCAAGGCAGACAGCCTGTACGCTTCCCTTCGGCATCGGAGCAAGACCAAATTCCATATCCGGGTTGCCCTTCTGGATGTTTACATAAGCCCAGTCACCGCAGACAAAGAAGAGACAGTCGTCAGAGACGAACGTCGTGTACGCGGTTGCCCAGTCCGTTGCATCCTTCATTCCTTCCGGGAATGCATGGTACTTCGTGTGAAGACCGGTCCAGAATGAGAATGCCTCTTTTCCGGACTCATTGTTGACGGTTACAACCGGCTTATCTCCACTTGTGTCGATTACATCGTTTCCATTCTCAAAGAAAATGTTAAAGAGTGCATATCCATCGAGACGGGTGGAAATTCCGGAATAGCCCTTTTCCGTTGCAAGCTTGATATCCTCCTCAAGTTCGTCCCAGGTTGTCGGCGCACTGTCCTTTCCGATCTCGGTCAGGATTCTCTTATTGTAATAGAGTCCGGTATTGTTGTAATACCACGGAACGGAATAGTAATTTCCCTCATAGAGTCCTGAGTCGAGCGGTCCCTGAAGATACTTGTTGTCTGATGCCGCGATCTTATCATCAAGCGGCATGATCAGCCCCATCGCTGCTAAATCGATCGGCCATCCTGAGTTATCGAGTGCCACGACATCCGGTCCGGAACCTGCCATCGCGGTCGTCGTGAACTTGCTGATCAGCTCCTGGCCTGCCAGTCCCTCGATTGTGACTTTTGTGCCCGGATTCTGCTCCTCAAATGCCTTTGCCGCTCTCATAATCGCCGGATCATCCATTCCCGTAAACGTGCTGTTCACCATCACCGTAATCTCTCCGGACACGCTTCCGTCCGACTTTTCAGAAGACTCCGATCCGCCATTTTCTGCGGATGACTCAGCGGCTTGCTGCTTTGTCTCCGGGGACGCTGCCGATTTTCCTGCGCTTGCACCCACACAACCGGTCAGTGCACTTGCTGCTGTCAATGCTGCCATTACCAGTGCCAGATGTTTTTTCATACCAACTTTCCTCCTGTCATTTCCGCTCCCGGAATCCGAACTTTCTCATCTCAGATTTTATCTGTTTCAGATTCCGGGAACTTTTTGTTTCCTCCGTTTTTCTATGTGTTTATTATAGAAAAATCTTCTGGCAAAAGGAATGGCGGTTTTTTTTCAATTTTGTCTCGCTTTTATGAATTATTTTCTGTATATAATTTTTTCACCAGTTTTCTGTGTTTCGTGATTAAAATTTAGCCGATCAGCATCTCTGTCAGCACATCTACCCAGCTCTGCGGAAGTTCAAGTCCCGGAAGAGCTGCAAGAATCTCCTCCTTTGTGTAATTTCCTGCAAAGTACTGGTAGACATTTTTCTTCTTCACGATACTTCCCTGAACCCGGTCGAGGAACTCAAAAATTCTCTCATTCAACTCCTCGCGGGATTCTTTTGCGGTGCAATCTTCTGCTCCCGGAAGTGTCACGCTCACACTTCTTCCTGCCTCCAAAAGCTCCGTCGTCAGTGTCAGCGTTCTCCTCTCAGAGTCGTACTCACTCTCCACCGTCTCACTTGAGGAGGTCGGCTCCACCTGTGCAAATCCACGCAGGCGAAGGACATAGCGGCGTTTTTCCGGCACAACAGAGAGATCTCCGGACGGACGGATTGTCACACTGACTGCCTCATCCTTCCAGCTTAAGGAAATCTCTGTTCTCAAACACCTGCCATTCTCATAGTCAAATCCGTCTCCGCTGTCCTCAAACAGCGTGTAGGTATTGTCTTTTCCCGGGAAGACGAGAATCTCAAGCGTCTCTGGATTGTCAATGCTGTTATTCCCGCTATCCGGTGCCATCGGAACAATCGCGCCCGCCTTCGCGAGGACACCCTGGCGCTCAATCGGTCTGCTGATCGTCGCATACCGTCCCTTTGGACCGCCGTGGCTGACTGCACCGTTATCAAAATCGTACCAGTTTCCAGCCGGAATCCAGGACTTCTCCGTCGTGTATCCGGTCTCATGGTCAGTCGGATGAACCATCGGCTGAACAAGAAGCTCCGTTCCAAAGAAATATTCATTCCGGCAGACGTAGCTTCCCTCCTCCATCGGATAGTAATAATAAGCAGGAACAACAACCGGAACCATCTTTTCATGGCACTGAGCATTCATCGTGTAGATGTACGGCAGAAGGCGATGGCGCAGGCGCAGGCTCTCGCGTGCCAGATCGTCATACGGCTTCGGATAACGCCACGGCTCTTTTCCGCAGAACGGGTTGCTGTTGCTGTGAAGGCGGTTGATCGGGGAGAAGACACCAAACTGAATCCAGCGCACATACAGCTCATTGTCCTTGATTCCGTTCATGTGACCGCCGATGTCATGGCTCCACCAGGTGTAACCGACATTCGCTGCCGTCGCAGTGAAATACGGCTGATACTGGAGCGCATTCCACGTCACATGTGTATCGCCCGAGAATCCGATCGGATAGCGATGACTGCCGAGGCCGCTGTAACGGGACAGCATGACTCCGCGCTTTCCGGTTCTCGTCAGATCAAAGTGATGATAGTGGTTCAGCATCCAGATCGGGTCCATCCCCTCGACTGCCGAGATCTTGCCCTGCTGCCAGTCCATCCACCAGAAATCCACACCGTTCTCCTCATTCGGATGATGCAGGAAATGGAAGTAAGCGCGGATAAATTCCTGATTCGTGAAATCAAAGCGCACCGGATATTCCGACTCCGGATCAACTCCCATCGCCTTTGCCATCTCCGGATATGCCTCCTCAAACGCACGTACACCGTCTGCCGGATGCAGATTCAGCGTTACGCGGTAGCCGTGCTCATGAAGCCATGCCATGAAGCCCTCCGGATCCGGGAAACACTCCTTATTCCAGGTGTAGCCCGTCCATCCCTTTCCAAACTTTTCCGGAATGTCGACGAGATGCCAGTCCATATCCATGACAACGACAGAGAACGGTACGTGCTCTCTCTCAAAGCGCTCGAGAAGATCACGGTACGTCTCCTCGGTGTACTTCCAGTAACGGCTCCACCAGTTTCCGAGCACATATTTCGGAAGCATCGGCACAGCACCGGACAGGCGGTAAAAATCATGGATTGCACCAAAATAATCGCGTCCGTATCCGAGGAAATACACATCGACACAGCCTTTCTTTCTCGGCGTTACCCAGCCGTCCTCCTCCATGATCAGAGACTCGCTGTCATCAAAGAACGTGCGTCCGCTCGTATCGCACAGACCCATGCCGAGATCGACATCTCCATCCTCACGGTTTGTCTTGCCCCCCGTCGTCCGCATACGCTCAAGAGGACCGGAACCCACATACCACTCGCCGTCACAACGGTCAAGCGTTCTCGCCGTTCCTTTCAGGTTATGCTCTCTCGCCGGATCACCGTAGTCCGTTCTCCCGTAATACCATCTTCCTCCATAGTTCGTGAATGCATACTTTACATCGATGTAGAGGTGGTTCGGGCTGAACTCCTTCTTATCATAGACAAGATGGAAATATTCGGTATCGATCTCGAGGCAGTTTTCCTGATCCCGCACGGTAAATTCCGGAGTCTCAAAATCACGATTCCACACGATCTGGGTTGGCCGGTCCTCAAATTCTCCGGTCTCCGAGTACTCCATCCTAAGCATCTGGGAAGTCAGCACCGTAAAGCGGTATTTGTCCCCCTGCACCACCGACTCCGGGCGGCATTTTCCATTCAGTTTCAGACAAAATTGTTTCTCCATAATCTTAGTCTTCTCCCTTCTCTTCTTTCATCAGCCTTATCGCTGTTTTTTGCTCTCCCATTGCACTTCCTGTTCATTACACGCTCTGTGTATTTCCCATAAAATTCCCCATAAAAATCTAATCCTATCGTACCACGACTCCTTCAAAAAGTCGCCATTCATTTTTCATTTCACTCTGCACATTTTTCATGTAAAAAAAGATTCTCAAAAAAAATCGGTGAGATCTCTCCCACCGATTTTTCCCATTAAAATTAATGAACCTTGTCGCGAAGCAGTTCCTCGACCGTCAGATACGGTTTTTCATATCCGAGGCGGCTGCAAAGCTGCATCACATACGGCTTCTGGAGACACGCTTTCTTAAGTGCCTCCTCCTGCTCGAAGACTTCCTCCGCTCTTCCGTCCGCAAGCACCGTTCCGTGTGCCATGACGATGACGCGCTCGAAATTCTCTGCGACGAAATCCATGTCGTGGAGAATCGCAATCACGAGCTTTCCGCGCTCGGTCAGGCTGCGGATGATCGAGCCGATGATGCGCCGTCCGCACCAGTCCTGCGCGATTGTCGGCTCATCGAGAATCAGCACATCCGTGTCCATCGCAAGCACAGAGGCGATCGCCGTCATCTTTCGCTCATACATTTCGAGATCATAGGGATTCTCTCCCTCTTTCCCGGAAAGCCCTGTCAGCTTAAGCGCTTTAAGCGCCTCACTCTTTGCACGCTCCGGATCCATTCCGATATTCAGCGGTCCGAACATAACCTCATCGAGAACATTGTACTTGAAAATCTGGTCATCCGGGTTCTGGAACACATATCCGACATTTCCGGCAAGCATCGCGACGGTCTTCCCCGCCATATCCTCCCCGCGGAAATAAATCGTTCCGGACACCGGCTTTAAGAGTCCTTTCAGAAGCTTGACAAGAGTCGTCTTTCCGGCACCGTTCTGACCGATGATCGCGGTCGGACGCCCGTCAAGGCGAAGATTCAGATCCTTGAGAATCGGAACGTTCGCAAGATACGAGAAGTCGAGATGCTCAATCCGAAACATCTCCGTGCTCTTCTTCACAGCCTCCCCGGCGTCTTCGCCCTGTCTTGCGCCTTCACTTCCGGGGTTTCTAAAAACATTCTCTCCGGAACGTTTTGCCTTCATCGCTCCGGCAGCCTCCTCGACCGTCACCGGATACGTGCCATCCGGAAGCGTAACATTCTCGGCCCGGCAGATTCGCGTGAATGCCGGTGCCTGAACACCGTAATCCTCAAGATTTTCCATCGAGAAAATCTTCTGCGGAGTATCAAACGCAATCTGTTTTCCCTCATGCAAGAGCAAAATCCGGCTGCAATATGCCGCAAGTTTCTCGATCTTCTGCTCAATCATCAGGATTGTGATTCCAGACTTTGTCATCTTCTCGACTGCCCGGAATACCTCCTCACTTCCCTCCGGATCAAGCTGGGATGTCGGCTCATCGAGCACCATCACGTCCGGACGCATGACCAGCACACTCGCAATCGCGACGCGCTGCATCTGACCGCCGGACAAGTCAAACGGATTTCGATCCCGGTACTGCCAGATGTCGAGAAGTCTCAATGCCTCCTCGGCACGCCGATGCATCTCCTCTCTCGGCACACCGAGATTCTGCATGCCAAAGGCGACCTCATCATACACCGTGTCCTTTGCGCCCGAGAGCTGGTTAAATGGATTCTGGAACACGAGTCCCACACTTCCGCACATCTGCGCAACCGGAGTATTTCCCGCCTCCCGATCATTGACAAGCACTTTTCCGCCGTAAGCGCCTTTATAAAACTGGGGAACGAGTCCGATGAGTGCCTGGCTCAGTGTGCTCTTTCCTGCACCGTTTTCCCCAATAATTCCGATGAATTCCCCTTTTTCCACGGAAAAGGTGATTCCATCGAGAGCGAGCTTTTCTGCGTGCGGATACTGATACCGCAGATTTTCCACTGTTATCACAGACATTCCACAACCCTCCAAATCACAGCTAACAGAATCAGAATGCCGAGAAGAATCGTGACTTCCCGGTCTCCCTTATGTTTCGGTCTGTCCTGAAGCCAGGTTTTCTTTCGGTTTGCACCGAATCCACGCACCTCAAGCGCAATCGCACGCTCCCTCGTATTGATCAGAGAACTCATGACAACCGGAGAGATCAGCGGAAGAAAGGCTTTCGCACGGGTTTTCAGATTTCCCTCCGTCTCAAGTCCACGGCTGCGCTGTGCATCCATGATCGTGTTCATCGTTCCCATCATCTGCGGGATGATCTGGAAAACAGAGGTGACAATATATCCGAAACGCGGAGAAAATCCACGTTTCTCAAGTTCATCGACAAGTTCCGACGGCTTTGTGGAAAGCACAAAGACCGCAAAAGAGAGAAGCATATTTAAAATATTCAGTCCGATTCTCAGTGCATAGAGAAGACCCTCACGATAGAACTTCAGCGGTCCGATCCGAAACAGCACATTTGTATTTCTCTGGTTGAAAAGTCCATGAATCAGGAAAATTGTCAACAGAATCGTAAAAGAAAATGCAATCAGCGGAACTGTCTTCTTAAGAATCTTTCCACTCGCCAGCACACACAGGCTGACCGCAATCAGAACAGCAAACATCCAAAGCCTGCCTGTGATCAGCGGAATGCTGATCGCAGCGGCAATGTACATCAATTTTGTAAAAGGATGAACCTTCGTCAGGTACGTCCCGTTATCCACAAAAAGGCTTATACTTTTCATTTTTGATTTCCTAAATTTTTAATCTCATCTTTCATAGCAGGCGAAAAAAAGGTTCGCCTGCTATCCACACTTTCAGTTTTAGTCCGTTCTCATCTAATCTAGTCTGGTCTAATTTTTAGTCTAATTTCTTGATCTCGGAATCTGCCTCGTACAGGTTCGTCAGCTTCTTCGGAAGTCCCTTTAAAATAAAGAACACAACGATCAGAGTGATCAGCTTGTCCGGTACATCCACAACAACCTCATCAAGCAGGGAACCGAGCATAACCGGCATCTTTGCCGCCTGGGTTGCAGCGAACACGGCATCGCCCCATACATTTCCGGTGGTACCGCCCCAGAAAATCACGTTCAGCGGAGTGGAGATCGCAACTGCGGTCAGACCTGCCACACAGGCGGTCAGGATTGCCTTCGGAAACGTCTTCATAAATCCGAGACGCGCCATGATTCCGACTGCGACACCGATTCCCAGACTTGTGAGCGCATAAACTAATGTAATGTTATCACCAGCCGAAAAACCGTAAATCAGGTTATTCGCTGCACCGCAGATCGCACCGATCAGCGGTCCGCCAAGACAGCCTCCGATACAGGTTCCAATGGAATCAAGCCACAGCGGCAGTTTCAGCACACTTGCAAACAACTTTCCCAGATAGTTGATTCCGATGCACGCCGGAATCAGTACGATTGTAACCGCATCAAATTTCGTCTTAAACAGATTGTTCATATTCACCCGTCCCTTCCCATTTTTGCATGTTGATTTCTTACTCTTACTTACACTTACCCACTACTTGCCTATCTGTTAATTAGGGGCGTTTATCATGTTCCAGACACTCAAACGCTCCAAATGCCGTGAGGATCTCATGCTCCTCGCCGAGCGCAGTCAGCTTTTCCCCATCTGCATAACGCCCGATGTCCTCTGCGACATCGCTCTTGCACCCGGCAACCACATTCAGAATCGACGCCGTCTTCACGCCCCGGATTCTTCCGGTCACATACAGCGGCGCAGTCTCCATATCGGAAGACATCACCCCTCGACGTGCCCACTCTTCATAGATCTGCGGATTCTCATCGCGGTACAGACAGTCATGGCTTCTTCCGATTCCCATATGCCAGGAAAATCCCTGCTTTGCCGCACTCTCTCTGCATGCGAGGAGCAGTTCAAAATCTGCGACTGCCGGATAGCTAAGCGGCGCGTACCCGAGAGAAGTTCCCTCATCCCGCACTGCCGCCTCCACAAGCACCAGATCCCCAACTTTTGCCTCTGGCTGGAGTGCTCCACAGCTTCCGATTCGAATTGCCGCCCGGACTCCGGTTTTCTTCAGCTCCTCCAGCGCAATCGCTGTGGATGGGCCGCCCATACCGGTCGACATCACAAGAACCGGGATTCCGTGCCAGGTTCCGCGGTAGCTCTTGTACTCCCGGTTAAACGCGAGAAATTCCGGATTTTCCAGATATCTCGACGCGCGCTCCGCACGTGCAGGATCTCCCGGCAGAACTGCATAGGCAATGCCGAGATCCTCCGGAATCTGGATATGTGGCATACGCTTTTCTGTCTCCGTGTTCCCCATGTTTCATTCCCCCTTTCTGCTTCTATTCATGTTTTGGAAAGTTTTTTGATTTTCTGAATTATTACCCAAACTTTTCCCAAAATATAGAAACAATTTACGTTTACGATAGCATTGTATCTGAAAAAAGTCAATGAAAAGGCGGGTTTTTGATTCTGTATTGTTATTATTTTAACGAGTTTTATTTTTCTCCTTGTCAGCCCCATTTTCTCCCCTTATACTTATTTTCAGAAGATTGTGTTTCGTGTAATTTTTTGTGTAACGGAGTGTGTCTCAAATATCTATTCTGGAGGGATTTTTATGGAAAAAAATACAGATCTTTTTCTTGTCATTGATATGCAAAACGTGTATACAAAAGGGCAGGAATGGGCATGCGAGGGCGTGGATTCTGCAACCGAGGCGATTCTGCGCGTTTTGAACGCGGGTGTCTGCCCGAATGTTCTCTTCACCCGCTACCTCGCTCCTGAATATCCTGTCGGAGTCTGGAAAGAGTACAACAAAGTCAATGCCAAGGTCAACGCAGATCCATTTGCAAATGAGGTGATCGCAGATTTTCTCCCGTGGACAACGAAATATCCGCTTCTGACAAAGAGCGTCTATTCCTCATTTGCAATTCCAGAGGTAAAGGAGATGGCTCACCATGCCAGAAATGTCGTCATCTCCGGTGTCGTCGCCGAGTGCTGTGTCCTCTCTACGGTCCTGTCCGCAATCGATGAGGGATGCAAGGTGATTTATCTGACCGATGGCGTTGCGGGTCTGAGTCAGGAGTCAAAACAGGAAGCCGAAAAGATCATCTCCTACTTTGCACCGCTTCACACCGAACTCATGACCGCTGATGAGTATATCCGCAAATATCGCTGACAGCCAAAAAGAGATCGAAGAACAAAAACACGGAAATTTTTCTGCTCTTCGATCTCTTTTCTATTCCAATCCTGTTATCTGTTTATTTCTGTTTGTCTGATTTGTCTAACAAACAACTCGACTAAATGCCGTTATTTCCCGCTCTTCTGTGTCTCCATCCACTCTTTGAGTTTTTCTGTCACAGCTCTCGCAAGGTGATGATCTGATCCGGATGCTGTCACACCTGCGACAAGACTTCCCTCTCTCGCAATTCCCGGGAAGTAGAAATCGCACTGTTCTTTATCTCCGGCATTGTTCACAAGAATACCTTTTTCTTTTCCCTGTTTTGCAATTCTGGTGTTCAGAGCGGCATCGTCCGTCGCAGCAAGCGCAATCTTTCTGCCTTCTAAATCAGCCAATGCAAAGGGGCGATGTTTCCAGATAATCTTGCCCTCAGTCTCGAGCTGTCTCATCGCACCGCAGCCCTCCGGCGCAATCACGGTGACCTCAGCACCAAATTCTACAAGCACAGCCGCACGGCGCGCCGCGATTTTTCCTGCGCCGACAATCAGCACATCCGCCCCGTTCAGATTGAAGAACAGCGGGAAATATGCCATCTGAGCTTCATCCTGTGCATCCATCTCATTTTCCTGCTCGCCCTGTTCTTTCGTCTCTTCCGCTTCTGCCTGCTCACTCTGCTCGCGGATCGCTTCCCGGTAGAGTTCACTGTCCTTGACTACACGATCTGCCTTGATTTTCTCGACCGGAGCATAGTGCTGCTCTTCGGTATCCGCAAGAATCACGGATGCAATGCCGGACGCCGTGTACTCGACAGCATCTGCATAGACCGGAAGCCCCATCTCGCGCACCGTCTTTGTCGTGTACGGCCCGATCGAGATGATTTTCGCCTCAAATTCTTTTTCCTCGAGCATATTGCAGAGTGCCCGTGCCGCCGAACTGCTCGCAACAGCCACATAGTCAACCTGATGGATGATGCGGTTGAGCTCCTCTTTTCTTCTTGTGTCGACCCAGGTCTCATAGAGCGGAACATCCGCAAAATCGACACCGGCTTCTTTCAGCTTTCTCGGCAGAACCTCGGAACCTTCTTTTGCGCGCATCAGAAGGACTCTCTCGCCCTCTTTCAGCGTCGGAATCCATTCCCTTGCCAGATCTGTGCCGGAGAAATTCTCCGGAACAAAATCACAGCGGAATCCGTGTTCTTTCAGAGCTGCCTCCGTCTTTCTTCCGATCGCCGCAAATTTTAAATGCATCAGGCAGCGGAGATCCCTGTCTGCACGTCGCATCGCCTCAAAGAAGAGATCCACTCCATTGCTGCTCGTAAATACAAGCCACTGGTAGGTGTCAAGACTGTCAAGTGCCTGGCGAACTTCCGCATTATCGAGAAGACGGCTCTCAATCAGGCTGACTGCTATCGTCTCCGCTCCGAGCGGACGAAGCTCCTCCTCGAGTTCCTGTGAAATGTAGCGCGTTCCGGTCACAAGGACACGCGTTCCGGCAAGCGGACGTCCCGCGCCAAACCATGAGAGTTTCTTCTCAAGACCGACGACCGGTCCGACCACCGTGATCGCCGGGGTCTGGATTCCGCAGCGTTTTGCCTCCTCCTCAATGTGAGCGAGATCAGACACAGCCATCTTCTGATTTGCGGTCGTTCCGTTCTGGATGACTGCCGCCGGAGTATCGGCCGCTTTTCCGCCCTCGATCAGACGTCTGGAAATCTCCCCGAGATGGCGCAGTCCCATCAGAAAGACGAGAGTTCCCTCCTCCTTTGCCAGAATCTCATAATTTAAAGACTCCTGCGTTTTTCCGACTCCTTCATGTCCGGTAATCACATGGAATGAGGAAGCGAGCTTGCGGTGAGTCACCGGAATTCCGGCATACGCCGGCACACTGTAAGAGGAGGAGATTCCCGGAACCACCTCAAACGGGATTCCATGTCTCGTCAGCTCAAGCGCTTCCTCCCCGCCACGTCCGAAAATATACGGGTCTCCACCTTTCAGCCGGACAACGGACTTGCCCGTCATTGCAAGCTGCACGAGGAGCTGGCTGATCTCCTCCTGTTTCATTGAGTGCTGACCGGAACGTTTTCCTGCATAGATCAGCTCCGCGTCAAGTCGCGCCTCATTGAGAATCGAACCGGAAATCAGGTTGTCATAGACAATCACATCGGCATTGCGCACGCACTCCAGACCTTTTCTTGTGAAGAGTCCTGCATCCCCCGGGCCTGCACCGACGAGATAAACCGGACGGAAACGCACCTGAATCGCAAGGCTGTCCGCAAGTTTTTCCGCAATCTCGAGTCCACCCTCAAGACCCTCGTCACTCGTCGCGCTCTCCGGAAGCTCCACTGCACCTCTGCGGAATACCGGATGCACGCCGTCTCTCGCATACATAACTGTCATCACAAGTTTATTGTCTTCTTCACGGCAGTATGCCCCACACGGCGCATTGCAGCTTCCGCCGAGAATCGTCAGAAATTCTCTCTCCGCGCGAAGCTGTATCGCTGCCTCCGGGGAATGAAGTGCCTCCATGATCTCCCCGAGTTCGCCCTCACGGATCTCCAGCGCAAGGATTCCCTGACCTGCCGCCGGAATAAAGAGTTCCTTATCGAGATATTCCAGATGCAGACCTTCCGGATTCTGAAGTCCGAGGCGCTCAAGTCCCGCTGCCGCGAGAAGAATTCCGTCGTACTCGCCATTCTTAAGTTTTTCCAGACGCGTCTGGACATTTCCTCTGAGCATTTTCGTAAATACCTGCGGATTCAGACTGCGGATCTCGATCTGGCGGCGCAGACTGCTCGTTCCGATCACACTTCCGGCTGGAAGCTCTCTTGCCGGAATCCCACTTCTCGTCACAAGCACATCCGATGCCTCCGCGCGCGAGAGCACAGCTCCCATCGCCAGACCCTTCGGAAATTCCATCGGCATATCTTTCGCACAGTGAACGGCAAGATCAATCTCATTTCTGAGCAGTGCCTCTTCCAGTTCTTTCGTAAATACACCCTTTCCGCCAAAGCTCGTCAGTGAGCGATCGAGAATCTTGTCTCCCTTTGTGCTCATCGGAATGACTTCGATCTCCAGGTCCGGAAAACGATCCTCCAACATTTGCTTTACCATCTCCGTCTGTACCATTGCCAGACGGCTTTTTCTTGTCCCAATACGAAGTTTCATACGCTTACTTACCAATCCTCTCATTCCCGTGATTTTTCAGGCAGATTTGCACTGCCCGCAACACCCAACTTCCCCAGATTACATTTTTATTTGTTACTTTTATTCTAATGTCCGATTATCGGACATTTAAGCAGGTTTATCTCTTATCCCTTCATATACAAAACGCTACGGAAGCCTGCACTGCCGGTTTCCCGGTCTGGCGGACTACCGCAGCGTTTGTCTTTTTATTATTGATTGAAGTTTAGAAAATTCTTGCACATATATGGTAGCGCAACACGTTTTCTTATTTTTTCTTATTCCAGCAGTCCGAGATGCTCCATCGCATACCAGATTCCATCCTGCTCTACCGTCTTTGTGCAGAAGCTCGCATACGGTTCCAGCTGCGGGCTGTGTTTTCCCATCATGATCGCATTTGGGACGTGCTCAAACATCGAGAGATCATTGGTGCTGTCTCCGAACACGTAGGCATCTTCAAGCGTCAGACCATAGGCCTCGAGAATACGGTCAATCGCATTCGCCTTGGAGTGTCCTGCCGGCACACACTCATAGAACCCATTTCCGCGGTCAATCACATCGATGTCCAGACCAAGCTTCCGGAAAAATCCTGCCCGGTCACTCTTCTCATCCGCGAGCACGCAGAATTTCTCCACATCCCCACAGGACTCGCTCCAGTCCATCGAGCGGAGTGCAAAATGAATGCTTTTGCGAATCCGCCGTCCCTCCGCAAAGCGGGAATCGGGACTCGGCACATAACAGCCATCTTTGCCTTCCATAAGTCCGTCCATGTCAGCATCCTCAATCGCCTGACAGATCATCCGGCGCTGCTCTTCTGGCATAACCCGGTGATACAGTGGCTTCCCGTCCACCTCGATGTAAGTTCCGCATCCACACAGCCAGCCATCCGGCTCCACCATCTGCATAATCTTTCCGAGCTCACTGTAAGAGCGCCCGGTGTTGACAAAAACCAGATTTCCGCAGGCGCGGGTGCGCCGGAGCGCTTCCTTCGCACTCTCCGGCACCTCTCTCGTCACTTCGCTCATCAGCGTCCCGTCAATATCAAAAAACAGTGCTTTTTTGCTCATTTCATTTTATTTCCGTTTTGTTTTTGTTTAATTGCCTTATTCCTTTATTGCCTTATGCTTTATGTCTTATACCTTATCAAGTTTTCGTCCGTGTTTATTTTACAACTGCATTATCCTTGATAAAGTCGATTACCTTGTACATCATTGCAGTCTGGTTTACCGCATCCTCGCCGTAGCTCTGCTCAAGAGTTGCAACATCCATGCCGTACTGGTTTGCAAGTGCCTCTCTATCCGCATCCTCTACCTCAAGACCCTCTTTCTCAGCGATTGCCTCTGCCATCAGCTGCTGTTTGATTGCATCCTCAGCTGCTGTCTTCAGTTTTTCCTTGAACTCATCCTCGGTCATACCGTACAGAGTTGCGTAGTTTTCCAGAGTCATTCCGTAAGCCTGCATCATGCTCTCATAGTAGTTGAGCTGGTTGTTGTACTGCTGATCCACAGCTGCCTCGTTCAGGTCAAACTCACAGTCATTCATCGCTGCCATAAATGCATCTTCCTCGACCTGCTGGTCTGCTGCCTGCTCTTTCTGCTGCTGAAGATCTGCAAGTGTGTCTGCACGGAACTCATCCACAGTCTTGAAGTCTGATACCCGCTGAACGAAATTGTCATCGAGAACCGCATCCTTCTTCTCCTCGATTGCATTCACCGTCACATCAAACACAACTGCCTGACCTGCCAGATCTGAATTACCGTAATCCTCCGGGAAAGTCAGATTCAGGCTGAGTTCCTGGCCAACAGATGCGCCAACCAGACCATCCTCAAATCCGTCAATGAAAGTTCCGGAACCAAGCTCCAGCTTGTATCCCTGTGCGGTGCCACCGTCAAATGCAACACCGTCTTTCATTCCCACATAGTCAATGTCAACCGTATCACCGTTCTGAGCCGGACGGTCCGTGATCTCCACATACTCCGGATTTGCGTCGAGCACGCTCTGAATCTTCTGCTCCACTTCCTCGTCCGTCACCTCAGTGGACTCGCGCTTTACTTCCACGCCCTTATACTGACCAAGCTTTGTCACTTCGCCTTTATCCTTGATCTCTGCCTCAGTTTCAGTGGAAGCACTGCTGTCAGACTCCGTTGCCGTCGTCTCCTTTGCCGTATCATTCTTTTTAGAACAGCCCGCTGCCAGCATTGCAACTGCCAGACCGCAGAGCACCAGTTTTACATGTTTTCTCATGATCATTCTGCCCTTTTCTTCGTTAAAAAAATTACACATTCAGAATATGTGCCTTTCAAGTATAGCATATCCGTCCGAATTTAAAAAGCGATTTGCCCGAATTCATAAATTATTCAGAATCGGGAAAATCTGGTTCCTCAAAATGTTCTCTCACCACTTTTCCACAAATCGTTTTTCTTATACTTTTCCACAAAACAAGGGCGGGAAGGATATCAACCATCTTATTGATATCCTTCCCGCCCCGTTATACCTAAACTCGCTATACTTAAGCTCGTTATGCTCAAATCAATGCTTGCAAAGCAGCATATAATTCTGAGCGAGCCTTATTGCAACCTACATTTACACGATCTCTTATTTGTAGAATGCCTTAAATGCCTTATAGGTATTGTAAATATCGAGCTTTGCTGCCAGCTCAAACGGTGCGTGCATCGATACAATCGGCACACCGAGATCGACTACATCAATGTCGAGATGTGCAATGTATTTTGCGATGGTGCCGCCGCCGCCTGCATCGACTGCGCCGAGCTCGCCGGTCTGCCAGTAAACGCCGTTCTCTTCCATGATCCGGATGACTTTTGCCATCGTCTCTGCACTTGCATCATTGGAGGAGGACTTGCCTCTTGCGCCGGTGTACTTCGTCAGCACACAGCCCTTGTTGATGTAGCTTGCGTTGTTTGCCTCAAATACGTCGGAGAATGTCGGATCGTAAGCTGCATTTACGTCAGAAGACAGACACAGAGAGCGGGTGAAAACGTCTCTGACCGGAACACCTGCCATGTCTGCAAGTCTCTCCACATAGTGCTTGAAATAATCGGAATTCATTCCGGTATTTCCCTCAGAACCGATCTCCTCCTTATCGGAGAGAATCGTCACAGTTGTGTACTCCGGTTCTTTTGTCTCGATCTCTGCCATCAGAGCCGTGTATCCGCACACCTTATCATCCTGTCCGTAAGCACCGACAAGGCTTCTGTCAAGACCGACGTCAACTGCCTTCTGTGCCGGAACCATCTCGATCTCCGCGCGGAAGAAATCTGCCTCCGTGATGCCGTATTTTTCATTCAGAAGCTTGAGTGCGAGCAGTTTTACCGGCTCTTTCACCTTGTCATCTACAAACGGAATCGATCCGACAATGACATTGAGTTCCTCGCCGCGAAGTCCTTCTGACAACTTGCGCTCATTCTGCTTTGCTGCCAGATGCGGAAGCAGGTCGCTGACGCAGAATACCGGATCGCCCTCTTCCTCGCCGATGCAGACAGTCACTTCCTCACCATTCTTCTTTACAACAACGCCGTGCATGGCAAGCGGAGTTGTTCCCCACTGGTACTTACGGATTCCGCCATAGTAATGGGTCTTAAAATAAGCAATATCGCTCTTCTCATAAAGCGGATTCGGCTTTAAGTCAAGACGCGGAGAGTCGATGTGAGCCACATTGATGCGGACACCATCGCTGACCGGACGTTTTCCAAATGTCGTCATCAGAATTGCCTTTTTGCGGTTCACATAGTAAACCTTGTCGCCCGGTGCATAGGACTTCTTCTCATCAAGTTCCTCATATCCAGCCTCTTTGAGCAGCTTCAGCGCGCCGATCACACACTCGCGCTCCGTCTTTCCTGCATTCAAAAATGCCTTATATCCCTCGCAGAACGCATCTGCCTCCTCATTCTGCTCCGGTGCCTCCTTGCCGATGTGCGGGAATTTCCAGGTCAGTTCCTCCTCAAGCAACTGTCCGGCACTCTTCTCTTTTTCCATCTCTGCCATGATATAGACTCCTTTTCTCTGTATCTAAAATATTTTTCTCAAATCTTTGGTTTATAACTCCCTGCTGTCAAGCATCAGCGTAAACGGACCGTCATTGAGCAGTTCCACCTTCATATCGGCTCCGAACTGCCCGTGCTGAACCGTCTGCACATGAGTCTCACAGCGCTTCATGAAATACTCATAAAGGCGGTTTGCCTTTTCTGGATTTCCCGCCTTCACAAAACTCGGGCGATTGCCTTTTTTGCAGTCCGCATACAACGTAAACTGGCTGACTACGAGAATCTCCCCGCCGACATCAGCGAGTGAGAGATTCGTCTTTCCATTTTCATCTTCAAAAATTCTCAGACGGCAGATCTTGTCCGCCATCTTGTCTGCGATGGCTTCGTCATCTTCCTCTGCCACACCAAGCAAGATCAGAAATCCCTTTCCGATCTCTCCGATTGTCTGACCATCCACTTTTACACTGGCATGGGTCACACGCTGTACGACTGTACGCATCTTTTTTCTCTTTTCTTTTCGTTTTTATCGTTCTGTTTTTTATTTCGTTATTTTTTGTTTTTATCTGTTGATTTGATTCTTGCAATTCTTGCATCAGATTAGCAGGAACGTCTCACGGCAAGAAGAATTCTTTCTCTACCGGAACACCATTCTCAGATACTCAAAGAGTGTCTCCGTCGCTTCTTCTCGGTAAACGATTTCCCTTGCAAGAACCGGCCGGTCCGTGATGATTCCATCCACGCCGAGCATCATCAGTCTCTCCATCTCACTCTTGCTGTTGACGGTCCATGCGAAAATCCCCTTGCCCTGTGCATGAATATTTTCCACCAGACGTTTGTCAACAAAACTGCTCCGCAGGCTGATAAAATCGAGAGCATCACTCGAATAAAAATTGCCGTATGCCGCCGAGATGACATATCCCGTCAAAATCTCCGGCGCAATTTCCTTGACCGCCTTTAGATAACTCAAACTCGTGGACGTGACAACACATTGTTCCTCCATACCCGCATTCTGGATCAGACTTACCACCCGGGCAGGAAGATCGCTGTCCGCCCCCACATTTTTGATTTCAATATTCAGATGAATTTTTCCGCGGCAAGCTTCGAGTACTTCCTGAAGCGACGGAATCCGCTCTCCGGCATAGGCTTCAGAAAACCAGGATCCCACATCGAGCTTTCGAAGCTGCTCCCAGGTCATCGAACTGATCGGGCGATTAACCCCTGCCACACGTTTCAGACTCGCATCATGTCCAAGCACGACCACTCCGTCCGACGAAAGCTGAACATCAATCTCCGCCGTGTCCGCCATCTCCTCCATCGCTGTCTGAATCGATGCCATCGTATTTTCCGGAGCACTCTGGGAGCTTCCGCGATGCGCTGTGATCTCCACCTGCGTCAGCAGACGATCCGTCACCGTCGGACCAGTCCGCACCATATCCCAGATGGAGAACACTCCGACCGCTGCCAGAATCGCCATTACCATCACAATTCTGCGGCGTTTCGGCGTGCCGCGTGCCGGATATCTGAAATCCCAGCGCTCCTCGTGGAGATGTCTTGTCCCATACTGATAATAGCACACCGACAAAGCCGCATAACAGCCCACGACTGCCAGAATACTCCCTGCAAAGAGGACAGCCAGCTCAATCCGATCCGCCACTCTCAGGAGCACTGCCATCGCCAGCGTCTGGTCTGCATACAGGTTCACAAGAACCGCCGCGATCGCAACTCCCACCAGATAAGCAAGAACCGTCACCGCGCAGACACCGATCTCACACAGAATCATGAGCCCGGCGACAAAGCGTTTCCTATGCCGGGTCAGAACATGACTCCGGTGCAGGCTGTCCGAAAATGACTTCTGTTCCACCATGCATCCGTATGGCACAAACATCGCCGGATAGACTGCGATCATAATCACAATCAGGACAACCGCAAGAAAAATGGCTGCCCACGGCTCGTTCACAATCTCTTTCATCACAAAATTCAGCGGTTTTGTGTGCGTCAGAATCCGCTCAAGAAAGAAAAGATTCATGATTAAAACCTGAACAGAGGTTGTGACTGCCAGTTTCCAGTTCTTCTTCCAGATCTCCGTCGCGGTTTTTTCCATTCCGCCCCACAAAATATGCAAAGGGGTCAGCTTCTGATAATAGGCTGACCCCTGAAATGCAGTGATGAGTCCGGCTATCTCCAGAACAACCAGAAGCATTCCCACCGCCACAATTCCAATCAAAATCAGAATCGTCCACGGACAAAGGAAAAAGCCTCCGATATTTCCTGCTGTGAGATAGCTGTATCCGGCTTTCTCAAGGGCCAGACGCACCCCACGGCTGATCAGCCGTAAATAAGCCGGCATCGTCACCATACGGTACAGAAGCTCAAACAAAAGAATATTTTTCCAGTTCTGACAGGCAATCTGCCAGGTATCTTTTGCCAGTGTCTTCATCTTATGTCTGTTTCTCCGGTGCTGTGCCACATTCTCCACTCAGAATCACTGCGCATCCACTCTGAGTTATCCTGCTCCACTTTTGCAGAAAATATGCGAAACAGCGCCGTTTGTACTCCCAATTCTATCCTTATTTGTCTTTCTTCTGTTCCTGCGTATTTTCCCGGCCATCCTGCCCCAGTGCCAGAATGGACTGGTTTAAGGAAAACATCTTCGCATCAAGCATATCCACCATATCTGCACATGCCTTCAGCTCCGCCTCGAGAAAATCAGGCGCATTGCCCTCAAACTTATAATAAATCTTGTGTTCCAGACTTGCCCAGAAATCCATTGCGACTGTGCGGATCTGGATCTCCACCTTTGTCTCCACCGGTCCCTCCGTCAGATAAATCGGAATCGTCACGACCATGTGATAACTCTTATATCCGTTCGGTTTCGGCTGTTTGATGTAATCCTTCACATAGAGAACCGTCACATCTTTCTGTCTGGCAATCATGTCCGCAATCTTGTAAATATCCTGGGTAAACGAACAGATAATCCGGATTCCGGCGATGTCACTGAGTTTTTCCACCATATTTTCAATCGTGACTTCGTGACCATCGCCTTTGAGTTTTTTGACAATGCTCTCCGGCGTCTTCAGACGTGATTTGATATGCTCAATCGGAGTGTGCCCGTAAATATGGACAAACTCCCCATTCAGGATATCAATTTTTGTGTTAATCGCCTTGAGCGCCGAATCATACAGAAACATTACCGAGTTCCACTGGTCCAACTGGCTGTATGCATCGGGGATATTCATCTTACCTATCCCTCCTTCTTTTTTCTAAATGCACAAATTTCTAAATGCACGAAACGCAGAATCGAAATCTGCGTTTCTTTTTCTTTTCACATAAGAGCCTGCCGGACCGGAATCCCAGAGTGCACCCAAATCCACAAAGAACCACAATGGATTCAGGCAAATACACCCTAAAGTTTCAGGCCTTTCAGCAGTGCGCCAAGACCGGTTGTTGCCTCACCGCTCTCCTTGTAATCATAGGTATTCGTCTCTTCTGCTGCCTCCACATCCTCGTCGAGAGCCTTGATGCTTAAGCTGATCTTGCCATCCTTGAGTGCAATGATCTTTGCCTTTACCTTCTCACCCTCTTTGAGAACAGCAGCCGGATTCTTTACTCTCTGCTTGCTGATCTGGGAAACGTGAATCAGTCCGCTCAGTCCGTTGTCCAGATTTACGAATGCGCCGTAATCCTTCAGAGAATCTACGGTTCCCTCTACAATCTCACCAACCTGAATGCTTGCCATCTTCTCTGCACGCTCGGCTGCCTCTTTCTCTCTCATGACAGCTCTTGCGGAGAGCACGAGTCTCTTCTTCTCCGGATCAACGGTGATCGGAACAACATCGAGATGCTGGCCAACACAGTCTTCTAACTTCTCTACATAGTGAGTAGAAACCTGAGATGCCGGGATAAAGCCCTGTACATCATTGATATAAGCAACCAGTCCGCCTTTTACGGCTTCCTTTACTTTTACGGTGGTGACCGTCTTATCTTCCATCATCTGAGCCAGTTCTGCCCACTTCTCTGCATCCGGACCATCCTGCTCCTCATAACGGCTGTTGCGGCGCTGATCAAACTCTTTATAGGATGCCTCCAGCTCGCTGGCGTAATCCTCCATCGTCTCTTTTACTTCTTCGCTCATAAGTCAAGTCCTCCTCTTTTCTCGCCGGTTCAGACACCGGCAACTATGTTGTTACTGTTCATGCCCTGCATGACCAGCAACGGAATTTGCCGTGGCTTCGCATTTAAATACGGCAAATTCCCGCGACCATTACGTTTATTGTACGGCACTTTCGGTTCCAAAAGTGCCTACCCGTATACAGTAACACTATGTTGACTTTACCACATTTTTACCCTTTTTTCCATAGTTTTATATGTAAAAATGTGCTATAATAAAAACTACTGCAAAGAGCTTTCCAGCCCTGATAAACCCGATAAACAAAATGAACCTGGCAGGCACAGGCCATAACAGGAATCTTTTTTCAGGCGGGCAATACAAACTACAATACAACGAGGACATTTTTATGAAAGACATCATGGATCTGCACAGCCACACAATTGTCAGTGGCCATGCATACAATACTCTTTATGAGATGGTTCGCTCTGCTTCTGACAAGGGACTGAGTCTCTTAGGTGTCACGGAGCATGCGCCGGGAATCCCGGGAGCCTGCCATCCTTTTTATTTTATCAATTTTAAGGTGGTTCCGAGAGAGATTTACGGAGTCCGTCTGATGCTCGGATGTGAGTTAAACATCATCGACTACCTCGGCAGCGTCGACTTGGAGCCACGCTATCTCCGGGGCCTTGATTTCGGCATTGCAAGCATCCACGACCCGTGCTTCACAAGCGGAACCGTCGCCCAGAATACGGCTGCCTATCTCGGCGCCATGAAGCATCCGTCCGTGCAGATCATCGGTCATCCCGATGACGGACGTTTCCCGATCGACTATGAGACGCTTGTGTGTGCCGCAAAGGAAGAACACGTTCTTCTCGAGGTGAATTCCAGTTCCCTGCACCCGCAGAGCAACCGCAAGAATGCCAGAGAGAACTACCTGACGATGCTCGAGCTCTGTAAGAAACACAAGACCTCCATCGTCATCGACAGTGATGCCCACTGTGAGGCGGACGTCGGCAATCACAGCCGTGCCCACGAACTCTTAAAGGAAGTTGATTTCCCGGAGGAGCTTGTCGTGAATACCTCGCTTGAGAAAGCCGCTTCCTACATCCCTTATCTGGCGAAAATGCTGACCGCAGGAGGTTCGGCAAATGATTAATTTCCTGAATCTGGAATACTTTCTCGTGGCTGCCGAGGAGCTGAATTTCACAAAGGCCGCAAAACGCCTTTTCATCTCCCAGCAGTCCCTGAGCAATCATATTTCCAATATGGAAAAGGAGTTCGACGTGGTTCTCTTTAACCGCACGACTCCGCTCACCCTGACGTATGCAGGTCACGCGCTCAAGGCAAAGGCGCGCCAGCTTCTCGAGCTGCGCGATGAGACTTACCGCGAACTCTCCGACATCAAAGATTTCTCTGTCGGTCAGCTCACAATCGGTCTCTCCCACACCCGCGGCCGCGTGATTCTCCCGGAAATCCTTCCTGTATACAAAGAACGTTTTCCGAATATTGAGCTGCGGCTCGAGGAGGGCAATTCCTCAGAACTTGCGGACGATCTGCTGCACGGCAACATCGATCTGCTGATCGATATGCTCCCGATCAAAGTGGAAAATGTCGAGACCGTTCCGATCTGCGAGGAAGAGATTCTTCTTGCGGTTCCGGACGCTGTTCTCGAAAAAGCTTTCCCGGGACAGCTCGAGGAGATCAAAGAACAGCTCTCCCATCACATTGATCTGAAGCTGTTAAGCCGCTGCCCGTTTCTTCTGATCAACAAGGGAAACCGGGTGCGCACGCTTGCAGATGAGATGTTTGAGGAGGCGGAAGTCTCCCCGAATATCGTCCTCGAAACCGAAAACATCGAGACGGTTCTCGCACTTGCGATCAAGGGAATGGGCATCACCTTCTACCCGAAGATGTTTATCTCCAGCTACCGGGAGCTTGCCACCGGCAGTGAAAACAAAATACCGGTCAGCTTCTATTCCCTAGACTACCCGAAGGCACACGGCGTCCTCGCAATCGGTTACCACAAAGGTCATTATATGTCTCAGGCAACAAAAGAATTCATACAAATCGCAAAAGAGACCATTTAATTTTTTGCTTAATTAGCTCCAATTCTTGACTTTCTTTTCTCTTTCTTTTATGATTATATTGAATATAGGAATCGTTATTATTTTTATCTTTTATGAAACAACGCAACTTGACAACCGAATAAAACGAAATTTTAGTTTCAAAAATCATAAAAGAAAGGGAGTTTTTTATGAAAGTACTGAAATACAGCCGTCAGCGGGAATCCATCAAGGCGTGCCTGATGGGAAGAAAGGATCATCCGACCGCAGATGCCGTTTACTCGAGCATCCGCGAGGAATTCCCAAACATCAGTCTCGGAACTGTTTACCGCAACTTAAATCTTTTAGTGGAGCTCGGTGAAATCCAGAAGCTCACCTGCGGAGACGGAAAAGATCATTTTGATGCCGACACTTCTCCGCACTACCATTTTGTCTGTCAGTCCTGCGGGGCAGTCCAGGATCTTGCCCTCGCTCCGATCGCTGACTTAAATGACACGGCAAATGCCGTCACGGACGGAAAAATCGAGAGCCACACCGTATATTTCTACGGAACATGTGGAACCTGTCTAAAACAGAAGATGCACTGATACAAAATTTTTACTTTTTTCTCAAATACGCTTGACATTCCGAATAAGTTGTGGTATCTTAATATCAGTAATCATTACTGTTTTTGATTTCAAGAAACTTTTCGAAAAACTTATCTCAAAAGTTTTAAGAGTTTAAGATCCTTTGCGGGAGGAACAGGAACGATTACCATAGGAACCAGTATTTAAAACGAATCAAAATTATTTTTATAGAAAAGGAGATCTGAGTTATGAAGAAATGGGTTTGTACGGTATGTGGTTATGTATACGAAGGCGAGAATGCACCGGAGTTCTGCCCGGTATGTAAAGCTCCTGCTTCCAAGTTCAAAGAGCAGAGCGGTGAGAAGACCTGGGCTGCTGAGCATGTAGTTGGCGTTGCTCAGGGCGTAAGCGAAGATATCCTGAAAGATCTGAGAGCAAACTTCGAGGGCGAGTGCTCTGAGGTTGGTATGTATCTGGCAATGGCAAGAGTTGCTCACAGAGAGGGCTATCCGGAGATCGGTCTGTACTACGAGAAGGCTGCATATGAGGAGGCTGAGCACGCTGCTAAGTTTGCAGAGCTGTTAGGCGAGGTTGTTACCGACAGCACCAAGAAGAACCTGCAGATGCGTGTTGACGCTGAGAACGGCGCAACCGCTGGTAAGGTAGATCTGGCTAAGCGCGCTAAGGCAGCTAACCTGGATGCAATCCATGACACCGTTCATGAGATGGCCAGAGATGAGGCTAGACACGGCAAGGCATTTGAGGGTCTGCTGAAGAGATACTTTGGCTAATCTTTAAAACGCAATGTCATTCTCATAATTTTCTAAATAAATGCTGAATAGTGAATAAAGAAAGCATCCTGTATTGGTCAACTGACACGTACAGGATGCTTTCTATTTCTAATTTGATAATTTCTAATTTCTGCCTTTCATTTTCTCCGCTTCCGAATGAATCTGAAGCGAAGTATTCAAGATCTGCATCACAGAAACCGGCTTGTCCAAATATGCCTGAATGATTCCTCGCTCCCTCGCCTCAATCAGTTCTTTCGTCACATGATCTGCCATGACAATCTTGACAAGATTCGGTTCCTGTCCCTGAATCGCCATGCAGAATTCGAGCGCACTCTGCCCCTCAACCTCCTGATCCACAACAAGAAGGTCAAAATCCTGCTCTTCAAGTCTCTGTCTCGCCTGCATGAACGTCATGCTTCCGGTCAGCTCTGCATTCTGCCGATCTGCATCTTTCTTTAAAATCTGAAGGACTTTCGCATTGTCATCAATCACAAGAATTCGGATCTGTGCGGTCTCTGCCTTTCCATTCCCATCAACATTTTTCTGTCCGGACAGGGAAAGTTCTTCTTTCTGTTCATTGACCGGAATCCAGATGTGGAACACACTTCCCTGATCCAGGACGCTCTCTGCCTGAATGTAGCCCTTATGAGAACCGATGATCTGCTCCACAAGTGCCAGTCCAAGTCCGGTTCCCTTTCCCCCCTTCTTCGTCGTGAAGAACGGATCAAAGATCTGGCGGAGAACCTCATCGCTCATTCCGCATCCGTTATCGGAAATGTCAATCTTCACATATCTCTCCCAGGTCTCCGGAATCTCGTCCGTGACAACTGCCGTCAGCTCCTCGCGATCTGCCACGCGCGCCTCAACGCGAAGTTTTCCATCTTCCCGGCGCCCAATCGCCTGAATCGCATTGACACAGATATTTAAAATCACCTGATTCATCTGTGTCTCATTGCAGAGAATACAGACTTCTCCGACTTTCAGATCCGTCTCTATCGTGACATTGTCCGGGCAGACAGAAGTCACCATCTTGAGTGCCCGGCGCAGGACATTGGCTGCCCCCGCATTCTTGTAAACCGTCTCCATATTTTTGCGGCTGAGCGAGGAAATCTGCTGAATGATCTCCTTTGCCTTGACGGAAGCCTCATAGATCTCATATGCATTGCTGAAACTCTCCGAATCTTCCGGCAGATCCATCATCAGAAGATCCGCATATCCCATAATCGGCGTCAGCAGGTTGTTGAACTCATGTGCAATTCCGCCTGTCATCGTTCCCATAATCTGAAGGCGCTGCTGGTGGGCAATTCTCTCCTCACTCTGATGCATTTTCTCCAGAATTCCGTTCAGTTCCGTCAGATAAGCGATCCGCTCTGAGTCTTTTTTGCTCTGCATGAACATTCCTCCGAGCACAATTCCCATCACGATTAAAATGCCAAAGAAAATGATAAAAATTGTGATCAGGCGGACGACTCCAACTGCAACCGGAATATAGACTTCATCGTAATCCATCACGGCACTCAGCACCAGAAAATCCTCCCCGATATACATAGGAGAATACGCGCAGATCTTACGCACGCGGGGCTGATTCGGCTCCATCCACCAGTAGGAATAATAGTCATCGACCCCCTCTTCTCCTCGGTTCTGTTTCTCGATCAGCGCCTGAAGGCTGCTTAAATCCAGTCCGGGATAGAGTTTTTCTCTGTCCTGAATCGCGTCGATTCCCCACTGTTCCCTCTCCGGGTGAAGCAGAATGACTCCCTTGGAATCTTTCAGGAGCACATATCCGTTTTTTCCGACGCGAAGTCCCGCCATCATCGTCTCAAAATACCGCTCCGTGTCGAGAATCAGCGACAGTTTTCCTTCTCCCGGAATTTCTCTCTGGAGAATCAGTTCCATATTTCCGTTTGTGAGTCTCGCCTGGATCAGAGTCTGAAATTGGTCAATTCTGTTTTCCGAGTAAATCTTCTCGATCTCAGACCCATGCACACTTGCAATCACCTTTCCGTCAAGATCTTCCGCAACGACATCGACAACGCGTCTCTCATGGGTATCCACGTACTCTTTCAGACAGCTCCAGCCCACAAGTTCTTTCGTTTTTTCGTTTTGGGCGCCACTCTGGTTCTCTTCTGGGATTTCCCCCTGATTCCAGTTCTTCTCCGACAGGATACACAATCCCTCAAGATCATCCACATAAGAAGCCATGAATTCCTCCATGCTGTCCCGAAGTCCCTGAACCGTCAGGAGCAGCTGCTTTTTCTGATTGTCGATGATCGAATCCCGGTACTCATTCCAGCTCTGCTTTCCGATCAGAATCACCAGAAAAACCGCCACGGCAAGCAGAAGCGCCGTAATCTTTGGAATCCGGTTTTTCTTCTGTTTTATCTCCTGTCGCTCTTCCCTCTGGCCCTGATTGTCTCCCTCTCTCTGTCTACCCTGGCTCTGTTTTTCTTTTTTCATTTTTCTTTCCCCATTCTTCTTCCCGTTTTTCCTCATTTTTTTATTTGTGTTTCGTCTTCATTTGATTTTATCTAAGTTCCCAGTTACTGTTCACGCGTTACGCAAATAGCAGCGGTTCCCAGCCTGTCCGGGCAGATGCAGTTTCATCTTATATTGACTCACTTCTTTGTTAATATTATAATATTTTTTATTAAATGTCCAAACGTTCTCACCAAATCCGTTACCCTTCATGCGCTTCACATCCTGCAACAGATCCTTTGTGCAGGAAGAAAAACTTTCGTTACAGCCTGCACAACGCATGAAAGGAAACGATCGAAAAATTGGAAACGAAAAGAAGGGATTTCTATGAACGACAAAGTACTGATTGTCGACGATGATCCGGCAATCTGCAAACTGCTTGAAAAAGTCATGCACAGCAACGATCTCGACACCGATGTTGCAGACTGTGGTGCCTCTGCCCTCTCCCTGCTTGCAAGAAACAGCAACAGCTATGCGCTGGTTCTTCTCGACGTCATGCTCGGGGATATGGAGGGATTTGAGGTCATCAAACAGATGCGCAGTCAGGGAATCAAAACTCCTGTTATCATTGTCAGCGGGCGAAGCGAAGATTACGATTCCCTCTACGGTCTCTCCATCGGCGCCGACGACTATATCACAAAACCATTTCGCCCTCTCGTGCTCGGAGCGAAGGTAAAAGCTCTGATCCGGCGCAATAAAGACCTGATTCTCAATCACTCGGATGTGCTTGAATGCGGCCCGTTTTCCTACCACTCTTCGACAATGCGTTTTTATCGAAATGGAGAGGAACTGATTCTCTCTGCGCGGGAAAGTGCGATTCTCCTGCTTTTCCTGCGCCACCCTAATCAGGTCTTCACAAAGGAAATGATCTATGAGCAGGTATGGGGAAATTCTGTGATTGTCGACGACAACGCGATCATGGTCTATATCAACCGTCTCCGCAGCAAAATTGAGGATGACAAGCAGAAACCCCGCCACATTGTAACTGTGCGAGGTCTCGGATACCGCTTTGTCCCGTAAACCTTTATCGCACATCCCTGCACCTATTGCTGTACCTGTCACCGTACCTGTCTGCACCTGTCATTGCGCATACTGTCTGGTTCCTGTGCGAGGTCTTATTCGAGAGCCTCGCGCATCATCTTTCCGCCCTGAATCACAATCGTCGGCAGGAGAGCAAACAGAAACAGGGCCATCGTCTGCGTTCCACTCAAATCCGCAGTCTCAAACAGCGGCTGTAACTTCGGCAGAAACAGCACTGCCCCGAGAAGGGCAGTTCCTGCCCCCAGTGCAAGCACACTCCACAGATTGCTGAAAATTCCGATCCGGCTGAGGCTGTGGCGGCTGCGGCAGTTGAATCCATGAAAGAGACGGGCAAGTGTCAGGGAAGCAAATGCCATCGTGCTCGCAGTTTCAGCATGATCGCGAAGACCGACTGCATATGCCGCCATTGTACTGCACGCGATCAGACTTCCCTGAAGCAGGACCCCGAGTGCAAGTCTCGCCGTGATAATTCCCTCCCCCGGATTTCGGGGCGGAAGATCAAGGAGCCCCTCCTCCTGCGGCTCCATTCCGATCGCAACTGCCGGAAGTGAATCCGTCAACAGATTGATAAAGAGCAGATGTACCGGCTCAAACGGAACCGGAAGGGCGAAAATTGATGTATACAATACACAGAGAATCCCTGCCATATTTCCGGACAGCAGAAATTCAATCGCATGGCGGATATTCCGGTAAACATTTCTTCCGTTTGCGACCGCCTTCACAATTGTTGCAAAGTTGTCATCCGTCAAGATCATTGAGGCCGCATCCCGCGACACCTGTGTTCCACTGTTTCCCATCGCAACTCCGACATCCGCCATTCTGAGCGCCGGTGCATCATTGACCCCGTCCCCCGTCATCGCCACAACTTTTCCCTGCTGTTGCCATGCCCTCACAATGCGGATTTTATGTTCCGGGGATACCCTCGCATAGACGGAAATCCTCTCAAGCCGTTCTCTCAGTTCTCCCTCCGTCATCCGGTCTAATTCCGCTCCCGTCACGGTCTGATCGTTCCGGGCCGGTATCCGGATTCCGATCTTTTCTGCAATCGCCTCCGCAGTTCCCCTGTGATCTCCCGTAATCATAATTGTCCGGATCCCTGCCCTCTTTGCAGTCGCAACCGCTGCCTGCGATTCCTGACGAGGCGGATCTAAGAATGCCGCCATTCCGAGAAAAACCAGATTTTCTTCTCTTTTTCCAATCTTTTCCCCGGCAGCTTTGCCCCGTCGGAATGCAAAGGCCAGGACGCGAAATCCATTTTTCGCCCATTCTGCCGTCTCCTGCCCGATCCGTCTACGCCATCCCGCATCCATCGCCCGAACTCCGGACGGCGTCTGAATCTCCGTGCAGAATTCCACAATCACCTCCCATGCTCCCTTCACAATCAAAAGGCCCGTTCCATCGGGGCAGCGGTGCAGGGTGCTCATCCGTTTTCGTTTCGAGTCAAATGGGATCTCATCGATTCTCGGATATTCCCGCTTCAGGCTTTCCGCCGAAATCCCCACCGATTCCGCGGTCTCCAAAAGTGCCTTTTCCATCGGATCGCCAACATCTCCATGCCCATCGTTGTTCAAAACGGCAGCAAAAAGAAGTTTTCTGATCTCCGGTGTTTTTATTTTTTCTCGCATCTTCCTTTGCATACTCTCATGCATATTTGCCTGCCTGTTCTCACACATAGTTATCTGTCTGTTCTTATTTGTACCCGCTGTTTGCGTCGATCTGTTCCCCCGTACTTCCCAGACTGACTCTCCTCTCAGCCCCGTCTCTGTGCCAACGTCCACGCCCTGTCCGCCGCTCCACAATCGTTCGATATGCATCTCGTTTTGCGTCAGCGTCCCTGTCTTATCGGAACAGATCACCGAGACGCAGCCAAGGCTCTCGACTGCCTTCAAATCTTTTATGATCGCGTGCTCCTTCGCCATCTGCTGCGTTCCCATCGCCTGCACAATCGTGACAATCGACCCGAGCGCCTCCGGAATTGCCGCAACAGCCAGCGCCACGGCAAACATCAGGGCCTCCAAAACCGGCATTTTCCGGTAAAGGCTCAGCACAAATACAAGTGCGCAGATCAAGAGAATCCCACCTGCCAAGCGTCTTCCGAAACTCTCCATCGCAAGTTCAAGAGGTGTCTCCTTCTCCCGCGTCTCATTCATCATACCGGCAATCTTTCCGATCTCCGTTTTCATGCCGGTCGCCGTCACAACCGCAAGTCCGCGCCCCGCCGTCACAAGCGATCCGGAAAACACCATATTATTTTGATCTCCGATCCCGATTGTCCCGCTCTCCAAAATGGCACCTTCCTGCTTACATACACTCTCTGCCTCACCGGTCAGGGCGCTCTCATTCACCCGGAGTCCATGAGCTTCCAGAATTCTCCCGTCCGCAGAGATCAGATCTCCCGCTGCCAGAATCATCAGATCTCCCGGAACTATCTCGCGGGACGGGATCTCCTTGATCTCTCCATTCCGCATCACGCGGGCAGACGGCGCTGACATGGCTCTCAGACTTTCCAGGGATTTTCTCGCCTTTTCATGCTGAACCGTTCCCAGAACCGCATTCAATATCAAAACTGCACCGATCACCGCCGTGCTCTCAAAATCCCCTGACAGCGCCGACACCATTGCGGCCGCTAAGAGAATCCATACAAGCAGATCTGCAAACTGTTCCGCAAACACCTGCCAGGCCTTTTTCTCCCTCTGCCCTCTCAGACAGTTCTCTCCCGCCTCCAACAGACGCTTCTCCGCCTGTTTTTCACTAAGACCATGTTCCGGCACCTGAAATTGTCTGCACACTTCCTTTCCCGGACATCGATACCACTCACCCATCCTGCACGCCATCCTTTTCTTCTCCGTTCAGACTGTTACATCATATGACGCAAAAAAAGCCTGCATGCGGACTCCCGCAGCAGACTCTTTGTTATCGATCTGTTTTTTGTTATTTAAGCTGAGTTCCAATCAATGCCTGCACAGACTTGATGCGTGATTCATTCTGGCTTATAACAGGGTATACTCCAGCATCTCATAGTGGAGACGGCTTCCCTCCATGATGCCATCCGGAAGCAGGGCGCGCGCCACAAGTTTGAGTTCAGCCTCCTGTACATCGGTTCTTCTTAAATGCGCGTAATCTCCATCGATCTGCTCTACAATATATTCGCGTGGTTCCATCTCTCTTCGTCCTTTTTCTTATTTATCGTTATCTTCTAAGTGATTCATGGTCCGTTATTCTATTGGTTTTCTCCTCCGGTGCAATCGGCCCCCATTTGCCCTCGTAAACAAAATGATACAGGCGCACCAGTTCCTGATATGCAGAGGTATTCTCAAGCTCCTTCAAGCCTTCCAGAACCCCCTCCAGATACCATCGATGGCTCTCCGGTCTCGTCTCGTGAAAACGCTGCCAGAGACGTTCTCCTTCCACCATATAATCCCGCGCGGTCGAACGCATATTGCTCAATTTATCTCCGAGTGTAAGAATCTTCGTCTCCATGGATGCCGTCTTCAGACGCTGAATCGTCGCCCCCTTGCGTTCTTTCCAGGTCAGGGCCTTGTTCTCACTCTCTGACTCCACCAGACTTCTCACTCTCGGTCCAAAAGCTGCTTCCAGCTCCTCCGGAGTCACATCGGTATCCTCCAACACGTCGTGCAGATATGCTGCTGCGATCACTTCCTCATCTGTCGTCAGAAGCGCCACAATCAGCGCCACCTCCATAGGATGATAGATATAAGGAACTTTGCTTCCCTTTCTCATCACACCTTCATGTGCCTTTGCCGCAAATTCCGCCGCCCTCTCGATCATCGTACATCCTTTCACACCGGTCAGCCCGCCCTGACACGCCTATGTTTTATTATAACGTTCGTTAACGCTCATTATATCACAGCTGAATCTACGTGAAAAGAGGTTACTGTACAAAGAGTGATCGTAAGAAAATCTTTTCTTGTAAAAGCCCTGTTTTTCTGTTATGCTTATGTGCAGAAATCAAGGCATCTGCCTGGAAATAAGGAGTGTTCTATGGGATCATATCAGAATCAATCCAATCGGCAGTCCAGCCATCCCCGGAGAAGATCTTCCGATGGGTTTCGGCATGTACTGCTTTTTTATGTTCTTCCGTTTTTAATTTTTAACGGAATTCTTTTTTACTGTGTGACAGCTGCTCCAAAACTTACCATTGAAGTTGCAGACACCCAAGATTATCTGACTACTCAGGTTCGGGTTCAGATCAAGTCTCTCTTCCCGGTAAAGTCTCTTGAAGTAACACTCGACGGAACTCCGCTTGAACTGACACAGGAGTCTAAGCGTTCCTATGTTGTGACCGTCAATAAAAACGGTTCCGTGGAAGCTGATATCACAAATATCAACGGGATGTTCGGACAGTTTTTCGACCACGTCAATGTTCTCGATGATGTTCCTCCGACTTTTGACTCTCCAAAGTTTGACAACGACATTCTGACTCTGAATGTCAATGACAGCCAGTCCGGAGTCAATTTTGATTCCATCAAGGCGGTAAATGCGGATGGACAGGCGATTGAGCCTCTTGTCTTCGATCGTTCCTCCGGTATTGTCTCCTACAAAGTCGGAAGCAATGGAATCCAGATCACCGCTCTCGACAAAGCCGGAAATGAGATTCAGCGCAGCTATGTCATTCACAAAAACGGAATGGCAGAATCTTTGGAATGCTCGGAAGGTCCTCTTCACCAGGTTGGGGAAAATCCTACAGAAACCGTCACCCCGGGACTGACAGATGAGACAAATGCCGTCATTCCGGAAGAGGAGACTACCGCCGCAGCATCCTCCTCCAAATCCGGCAAAGCATCTTCTGTCACAGAGGAAGCTACCGTGGAATCCGCTGAGGAGTCTTCCAGCGAAGAGGAATCTGATGAGGGACTCGTTCTCGATCTCCCGTAATGCCGCAGGCATTATTTTCAATCGATTTTACGTTAAACAAGCATTTGTAAACTATCAAAAAACTGCTGTTCCCGATGGATCTGTCTGTGCAGAAACTGGGAGCAGCAGTTTTTTCTTTTTCATTTTTTCTTTGCTGAATCACTTGAGCAATTTCTTCGTTGATTGACACTCTGAACACTCTTCTTTTTTATTGAGCGCTCTGATCAGCACCTGCGCTTTCTTCCTCAACTCTTTCAGATTCCGGCTTTTTCTCCGGCACTCGGCTATACCGCTCTGCCATCTGTCTGCACCGCTCAAGAATCTCTTCTGTCAGATCCTCGCTCTTCATTCTCCAGCGCCAGTTTTTTCCAAGCGTGGACGGTTCATTGATTCTCGCACGATTTCCAAGTCCAAGATAATCCTGAACCGGAATCACGGCAAGGCGCGCCGTGCTTGAGAGCGCAAGACGGATGTAATCCCAGTGAATCTCTCCCTGCGGTGTCTGCTCATTTCCGAGATATTCAACTGCAAATTTCTTCGTCTCCGGACTCAGATCGTGATACCAGCCCTGAAGCGTCATATTGTCATGCGTTCCTGTATACACCACACAGTTCTTCCCATAGTGATGAGGAAGATACTGATTTCCCGGACCTCCGTCAAATGCAAACTCTAACACTTTCATTCCCGGAAATCCCGTTTTCTCCACAAGTTTAAACACCGACGGTGTCAAAAAACCAAGGTCTTCCGCAATGATATCAAGCTTTCCGAAGCGATCATTCATCTTTTTGAAGAGATCATATCCCGGACCATCCTCCCAGTGACCGAACTCAGCGGTCTTTGAACCTGCCGGGATGGAATAATAGGCATCAAATCCGCGGAAATGATCCACGCGGACAACATCATAGAGCTCAAAACTGTACTCCATGCGGTCCATCCACCAGGAGTATCCGGTCTTCTTGTGATAATCCCAGCGGTAGAGAGGATTTCCCCAGAGCTGCCCGGTCGCCGAGAATGCATCCGGCGGGCATCCTGCAACCGCAGTCGGGCGGCAGTCCTCATCAAACTGGAACAGTTCCGGGTGTGCCCAACTGTCTGCACTGTCCGCTGCCACATAAATCGGAATATCTCCGATGATGCGGATTCCATGTTCATTTGCATAAGCCTTGAGTGCTTTCCACTGTCTCTCAAACATCACCTGCTGGAATTCGTAGAACGCGATCTCTTCTCTCAGCTCCTTCTTGTAATGCTTGAGCACATCTTCCTCGCGGGTGCGGATATCCTTGTCCCATTCACTGAAACTCTTTCCGCCAAACTGATTCTTTAACGCCATGTAGAAACAGTAATCTCTCGTCTCGGCACGGAGTTGTTTTTTCAAATATTTCCGGATTTCCTTTTCATCCATCCCGGACTTTTTCTGCTGTTCTTCCCAACGCAAAAATGCCTTTTTCAGAAGAGGAAATCTGTTCTCGTAAATCTTTCCGTAGTCAATATCCCGATCATCGCTTCCAAAATCTGCCATCTGACATTCTTCCTGCGTCAGCAGACCTTCCTTGGTCAGCTGCTCCAAATCGATAAAATACGGATTTCCCGCAAATGCGCTGAATGCCTGATACGGGGAATCTCCGTAACCGGTCGGCCCTAACGGCAAAATCTGCCAGTACTGCTGCCCGGCCTTAGCAAGTTTATCAACAAACTCGTAAGCCTCCTTTGAAAATGCACCGATTCCATACTTTGACGGAAGGCTTGCCACCGGAAGCAGCATGCCGCATCCTCTCTTTTCCATACACATTCCTCTTTTCTCACCCATTTTTCAAACTTTCCACATTCCTTACAAGGTCCCTGTTTTAATGAAATATTGCGAACCAAAACAGCTGCCTTACAGATCTGCGCTCATTCCTGACTATGACTATGGTGATGTTCTCATTTTACCAGTTCTGATTCCCCACTGCAACCGTCATTGTTGCAACTGTTATATTTCCAATGAACAAGCCCAGACGATTTTCAGAGGGGCGTAAAAAGATTGTGAATTCCCGCAAATATGGATATAATATATGCTGTGCAAAAAGGATTTCCTTACAGGATCCTTCAGCGCAATCACTTACAAAAAAATTCAAGTACACATCAAACAAAAAGGAGATTTTCATACAAATGAACCCAATGAATCCATTAAAACTTCTTCAGTTAAAATCTGCCTGGGACCGCTTTAAGTCCAATCACCCGCGTTTTCCGCTCTTTCTGTCCGCAGCCAGCAAGCGTGGAATCAAGGAGGGAACCGTTCTTGAATTCAAGATCACTACGCCGGAGGGGGAAGAACTCGTCTCCAACATAAAAATCAAGCAGGACGATCTCGCTCTCTTTCAGGAAGTCACAAACCTGTTTCGATAAACCAGCAAATTGCTAAGTCATTGAACAGCCGAGAATTTCCGTTCAGATATCCTAATCAGGTATCCTAAAAAGAAGAGAGACAAGACAGAATATGGGGAAAATTCTCCTCTTTCCGTCTTGTCTCTCTTTTGTTTAATTCAATCTCTGACCGCATTTCGGACAGAACTGATAATCTTCCTCTGTCTCAAATCCACATGACGGACAGCGATGCATCCGATGTGGCGCATACTCATCCGGACTGTGCGGAATGATGTTCTCCGGCAGAGAAGTCACCTCTCCCCGCTCAATCTGGCGTCCAAGTTCCGCATCCAGCTCTGCCGATGCCCCACAACACGTCGTCCGCACAAAATATCTGCGTCCCCACTTAAAAATCGGGATAAAGAACAGACTCAGATACGAATAAATCATATAGACTTCCAGATGACCGTATTTTCCGCAATGGCTGCACACGATCATCTGATCAAAGTCCAGTTTCTTTTCTCCCTGGCTGATTCCCATGATAAAAAACATCCGGACAGCCTCCTTTAACCGAGCACAATCAGACGGGCTACCGCCATCGGATTATCTTCCGGGAATGCCTGAACGCAGACTGCAATATCGTTCACATAGGAAGCTTCCACACCGAGACGATCTGCAATCTCCTCAGCAGACATTCCCTGCGCCGTAAATTCCATCACCTGACGAACCTGCTCCGCCACACGGGAAAGTTCTCCGCCAAGTTCATCGTCCTTTCCAAAAGTCTCTTCCTCGTTCTGATCCGGTTCATCTGCCTCAATGAAATCCTCCAGATTCAGCGTCTTCTCAGAATGATCCTGATAATATTCTTCTGAAAGTTCCCAATCAGTCTCAGCAGTATTCTTTCTGTTTTCTTCCATTGTCATGTTTTCTTTTCTCCTTTTCCACCATCAAATCCGGCAGATTTTCGGTTATTTTCTCTTTTGCATTTTTTGCATTCATCCATATCAGATGATTTGACTCATCCATACGCATTATAACATTGGATGGAATTTTCAGTCCAGCAATTTCCTTGTATGCCGGATCAACCATTAAGCTTCCATCTGGCGCCCCAAAAAGCCAGCTGCTGTTGTGACAAGCCTCAGTTCTGCATCCCCGAATTTTGCTCTCGGTTCCCTGCTCATCAAAATGACTGCTCCGATTGCATCTCCCTCACAGATAATCGGCGCAACTGCCTGCGCCGTGATTCCCTCAAGATCTTCATCCGCAATCGGAAGCATCGGCCGGCCTCCGCCTCCTGCAAGAAAAGTTTCCCGCTCATTCACCGCCTCCTCGAGTTCCGCACTGATTGTCTTTTGAAGAAGATCTTTTTTCGGTCCTCCTGCAACTGCAATCACCTGATCCCTGTCTGCAATGCAGACGGTCATTCCCGTGGATTGTGCCATGGACTCCGCATACTGTCCCGCAAATGCTGTCAGCTCCATCATCGGAGAATACTTTTTCAAGATCACTTCACCTTCTCTGTCGGTAAAGATTTCTAAAGGTGTTCCCTCTCTCAGCCGGAGTGTGCGCCGAATCTCCTTCGGAATCACCACACGCCCAAGATCGTCCCATCCTGGTCAACAAAGACAAAAAATAAATTTCCGTCCCCGGAAACCCGCATAAATACTGGATTCTTTGGATTTCCGAGAACGAAAAGTACGGCTTACCCATTGTGTTATTATAAGACAAATTCCGTCAAGTTGCATAACTTCCAAGCAGAAAAGCCAGCACATTGCTGGCTCTGCCATTCACACAGCTTCAAACAGGTCATTGAACTTCCAAAGGATTTCAATGTGTTCTCCGTCTGTGATATTCACTCTTTCAATCGCATCATAAAGCACTTTCTTTAATGCTTCATCATCCAGGGAACCGGCTTTTGAAGTTGTATCCTGTTCCTTTTTTCTGTCATTCTCTGCCCTGATGCAATCTTCATACTGCGCTTCCATGGCAGCAATATTGGCTTTCAGTTCTGCCTGCCGGCTATCTCGTTCAAGTCTGCCAGCAAGAAATTCTTCTCGGCTGATTGTTCCTGCCTTAAAGTCCATGTAGCTTTGTATCCGCTGTGCATCGCTCTGTTTCAGTTCCGCATTCAGCAACTTTAACTGCGACCTGAGACGTATGCTGTCTTTTTCAATGTCCTTTTTCTTTTTTCTGGCTTCGACTTCTCTCAGCGTGAGCTGTGCTTTCAGCGATTCCAGAAGAACTTCTTCAAGCTCTGTTCTGTCCCAACGGACAGTCTTACAAGCTGTCGCCTGCTCTGACCAGTAGGCTGTTACACAATAAAAATGGTCATCCAAACCGAAGGTCCGTTGTAATTTTCTCCCACAGTGAGCGCAGTATAGAGGGAAAACTTCCGTTTTCTCTTTCTTTTTATGTGGTCGAACCTTTCGCAAAGCATTTCCTGCCGCTTCAAATTCTTCTTTCGTCACAATCGCTTCGTGAGCATTTTCATGGATATACCATTCTTCTGGCGGTACACGCCGTCCCGATCCATCTCGAATTTTTCGGCTTTCTCTGGTATGGTTTACCATACAGCCAGTATACTTCAAGTTGTGAATTGTATCAAGCACTCTGTTATGTGTCCATACCGGCTTACAATTATCAGATGTTTTTCTCCGAATATTCTTATACATTAAGGGAGTAGGAATCCCTTCAGCATTCAATTCTCTGGCAACTTGACTGGTGGATTTGCCACCGATCACATCCATAAAAATTCTGCGGACAATCGGAGCTGTCTCCGGGTCAATCACCATCTTATGCTTTTCTTTGACTTTGTAGCCATACAGACAGCAGGAAACATAGCCACCCTGACGCTGCTTCACCCTCATTCCGGTCTTAACCTTCTTGGAAAGGTCTTTGCTGTAATAATCATAAATCAGATTCTGAAACGCCACATCCATGCCCGGTGTGCTTCCGGTGTATTTGTTGCTGTCATAGTGGTCATTGATAGAGATCATCCGAATACCCATGAACGGGAAGATATGCTCCAGATAATCACCAACCTCCAGATAGTCTCGACCGAAACGAGAGAGGTCTTTTACCACCACGGTACTGATTTCACCTGCCCGAATCAGATCAATCATTCGCTGAAAGTCCGGTCGGGAGAAATTTGTACCAGAAAAGCCATCGTCGCAGAACTCAATCCGTGGAAGCGATGCAAGGGATGGCTCACTGTCCAGATACCGCAATATCAGCTGTCTTTGTGCCACAATACTGTTACTGTCATCTTTCGCCTGATTTGTCCTCTTATCTACATCTTCCTGCGAAAGTCGAAGATAAATCGCTACACAGTTCATCATCCTATGCCACCTCCTTCCTGAGTGCTTCAATGGATTCCGTAATTGCCTTAAATTCATCCATGTACCGGAATGTAATGCTTACTGAATTGTCCTTATGCAGCTGCATGGATTCGATCATAGCATCTACCAGCTCCTGCGTAACTTCCGTTGCATTGGAATATTTCTTTACCAGAGAAGCCAGTTTCTTTTCCGCCTGTGTCTGCATCGTATTTTCCTTTTTCACAGCACTTAGCTCTGATAACTGCTTTTCCAGCCTTTCAATATCCCGTACAAGAATTTCACGGGTACTTGCGTAATCGTCCTGTGTCAGAATTCCTTCACGGAAATCCTGATACAGACCACTAAATAATGTTTTCTTCTTTGCCAGTTCTGCTTTCAAAGCTCGAACCTCTTTGATATGGCTGTTATCCGAAAGCACCGCTTTCTTTGCTTTCAGAAGCCGTTTCAGCGTTGCATCCATGTCAACAAACAATGCAAGCTGTGCTTTGATACTTTCTAATACCACCGCATCCAAATCCGCTTTCCGAATTCTTTTTGCATTGCAAGCTCTATCGCCATGCTCCTGATAGGTTGGGCATTTGAATGTAAAATACACCTTGTCCTTCTTGGTGCTGAAAGAGCGAACCTGTTTTATCACTGCACCACAATCTGCACAGATAAACTTCTTTCCATAGATATTTACTGCTTTCGGCAAATGATCGTACTTTCCATAGGTAGCTTTCGATTTTTGAGCTGCCTTCTGATTGATTTCCTGAACCTTATTGAACAAACTCTGCTCGATAATCGGTTCATGGGTATTCTCAACCACAATCCAATCACTTTCCTCTGCTCGGTTCATAGGCAGTCCGGCATATAGGCACTGTGTCGTTTTCCGCTGTGCCAAATGCCCCAGATAAGTAATATCCTTCAGAATGTCTGTGATGATATGCTTATTCCAAAGAATCTTTCTGCCTTTCTGATTATTATTCGTTACAATGCCCCGATCAGCTTTATACTGTCCCGGCGAAGGGACTTCACGGTCATTGAGCTTTTTATTGATTCCCATATAGCTCATGCCTTCACTACGCCACTGATAAATCATCTGAACAACCGGAGCTGTTTCTGGATTGACAATCAGCTGATTTTTGTTTTCCGCTGATTTTACATAACCGTACTTTTCCCAACTGCCGATATACTCACCATGCTCCATCTTATTCCTCAGTGCAGTAGAAACCTTACGAGAAATATCTTTTGCATAGTAGTCATTGACGATATTGGATAGCGACACTGATAACTGAGCCGTTGATTCTGCTGTTTCCGTATCAAAGTTATCAATAACTGCAATAAAGCGGATACCGAAGAATGGACAGATTTTTTCCAGGAAGTCGCCAGTTTCGATATAGTTTCTGCCAAGTCGGGAAAGGTCTTTTACAATAATACAGTTAATCTTTCCGCTTTTGGCATCTTCCAAAAGGCTCTGCCACCCCGGACGGTCAAAGTCTGTTCCTGTAAAACCGTTATCCGTATATGTTTTCACATATTGAAGATAAGGACGGCTTTCCATATAGTTCTGAATCAATGCAATCTGATTATCAATGGAATCAGAATCGCTAAGATTATCTTCACGGGAAAGTCTGGCATAAATAGCAGTCTTGTAAACTGTCATTCCAGACGGAATCATTGTTTCCTGAATCTCCGGTAACAGACTTTCTTCTGCCCGGTTCTTTCGTGATACTCGTGCCATTTAGCCCACCTCCTTCGGTGCAATATGATAATCGCCAAGGAACTCTGCGATTGCCTGAAACTGATCGGAGTGACTGAGTGTTACCACCACTTCCTTCTCAGCAGTAATCTCAACCCTTTCGATGAAGTAAACAACCACCCGGCGGGTCAATGCCTGAATATTTTTATACTGATGGAACTGCGACAGCCAGCTTTGCTGACCAGTCAGTCCGTTTTTTACCTGATTTCGATTGCCAACCAACCGGGCAATCGTTGCTTTTGCTTCACTGATATTTTTATCAAATTCCGCTTTGAAAATCCGATAGTCCTCAAGGGAAATTATCTCATTCTTGAAGTCCTCGTAAATCATCGCTTTCATCTGATTGTTATGGGCAATGACTTCTTCCTGACGGGTAATACCGGATGCGATCCGTTCCAGTTCCCGACGTTCCCAGGAAACATCATTCAGCTGCTTTAATGCCCGTTCCATATCCAGTGCCATTGCAACCTGTGACTGAATCACAGCCAACACAGCATCGTAAACAAGCTGTTCTTTAATTCTTAGCTTACAGCCAGAGTTTTGGCAGAGATAATACACATATTCTTTGCCAGAAACAACCGTCCGCTTTCTCGCCATTGTATTATGGCACTCAGCACAGAAGATTTTTCCGGAGAACAGAGCGACTGTATCACCTTCCTTTGTGCTTCGTGTATCTTCCTGCAATAGCTTCTGAACCATATCAAAAGTTCCCGGAGGGATGATTGCTTCGTGAGCATTTTCCGTCCGCATCCATTCTTCCTTACCTTTGAGCTTACGGGTCTTAACTTTATAATTCGGAGAAGTGGATTTTCCCTGAACCAGTGTACCGATATACATTTCATCCTGTAAAATACGGTAAACTGCTACATGACTCCATTCCGACTTTGCCTGTTGCTTGAAACTTGTTTTCAGTTTTGCACCACAGAGCCGTTTATATTCCAACGGTGAAGGTACACCTTCCTCATTGAGCCTTTTTGCAATCTGTCCAGGGCTGCTTCCATCCACTTTCATCTGAAAAATACGCTGAACCACCGCAGCGGCAGTCTTATCAATTTCCAGTTGGTGCTTATCTTCCTCAGAACGCTGATAACCATACACAACATGAGTACCGACAAATTCGCCATTTCTCCGTTTAATGTCCAGGTTAGAGCGAACCTTGATGGAAATATCTCTCGCATAAGAATCGTTAATCAGATTCTTGAACGGGAGAATGATTTCATTTCCAGCCTGCTCTTTCTGAGCAGAATCATAATTATCGTTGATAGCGATGAAACGAACTCCCAGATGCGGAAAAATCTTTTCCAGATAACGACCACTCTCAATGTAATCTCGTCCGAAACGGCTGAGGTCTTTTACAATGATGCAGTTGATTTCTCTCTGCTTGATTTTCTCCATCATCTTCTGGAAATCCGGTCTGTCAAAATTCGTACCGGTAAATCCATCATCGCAAAATTCCTGAACAAAAGTGATTTCAGGATGTTTTTTCAAAAATTCTTCAATCAGTTTTCGCTGATTGGCAATACTGTTACTTTCGGTTTTTCCTCCCGAAGTCGAGAGATCACCATCTTCCTTTGAAAGTCGCAGGTAGATGGCAGCAAAATAATTGTTATCTAAAATTCTTTGCATAATGCGCCACTCCTTTTTGATTTTCGCCAGAAGCCAAAACAAACCGGAGTTTCGCTGATTTTGTCCAAGACCATGCTACCATAGTCCTCAGCATAACTCCAGTTTGTCGCCGCAATTTCTTTGTGCCAATTTCAACCAGAAAAACTGTTACATGGAAGCCACCATGTTGATAAAATTGTCGGTAATCGTGTTCTGCGTATTTGCAAACGCCACACGGACGACTGTGCTTCCTACCTTAAACTGATACGGGTCTTTGATCTGCTCAACAAAAGATTTGATTCTTTCTTCTGTCGGCAGAGAGCTGTCAATTCTCACATCACGAATATCAACCAGCTGGTCGATGGGTGTGTGCTTTTTTTCGTCTGTCATCTGCAATCACCACCTTCATTTTTATACTTGCCATTTTTTACCGTCGTTATTCAGAAAATCTCATCGGTAAAAGAATAGGCAGATTCTGCTCATAACAAAATCTGCCCATGGTTTTTATCGACGAGTACATGGATTCCATATCGTATTGGTTTCCATGTTTTCGTTTTATTGTTCCCACATTTGTCCTCAACACCCCTGGGAGTAGGAAATCATCAGGCGGCTGGCAGCTTACCAGCTCCATAGGAATCTAACCTCCCCGTGGTTCGCACCGGGCTGCCCCCATTGCGTGTTCCTTCTATAACGAAGGGCTGTGGCTGGGCAGAAGTATCATTGTCCCTGTTGCTTTCATCGCCTTATCGTGAGCTACACGATATTTACTTTCCGGTATTTCTCGCTCCAAGTTCCATAGACCAACCAGATGTTAATTATGTAGGTGTCTCTGTTTCTATGAGAGCTTATCATGGCGTACCGCAGACGTGGCTGATGTTTCCACCGACAACAGGAATGTACCTGATGAATGACTTGTTCAGTTATCAAGGTTCATCAACTTTCTTTCGTTAGCTGCAAGTAAATTGTACCGATTTATCAGCTTTCTTTTTATGTGGTGACGTTGATGATTACCCTCAATGCCATTGATGGTTTTTGAAATAATTTTATTTTCGGCAATCGTACTTGACATTTTGGCAAGTTGTGAATATAATAAAATCAGGCTGATAAGTGAAGCCTGACGAAAAGGAGGAAATATCATGGGCAAGGCATTAGGAGAACGAATATCTGAGATGCTTCAGAAACGGGGCATTCAGCAGAAGGAACTGGCTGAACGAATCGGTATCACAGAAACCGCTATGTCACGTTATATTGCCGGAACAAGAGAACCAAAACCAGACGTAATTGCTAATATGGCAACTGCGTTACACACAACATCAGATTATCTTCTGGGAATTGAGAACGATGCGTTCAACTATCACCAAGTTCGCCGTATGATTGCAAGAAATGCTTCTTCTATGACGGATCAGGAAAAGAAAGCTCTGATTGATGCACTGTTCGGGGAGGAGTAAGGATTGTCGATCAAAATATCGAATCAAAGATACGAAGAAATTAAGCGTATCGTCGTTAGAATGTTCGTAAAGTATGGAGTATCTTGCGTACCCATTAACGGCTTTGAAATTGCACATAAAATGGGAATCAAAGTTATTCCATACTCTGCCATCGCTCAAAGTAAGCGTTGGCTTCTGATTAAGAAAAGTGAAGATGGCTTTTCCGTAGAAAAAACAAACGGACAATGGTACATATTCTACAACGACGAAAAAGACTATGGGCGTGTAAATCACACCATCATGCACGAAATCGGTCATATTGTCCTGGATCACACGGAGGATAGTGAACTGGCAGAAAAAGAAGTCAAATTCTTTGCCAAATATGCACTTGCACCACCAGTGCTGATCCATAAACTCAAACTGAATAATCCGGAAAGCATCTCGCAGATATTCGAGATAAGCTATGAAGCTGCCTGTTATGCTTATGATTATTACCAGAAATGGCAGAGACGTTATTATGGCAGTTACACCGATTATGAGCATCGCCTTCTTTGTCTCTTTGACCAGGCAAGTTAGGGAGGTGGTTACTTTGAGTGTAAAAAATAAAACGTATTAAAAAGCTGTTGGCGCAGCAATCTAATACGTTTCATCAGTGGATATGCTATTCGCATTCCTCAATCAAAATGAGTATAGCATATCCTTTCCGCAGGTGCAATTCGCAAATTATACAAAAGTGAATTGCTTAATACATTGTTCCTCCGATTGGAGGGGAAAGGATTTTTATGGTTAATAATACAAGTAAATGTATGCGTGATGACCAACTGTTCATGCGTAATGAGTATGCTGGTCGTGGAAAATGGAATATTCCATTAGTAAAAAAACAGGAACTCAATGTCGATAATCTGTCACTGATTGCTTGTTCTGACACAAAATCAAACGATTCTTCCGTGAATACACAGAATGGAGTCCATTTTTTTGTCGATGATTACAGATTCAACGGGATTTATAACAATCCAGAAAAATCTCTGGCAAAATACTCCCAATATGCTTTTCTTCTGACACCGGATTTTTCTACTTATGCAGATATGAGCTTATGGCGGCAGATGGAAAGTGTTGCAAAAAACAGATGGTGCGGTGCTTATTGGCAAAGCAAAGGTTTAACCGTCATCCCTACAATCAGTTGGAGTACGCCAAGCAGCTATGATTTCTGTTTTGATGGTGTAGAGGAAAACTCTATTGTTGCTATCGGCATGATTGGATGTAAGCAGAATCGTCTGAATTTCATGCGTGGATATTATGCCATGTTAGAAAAGATTCATCCCGAAACCATTATTTGTTTTGGAACACCATTTCCAGAAATGCAAGGAAATATCATCACCGTAGACTACCGTGCTTCTCGAAAGGTGGTGCGTTAATATGGGTGGACGTGGAACTTTTGCAGTTGGGAATAATGTTCCTTACAGCTATGAAACAGTTGGAACGATTGATGGAGTTAAAGTATTGCAGGGAACATCTGGGAAACACGGATTACCCGAATCTTCACATAGCAGTGAAGCATATATAAAGCTAAAACCAGATGGCACTTTTCATGAAATGAGATTTTATAATAAAGATCATATTCTCTACATGGAAATTGCCTATCATCCAGAGCAGTCTCTTACTGGAGATCGCCATACGCCTGTTTTACACTATCATCTATATGATACTCGCTTCAGCATGAACAAAACAGGGGCATTTGAACGGTCTAATGCAAAAATGCTTACTGATGATATGAAAACAAAATACAAAAAATATTTCAAAGGAGTCAAAAATATATGATTGGTGGTAACCCTAACGATTTTCTGGACAGGATTTATTCTTGTCAAGATACCATTTATATTTACAAAGGAATAAAATACTGGTTTCAGGGTTATATGCCTGATTCAAATACAGTACACATGGAAGTTATACAATATCAACCAGCAAACAATAAAGAAATATGGAGCCATGATGCTACCACTATTGAACAGTGTAAGCAGGCTTTTATAGATGCACCTCTCTTTGACGGAAAAACATTCTGGGATGCCGAGCAAGATATTGAGTGGGTAGACGACTAAGGGTGTATTTATATTGAAGTTTTGAAGTAATAATGCTTCATTTACTTTAAGGGGGTGCCTAAAATTGAAAAATGGTGATGTTCGTGAATTTGTTGATCACATTCATTACGGTGATGAACTATGGTTTCTCTATGAAGGAAAAAAATACTTTCTGGAGGGATGGACGAATAACGGCAGTCTTGATCTTTGCTTATACGAAATGGCAGACAATGGAGAAAAACATACTTGGAAAGGGAACACAACACATTATCCGGTTGAAGCATTCTTAGAAGCTAAAATCTGGAATGGAAAATCTTTCTGGGATGTCGAGCAGGATATGGAATGGGTAGATGACTAAACAAAGGAAGTGCCGAGAGCGATTAAACTTTCAGCACTTCCTCTTTTTGTTTTTATAACTTCTGTTCAAGCTCCATCAGCTGAGCAAGCATCATGCGAATCTGTTTTTTCAGAGCATCTGTCTGTAATTCTCGTCCCAGAAGAATATAGTCCAGTGACACACCAAAGAACATTGCCATCTCAATAACCAAATCTATGGATACGCCAGAATATCCTGTCTCAATCTTTCCAAGATTGCTGACGCTGATATTCAGTTTTTCGGCAAGCTGTTCCTGTGTCATGCTTTTCTGTTTTCTAAGGTTCTGTATCCGTTTTCCGGTTTCTTTCAAATCGTAATACATCCGTTTTCCTCCTGAATTTCTGAATTTTCGTAGTGGCAAAATTCAGAAGCCAGGTGGAGAACGGCAACGGGTTCGATTCCCAGATATAGAAAAAGCGCACTTGTTTCTGCTGTTTGTTGCAAAAACAAGTGCGCCTGCAAAATGTCGTAAAATCAAAGAAACCTCCATCAGCTATTGGTTGAACAGGCATTTGTAGTTGCCCTGTCAACATAGCCGACGAAGGTATTACGACTGGTTCGGTATCGGTTTTATTCAGTTTTTCACGGTATTACGGTGGTGTTATAAAGCAATATAGGTTTTTGCCGGTTTTAAGCGGTATTATGATGGTGTTATCTCTTTTTTCGCAGTATAAATTGGTGCGACAGTGTCGAACCAATTCACATTCTTAAAGAAAAAACCGGAGGGATAATTGCACCTCCGGCATTTCTTACGTCATATTCGCTTCCACAGCCAGTCTGTTTGCCAGCATCGCATAATCTTCCTCAAGTAATCTATGCTTTGCTGTCCGCAGCTCACTTCGGGCAATTTCAGTGTGTCCCTGCTTATGTATCGCATGGATCAGCCAATAATAAATATCTGCACTATGCGGAACTATCGCCAGCGCTTTTGCCGCATACCTATGGACACAATGATAATCCTGATCCTGATGAAGCGTTTTCAGCAGCTCTGTAACTGCACCAATATAACGGTGCTGATAATGTACCGATTGCCCCATAATCCAATGCTCCGAACTGGCAGAATGAAGTAAATCACCGTTATAGAGATCAACAGCTTTTTTCAGCAGTTCTGTCTTTGTCTCTGTCGATGGGGCATTCAAAGCCATCCTCCATTTGCGTTCAAAAAGCTGAACATCCGTAAAAACATTCAATTTGGGATTGATCTGATAACCATGAGATGTCGATTCTATTAAGCGATAATCAGAAATCAATGAAAATGATTGCTGTAAACGATATACCAGTCCCTTCAGATTTTTCCCTGGGGTATCTGATTCTTCATGCGGCCAGATTGCATCTACGATTTCTCTTGGCGCAGAAGCTGATTTTTGTGACAGTAATAAATACACCAGCATTCTCACAATTTTCGGAGACTTTAATTCCTGCTCTGTCAAAACTCCCCTTGACGTTGTGATTTTCAATTCTCCGAATATACTGATGTAGACATCTGTATCCTTTTCAATTCTCGGAGACATAATGGCAAGTTTATTTGTTTCCATCAGAAAATACTCTGTAACTGCTGATATAACTGCATGATTCAACAGACGCAGTAAACTCCGGTGATTTTGATAGCGTTTTGGATTTCTCAACGTAAGAAATCCCATTGGATTTTTCCAAAATGGAACTGCCAAAACAGATTGTACCCCTAACCGCTGATACATTTTATATTCTTCCGGATTGCTTTCCTTTATTTCTTCCACATCCGATATTTTAACTGAATCACGAGTTTTCAAGCACTCCAGCCAACGCCCACAATTATCCGACAGTTCAAATTCCTGGCAGGTATTCGGTGCCATCGGACCGTTCTTTGCATCATACCACCACAGCGGAGTCCATACACCTACATCCAGATCAACATGGATAATTCCGCACCAGTCAGCATCATAAAATCGTGCAATCGTTTCCATCACAGCCATAGCAACCTTTTTCGGGTCACAGCATCCTGCAATTTCTCCGTGCAATCTGTGGATAGTACGCTCGATCTCGACTGCATATCGAACGTACTCCATATCGTTTCCAACATCCGCTTCACTGGATTCCATAAAGCTCTGCTTTAGACTTTCCGGCATATACATACCTCCTCATAAAAAAATATAAAAAAAGACCGCAAAGCTACACTGGCTATAATAACCTGACAGCTTTACGGTTCTGATTTGCAAGTTGTGAGTTGGCTGTCATATCTTATTCGATACTGGCAGTCAAGACAGCTTTCATATTTGGAAATGCTATATTGTATTCGGATTTTACCGATACTCAAGGGCATCCACAGGAACCAGCCAAATAAATGGACTGGAAGAAGTGTCTTGCTCCAAAGTAACAAGGTTCATTTGTTACAAATCACTTGTAACTTTACGGTTCTTCCGAATCACTGTTTTTGTCGTCTGAATAATTTCAAGAAAAGCCTGTAACTCCGCCGCATCACAATCAGCCAGTTCATTTGCTATTCTTTGGTCATATACCGGTTTTACTTCTTCCAGACTGTCACACAGTAATTCATCCACAGAAACTGAGAGAGCGTTTGCAATCTTAACGATAGCCGGCAAAGATAACTTTGTCTGGGCAGTCTCAATATGGCTTGTATGTGATGTTGTCAGTCCTGCACGATATGCAAGCTCAGCCTGTTGCAAGCCTTTTCTATTTCGGATTTCTTTAATCCGTTGCCCAATCTTTACATAGTCCACTTCATTTGCGCCCATCGCTTCGATCACCTCCTACCCATTTTCCGTATTTTTTTATTTTATTGGCTCTGAGTATTATTGTCGATTTGCTATATGGTCTTTATCGCCTATATAATAAAATTCTGTTGAAGAAATTTTGTCTTTATGGTCAGTAATTTGCCCATAAGCATAAAAAAGCCCACATATCCGATACATTCTACCGGCTATGTAGGCTTCTCTTTTCTTTATGTTATTGTGTCTTTTTTTTCTTTGGTGCAGTCAGTTCAAAGCTCAAAGCCAATAATTTTTTAATGGCATCGTCCAGTTCCGGCTTATCCAGAAGAATACTAATCCAGTTTTCTTTATTCATGTGGTATGCTGGGAAGAATCCCTCCTGAGTGCGATAAGAGCCAATCAGCATCGGATCACTTTTCACATTCAGAATATCAACTTCACCATCCCCGGTAAGCCCCAATTTATCTCTGCCGACTTCCATGAGCAAGCCATACCACTTTTGATTGTCTGTGTGGCGCAAAACAACATTCCAGTCATCCCACGGATATTCCGGTTCTGTACCGTATTGCTGTTTGCACCAGTTAAATACTTCTTGTCGTGTCATTCATCCCATCAATCCTATCAATTATCATCTAAAGCCGCATCTATTTCTTCCAACTCATCTATCCAGTTACGGTTAGAGTTCTTCCTGGCAGATTTGCGTTTCTTTAACTCCACAACTTCAAAAACCTTTTCCTCTGTGCTAAAAAGACCTTTTACTTGAATCTTAAAACAAGGTTTATTATCAGCAAGTCCTTGGAGCAATGTTACATTTTTATATTTTGGCAAAAGCATCTGGCATATTGTCGGAATATCCTGCTCATAAATATAAGGTGCTGCCATAAATTTCTTCGTAATGTACGGCTTGATCTCAGTTAATATCTGACTCATTTTTGCATTTTTTCTTGCGTCCGGCATTATTATTCTACCCCCAATGCCTTAAACACTGCATCCTCCGCACTCTGATACGGAATCAGCTGAAATGCGCTCATCAGATCAGCCGGAACGCTTGCAAAATCCACAAATGAGGTACTTGGAATCAGCACCTTCTTTGCACCGCTATCCAGGCACACTTGAAGCGTATTGGCAAGTTCATCCACCTTTATCATCGTGCCGCTGATTGTAATATCTCCCAGGATTGCCAGATTGCTGACCACCGGCTTTCCCAGTGCAATGGAGCAAAGGGCAACCAATGTAGGAAGTGCCAGCTTCTCGGTCATGCCGATACCCTGCAAATCCTGATAATTGATGATGTAATCCTTGGTCGAGGTGCTGATAGAGCCGCTGATCCGGTTGCCGTTGGCTTTCAGATAATTGAACGCCGTGTTCACAGCTTCCTTGCACTTTGAGTCACTTCCTAAACCAGTACGTTCAATCTTGCCATTGCCAGGAAGCATCTGACTTTCCAGACGGAATACACCAATCATGCCGCTTTTTCCTCTGGATACGGTATAAACCTGTCCCGGATTGCACATTCCATCCGGTATCAATTTACCGCCGCCTTGCTCCGGTACAGAAACATAATGCTCTGACATATCCTCCAGGTCAATATAGGAGAAGTTCACATCATAAAACTCCATGCCGCCCAGTTTTTTCAACTGTTCTTTCACACGGCGGCGCATTTCCAGTGCAATTTGGATGACTTCTTCCAGTTCCTCTTTGGTAAATTCACCATTCGGGTACATCAGCTTCAGATAACCGTCTACCATACGGCGGACTGCAATGGTATCACGCTGATTCAGATTTCTTCCCAAGCGGAAATAGTGGTCAAGTGCATCACCATACTGTTCCTTACGAAGTTCCCGGATAAATTCAGCCAGATAATCACTGATAAAACCGTAATCATCGGTAAAATGCTCCGGTCTGAATTTCGGTATCTCCCAGCCAGGAAGGTAACAGTGCATACGGTCAAGGAATGCCGTGTCTGTTCCCATTTCCGGTGGGAAAGGTGCAAACAGACTGGATGTTTTCAACAGCACATCCACACTCTGATTGATGTTTCCCACAAATACCATGGAAGCAGTAGCAGCCTTTTCTTCTTTGCCACGGGCAAAAGAGCCGGATGCCATGTAGTCTTTCATAATCTGGATGCCATCTTTATCCTTGAACTTGATACCTGCCACTTCATCAAAGCAACGCAGTCCCACAAGCCGACCAGTCCGACCGTTTTGCGTCCCATATTGTAAAAGAGGTTTGCAACAGTCGTCTGTCCACCGGAGATCAAGATACTGTTCGGTGAAATCTCTTTGTAGAGATGGGATTTACCAGTGCTTCTCGGTCCCAGTTCACAAAGGTTAAAATTGTTCTCAACCAATGGAATCATACGAGTTAGGAGCAACCATTTCTCACGGTATGTAAATTCATCCGGCTCCATGCCGATAGAACGGAGAAGAACATCCAGCCATTCATCTTTGGTAAAGGCTTTTCGTCCCTGCTTCAGCTCGTCAATATCAATGTGCGGCATCTGGATTGGTGTCAGCTTACGGATACTGATTGGAGAAATATCTTTCTGCTTTTTCTGTTTGGAACGAAGTGGATTTCCGTCAATATCCTCAATGCCAAAGTTATTGTCGCCCTCAACCTCGTAATCCAGCTGAACGATACACCAGATACCACCGCAGAGCAGGCGGTCAAATTTTTCCGGGTATTCGTCGGCAATCGGTACATTGCCAACTCCCAGATTGGAAAACTCTGCAAAAAAGCAGTCTTTTTTCATATCCAGTCGGACAGTCACCATATCAATGATCGTGTGACTGCCTTTCTTTCGCAGCTGGGACAGAATCTTCTGCGATTCATCCGGGCGTACAAAGTTGTCGGCAAGAATACGCTTCACATTCTGTACGCCTTTTTCAATAACAGTTTCATCATCCGAGCTGCAATACTGACCCAACAGGAACTCAAGGACATACACCGGGACATTCGCCCCTTCCTTGATTTTCTTTGTCAGGTCTTTCCGAACAATCTTACCGTCAAAGTTCTGACGGAGCTTGTTCTTTATTTCTTCACGGGTACTTTCACCCTCTGTAAATTGCTCCATCTTTCTATCCTCCTGCGGTATTAACTAAAGAAATCAAACTCATCCACCGCAAAGGCGATGTCAATCTGGAACGGCTCACGCTGTGGCATTTGCAATCCCTGTTCATCTGCAATTACCAAATAGTAAGTAGCAGTATTACTGTATTTCAGGGACTTCAGATTAAACTGGCAGCGGAAAGTTCTCTCTGCACCGTTGTCGCTGGTCTTATCTGCAATAATCTTCTGAACATCACTGATCTGCTTGCCATTTTCGTCCGTAAAGTAAACCTGATAAGTAGCCGCTTCACGGTTTGCACTGACTGCATCCTTCTGATAGAAGTTCAATGAGAAAATCATATTGCTGATTTTACGGTTTGCAGACAGCAGATTCACCGTTACTGGCTTGGTATCATATTTCTGTTTATTGCGCTTATATTCCATAGAATCATTGCGGAGATAATGGTACTCAATCACCGGAACAACCATTTCCTGCAAGCTGATACCACCATGCACAAAGTTCATGCCACCGCCATTCATCTTGATACGGATACTTTCTCTCGGTGTAAATCCATCAAATTCCGCATTGCCGCCCAGGAACTTCACAGGCAACAGGTAGTTGGGCTGTGCGCCTTTTTGCATGATTGCATAGCGTCTGCCATATTCCACATCCATGCCGTTAAAGCTGGTCTTATCTACCTTGTCATCCTCAGTCAGCGGACTGTATGTATAAAGGAATCCATGGTCAGCCGTAATCAAAATATTCGTGCCACCAAATTCATTTACAATAATACGCACAAGGTTCTTCAATTCTGAAATTGCCTTATCACAGGCAGAAAAAACAGCGGTATCAGAAGTATGGCTGGCTTCATCAATGGTATCGTGATAAATGTAAACCACATCCATACCCTTTACCAGCGCACTTCGTTCTGCTCGTTTCATGGCAATGATGTCATTGTATTTCAAAGCCACACTTGCCGGATCTTCTGATTTCAGAACCTTATCCCGGTAAGTACTTGCCGTAGGTTGACCATCTGCCAGAACCGTCAAAACATCGTTCCGAACTTCTACTGTCAGTTCTTTATGCGGTAATAACGCTGCCATACCGAACTTTGTAATAGAAGGGAAGATGCTTTGCATACTGCTGATGGAAACCTTGCTCTGTGTTTCTCTCTGAAGCTGGTCTGCCATTGCAGCCGCCACTTCATAACGCATGGCATCCGAAATAATCACGAATACCTTAGTATCCGAAGTCTTAATGCGGGAACGATAAAATTCTTCCTGCTGCGGTACTTCCAGAACCTTGCCGTAGGTTGCCAATTCATCCGCACACACATCCGACCAGTTGTTACCCAGTTCACCTAAGAACCAATGAGTATAGAGTCCTTCCACCTTATCGACAACGTGCTTGAACAGATCGTCCAACAGAATATTGGAAGTCTCCAGGCTCTTTTGAAAGCTCAGATGGAACAAGCGGTAATAGGTATCCATCTGATAGTAGCTTTCCGTGTATTCTTTCCAGATGCCTTTCGCTTCGGCGGTATGGAATCCGGCAGAGTGTTCCTTGAAGAAGCTCTGCATATTCGCCACTTGCAAGATACCGTCATAGAAGTTCTCAAACGGCTCATACCATGCACAGGTTCTCCGCTTTTCAACGGTGGAAGTAATGGTATCTACATCAATGATATGGTCGCTGATTTCTGTCATCAGCTTTGTCAGAATTACTTCATTGATACACGGGAAGCATTCCGTTCCTGCCAGATCGTCCACGGTCAGCTTTTCAAAACGCTGATGCAGACGGGCTTCATCTTCAACATACCGTGCCACATCATATAACTGCTGAATATCCTCGCTGTGAAGCCATTCAGAAATAAAATCATAGCAATATGCCTGATGTGGCATGGAGATAAAACTATCCAGTCCGGCAAGATACTCCTGCCGCATAGTACGGGTAGCAGCTGTCAACAGCAAATGAATTGCCAGTCGTCCGAGGTCTGGTTCTTCCTCTACAAATCCGCAACCCTGGCGAACCATCGCCCAAAATGCACCGTCTGCATGATATTTTACAAAATCCTGATAAACAGTATTGTTCTTCAAATCCAGTCCAGCACGGAACACGCTACGAAGAATCATATTCGGCTGTGCGTCTTTCAGTCCGCAGATTGCCGCCATGACTGCCATGTGCAGCTGTGCCGGAGTTGCCGGAACTTTATTTTGTGTGCTGACCTTCAAACGGCGATCTTTCGCATTGAAATAAGCACGATAATTCTTGACCTGCTTCCGCATGGCCGGATTCGATGTAAGACCCATCTCATCCATCCAAATGGAAATCAAGTCTGCCCGAAACTCCTCACTGTAAAGCTCCACATCCAAAAGCCAGTTATCATCCGGGCGGTTATATGCTAATGGACTGTAAACCAGATAGTTTGTGGTCAGATCGTCTACCGAGAGTAGTTTCTTCACAGAAAACGCATTATTGCCAGTCAGAGCAATGACCTTTGCATTTTCCAAAACCACTTCGTCCAGCTTATCCTCAAATTCCTTATCTTCATCATACCAGAAGATGATACGACGCTGATAAAACTCCGGCAGAGGTGCCGCAAACCTGCGGTTTAAGTCCTGTATTACTTTGTCTGTATCCATAAGTCACTTTCTTTCCTTCCTTGGTATCCGGCACTTTCCCGGCACTTTTTGTAGTATCCGGCGGTTTAACGGCACTTATCCGGCAGTTTTCTCGGCATATTCCTGTTCCAGTTCCTCTGCCAGATACGCATCGCTCATGCAGTGCATATCAGAAACACCGTCACGAATCAGCTGATAAACCTGGGAATGATAAAAGAAATCCAATGCCGCATCCAGTGAAAGTCCCTGCTGTTTGGCAAAGCACTCAATAACACGGCTATATTTTTTCTGAAGCAAAATCGGGTTCGCTGTCATAGTGTTTCACTCCCTTCAAAATGCAGCAGAGATAATGCTTTCTCTGTGCGGAAACAAATTTGCAAATTCGGTTTTTCATAACGCAGTCGGTTGATAGCTTCCGTCTTATCAATCAGTCCGTCAAAGAACAGCTCCACGGTGTTAAACACCTTATCATTGGCAACACCGCCCACAACAAGGTCATAATCTGTCGAATCTTTTCCGCTACGGCAGTTCAGAATGAAATCCAGCCATTCTTCTGAATAAGAATCAAATTTCAGTGTTTTCAATTCCGCTTCCCGCCTTTCATCATATTCATACATGGAGATAATGCCATCTTTCCCACGGCGTTTGAACTTTCCACACCACTTCGCCGCCTGCTCATACAGCGGCGTGACATAGAAGCCACGCCCGAAGTCAACATTTGGGCGGGAATGAACCATGTCCGGTTTTGCAATCTCTAAAAAGGAACCATGATAGAGAATCATACTTCCACACCCCTTTCTTTCATCACATCAAGGAGGTCATCAACGATATATTCCCGGCTCTGGGTATGCAGCACTTCATATTCCGGCACAATGTAGCCATTCAGAATATCGCTCTTTTCGGTAAATGCCTGATAGACACGCTCTGCATCCACACCCAGCTTTGCCGCTACATTTTCAATGCAAAATACAGCGAACTCCAGCTCACTGGAATTTTTGATCTTTTCATCCGTCATCATACGCAAGCCCTCCTTACTTTATTTTAGCCAAAACATCCTGGAAAATTGCATAATTCTTCTTCACGCCATCGTCCAGGTCAATGGAAATCATCTGGTCAGCAAGGTGATGAATCTTTTCCTCGTAGGTTCTAATCTCTGTATCCTGTGCCTGCAAGGTAGTCAGCTTTTTATTCAGCTTTACACGCTCGCCAGTGGAAGCATTGGCAATACGCTGTTCCAGATCGGCAATAGCAGTGCGATAACGAGCCTGCTGTTCATGCACATAATCGGTACGGATACGGGCAACAGTGTCCGGCTGATAACGGTGCATATAGATCAGAGCCTTAAAGCCATTCTTCTTGCCACTGTCAAACAGCCAGTAAATCGGGCGTTTCTGATAAATCTTGCAATGGTCAGAATAGAAATCATTGATAAAATAATTTCTGATTACGTCTTTCGGCTGACCTTTTCCGCCCAAAGCATCGGCAATGAATTTCAGGTTTTCGTCCAACGTATCTGCGCCGTAAACAGTTTTTACAAATTCCACAAACAGACCGACAATATCATCTTCAAAGTATTCATCGTCGCAAATCGGGATAATGTTATCCTTATCCGCAGCGAAAGAAGCGTACTTGCTGGCATCCCATTCGCCACCTACATAAGCAAGACCGTCCACATCCAGAGAGTAGCGACCAAACATACAACCAACCGCATAGGAAATGAAAGAACGAATATCTCTGCCAAGATCAGCCTTGCGAACAGTAACGTCCTTATCCTCAATTTTATATGACATTTCATTATCCATTCCGTATGCTGAAATGAATAATTTGTTTAATTTTTCCTCAGCCTCTTTCTGACAAAGGAATCGTTTTTCGCATATCTCATTCCATATATTAAATGCTTGCTCGATTGATCTTGCATTTCCATTTGAAGCAATTTCGACCAACGGATGTTTCAGGAAATCCCAAGATATTTCAAATGAGTCCCAATCGTCTTCAGCTAATTTTTGATTTTCCTCAGATAAACGGATTATCATATCCTTTTCATCTTCTTTGAACATAAGAGGAAGTCCCGTAACATCTCCAACATTTTTACAAACGCTCGGATTTAACAATTCCATCATTGAGCGTGTAATTGGAGTATTCAAAAAAGCCATTATAATTGCAAGTTGTTTTTTATCATCAATTAAAATTGCTGGAGAAGCTGTTTCAAATAATGTATCTTCTCGCAAATATCTTGCCGCAAATCCCTTGCTTGTTGCAATATGATTCCAGCATATACCTTTTCTAAACCAAATATATTCAGGCGCAATACGAGCAACTTTATCTGCTCTATAATGCTTTCTGGCTTCATCACTCCAGTCAATAAGATCAAGAACATTTCCGTACCATTTTCTTGAATCGCCACCTTTAGCAATTAAAGCCCATTTTTTCCCTTGTCCAATTTTTTCCCTTTCTACCTCCCAAATATTTCTCATATATAAATCATTGTTTCCTGTTTTGGTTTGACCATCCGAAACAATATATCTTTCAATCTTAGGAGCTGCAAACGCAGATAGCATGGCATTGCTGAAAGAATATGTAATCGCATGATTAGGTATATTTACAAACATTGAACTCTTAGCTACATGACCTTCATTTCTTTCAACAAAAAAAGCTGCTTCTTTTTCGCTGGAAGGCGGATAATTACTATTAAGGTCTAAAAATCTCGATTCATAATCCTGATGAGGTATAGCAAACATTACAAAAGCTGCTCCCAAAGCTACCTTTGAATTGAGTTCAGGAAATGAATTAAAGCCGATATGGATAAGGTTAACTAACCGATCGGTTACAACCTTATCTCTAAATTTAGCAAATGATGGTGTAAATAAAAAGGCTTGCTGCGTTATCATTGCTTGTAATCCTGCTTTATTAAGCATAGATAATCCTTTTTCCATAAACACTGCAAATAAATCCGCTTTTGCTTCTGGAAATTTTTTCTTTACATATTCGTTTACTTTTCCACCTGCGTTGCTAACTGCCATATAAGGCGGATTTGTCACAACCACATCATACTTTTGTGCCAGTGCTTCCGCCACCTGTACCAACGGCAAAAGTTCTCTCAATGCCGTCTCACGGGACATATTTATATCTTCTGTAATCTCTGCAAATCGGTCATACAGAGCAGACCAATCCTGCGGCGTTACGGTCAGAATAGAACCGTATTCCTTTGCATCATGCAGTTCTTTGATGATGGTATCCATAGCCGCTGTGAGCTTCATATCGCCATTACAGAAATAGTCCACAGCAAATTTATCTACATGATTGCTCTCCACAATGGCATATACATGGGGCTGAATACCACGGCTGAAGAAGCGGCGGTCATACTGACGGGCTTTCATCATTACCGCAAAGTAAGCCAACTGTGCCGCACGGTCATCAATATCCAAACCGTAAAGATTGTTCTCCACAATGCTTGCCACCGCCTCACGGGTAGTATAGCCGTAGGATTCATAAATCTTCATCAGCACATCGAACATATATGCAAGAATATGACCAGAACCGGAGCATGGGTCAATGACTTTCAGCTGATCCGGTGTCAGTGCGGCGTATTCCTTGCGAATCTCAGCCAGCCGTGTCCGCACTTCCGGCTCCTGCTCGGCTTCTTCCAGGTAGTAATGCCATTTGGTATCTTCCGGGTCACGGTTTCCGGCAGCATAGGCAGACTGTTCTTCCTCGGTAGGCAGAAGCTGCTCCTTGACATCCGGGTGTCCCTCCAGCCACAGGCGACCAAGGCTGTTCTCTACCATGTAGCGAACAATCCAGTCCGGTGTGAAAAGCTGGGTTGCTGCAGGGATGTTTTCTTTTGTGATTTTCACATTCTTTTTCAGTGCTGCGAAAACATCGTCTTTTTTCTCACTGTTATAATACTGATACAGCCAGCCGATGATCTGGACAGCATCCTTCCAGTCCTCCTCCGGTATCAGTTCGATCATCTGCTGAATGACACTACCTTCACGGAGCAGATTGTCCGGCAGAAGAAGCTCGGTGTAATCCGCAATCTTCTGGAACATTCCCGGAAGAATCTTATTCAAAGCGTTACACTGCACAATCAGCAGATATTTATACAGTTCTTCGGTCTTTTCTGCATCTTTCAGTTCATAGACCTTTTCCATATCCAATCCATCCAAATCCAGATGGATGGCTTCGGTTATAATCTGCGGCTTAAAATTGTTTTCCTCGTCCGTAAACACACGCACATGGGAAGGAAGATAGCCGTTGACTTCCATGAACCGCAGAGCAGAAAAGCGATTGAACCAAGTGTAGGCAACCTCCTCCATGACCTGCTTATATCCTTTATCGTTAATCTCGGCAATCAGAGCCTGACGCTGTTTCTTTTCATCGGCAGTGAGGACTTTGCCGCCAACGCTGTCCGCATTGGCATCCTCAATGTTGTCCTCTGTGATACCATATTCCACACCTTTCAGGGAAACACGGGCGATCAGCTCTGTTCTTGCCCAGACAGCAAATTTTTTAATCGCATTCTTATCCATACTCGTCTCCTTAATTCAGCTTGATCTCGTCGCAATTCTTCAGCAACTGTTTCAGCTGAGAACGAATCTTCTCTACATAATCATCAATATCCGCATCCGTCTGTAAGGTCTTTGCCTGGAATACAACCTGACGGCTATAGGCACGAACCACTTTTTTCTTTACCGGAGCTGCTTCTTTTCCCGGCTGTGTCGGCTGTACTGGCGGCTTCGGTGCAGGTGGAGCCAGAACGGACTCGATATTGCTGACCGTATCATCCTTGTACTGACACATCGGCAGGAACATAGCATCCAGAAGGGCAAGGCTCTTTAATTCTGCGATTTTCTCCTTGCACTGGCTGAAATATTTGTCTGATTTTTCAATCAGATGGGATGCCTTAGAATCGCCGTTTGCGGCAGTATGGGTTGCTTCCATACACTGACGAACCGTTTCCAGAACCTCGGCACGTTTTTCTTCCAGCATTTTGTCATGGGCGGTGCGAACCGTATCCATCAATGGATTCAATTCCCGAATCCGGGTATAGTTGAACTTGCTTCCGGTCTGAACCATCGTAATCAGACGAATGGTATTCAATGCCTTGTGTGCTTCCTCATTTTCTGCAATACGGTCGAGGTCATCGTGCAGGGAATTTTCAAACTGCACTGCCTGGTCGAATACTGTAACCTGGGTCTTGAAGAAGTTTTCAATGCCGTTGTTCATGGCTTCTTTGTTATCAAAGAGGGCATCCTCTTTTTTCAGGACACGCTCAATCAGGGCAATATTGTCTTTCTTCTGAGAAAGTACATCATCCATCAGATGAATGGCTTCCTGCACCAATGCACGATCCGGGTATTTATGTCCATCATAACGGGCATCCAGAGAAGCATAGTAATCACGCTGTTCACCGAATTTCTCGGTCACAAAGCGAATCAGACCATCTTCATCATCCGGTACATCCATAACATCGAAATAGTCACGAAGCATTGATTTTACATCACGCATCATCGTAGCGGAAATGGTTTTACGCTTACTGATGGAAGTCTTTCCGATTTCACTCTTTTTGCGGAGCATATCCGGCAGTTTCGGGTCATCCGGCTGGATGGTATTGCCTGCATACTTGATAGTCACTTTCTGGGAATAAATCAGCTGTGCCGCAACCGCAGCAATGTCGATTTCTTTCCAGCCATACGGAATCGCACTGTATTTGCTTTGCACATCTGCCATAGATGTCGGCAGTTTTTTCGCATCCTGCATTTCCAGATATTCTTCCATAGCAGAAGCAGCATCACGGTTCGGCTCCATGCCCGGAAGTGCTGTTACCGCACCTGTCAGGATTGCAATAATATCTGCATCACTGCCTGCATTATCTGTAATCAGGTCGAGCTTGCTATATACATGAGCAACCAGATATTCAAGAGACTGGTCAATCTTGCTCTTGGCATTTCCGGCTTTGATTTCCAAATGCTCACCGTCTACATAGAACTGTGCCCCCTCGATAGCATTTTGCAATTCAGTCATGGCACTCAGCTCATATTTTCCGGCTTCGTCCTGCTGGTCACTGATGATTTTCTGCACACTCTTTGGAAGCTGACTTACATTTCTCTGCTTTACATACTTGCGAATCTTCATGGCAGATTCCAGAGATTCATAGTAAGGTGTATCAGCCAGAACAACGATTGCTTCATTACCTTTGGACTCTGCCATCAAACGGTAATCTGTTTTTTCAATGGCATCAGTAGCAACAGTCAGGAAGCGCAGACGCATACCGCCTGTTGCCACACCAACGGTAATGCCATCCACCATCTGGTCGAAAGCAAAGTCATATTTTCCATAGCGGAACTTCTTGGTTGTGAAAATATCGCCGTAAATCATCTGAGCGATACGCTCCACGATAGAAGCGGTATCTACATTGGTATCTCGGATTTCACGCTGAATGTCCTGTTCTTCATCCGTTAGGAAGTTATAGGTGTCGCCGGTTCTGCCAATATAGTTCTGGCTCATCAGACGGTCAAGGCATCCACGGACAGCTTCACGCATGATAATCTTATCTACACGAATATCGTCTGCCATGAGGATAACGATATTGTCCAGATTGGAAGGAATATCATCAATGTAACGAATCAAATATAACAATTTCAGTACATCTACATCCTGCTGTTCGATGCCATCACCGTTGTCAGCAGCTTTCTGGCAACGCTCGATTACTCGACGGATAGAACCGTCCAGGAAAGTATGTACGGTGTCATAAAAACGGAAGAAAGGAACAAGTGCGTATTCATCCTTCTCCTGAATTTTCTGTGCAGCTTCCTGGAAGCCGGAGAGCATGGAACGCTCACCACCAGACAGGTGCTTGCCGGAATTTCCGTGCTTCCGAATTTCAGCAAATACCTTCTGCATAATGATGAACTGATACGGCACGAACGGGAAATTCTCTGTAAATTCTCTCGGACCGGAGTAGCCTTTAATATCCAGAATAGAGCCGCTGAAGCTGAACAGATTGCGAAGAACAGAATCATTCTGTTCATAAACGCCTTCCAGGTCTTTGGCTGCTTCTGGCTTCTTTTTCAAAATACGTTTCTGGATGACTTCATCCACGGAGGAAGAAGATAAGCTCAGTCTTGTCTTGAAACGAGCCTGGATACGGGAGAACTCATCCGCACGAACTTTGATGATTTCATCAATGGCTTCCTGTCCGGTGCAGATTACCCAAATCTTACCTTCACACTCACTTCCGATTTTCTCAGTCAGAGACTGGAGGTTCAAAAGCATATCGGTATCTGTGCCAACATACTGACCAACCTCGTCAATCATAAACAGCAGACGGAAGTTAGCAGGCTTGGTATCCACATAGGCTTTCATATCTTCAACAAGCTGTGCAATAGAAATTTCGGTTGCGGTTTTATCATTAAACCATGCCTTAGCATCGTCCTCGCTCATATCCAGAACTTCCATCAATGTCGGGATGATGAACTTGCCATTAAAAGCAAAGGCACGGCGCATTTCCAGCCAGGACTTACCTTTCTTTTCTTCAAAAACTCTACGGAACTCCTCGGTCTTACCCTGCTGGTCAATATAACGCTCCATCATGGCAACTTTCAGATTCTCACCGTAAAATCCCAGATGGTTATAGAACATTTTTGCAAAAACACGAAGAACAGCCGTCTTGTCTTTATTGCTGAATCCCTCAATATCAATATTGAACAGAATTGTCTCAGTCGGTCCTTTTGTAGCACGGTCGATCAGCATAAAGGTTGCCGGATCGTCCTCAAACTTTTTACGGAAACGCTCTACACTGCGGATGCCTTTTACCTCTTTATTTTCCAGAAGGTAAGAAAGCATTTTCAGAAAGTGAGATTTACCACTTCCAAAGAAACCAGAAATCCAAACACCCATATCGGCGGTCGGCTGGTCAAAGGCATCTCCATAATAGTTAAAGAAAGTAATGAAGTGTTTCTTCAATTCTCTGGTGATGACATATTCATTTAATTCCTGCTCGATCACATCGTCAGCAGCCTGGTCAACTTTAATAACACCATTGATTTTGCGGTTGATGTCATCCGCAAACATATCTCGAATCATCATGGCTTTATCCCCCTTAATC
>NZ_JBNMIC010000004.1:0-114807 GCF_050873065.1 Brotaphodocola sp.
AACGAGTACTGCGGTAAAAGAATATATCAATAATCAAAAAAATAAATGATTTAAAATATTTTAAGATCATTACGCATTCACCCACGTCTGATCCGGTTGGTCAGGCGTGGTACTCTGCGATTTTGATAGAAATTTGTATGAGAGTAAGAATAGTTTGTAGAGTTAAGGCGACGGAGGGCGGGAAAGTGCAGGCAAACCCGTGTGAAGCGTCGGTGTTTAGGTTGCGTATTTTGCAACCTTATGCACCGCTACGCTGAACCCGGAGCGAGAGCGTGTTTGCATGACTTTACCCGCCGGAGGAGCCGGAGTCATTTGAGAAAAATAGAATAGATTTAAATTTATTGAAAATTGGAAAAGGCAGAACAAGAGAATCTGGAGGAGTCATTTAAGAGAATGAGGAGGGATGAGAAATGTCTTACGTAAAAATCGGAGTTGCAGGTCCGGTTGGATCTGGCAAGACAGCATTGATTGAGATACTGACGAGAAAAATGGCGCAGGAATACAGCATCGGTGTCATCACCAATGATATTTATACGAAAGAAGATGCGGAATTTCTCTGCAAGAACAGTATCATGCCAAAAGAGCGCATCATCGGTGTGGAGACCGGTGGCTGTCCACACACCGCAATCCGCGAGGATGCTTCCATGAATCTTGAGGCGGTTGATGAGATGATGAGCCGTTTCCCTGATATTCAGATCATTTTTATCGAGAGCGGCGGAGATAACCTCTCCGCGACATTCAGCCCGGAACTTGCGGATGCAACGATCTTTGTCATTGATGTCGCAGAGGGAGACAAGATTCCGAGAAAAGGAGGTCCGGGAATCACGCGATCCGATCTGCTTGTGATCAATAAGATTGATCTCGCACCGATGGTCGGTGCAAGCCTTGAGGTCATGGAGAGAGATTCGAAAAAGATGAGAGGAGAGAGACCTTTCTTATTTACAAATATCCGCGGAGATCAAGGTGTGGATGAGGTTGTGCGCTGGATCAAGCGAAGTGTACTCTTAGAAGACGCAAAGTAAGAAAAACAGGAAAGCATAAGAAGTAAGCAGAAGAATAGAGCCATAAAAGGAAACGTGCAAACCAGAGAAAGCAAGGAGGCGGCGAAATCTGATGAAAGAAAATCCATTTGGGCGAACTTCCACCCTGCATCTGATGGCATCTGTCTCAGAGCGAGGCGATCAGCCTGATCATGCAGAGACGTATCTGAAAGAAATGCGTTTTACCGCCCCGTACAAAGTGCTCTCGCCATTTAAGCGGGAGGATGGAAGCATTGAGGTGATGATTCTCGCTGTGTCCGCCGGAATCATGGAGGGGGATACTCAGCAGATCGAGCTTGAGACAGAACCGGGCGCAGTGATGGAGTGTACTTCCCAGTCATTTGAGAAAATCCACAAGATGAATGGAGGATACGCAAAACGCGAAACGCAGATCCGGGTTGCGGACGACTCAACGCTGATCTATCGCCCGCTTCCGGTAATTCCGTTTGCACAGTCGGATTTTCGGAGCAGGACAGAAATTGATCTTGAAAGCGCGCAGAGCAGGATGATTTATCAGGAAATTCTCTCTTGCGGGCGAAGTGCAAGTGGAGAGCGCTTTGCCTACCGCAGATACGATGCGAGAATTCTGGTCAGACGGAAAGGAAAACTGGTTTACCGCGAAAACTGCCGGTTTGATCCGAACCGCTATGAGATGGAGGCGGTCGGAATGTTTGAGGGACATTCCCATCTCGCCAACCTGCTTCTGTTTGGCATGAATGAAGCAGTGGATGAGGAGATCAGAACCTGTATCCGGGAAAAAATTGAGAACGACCTGGAGATCTGCGGAGGACTCAGCGTGACTGCGTATGGGGATACGGTGATCCGAATTTTCGGAGACCGCGCCCAGAAACTGCAGGAAGTCTGTGAAAAGATCTGTAAGACAATTCATACAAATTTTATGTGACTTTGTTTGCTGGAGATTTCGGAGAAAACCGTGTGGGAGAATTTCTGATCGAAAATACAAAAAAGAAGATATAGACAGGAAAAAGAGAGAGGTGCCTCTGTGCGCGGAGGTTTTCTCTCTTTTTCTTTTTATATATTTTAGGACAAGCCAGAGACAGATCTGATGACGGGGAACGGTGTATCCGGTGATTTCTTGTAATTATTCAAGCGTCGGCTGCTGTATTTGTATGGGATTGTTGGTTTTTACAATGCGCGGTGTTGAAACAAAAGCAGAATCATGTAAAAATTAAATAGATTGTTTTTAAAATAACAGTTGACTTTTGGAAAAAATGTGATATTCTAAAGATACAAGATGTTGAAACAACAATTAACAACTGTTAAAACAAAAGTGCGGGAGGTTTACAATGATCTATACGGTGACTTTGAATCCGGCTTTGGACAAAACCGTTGAGATTCCTTCTCTGACGGTGGACAGCGTCAATCGAATTACCACGATGCGGACAGATCCGGGCGGAAAGGGAATCAACGTTTCGAAAGTGATCGATAAGCTGGGCGGAAAGAGTATTGCAATCGGAATCCTCGGGGGAGATACCGGTCGCAGCATTCAGACAGCACTCAAGCGCATGGGACTTGACACAGACTTCTGTTTCGTCGAGGGCGAGACGAGAACCAATATGAAGGTGATCGATCCGGTAAATCACACAAATACCGATATCAATGAGCCGGGAGTTACGGTTTCCAAAGAGATTCTGGATGCTCTGCTCGATGATCTTCTGGAAAAGATTTCAGCGGGAGACATTGTTGTGATCTCCGGAAGCATGCCGAAGGGATCTCCGGAAGATACCTACTATGTGTGGACAAAAGCGTGCCGGGAGAAAGGTGCAAAAGTCATTCTCGATGCAGACGGAGCCCTGTTTGCAACAGGAGTTAAGGCTTCTCCGTATCTGGTAAAGCCAAATAACCATGAGCTCTCAAGATTTGCCGGACGTACACTCGAGACGGTGGAGGAGCTTGAGGCGGAAGCGAAGAAGCTGATGCAGGAATACGGAATTGAGAAAGTTGTCGTTTCGATGGGAGGCGACGGAGCTCTGTATGTGACGAAAGAGAAGACGATCTATGCAGAGGGACTTAAAGTTCCGGTCGGAAGTACGGTCGGAGCAGGGGACAGCGTTGTTGCAGCACTTGCATTTGCCGAGGAGAAGGGAAGCAGTCTTGAAGACACGGTTCGTCTCTCGACGGCGACCGGAGGAGCAAATGTGATGTGCAGCGGAACGCAGGCAGCAGAGTATGAAGTGATCGAATCTCTGATTCCGAAGGTAACGTTCCGTACTTTGATCTGAAAATTTCAAGATTAAAAGTTTTGAAGAAATAATAGAGAAACGAAAAAAGAAATCAACACAAACAGAATTGCAGGATTGCAAATCGGGGAAAAGTTCATTAAGATAGAAAGGAGTTTTATTATGAAAGCAAGAGGCGTAAGACTTCACGCAGCAAATGATCTGAGACTGGAGGAATTTGAACTTCCGGAGATCACAGATGACGAGATTCTCGTTAAGGTAGTTTCTGATAGTATCTGTATGTCCACTTACAAGTGCGCAATTCTCGGAACCGGACACAAGCGTGTTCATCCGGACGTTGCAGAGCATCCGGCAATCATGGGACATGAGTTTGCAGGTGATATCGTAAAGGTCGGCAAGAATCATCAGGATACCTTCAAGCCAGGCATGAAATTTACTCTTCAGCCGGCATTAAACTACAAGGGAACGATGTGGAGCCCGGGCTACTCTTACGAGTTCTTCGGCGGAGACACAACTTACTGTGTCATCCCGGCTGAGGTTATGGAGCTTGGCTGTCTGCTCGAGTACAAGGGCCGTGCATATTACGAGGCATCCCTCGCAGAGCCGATGTCCTGCAGCATCGGAGCTTTCCACGCTGCTTACCACACTCAGATGGGTGTCTATGAGCATTTCATGGGAATCAAGGAAGGCGGAAAGCTGGCAATTATGGCAGGTGCAGGCCCGATGGGACTTGGCGCTCTGACCTATGCACTTCACTGCGACCGCCGTCCGTCGATGGTTGTTGTGACCGATCTGAACCAGGAGCGTCTTGACCGTGCAGCAGAGCTGTTCCCGCCGGCAGAAGTTGCAAAGGAGGAAGGAATTGAGCTTCACTTTGTAAATACCGGAAATTACGAGGATCCGGTTGCAGAACTGTTAAAGATTTCCGGTGGTACCGGTTATGATGATGTTCTGTGCTATGCACCGGTTGCATCCGTAGTGACCCAGTCCAGCGCCATTCTCGGACGTGACGGCTGCTTAAACTTCTTTGCAGGCCCGACCGACAAGAACTTCAGCTCCACAATGAACTTCTACGATGTTCATTACAATTCCACTCATGTTATGGGAACAACCGGTGGAAATACCGCAGATATGGTAGAGTCCCTGAAGCTGACCGCAGAGGGACGCATCGATCCGGCTGTTATGGTAACCCATATCGGAGGTCTGGATGCAGCAGCAGATACCACTCTGAATCTTCCTAAGATCCCGGGCGGAAAGAAGCTGATCTACACCCATTTGGAGCTGCCGCTGACTGCACTGACAGATCTGCGCGCAAAGGGAGAGAAAGAGAACGATTCCCGCTTCATCGAGCTTGCAGACATTGTAGATGCACATAAGGGTCTGTGGTGCCCGGAGGCAGAGGAGTATCTGCTGTCTCACTTCACCCAGAATTAATTCGTGTCAGAATCCTGTCTGTGATTCTGACACAGACAGGAGAAATTATATATGGATTCAATGGAAATGCGCAGAGATGCGATTGTTCAACTGATCAATGAAAACGGCACAGTCAGTTTTTCCCAGATAAAAAAAGCATTTCCGCATGTATCCGAGATGACGCTGCGCACGGATCTGAAATTCCTCGATGAGGAACAGAAAATCCTCCGTGTACACGGGGGCGCAAGATCCGTGCAGGTGCTCATCGGAACAGATGATGATCTGAACCGGAAAGCAGTGCGGAATATTCCAGAAAAACAGAAAATAGCAGAGAAGGCGCTTGGCCTGATTCATCCGGACACGACGATTTTTCTCGATTCCGGAAGTACGGCAACGATGTTTGCGGGAAAGTTTCCGGATCAGTCCAGCCTGATTTACACGACAGGTCTCAGCTGTGCGACGGAACTGGCAAAACTTTCCAGTCCGACGGTGATGATTCCAGGGGGGAAACTCAACCGTTACAGCCAGAGTGTGTGTGGAATTTCTGCGATTCGGGAGCTTGAGAGGGTCAATTTTTATCAGGCATTTCTGGGAGTGACGGGCTATCATCCCCAGTCAGGTTTTACCTGTGGCATCAGTGATGAGGCAATCTTGAAGCAGACGGCGATCCGTCAGGCGGATCAGGTCATTGTGATGATGGATTCCTCAAAAATTGATGTGAAAAGCAGTTTCTCTATTTGCGGACTGAAGGAAATCGACATCGTTGTATCGGATGGAAAACTGCCGGATGAATTTCTAGCAGAATGCAGAAAGAACGGCGTTACAGTATTATAGGACAGTTGATCCATTCCCCATTGAGAAAAAATGGAGGAGGGGTTTTCGTGAAAAATAATGTACAGAAATTCGGTAAGTTTCTGTCGGGTATGGTGATGCCGAATATCGGCGCACTGATTGCATTCGGATTTCTTGCAGCTCTGTTTATTGATACGGGCTGGATGCCGAATGAGGGGTTTAACAGCATGGTTGGTCCGATGCTGACCTATCTGATTCCGGTGCTGATTGCATCGACCGGAGGAAGAATGATCGGCGGTGATCGCGGACGTGTTGCGGGGGCAATCGCCGTGATCGGAGCAATCATGAGCAACACAAGTATTACAATGCTGATGGCAGCGATGGTTATGGGACCGTTGGCTGGCTTCTGCGTGAAAAAGTTTGATGAGGCAATGGATGGCCATATGCCGGCAGGATTTGAGATGCTGATCAACAACTTCTCAGTTGGAATCATCGGTATGATCCTTGCAATGCTTGGCTACACAATTATCGGACCGGTGATGAGCGGAATTCTCATGGTTCTTTCTGCCGGTGTCAATGTTCTGGTTCAGAACAGTCTGCTTCCTCTGGTGGCAATCTTTATCGAACCTGCAAAGGTTTTATTCCTGAATAATGCGATCAATCACGGTATCTTTACACCGATTGCAACGGCACAGGCAGCTGAGACCGGGAAATCCATCATGTATATGCTGGAGCCGAATCCGGGTCCGGGTCTTGGAGTTCTTCTCGCTTACCTCTTCTTCTGCAAGGATAAGACGACAAAGGATTCTGTTCCGGGTGCAGTAATCATTCATCTGCTCGGTGGAATTCATGAGATTTACTTCCCGTATATTCTGATGAACCCACTTGTATTAATTGCACCTATTTTAGGCAGTGTGGCAGGAATTTTCTGGTTCAATATGACTGGTTGCGGTCTTGTGGGACCGGCTTCTCCGGGCTCAATCATCGCCTATCTGATGATGACGCCGGGAAGTGATCTGATCAAGGTGATTATCGGAGTCCTGATTTCTACCGGAATTTCGTTTGCAGCTGCAGCGCCGATTGTAAAGCTTGCAGGTGGAAAGAGTCTTGAGGCAGCACAGAGTGAGATGGCATCGATGAAGGCAGAGGCCAAAGGGGAGACGGCAGCTGCAAATTCTGGAATGTCTGACAAGATTGAGAATACAGAGAAAGTCAGAAAAATTATCTTTGCGTGTGATGCCGGAATGGGATCTTCCGCAATGGGAGCGACCAAGTTCCGCAACCGCATCAAGGCAGAGCGCCCGGACATTTCCGTGTCCAACACTTCCGTGGATAATATTCCGGCGGACTGTGATATCGCGGTTGTGCAGACAACACTCGCAGAGCGTGCAAGAAAGTCTGCGCCTCAGGCAAAACTCATCACCATCGGAAATTTCCTTGCAGATCCGGCGCTTGATGAGCTCTATGCACAGCTTACAAAAAAGGCTGAGCCTGTAAAAAATGCAACAGAAAATGAAAATGAGACTGCAAGTGAGACTATAAGTGCATCTGCTCCAGCAGGCAAGACAGCTGAGGATAAGGGCAAGGCTGTGGAGCGTCCGTCAATCATCATTGCAGACGGAATCAAGCTGGGACAGAAACCGGTGACGAAGGAAGAGGCGATCCAGGCGGCAGGAGAACTGCTTGAGAAGCTCGGCTATGTAGATGGAACCTATGTGGAAGCCATGCAGGAGAGAGAACGTCTCGTGTCGACTTACATCGGCATGGGTGTCGCAATCCCTCACGGAACCACACAGGCGAAGGGAACCGTAAAGAAAACGGGTATCGTATTCCTGCAGTATCCGGAGGGCGTTGACTTCGGAGCTGAGAAGGCACAGCTTGTGTTCGGAATTGCCGGAATCGGCGATGAGCATCTGGAGATTCTGAGTAATCTCTGCACCTTGCTTGAGGATCCGGAGCGTCTCGAACAGCTCAAAACGACGAAAGATGTCGACTGGGTTCTCAAACAGCTTGCATAGATCTGTTTGGAAAAATAAAATGAAAATTTGATTGGAAATGAAAAAAATTTTCAGGAGAATTCTGAGGGGATTGAGAAAAAAATATAAATAACAGTGAGAGGGAGACGTGTCCTGAATTTCAGGATAACGTCTCCTTTTTGCATTGTTGAGAAAAAGTCTCACATTGATGAAAATGATTCTCAATATCGATCTTGAAACGGAGAGAGTGCTTTGCTATGATGAAATCTGTGAAAATTGTGTGAACAATTCTCGAATATGTGTGCCGTAATGATAAAAATTTTGGCTTCTTTTTGATACAAAATGACAAGATACAGGTCGGATTCATTCGAGAAAAATCGGGAAAACTGTTCGTTCAAAATATAAAAAGGACTCAGGAGGTTTATTGTGAAGAAAAAGGGTTTTACAGGCATGGCAGCAGCGCTGATGTTTTCTCTGTCAGTGACAAATATCTCTTCTCTGGCAGCAGTGGCAGATAATACAGGAAGATGGGAGAAATCTGCGCAGACCGGCGAGTGGAGCTATCGGCTGGGACAGGGACTTGTACAGAATGAGTGGCTTTTATGCCAGGGCAAATGGTACCGCTTTGATGCGAATGGTAAGATGCTGACTGGCTGGTATCAGGATCAGGAGACGAAAATTTGGTACTATCTTGGCACTGATGGAGCAATGGTAACAGGTTGGGCGGCTGTGAATGGACGTTGGTATTACATGAATGCGAATGGTCAGATGCTGGCAAACCAGACAACCCCGGATGGCTATCAGGTAAACGCAGACGGTGCATGGGTGAATGAGGCAGGAATCCCATACTCTGCACCGATGCAGACCGGAACGACTTCTGGCGGTTCTAGCAGTGGTTCTAAAAGTTCAGGTGGTTCAGGAAGCAGCAGCTCAGGCGGTAGCTCCAGCAGTTCAGGCGGAAGCTCCAATTCCGGAACAACCGGTGACAATACGTCAAATGGCGCAGATAATACCGATGACAATAATAACGGCGGCGACAACGCCGGCGATAACAACAATAATGGCAATGGTTCCAATAATGGATCAAATAATGGTTCTTCCAGCGATAAGGGGGACAAGAAGGATGATGGAACGGTAACTCCGGGTGAACCGGATCAGCCAAGCAATCCGGAACAGCCGGAGGAAACCGCACTTGTTGTGGAGAGCCAGACGAAGCTGATTGATCTTGGATGGAGTCAGTATGTGACCGTTGCATTTGCGAAGGGATATTCTCTGGACAACTGCAAGATTCTTGTGGACGGCGTTGATGTGACGAGTGCATTCAGCAAGGTAGATGATGAGGGAACTTTCGTAAAGTGGGAACTGACGGATCTGTATCCAGGTTCGCTGTCTGTTGTCGCTGAGGATGGCACAACTCAGGTAGTCCGCCTGAGTGATAATCTGGCACCGACGGCACCTCATGTGGAGAATAAAAACACGGCGCCGGCAAGTTTTCTTGCGCACGGTTCTGTATACGTGTGGGACTATCATTTGACTAACTACGATGAGGATGGAAATGTGCGTGTACATCCGACAAAGACCACTTTCTCTCTGGGTCAGAAGTCAAACGCAATTCCGTTCTATTCCCCGGATGCAGAGCTGACGGAAGATGAAAGCAATTTCTATGGTGTAGGCGGACAGGCAGTCATCATGTTCAACTATACCACAGAGGCAGACAAGCAGTGGTTTGATGCGATCAGCGATGTTGATCTTGTCGCAGACAACGGCAACAACAGCACGTTGAATGACAACTTAAATTATGAAAAGAAACTGGCAGATCACAATGGAAATGAGGTTGGTCAGATCGTTGTTCCGCTTGGTCAGTCAAACTTCTATTCCAACGGTCGTTACTATCTGAGAATTCGTTCCGGCGGGAAGAGCACTCTGTTTCCGATCCATGTAGTGAACGGAACGGCTCCGTCGATGAAGCTTGCTGAGGCAGGTTCCATCAAGAGTGGTCAGAACGTACACTTCAAGATGGAGAACATGACTTACGGAGTGACGATGCCGATTTACCGCGTGGAGCTCACGGCTCCGGACGGCACGACGAGAGAGCTCGAGAAGATTACCGACTGGTATCTGATCGGCGACAGCTTTGTTCTCTATAACGATGTGACGGCAGAGAATGGAAGAGACAATATTCCGGATAACGGTCTGTACACGCTGACGATCTATGCAGATGGTTTCAAGAATGTGAGCACAACTTTCCAGGTTGGTAGTATGGAAAGCAGCAGTGCAGATGACGATCTGTATGGAATCGATATGATGTCGAGTGCGACAACCGGTGGTGGCGGAAGCAGCAGCGGCGATGCATCTGACGGCGGAAGCGACACGATGTCCGCAGATCTTCTGTTTGATGCAGACCTGCTTGCAAATGCTTTGCTTCTCGATGAGCTTGGCGTGGACAATGAGTATGCGTCTGCGATTGCGGACCGCTGGCTTAGTGATATGTCTGGATACGATGCCGTTCTTGACAGCAATGGAGAATTTTATAGCTTTATCGATTATCGAAATGCAGTCGAGGAGGCAAAGGTTGCAGGCAGATATCTGACTTTTGCGGATTATGTCAAGAGTGGCAATGCCGTGACAACACCGAATCGCCCGTACGCGGTCAAAGAAGTCATGGAGGATAACCTGCTCGGTGAGATTCAGACGAATGGTTCCTATCTTGGCAAGGAGGCTCCGGTTCTGACTCTGGTGAATGAGAACGGCGAGACTCTGAACGAGGTAAAGGAGAACAGCGAAGTACGTTTTGCATGTGCAGATGAGACTTACATGGAGCTGCTGATGGAGAACGCTAAGATCTTTGTCAATGGCGTGAGCTACCAGGCACTCTCCTCTGAGAAGTATCGCGTGGAGGGCAATCAGCTGATTTTTGATGCATCCGTATTCAACCTTGGAAAGAATACCTTCACTGTAAAGATGGATGGGTACAAGGACAACATCGCAAATGTCAATGTTGCAAAGACGGTTGCAGATGCAACTCTGAGCATTGCAGACGATCTCAAGACCGGAAATGAGGTTGAGGTTACAACCGCAGATGAGAGTGGTGATTTCTTCCGCTACATCAACAAGGTAGAGCTGACAAGACCGGATGGAACTGTGAAAACTGTTCTGCCGGATGGTCAGGAGAGCGTTTACGAGAAAGTTGGATATGAGGTTTCCGGAAATGTCCTGACACTCGGAAAAGATCTGTTTACTGAGGCGGGGGCTTATAGCCTGAAAATCTATGCGGAGTACTACGAGGCGCAGGAGATTTCCTTCAACGTGAAAGAGGATGACAGTGAGATTGGCGGAGAAGACCTCGAGCCGGCAAAGCTTCAGAAGGCAGAGAAAGATTTCTTTGGTGACTATTCCCTGACGTTCGGAATGGGAAATGACGACTGGATGAATGCAATCACGGAGATCAGCGTAAATGGCAAGATTTATGAGAAGGGATTTGTATACAATAATACGAGCTACTCTCTGTCTATAACCGATGGCAGAATTTCTCTTGGCGGTGCAGAATTTACGGAGGATATCAATGAGATAGTGATCTGTGCTGAGGGTTACAAGAACCTGATCCTGAAAGTTCAGAAAGACGGCACGATTGTCGATGAGGACAGCGAAATTGACGAGCTTGCACCGGCAGTTGTAAAGAGCGCAGAGAAAGACTTCTTTGGCGATTACGAGCTGATCTTTGGAATGGGAAATGACGACTGGATGAATGCAATCACGGAAGTTACCGTAAATGGTGAGACCTATGATCTCGGTTATGTATGGAACAATAAGAGCTATTCTCTGGCAGTAACCGATGGAAAAATCAAGCTCGGAAATCAGGGATTCACTGAGGATGTCAATGAGATAGTGATCTGTGCTGAGGGTTACGAGGATCTGACTGTAAGTGTCAATAAGGACGGAAGCCTTGCAGATTCCGATGACAATGGCGATAACGGAGAGATCGGGGACGAGGACGGAAAGCTCGAGCCGGCAGAAGTAAAGAGCGTAGAAAAGAGTTTCTTTGGTGGTGATTACACGTTGAGTTTTGGAATGGGCAATGATGATTGGATGAATGCAATCACCGAGGTTACCGTAAATGGAGATGCCTATGAGCAGGGAATGGTATGGGGAGATAAGCATTACTCCCTGGCACTGACTGATGGAAATGTGAAACTCGGTGGTGAGAGCTTTAACGAGGATGTCAACGAAGTAGTAATCTGTGCTGAGGGTTATAAGGATCTGACACTCTGGATCACGAAGGACGGAAAGCTGACCGAGGAGCCGGCAGATGCAGAGGAGATCAGCACCACGGAAACAACTGTTGCAGATGCAGAGGAGATCACTTCTGAGGACGAGATCATCGCAGATACTTCTAAGAATGAGAATCAGAATGAAAAGACTGAGGATCAGGAGAAGGAAGACAGCACAGATGTAACTGAGGATGCAGATGTGGCAGATGATGAGATTGAAGATACAGACGATGAAATCTTTGATGATGAAACCGTTTCAGATGATCGGGATGATCAGAGCAATCAGGCAGATGACGTAGAGGATACAGATCCAGATCAGGCAAAGGATTCGGAAGAGAGCAACGACGAGGAGAACAATGCAGACAAAGCAGATGCCGTAGAAGTTACCGAAGAGGATACGAAATATGGGAAGGAAGCTGAGACGGAGATTGCCCGGGAATCCAAGGAGACTGAGGAAGTATAAAATTTCAAACGCTAGAAACTTTTAAGTCGGGGTAGTTCACCTTCGGAAATTTCAGAACAGTCGGAAACCAAGGTGCAGAAAAAGAAAAATAGTAATTAGGTTTAAAAGATCGCCAGTTCCGGTAAATGCCGGTGCTGGCGATTTTCTGTTGGTTTTAGCGCTTCTTTGAGAAAAAAGGATAGACAGAATCACTTTAGCATGCTAATATGGTAACGTGAGCGAAAAGAACGGCACCGGATTTCAGATTGTCTGGCATTTCGAGAAAGAGAAAAACGGAGAAAAGCCAAATGATGTGCGATCCGCAGAATGTAGAAATACATTCGGAAAGAGGAGGAAAATTATGAAAAAGAGAATGGTAAGCCTGATGATGGCAGGAGTGATGGCAGCATCTTTAGCTGGATGTGGCGGCTCAAAGGCAGATGCTACGACAGCAGCAGAGACCAAAGCTGAGGAGACGACGGCGGAGAGCAAGGCAGAGGAGACTTCCGCAGAGTCAAAAGCAGAGAGCAGTGAGGCAGCAGGCGATCACGAAGGCAAATTTATCGTAGGATTTGATCAGGATTTTCCGCCGATGGGCTTTGTCGGAGATGACGGACAGTACACCGGATTTGATCTGGATCTTGCAAAAGAAGTGGCATCCCGCCTGAATCTGGAATTTGTTCCGCAGCCGATCGCCTGGGATTCCAAGGATATGGAGCTGAATTCCGGAACGATTGACTGTATCTGGAATGGATTTACGATGAACGGAAGAGAGGACGCTTACACCTGGAGTGAGCCGTATATGAACAACTCTCAGGTTGTTGTTGTGAATGCAGATTCCGGCATTGAGAAGCTGTCCGATCTGGCAGGCAAGATCGTTGAGGTTCAGGCAGATTCCTCCGCAGAGGCAGCACTGAAAGACAACACCGAGCTTTCTTCCACATTCGGAACCCTTCAGACTACCCCGGATTACAATACTGCATTTATGGATCTTGAGATGGGCGCAGTCGATGCGATCGCAATGGATGTCATCGTTGCTGGATACCAGATTGAGCAGAGAGACGACGGAAGCAAGTTCAAGATTCTTGACGAGGATCTGGCATCTGAGGAGTACGGAATCGGCTTTAAGAAGGGCAATGAGGAGCTGAGAGATAAAGTTCAGAGTACTCTTGAGGAGATGGCAAAGGACGGAAAGATGGAGGAGATCTCCAACCAGTGGTTTGGTCGTGACGTTACGACGATCGCAAAATAAAAAAGTGAAAGAGTTTTAAAAGGAAAAGGAGCAGAGAGATAGATATGCAATGGAATACGATGTTTTCGCAGTTAGCCGGAGGAATGCTGGTCAGTACACAGATATTTGTGGTGACACTGGTCTTCTCTCTGCCCCTGGGACTTCTGATTTCGTTTGGCAGAATGTCGAAAAACCGCGTGATTCAGGGAATTGTCAAAGCGTATATTTCCGTGATGCGCGGAACCCCGCTGATGCTTCAGCTGATGGTAGTTTACTTTGGACCGTACTACCTGTTCGGAATTAAGATTGGAAATGGATACCGTCTGTGGGCGGCATTCATCGGATTTATCATCAACTATGCCGCATATTTCGCAGAGATTTATCGAAGCGGAATCCAGTCGATGCCGGCAGGACAGTATGAGGCGGCAAAGATTCTTGGATACAGCAAGAGTCAGACCTTCTTCAAGATCATTCTTCCTCAGGTGATGAAACGGATTCTGCCGTCGATCACGAATGAGGTCATCACTCTGGTCAAGGATACGTCTCTGGCGTTCTCGATCAGTGTACTTGAGATGTTTGCGATCGCAAAGGCGCTTGCATCTTCACAGACAAGCCTGATGCCGTTTGTGGCAGCCGGTGTATTTTACTATGTATTCAACCTGATTGTGGCAGTCGCAATGGAGTATATCGAAAAGCGGCTCTCGTATTATCAGTAGGCGGAGGATATCGGATATTATGAATTTACTGGAAATGAAAAATGTAAAAAAATCCTTTGGCGATCTCGATGTCATCAAAGACATCTCGCTTTCTGTCGGAGAGGGTGAGATTGTCTCTGTGATCGGACCGTCGGGTTCCGGAAAATCCACCCTGCTGAGATGTGCAACCATGCTTGAGACGATGGACTGCGGAGAACTGATCTATCTCGGACAGAAAGCAGCGTGGAATGATGCGAATGGAAATGTGGTATATGCGCCGAAGAAGGAACTGAGAAAAATTCAGGAAAACTACGGTCTGGTATTCCAGAACTTCAATCTTTTCCCGCATTTCTCTGTGCTGAAAAATGTCATGGATGCGCCGATCAGTGTGCAGAAGCGCGACAAGGAGGAAGTCAGAAAGACAGCGATGGAGCTCCTCAAAAAAATGGGGCTTGCGGACAAGGCAGACGCCTATCCGTGCCAGCTTTCGGGCGGACAGTGTCAGCGTGTGGCGATTGCCCGTGCACTTGCGCTGAACCCGAAGATTCTCTTCTTTGATGAGCCGACTTCCGCCCTTGATCCGGAGCTGACCGGAGAGGTGCTCAAAGTTATCAAGTCTCTGGCAGATCTCCACATCGCGATGGTTATTGTCACCCATGAGATGGCATTTGCGAGAGATATTTCTGACCGCGTGATTTTCATGGCGGGAGGTGTGATTGTCGAGGAGGGAAAACCGGAGCAGGTGTTTGCCTCTGACAATGAGAGAACGAGAAGCTTCCTCGGACGATATGGAGAGATGCTCAAGTAGATTTCAAATTATTGAAAAAAATCCTAAAAAAACAAGATGCCGCTGTGCAGGTGGCATCTTGTTTTTGCGTTAAAGTTCTATTATAATAAAGCGTGTATTTCTGGAAAATAAAAAACGATGAGCAGAAGATGAGCAGAATCTGAAAGGGCAGAAGTACGAAAAAGAATATTTGACAAAATATTTGAGGAGGATAAGACAGTGGCAATCAGAATTGGTATTTTTGGATATGGCAACCTTGGAAAAGGCGTTGAGTGCGCAATCAAGCACAACCCGGATCTGGAGTTAAAGGCAGTATTTACGAGACGTAACCCGGAGGGTGTGAAAATCCTCACCGAGGGTGCTAAGGTATGTGCAGCAGAGGATGCTCCGAAGTGGAAGGATGAGATCGATGTCATGATTCTCTGCGGCGGAAGTGCAACCGATCTTCCGGTTCAGACCCCGAAGCTGGCTGAGTACTTCAACGTAGTGGACAGCTTTGATACCCATGCAAGAATTCCGGAGCACTTTGCAGCTGTTGATGAGGCAGCAAAGAAGAGCGGACATGTCGGAATGATTTCCGTAGGCTGGGATCCGGGTATGTTCTCCTTAAATCGTCTGTATGCAAACTGCATCCTTCCGGGTGGACATGACTACACGTTCTGGGGTAAGGGTGTAAGCCAGGGTCACTCTGACGCAATCCGCCGCATTGATGGCGTAAAGGATGCAAGACAGTACACGATCCCGGTTGAGAGCGCACTTGAGGCAGTCCGCAGCGGCAAGAATCCGGAGCTGACAACCAGAGAAAAGCACACCCGTGAGTGCTTCGTTGTCGCAGAAGAGGGCGCAGACTTAAAGAAGATCGAGGAAGAGATCGTAACGATGCCGAACTATTTTGCCGATTACGATACTACCGTTCACTTCATCAGCGAGGAAGAGCTTCAGCGCGACCATGCAGGTATCCCGCACGGCGGTTTTGTAATCCGTACCGGAAGCACTGGCTGGAACGATGAGAACAATCATGTGATCGAGTACAGCTTAAAGCTGGATTCCAATCCGGAGTTCACCTCCTCTGTTCTGGCAGCATATGCCCGCGCAGCATATCGCATGAGCAAAGAAGGTCAGACCGGCTGCAAGACGGTATTTGATGTAGCACCGGCATATCTGAGCGCACAGGATGGCGCAGAGCTGAGAAAGCACATGCTGTAAGGCTTGGCGTTTAAGTCTAAGAATGAAGCGAAAGCTGAGAAACAAATAAGAAGCGAATAAAATGCGAAGACGTGTCTGGGACCGGGGAGTGGTTTCAGGCACGTTTTTATAAGCAAGAAAGAGACAGGGGCGGGAGAAAGAAACATGCTTTATACATATCCTCATTATTACAAAAAATTCCACTGCACGGCATCAGAGTGCGAAGATACCTGCTGTGCCGGATGGGAGATTATGATTGACAAAAAATCTCTGGAGAAATACAAAAAAGCAGAAAAAGCGGAGGGAGCGTTCGGAAACAGGCTCCACAATTCCATCAACTGGAAAGAAGGTTCTTTCAGCCAGTATCATCACCGCTGTGCACTTCTGAATGATGAGAATCTCTGTGATCTCTACACGGAGATGGGACCGGATTCTCTCTGTAAGACATGCCGGACATATCCGCGCCACATCGAGGAGTTTGACGGAGTGAGAGAGTATTCTCTCTGCATGTCCTGCATGGAGGCGGCAAAAATTGTGCTCGGAACGAAGGAGACTGTTCGGTTTCTCTCAAAAGAGGATGAGAGGGAGGAGAATGAGGATGCGTATGAGGACTTTGATTTCTTTCTTTACACAAAGCTGACGGATGCGAGAGAAAGACTTCTGGAAATTCTTCAAGACCGGACGTTGCGCGCTCCTGTGCGGATGAAGCTCGGTCTGGCGCTTGCACATGATCTTCAGCGCCGAATCCGCGACGGAAAACTTTATGAGGTGGATGCAGTTTTAGAGCGCTTTGGAAAGAGCGACCGTGCTGGGATTCTTCAGAAAAGTTTCGAGAAAAAGAGAACTTCGAAAAAGACAGGATTTGAAAAGACAGATGGCGCTTCTCGCTATGAACTGATGCTTGCACTCTACGAGGAACTTGAGAATCTTGAACCGCTGCATCACCACTGGCCGGAGCATCGAACAAAGATGAAAGAGACACTCTATGAGAACGGAAAATCCGCGTATGAGAGACAGAGAAAAGAGTTTCTTGCATCAGCGGCAGGAGAGCGCATGGAACTGTTTCTGGAACAGCTGATGGTCTATTTTGTCTTCACTTATTTCTGCGGGGCGGTCTACAACGAGAATGCCTACGGAAAGTATAAGTTCTCACTTGCATGTACGATGCTTCTTGAGGATATGGCGCAGGCAGTCTGGGCGCAGAGAGAGAAGTACAGAGCGGATCGTTCTTCGGATGCGGCAGAGCCGGAGAAAGCAGAGACTGCCGACAGCGTAGAGAACTGGTTAATTGATCTCGTGCACCGTTTTTGCCGGGAGGTGGAACACTCCGAGGAAAACTTAAATGCACTCGAAGATGTGATGACGAAAAACGCGGAGTTTGGAATTATGTCATGGATGGAAGCGCTTGAGGAGGAGTAAATTTGGCAGGGTGCTCCGACGGCGAGTAAAGTCAGACAAACACGCTCTCGCTCCGGGTTCGGGCGTAGCGGTGCATAAGGCTGTAAAGGACACAGCCTAAACACCGACGCCTCACACGGGTTTGTCTGTACTTTCTCGCCTTTCGTCGCAAGCACCCAAGACAGACTCGACAAACATTGTTGATGCATACCTTGGTGTGTTTTTTTATCTTACATCGCAAGCACTAAAAAGTCCTTTATGCGCGGGAAATTTCTGAATAAAGTATTTCGTGTGATACTGTAACGGAAAATCCGCAAAAACGCTTGCAAATTCAATATTTTCCTGTAAAATAAATATGATACAGAAGAAGGGGGACGGAGAATCCCCCTTTTTTCAGGACAGAAACCAGCGTGCAGAAAAAAGTTCCGTTTGCGGAGAGTGGTTTTGACGTTGCTGTACATGGGTAGACATTTTCTGAACTGAAAATGCCGTATGATACAGTTTGACGAACCGGAAAACGGGTAAACAAAGAAACAGTTCACAGAATTAGAAATTTCAAAAAAGAAAGGTGTTAGAAGATGATAAGTGCAAATGGTGTAACCCTTCGAGTTGGAAAGAAGGCATTGTTTGAGGACGTAAACATTAAATTTACCGAGGGCAACTGCTACGGAATGATCGGAGCAAACGGTGCAGGAAAATCCACATTCCTGAAGATTCTTTCCGGACAGCTTGAGCCGACGAGCGGAGATGTGGTGATCACTCCGGGACAGCGTCTCTCCTTCCTTCAGCAGGACCACTTCAAGTACGATGAGTTTCCGGTGCTTGATACCGTAATCATGGGAAACAAGCGACTCTATGAGGTTATGAAAGAGAAGGATGCCATTTACATGAAGCCGGATTTCACGGATGAGGACGGCATCAAGGCAGCAGAGCTTGAGGGTGAGTTCGCAGAGATGAATGGTTGGGAGGCAGAGTCCGATGCGGCAAACCTCCTGAATGGTCTTGGCGTTGACACGGAGTTCCACTACACGCTGATGAAGGATCTGACCGGTGCGCTCAAGGTCAAGGTTCTGCTTGCGCAGGCACTGTTCGGAAACCCGGACATTCTGCTCCTTGATGAGCCGACGAACCATCTGGATCTCGATGCAATCTCCTGGCTTGAGGAGTTCCTGATCAACTTTGAGAACACGGTTATCGTCGTATCCCATGACCGTTACTTCCTGAACAAGGTCTGCACAAATATTGCAGATATCGACTACGGTAAGATTCAGCTCTACGCAGGTAACTATGATTTCTGGTATGAGTCCAGCCAGTTGATGGTTCGCCAGATGAAAGAGGCAAACCGTAAGAAGGAAGAGAAGATCAAAGAGCTGCAGGAGTTCATTCAGCGATTCTCCGCAAACGCTTCCAAGTCCAAGCAGGCAACTTCAAGAAAGCGTGCTCTTGAGAAGATCCAGCTCGATGAGATCCGTCCGTCCAGCCGTAAGTATCCGTACATTGATTTCCGTCCGGCAAGAGAGATCGGAAATGAGGTTCTGACTGTGACCGATCTGTGCAAGACGATCGACGGCGAGAAGATTCTCGACCATGTTTCCTTTACCCTGAACCGTGAGGACAAGGTTGCTCTCGTTGGACCGAACGAGCGCGCAAAGACTGTTCTGTTCCAGATCCTCGCAGGCGAGATGGAGCCGGATGAGGGTTCCTATAAGTGGGGTCTGACGACAACCCAGTCCTATTTCCCGAAGGACAACACCGCAGAGTTTGACAGCGATGACACGATTGTGGACTGGCTGACCCAGTACTCTCCGGAGAAGGATGTGACCTATGTGCGCGGATTCCTTGGACGTATGCTGTTTGCAGGTGAGGACGGCGTGAAGAAAGTACGTGTACTCTCCGGTGGTGAGAAAGTGCGCTGCATGCTTTCCAAGCTGATGATTTCCGGAGCAAACGTGCTGATGCTCGACGAGCCGACTGACCATCTCGACATGGAGTCGATCACTGCTCTGAATACCGGTCTTGTGAAGTTCCCGGGCGTGCTGATCTTCTCCTCCCGTGACCACCAGATCGTACAGACGACCGCAAACCGTATCATGGAGATCGTAAACGGTCAGCTGATCGATAAGATCACCTCTTACGACGAGTATCTTGAGAGCGATGAGATGGCAAGAAAGCGTACCGTATTTGCAGTGACAGAGAAGGATGACTAAGACAGAAAATGAGTCTGATAACGATTGAACATTTAACAAAATCCTATACGGAGCGCCTGCTTTTTGATGACACTTCTTTCAGTATCGGAGATGGCGAGAAAGTCGGACTGATCGGAATCAATGGAACCGGAAAATCCACGCTCTTAAAGATCGTTGCAGGTCTTGAGGAGCCGGATGACGGAAGCGTGATCCGCAGAAGAAATCTCTACATCCGCTATCTTCCGCAGATTCCGCAGTTTACGCCGGGAGATTCCGTTCTCGACAGCATTGTGAGAGACAACCGCAACGAGCCCCATTTCACCTCGAGGGAGGAGATTGAGGCGAGTGCGAAGACAATCCTCACAAAACTTGGAATCTATGATTTTGATGCGAAGGTGGAGACGCTTTCCGGAGGCCAGAGAAAGAGAGTCGCGCTGACAAGTGTTCTGCTCTCGACCGCGGATCTTCTGATTCTCGATGAGCCGACGAACCATCTCGACAGTGAGATGGCAGACTGGCTGGAGGATTATTTAAAGAAATTCCACGGAGCCCTGCTGATGATCACGCATGACCGGTATTTTCTCGACAGCGTGACGAACCGGATTGTGGAGTTGGACAAGGGAAAACTTTACAGCTATCAGAGCAATTATGAGGGATTTCTGAAGCTGAAGGCGGAACGTCTCGACATGGCTGCGGCCTCTGAGCGCAAGCGCCAGAGCATTCTCCGGACGGAGCTTGCATGGATGCAGCGCGGAGCGCGTGCGCGCTCGACAAAGCAGAAGGCACATATCCAGAGATATGAGGCACTGCGCGATCAGGAAGCGCCGGAGCTTACGGACGGACAGGTTGAGATGGAGTCGATTTCGAGCCGCCTTGGACGGACGACTGTGGAGATCGAGCATTTATCGAAGGCATATGGTGACAAGGTGCTGATGCGCGATTTCACCTACGTCTTTCTGAAAAATGACCGCATCGGAATCATCGGACCGAATGGAAGCGGAAAGTCCACATTGATGAAGATGATTGCGGGCTGGGTAAAACCGGATTCCGGAACGATTGAGATTGGACAGACCGTAAAACTCGGCTATTTCTCTCAGGAGAATGAGGATATGGATGTGAGTCTCAAGGTTATCGACTATATCCGAAATGTCGCCGAGTATGTGCAGACGAAGGACGGAAGTATCAGTGCATCCCAGATGCTTGAGCGTTTCCTCTTCCCGTCGAGTGTCCAGTACACGACGATTTCCCGTCTCTCCGGCGGTGAGCGCAGACGTCTTTATCTGCTTCGGATTCTGATGAGTGCTCCGAATGTCCTGCTTCTCGACGAGCCGACGAATGACCTTGATATCCGCACGCTGATGATTCTCGAGGACTATCTCGACAGTTTTCAGGGAATCGTGATTACGGTATCCCATGACCGGTATTTCCTTGACCGCGTTGTGCGCCGCATTTTTGCGTTTGAGGGCGATGGAAATGTTGTTCAGTACGAGGGCGGATTCACGGATTATCAGGCAGCCTGTCAGCGAAAACTCGCGCAGAGCGAGGGCAGCGGGGTGAGTGGTATTTCCGGAAACCGTGCAGGCAGTCAGAATACTTCGGGGAACCAGAACGCGGATTGCGCCGGGGCGGAGAATGGTGGTGCGGCTGCAAAATCCTCTCAGGACGGGCGTGCGCATCAGAAAAAGCTGAAATTCTCCTACAAGGAACAGAAAGAGTGGGAGACGATTGAGGAGGACATCGCGGGGCTTGAGGAGGCGATCGAGGCGCTTGACGCGCAGATTGCGGGTGCGGCAACGGATTACGGAAAACTCAATCAGCTGATGACCGAAAAGGCACAGAAAGAAGCTGAACTTGAGGAAAAGATGGACCGCTGGGTTTACTTAAATGATCTGGCGGAGCAGATTGAGGCGCAGAAGACCCGATAAAAAATAAAGCATCATTAAGAAAATAAAATATTATCAGGAAAAACTTTCCAGACGACCTGAAAAAACTTTCCGAATTTCGTTCTTGACTTTAACGAATTAAAGTAGTATACTTTTTTCAAACGTCAGGAGCAAAGGGGCTCTGCCAGATGGCAGGGTCCCTTTTTGCCTATTTATAGGTCAAAAGCCGTTTTGAAATATTCCATGAAAAGTGAAAGTCAATACGAGAAAACAAACAATCAATGGAATGATGGATCATTGATGAAGGAGGGTTATGAACATGTCTTATGTAGACGAGATCTATGCGAAAGTGGTGGAGCAGAATCCGGGAGAGAAAGAGTTTCATCAGGCAGTAAAAGAGGTTCTGGATTCCCTGAGACTGGTAGTTGATGCAAATGAGGAGAAATACCGCAAGGCAGCTCTGTTAGAGCGTCTGGTTGAGCCGGAGCGTATTATCTCTTTCCGTGTGCCGTGGGTAGATGATAAGGGACAGGTTCAGGTGAACAAGGGATACCGTGTTCAGTTTAACAGCGCAATCGGACCGTACAAGGGTGGTCTGCGTCTGCACCCGTCTGTAAACCAGGGCATCTTAAAATTCCTGGGATTTGAGCAGACTTTCAAGAACTCTCTGACCGGACTGCCGATCGGTGGCGGTAAGGGTGGTTCCAACTTTGATCCGAAGGGCAAATCTGACAGAGAGGTTATGGCATTCTGCCAGAGCTTCATGACCGAACTTTACAAGTACATCGGCGCAGATCAGGATGTTCCGGCTGGCGATATCGGTGTAGGCGGAAGAGAGATCGGATACCTGTATGGCCAGTACAAGAGACTGACTGGTCTGTATGAGGGTGTTCTGACCGGTAAGGGCTTAACCTACGGCGGTTCCCTTGCAAGAACCCAGGCAACCGGCTATGGTCTGGTTTATATTCTGAATGAGATGCTGAAGGCAAACAACAAAGAGCTGGCTGGCAAGACTGTTGTTATTTCCGGTTCCGGAAACGTAGCAATCTACGCAACCGAGAAGGCACAGCAGCTGGGCGCAAAGGTTGTTGCACTGAGCGATTCCAACGGCTATGTATACGATAAGGATGGCATCAAGCTTGATATCGTTAAGGAGATCAAGGAAGTTCGCCGCGGACGTATCAAAGAGTACGCTGAGGCTGTTCCGACCGCAGTTTACACCGAGGGCAAGGGCATCTGGACAATTCCGTGCGACATCGCTCTTCCGTGTGCAACCCAGAACGAGCTGAATCTGGACGATGCAAAGGCACTGAAGGCAAACGGATGCTTCGCAGTTGCAGAGGGCGCAAACATGCCGTCCACCAGAGAGGCAACCGATTTCTTCTTAGAGAACGGTATGCTGTTTATGCCGGGCAAGGCTGCAAACGCAGGTGGTGTAGCTACTTCCGCTCTGGAGATGACCCAGAACAGCGAGAGACTGTCCTGGACCTTCGAGGAAGTCGATGCAAAGCTGCATGACATCATGGTAAATATCTTCGCAAAGGCTGATGATGCTGCAAAGCGTTACGGTGTTCCGGGCAACTACGTTGCAGGTGCAAACATCGCCGGCTTCGAGAAGGTTGCAGATGCTATGCTGGCACAGGGTATTGTATAAGGCAGGCTCCTGACTTTCGAAAACAGAATTGCGAAAACTCACAAAATCCATAAATCCATAAATTTATAAATCTCGAGAGAGATAAAGCGAAGAGTGCTCTCTAAGACAGATTCGATCTGTCTTGGAGGGCATTTTTGCTGTTTTCTTGCTGCTCTGTGGAGTGAGAAAATTCTGCCAGATTTTTTTGCATGATTTTGCAACGCCGGAAAACTCTTCTCAGAGTGATGGGAAGAATTTTCCGATATATTCTGGAATTGAAAAAGAAAGATGGATAGAGTATAATGCATAGGAACCGGGGAGGTTGGGCTTAAAAAAATGCTTAAAAACGCTTCAACAAAAAGGTTCAAGAACTAGAAAGCAGGACGGACGTGACTGGAAAGATGAAAACGAGTATGGTAGTACGGGCAGAATCGTTTTTTGTTCAGGCAGTTGCGGAAGAATTGCTGAAATAAGGAGAGAGAATGCATAAATTTTTGAGAAGTGTGGGATTCAGCACTTACCGAAAGAAGAGAGAGATAGAGAAGCTTCTTGATAAACTGGCAGAGGGAACCACGCGACAGTGTCTGGAGCTTGATGAGGATGAAAATCTCTGTGAGATTCGTGCGGAGGTTGCTCCGGGCATGGGAATCGTCATGGTCGGAGAGGTTGCTCCGGATGGAACTTTTAAGAGGGAATTTTACTATCCTTATCTGACTGCTTCTGACCCGTCTTCCACAGTAGACTGTTCGATTCAGCGTCACACGGAGAAGGAGACTTATGCGGGACTTCTCGATGAATTCCGCGTGGGAATTTCCCTGATTTTTTATCTGGATAACTGTTTTGAATATCGCTGTCGCCACTTAGGGCGTCTCTCGACAAGGACGGAGGAAGTCAGCCTGACCGGTCTTGCCATAGAGGGAAAAGTTCTTCTTCCACTTCACAAGACGAGAAAACAGATTGAGATGGCGAAAGTTGCGACGAAAGACCGGAATCATCTGCTTGAGGCGGCAAAGAACGGCGATGAGAATGCGATGGAGACACTGACGATCGAGGATATGGATATGTACTCTCAGATTTCCAAGAGAGTGATGAAAGAGGACCTCTACTCGATTGTGGATTCCAGTTTTATGCCGAGCGGAATCGAGTGCGACCAGTATTCGGTGATCGGGGAAATCCGCAAGATTGAGGAGAAGAAAAATCGAGTCACGGAAGAGATCGTTTATGACCTGACGCTCGAGTGCAGTGACATGATTTTCCATGTCGGAATCGCAAAGAAAGATCTGATCGGCGAGCCGAAGATCGGTCGAAGATTCAAGGGACAGATCTGGATGCAGGGAGTCGCAAAGTTTGCGGGAAGCCGGAAAAACAGCGGAGTATAAAATAGCGGAGTATAAAACAGTTCGGCGATCTGTACACACTTGCCTTACGTTACTTCAATCCAAAACGCAGAGTACCACGCCCGGCCAGTCGGACTGGACGTGGTACTTTATGTGTAATAGTGGAAGACTGGAAGAGAGGCGGAGCCGGAATACGTTTGGAAAAGGATGAGTACGGGAAACAGAGATAACGGAAACAGGAAATAATGGGAAGGACACAAAGGAATATGGAAACAGAAACTAAGGGAGAACAACAGAAGAAAGGGCAGCAAAAAGTAGCTGCGGAACAGATGAAAGTGCTTGCTGCGGAAGAAAAGAAGGAGAGCATCTGGATGCGGCTCGACCTCTGGATGCACTGCCTGATGGCACTTGTCGGCGGTTTTCTGGGGGCATATGCGATCTTTAACCGGTTTGATATCTTTGGATCGGCAGTGACAGGAAATCTGATTCATCTGGTGATGGATCTCGAGGACGCAAAGATGTTCAGTGTTCTGATTCGTCTCGGAAGCGTTGCGGTTTTTGCGCTGGCAGTGGCGATTGCGACATTGATCCCGGCAAAAACGAGCTGGAATGTCAGAAAAATTTGTCTGTACATTGAAATTCCGGTTTGCATTCTGCTGGCATTTTTTCCGGCAGATATGAATGGGATGCTCTCACTTTATCCGGTATTTTTTATCACAGCATTTCAGTGGACTTCATTTACCGGAGCCTGCGGATATGTCTGTTCCACGATCTTCTCCACAAATAATCTGAAGCAGACCGTATCTTCGTTCTGTCTTTACTGGAACAGTGGAGATCCGAAATATAAGGAGAAGGGAACGATTTTTGGTCTGACGCTTCTCGCTTTCCACACGGGAATTGCGATTTCCTACGCGGCTTCAAAGTGGATGGGAATGGGACTGAAATCCTCCATTCTCTGTGTAATTCCGCTTGCGATTGTCTATGTGCTTGTGGAAAAGCAGTCCTGAGTGCTGCTCTGCGCTGTGATTCTGATAAATAAATTCAGATAAATACAGTTTGGGATTGTTGAACGGAAACTGTTTTAAGAAAAGTTTATTCGGGACAGAAACGAAAAAATGTTAGATGAAAAACTTATTTGTGACGATTCAATTATTGATTTAATTATTTTGGGAAACGGAGAAGAATTACAATGACAGAACTTGAGACAAAAAACTATATGACGGAGAAGCTGAGAAGTGTGGTGAACATTCCAAGTCCGTCCGGATATACGAGAGAGATTATGGGTTGGCTGAAGGCGGAAGTCGAAAATCTTGGATTTCACGCAGAATACACAAGCAGAGGGGCGTTGATTGTGGATGTCCATGAGGGAGATCCGAAGGACGGTGGAAATCGTCTTCTCGCCGCACACTGTGACACCCTCGGAGCGATGGTAAGAACGATCGTGGATGACGGAACTTTAAAACTCGTTCCGGTCGGCGGATATATGATGGAGAGCATTGAGGGCGAGTACTGCACAGTTCACACGCGCGATGGACGTTCCTACACGGGCACGATCCTGACGACAGAGCCATCAGTCCATGTGTTTCCGGAGTGTCGCGAACAGAAGAGAACGGATGACTGCATGAGAGTCCGTCTTGACGAGGATGTACATACAAAAGAGGAAGTGCGGGAACTCGGAATCGAGAATGGAGATTATATCTCGTTTGATCCGCGTTTTGTCGCCTGTGAGAGCGGATATATCAAGTCCCGTCACCTCGACGACAAGGCGAGTACGGCTGTTCTTCTGACCCTGCTCAAAGAGATCCATGATGGAAAAGTAAATCCGGTTGGAAAGATCCGGATGCTGTTCACAAATTATGAGGAAGTCGGTTTTGGCGCAAGTTATATTCCGGAAGATGTGACCGAGATGCTTGCAGTGGATATGGGAGCGGTCGGAGATGATCTTGAGGGCGATGAGAAGAAGGTCTGCATCGTCGCAAAGGACAGTGCAGGTCCTTATGACTATGACCTGACGACAAAACTGATTGAGATGGCAAAAGAGCTCGGACTTGACTACGCAGTCGACTGCTACCGCAGATACAGCTCCGACGCTTCTGCTGCAATCCGCGGCGGCCACAATGTGCGCCATGCGCTGATTGGTCAGGGCGTTCAGGCATCTCACCACATGGAGCGCACTCATATTCACGGTATGATGCAGACACTCAAACTTGTGGAAGCGTATGTGCAGAGAAATACGCAGGAATCATAGTTGAGTTTTTTGCGAATAAAATGGCGGACAGTACAGGATGCCATTTATAGTCCGGGCGGGAAATCTGATAGAATTCCCGCTTGACGGAACCTGTCTGTTTGCTCTATAATAAAGGGGCTGTTCTCGTAGTTCAACGGATAGAACAGCCGCCTCCTAAGCGGCAGATATGGGTTCGATTCCCGTCGGGAACGTTAGACAGATACAACTGAAAAAAGAAAAAATCAAGAGTTAAGAAAAAGATCTAGGAAGATCCGGCAGTCATTTACATGGCTGTCGGATCTTTGGTTTTATATAAGACATATCATATGATACTCTGCGCGGGAAATCAAGGAATCAAGGAATCAGGAAATCTGAGAATCGGCGGAGCGTGAGGCGGCATTCACAGCCTGTTGAATTTTGAGGATCAGAATCAGCAGGACGCTTCCCATGATCGCGATGATTATAAAGAGCAGAACCATCGAAAGTGTTAAAGGAGCGAGGTGAAGTGTACCTGGAATCACAAACAGTGCGGTGATCACACCGATTGCTGACAGTATGCAGACCGCTCCGCGCAGAGGGGTAAACGGGATACAGCTTTTAAGCACAGCGGCCAGGGAAAAGAAAATCAACAGCAGATACTGTACGGTGTGGAGTTTTTCATCTGAGAAAAAGGTGAAAAACTGCGAGAACAGAATCGTGCTTGTGATGATAAAGGCAAACGGTGCGGCATGGCGGAAGGCTGTGGGAAGAAAATGGCCGGATACCGGACTTGTGTCCGATTCAAAGATCGTTGCAAACGAAGGGAAGGCTTCGATAAATGCATCGACTAGAGTAATCTGAATCGGAATAAATGGGAACGGAATATTGACGGCGAGGCAAAAAACGGACAAGAGCAGGGAATAAATTGTCTTGATGAAAAAGACACCGGCTGTTCGTGTCACATTGTGGATGACTCTGCGTCCTTCTTTTACCACCTGGGGGAGATGGGTAAAGTCTGATTCCATGAGGACAATCTGGGCGAGCTGGCGGCTTGCATCACTTCCCTGAGCGACTGCGATTGAGCAGTCTGCCTGATGAAGGGCGAGCAGGTCATTGACCCCGTCACCGGTCATTGCGACCTTGTGTCCGTCTTCCTGCATTGTGGCGACAAGGCGCTGCTTCTGGCGCGGAGTGACGCGGGCAAAGACAGCGTAATCGTTGCATAATTTGTGGTAATCCGCAGTATTTTCATCGATTGTGGAGAGGTCGATGGCATCCTTCCATCGCTTCAGACCGGCGCGGCGGGCAGTCTGGGAGACTGTCTTGACATGATCGCCGGAAATGATTTTTACATCGACCCCCTGTTTGGCAAAATAGTCAAGAGTCTCTTTTGTGTTTGGGCGAATTGTGTCTGTGAGTGTGAAGAGGTAGAGTGGGGTCAGATGATTAAATGCCGGGAGGGCAGAGTTATCCGACCAGATTTCGGGGCAGAATGCAGCAGCAAGTACTCGTTTTCCTGCTTCAAGGGCGAGTTTCTCAGCGGGAAGAGTTTCTTGCAGCAGGCGCTCAGGTGCGCCGACGAAGACGGTTCCCACGCCCTCAAAAGAGACAGCTCCCCATTTTCTGATGGACGAAAATGGAATTTTCCCCGCAATTTTTCCAGAAAGACTTGGATGGAATTTTGCTTTTAATGCGAGTGCGGTTGCGTTGTTGTCATCGGTTGCGCCGAGATAGGCGTTGATCAGTTTTTCAGAGCGTTCGGATGAAATCTGGTCTGAGGAGAGTGGAAAGATCTCGGAGACGGAGAGATTTCCGCTGGTGATTGTTCCGGTCTTGTCGAGGCAGAGGACATCGACGTGTGCGAGGGTTTCCAGGGCAAAGAGGTTCTGGACGAGGATATGTTTTTTTGCAAGTCGGGATACACCGGTTGCAAGTGAGACAGAGATCAGAAGAACAAGTCCTTTTGGAAGCATTCCGAGGAGACCGGCAGATGAAGAGACGACGGCTGTCTCGATAGAGGCGTGCTGAAGAAAATACGATTCTGCGAGCAGGGCAACACCGATCGGAACGAGAAAACGGCTAGTGAAATGGGTGACTTTCTGCATCGAGCCGAGAAGCTCAGAGCAGGTTTGTTTTTCCTGTTTGACTTCGGCTGCGAGAGAAGAAGAATAGTTTTCTTCGCCTACATGGATGACTTTTGCGAGACATTTTCCGCTGATGACAAAACTTCCGGAGAGAAGTTTGCTTCCTGCCGGATGGATCACGGCATCGCTCTCGCCAGTCAGAAGGCTTTCATTGACTTCGATATTTCTGGACAGGACAATGGCATCGTTGCAGATCTGGCGGCCGCTCTCAAGTATCATCACGTCATCCCGGACAATCTGGTCAGAGGAGATTTCTATCGCCTTTCCGTCGCGGAGAACAGTGGCACGTGGCTGATTGAGAATCGTCAGTTCATCGACCAGTTTTTTTGCTTTCAGCTCCTGGATAATGCCGATGCAGATATTCAGACAGATGATTGCGATGAATGCCATATTGCTGTATGCGTGGACATAGAAGAGCAGACCGGCAATCAAAAAATTGAGCAGGTTAAAGAGTGTGCAGACATTATCTTTGATGATCTGGAGTGTTGTTTTTGTGACAGAGGGCAGAGGGGCTCCGCCCTCTCCGTTTGCGATTTTCTGGGCAACTTCTTCGCTGGTGAGACCCTGTAATTCAGATAATTTGACGGATTCTGCTGATGATGGTGTTCGTGATGTCTCAGTTTCTTTTTGAATACTCATAATCGTTTTGCTTCTCCTTCCGGATTGACCTTGTTTTGCAATTTTTGCAATCTCTCTTTCCTTTTGAATTTCTTTTTATAGTTTTATTTTACCGAAAGAGATTTAACGGAAGGAAAACCATTCTTAAACAAAAGTTAAACCGGATAAAACTCAGACAACGTGGAGACGGTAGCCGATTCCCCACACGGTCTGAAGGAGTTTTGGATCGGAGGGAATCTCCTCAATTTTTTCCCGGAGCCGGTTGATGTGAACAGCGACAGTGATGTTGTCCCCAAGGGATTCGAGCCCCCAGATCAGTTCGTATAAATCCTCTCTGCTGTACACCTGATTTGGGTGGCGCATGAGGAAGAGAAGAAGTTCATATTCTTTGTTTTTGAGATTCAGTTCACTGCCATTTTTTGAGATCAGATGACGGGCAGGATCTGCTGTGAGGGGACCGACGTGAAGAAGCTCGGGAGTATTTGGAGCAGGTTTGAGCCGGTCATACTGTGCGAGGTTTGCGCGAACCCGCGCGACAAGAACACTTGGGGAAAATGGTTTCTCGATATAGTCATCTGCGCCGAAACCGAGACCGCGGATCTTATCGACGTCCTCCGTTCTCGCAGTGACCATCAGAATCGGAATGTCCTTGACAGCGCGGATGGATTTGCAGAGCTGAAACCCATCCATTCCGGGAAGCATGATGTCGAGCAGAATCAGGTCAAATTTCTGGTGGAGCGCAAGGTCAAGACCGGTAGTTCCGTCGCCGGTAATCGTGACGCTGTAACCGCCCAGTTCGAGGTAGTCGCGCTCGATGGATGCGATATCTGTGTCATCCTCAATGATCAGGAGATGTTTTTGATCAGGCATATTTTAGAAATCCTCCGTGTTTTATGATTGGATAATGGGAAAAGTCAGAGTGATGCAGAGGCCTCCATCACTGCTGTTTTGGGCAGAGACATCTCCGCCCATCTGTTCCATTGATTTTTTTACGATCGATAGCCCGAGACCACTTCCGGCAGTGGATCGGGAAGAACTTCCGCGATAAAACGGTTCAAACAGGTTTGAGAGCTGTTGATTCGGAACACCGGGGCCATTGTCTGTGATGGAGATCATCAGCAGTTTTTCGCCCTGATTTTTATTTTCGGTCTGCTTCTGCTCAGTTAAAGTAACGGTGCTCGAGATCATAGTACTCGAAATTACAGTACTTGAAACCACAGCGCGGTCTGCACCATATTTCAGACTGTTGTCAAACACATTTTGAAAAATCCGTTGAAGCAGATCAGTGTCAGCAAGGACAGTGCAGACGACAGGGGGTGGATCGTCCGAAAAAGTGACAGAGAGCGCCTCTGGTTTGCAGGTTGAAATCAGCTCTCGGATCATCTCCGGAAATTGTAATTTTTCGAGATGGACAGGATATTCGTCCGCCCCGAGTTTTGTCAGCTCAAACAGGCGGTGGATCAGCGCTTCGAGTTCTCCCTCGCGTGCATAGATCGTCTCAAGATATTTCTGGCGAGTGGATTCGTCCGTGGCAATTCCATCGAGGAGAGCTTCCGTGTAAGCACGGATGGTTGTCAGCGGGCTTTTCAGATCATGGGACATTCCGGCGATCAGTTCCTGCTTTTTCTGCTCCTGTTTCTGCTGACGGGCGAGAGAATCGCGCAGTCGGGATGACATCTCATTGACGGCGTCGCAGACGGAACGAAATTCATCCTCGTTTGGATAAAAAATTGGAGTCTCAAGATCCCCATTCTGAATTCGTTTTACGCCCTCGAGCAGGGTATCGAGAGGAAGCTGAATATGAGAAAAGAGAGAGCGAGTCAGGTACAGATTGATAAATCCCACAGTGGCAAGAAGTGTGCAGACGACGATGCCCAAATACAGAACAGCGAAGAATTTAAGACCGGAAAACATGTCCTCAATCTGTTCGCCCATTTCGTGAAGATCACGCAGCGTGAGACCGATGCGGGGAAGATAAATTTTTTGAAGAAGCACAAGAGCACTTCCGAAACCGAGAATCAGAAGAATTCCGGCGATGCACACCGGAACGATCAGCATAATCATATTGGAGCGTTTCAAGCGGTCCTGAATCGTCATATAAAATTCCTCCCTGCTTTATTTATTAAGTGGTTGATTTATTTGGTGTTTCATTGTTTCAGTCATTTATTTTATGTTTCATTTTTGTTCTTGCTGGCTATTATTGTATCATATTTGAACCGGGCGAAATTAAACAGTTTTTAAAAAGTAGAACAAGATTTGCATAGACAAAATGAAGGCTGGGATTTATTTTTAATATGACGATTGAGCATGATAAATGGATAAAAAGATTGATAAGGGAGTTTATAAGAAGATTGACAGGGAAAATTTATAGGAAGAGTGAGAGAAGGAGGGATATGGAATGGACCGAAATGTAGAATATATTCTGGAAGTGGCGAGGTGCGGTGGAATCACGCGGGCAGCAGAGAATCTTTTTATCACACCGTCCGCGTTGAGCAAATATGTGCTGGCGCTTGAGGAACAGCTTCAGGTGAAATTATTTCACCGTGTTGGAAAGACATTTGTGCCGACGGAGGCAGGAGAGTGTTACATAAAGAAGGGGTTAGAGATTGAGCGTCTTTATCATGAGTTAGATGAGCAGATGGCAAATATGTCATGCATCAGTCGTGGAGTTTTGCGCCTCGGCGTGCAGGCAAATCTTGCTGAGCGGGTATTGAGATTCGTGCTTCCGAAACTTCAAAAACAGCTTCCGGGAATCCGGATCAGTATGCATGAGACGAGTGCGGATGAGGTGATTTCAATGCTCAAAAAACAGACGCTCGATGTCGGAATTGCGATTGTGGAGCAGAGAGAGCACAGTCTGAATTACCGGAAAATTGACTCTTGTGAGATGGTGATGGCAGTCGGGGTGGATCATCCGATTCGCGAACACGCACAGAAAAAAGAGGGATTTCGCTATCCGTGGATTGATTTAAAATGGTGCAGTACAGAGCCGAATGTGATGATGATGCCGGGATCGTCGTATCGGATGTTTGCGGATAATCTCTATGCATCCTATGGACTGACTCCGAATGTGGTCTACCAGTTTGAGGCGACCAGAACAGGGCTTGTCTGCGTCGCATATAACGGTGCGGTCATGATTACTGCCGATCATATGATTTTCAACAGTTACCAGGAGGAGCGCGTAGTTCCGCTCTCAATCGGGGAGGCTCCGGCGTATCGGGATCTCTGTGTGATTTCCTCAAAATGGACGCAGATGGCAGATGAGACGGAGTGTCTGTACGGGATTATGGAAAACCTTCTTTCAACACGTTAATAAATTTCGACATGTTAATAAATTTGAGAAATGAATGAGAATTGCCATGACGGTTTCGGCGAAATTTTTATCGATGAGATCATGTCGTTTAAGTTGACATCTGTAAAGAATATGGAAATGTACTTCCAGTATTTCACGCGTTAAAATAGTCGGTAGTCCAAGTATCGTTATAAGAATAACGAGAGTATGGATTTGAACATGACAACATATAACAAAAGAGATACGGAGGAAAAATCATGTCACCTTTACAGATTACGCTGATCATTCTGCTCTGCACGATCATCGCGTTTGTTTCTGGAAAAATTCCGTTTTCGATCATCTCGGTCGGAATTATTCTGGCACTGATCTTTACGGGCGTTATGACGCCGGCAGAGGCAATGAGCGGATTTATCAACACGAACGTGGTGATGTTTGTTGCAATGTTTGTGATTGGAGCGGGACTCACAAAGACGAGCCTGCTTGATCGTGCGCAGAGTGTGGTTGTTCGTTATAAAGACAATCTTCCAGTGCTGATTTTCTTTTCTTCACTGGTAGCAGGTTTCCTTGGATGCGTGACCAGCGCAACTGCAACTGCGGCAATCATGATTCCGCTTCTTGTCGGAATCTCCGCAGAGATCGGTGTGAGCCGCAGCAAGTTACTCTACCCGACGATGGCAGTTTCTAATATCGCGACGGCGATGACTTTTCTCGGTCAGGGCGCAAGCAATATGACCTGGAGCGAGATCATGGTCAAGGCGGGAGCAAAGCACCCATTCCAGATTTGGGATTTCACGATTGCCCGTATTCCGGTTCTGATCATAGCAATTTTATATATGGTATTTATCGGATATAAAATGATGCCGGATATTGACAACAGCAAGTTCCACGATACCGTCAGCAGTTCAGAGACCGGTTGTCGCCTGACACCGGCGAAAGAGAAAATTGCGTTTGTGATTATTGGACTCACAATCGCTGGCATGCTGTTTGAAAATGTGATCGGAATTGATATGTATCTGACAGCCTCCGTTGGAGCTGTGCTTCTGGTTCTCACCGGTGTGCTCTCTGAGCAGGAAGCGCTCTTATCGATTCATCAGCCGACCGTATTTCTGTTTGCCGGAGTTCTCGCACTTTCCGATGCGATTCGCTTAACCGGCGCGGGAGATGTCGTTGCGGACTGGATGATTCGTCTCCTCGGAAATACGACAAATCCGTATATCATCATGACGGTCTTTTATGTGATTCCGTTTTTGCTGACTCAGGTAATGTCGAATCTGGCAACGTACACGATTTTCATTCCGCTTGTCGCTTCGGCGTGTGTGAAGATTGGTCTTGATCCGCGGGCAGCCGTGATGGGTGTGCTGATGGCAAGCTGTGTATCGATTATGACTCCGATGGCAGCACCGTGCCAGATCATGATTATGGAACCGGGCGGATACAAACTTAAAGATTACCTGAAATGCGGAACACCGCTCGCAATTATTCTTGCGATTGTGAGCATCTTTATGCTTCCGATGATGTTTCCATTCTAATTATTTTATTGGGTGGTATAATCGATTTAGACAAAAAAGCCGGATAATCAGATCGAAAGATGAAAACGGAAATTTCCTGTCAGGGGAGTTTCCGTTTTTTCTTTTATCCGTTAATTTTGGTAAGAAAATATTGTTGGATTTTGCGGGGGAATATGAGAAAGATTCTCACCCCCGCTTCTTGTCTTTCAAAGGAGTGCGTGATAAAATTAACGACAGTTAGCATAGCCTTACTCATGCGCGGAATGGTACATAAAACTCGCATAAAAATCCCATGGAGATTTCGCAGAGAACCGCAAAAATCCGCATGTGAGTCGTGTATAGGGCTTTGAAAACTGCGTAAAATCTGTTAGTGATAGACAGAAATTTCCCCGCAAGAGGAGCATGGTGCGCTGATGACAGAAGAAAATTGGCGGTCTGCCGTGAGAAAGGATGAGAACATGAACTATTTGGAAATTGAGAAAGTAATCGGAAGAGAAATCATTGATTCCAGAGGAAATCCAACCGTTGAGGCAGAAGTTTATCTGGTGGATGGAACCGTTGGAAGAGGAACCGCTCCGAGCGGTGCGTCAACCGGTGAGTTTGAGGCACTTGAGCTTCGCGATGGCGATAAGAGCCGTTTCGGCGGAAAGGGTGTTTCCAAAGCAGTCAACAACATCAATACGGTAATCAACGAGGCACTTCAGGGTGTCAGCGCATTTGATACTTATGCAGTAGACAAGGCAATGCTGGATGCAGATGGAACGAAGGATAAGTCAAATCTGGGTGCAAATGCGATTCTGGCAGTTTCCATCGCAGCAGCACGCGCAGCAGCAAATGCTCTGGATATCCCACTGTATCGTTTCCTTGGCGGTGTGAACGGAAACCGTCTTCCGCTGCCGATGATGAACATCTTAAACGGTGGTGCACATGCAGCAAATACCGTTGATGTTCAGGAGTTCATGATTATGCCGGCAGGCGCTCCTACATTCAAAGAGGGGCTGCGCTGGTGTACCGAGGTCTTCCATGCTCTTGCAAGCCTGTTAAAGAAGCGTGGTCTGGCTACATCTGTCGGCGATGAGGGTGGTTTTGCTCCGGATCTTGGAAGCGATGAGGAGGCCATTCAGGTAATTCTTGAGGCTGTCAAGGCAGCAGGTTATGAGCCGGGAAAAGATTTTGTTCTGGCAATGGATGCGGCTTCGAGTGAGTGGAAGGGAAGCAAGAAGGGTGAGTACATTCTGCCGAAATGTGGAAAGAAGTTTACTTCTGAGGAGCTTGTAGCACATTGGAAAGGTCTTGTTGAGAAGTACCCGATCTACTCGATCGAGGATGGCCTGGACGAGGAAGACTGGGAAGGCTGGCAGATGATGACGAAGGAGCTTGGTGACAAGGTTCAGCTCGTCGGCGATGATCTGTTCGTAACCAACACCGAGCGTCTTGCAAAAGGAATCAGCCTTGGTTGTGGAAATTCGATCCTGATCAAGTTAAACCAGATCGGAACCGTCTCTGAGACTCTTGAGGCAATCAAGATGGCACACAAGGCAGGTTACACCGCAATCGCTTCTCATCGTTCCGGCGAGACTGAGGATACCACGATTGCAGATCTTGCAGTTGCACTGAATACCTGCCAGATTAAGACCGGTGCACCGAGCAGAAGTGAGCGTGTTGCGAAGTACAACCAGCTTCTCCGCATCGAGGAAGAGCTTGGCACAGCAGCCCAGTTCCCGGGTGTTGGTGCATTCAATATCAAGAGATAAAAAAAGCAAATTAGCGGGAAAATATGAAAAAGGCGTTGCAAGATGGAGCGGAGAGATTTGAATTGATCCGTCTTGCAGCGCCTTTTTGAAATCACTTTTTATTCCCGGATTATTTTTTATTTCCAGTTTTATTTCTGGTTTTATCTCTTGTTTTATCCCCAGACTTCCTCAGCGATCTCTTTGACGAGAGCGAGTTTTGCCCACTGATCCGCGTCAGTCAGCTTGTTTCCGATTTCGCAGGAAGCAAATCCACACTGCGGACTTAAATACAGATGGTCGAGAGGAACGTACTTTGCTGCTTCATGGATTCTGGCAATAACGGCCTGTTTATCCTCCAGTTTCGGGGACTTGGTTGTGATCAGACCGAGAACCACTTTTTTGCCGTCAGCAATATATTTTAACGGTTCAAAATTACCGGAGCGCTCATCATCGAACTCGAGATAAAAAGCATCCACATTCTCGTTTGCGAAGAGGAATGGAGCGACCGGAGCATATCCGCCGGAACTTGCCCAGGTGGAATGGTAATTTCCGCGGCATACATGGGTTGTGATTGTCAAGTCATCCGGTTTGCCCTCAAGTGCTAAATTGTTGATGCGCAGATATTTTTCAGCCTCAGCCTCAAAGGAGGTGTCATCGCCCTGACGTGCGATCCAGTAGAGTTTGTCACAGAACATTCCCCAGGTACAGTCATCAAGCTGAATGTTGCGGCAACCTGCCTTGTAGAGGTCCTGGATAACAGTGCGGTAAGCTGCGGCGATATCCTGAATCAGCTGTTCCTGATCCGGGTAGATCGAATCGGTGATTTTGCCGTTATCCTCTCTGTAAAGCTCTGCAAGGAGCTGTGCCGGAGCCGGAAAAGTCTGTTTTGCAACGGTATTTTCATCCTCAAACTGTTTTACAAATTTAAAGTGTTCTACGAACGGATGGTTTTCACCGGAAATCTTTCCTGTTACACGGACGGAACCGTGGGTGGTCTCCTCACCGTGGAAGAAGTAACCGTGGTCAAGTTCTACCTCCTGAAGTCCCTGAAATCCCCACATAAAATCAAGATGCCAGTAGCTTCTTCGGAACTCACCGTCAGTGATTACCGAATATCCGGCTTTTTTCTGTTTCTCTACAAGTTTGGTGATCTCCTCATCCTCTACCTGTTTTAATTCCTCAGCAGAAATCTTTCCTGCCTTATAGTCCGCGCGGGCTTTTTTGAGATTTTCCGGGCGAAGAAAGCTTCCTACATAGTCATATCGAAACGGTGAGTGTAAATCAGCCATTGTCTTATCCTCCTGTTTATACGGTTATAACTCGATTCGCCAGAATACTTTTTAATAAATGATTGATTGCTGTGTCTCTTTTGCAATCTGCGAGTCGGTTTTGTTTGCTGTTCGCTTAACGTGACTTTATTGTATCGGATGAGGACAAAACTGTAAAATACGAAAGAAATTGCGTTTGATATAGAGTGCGTCTATATCAGAAGTGCAGGATCATTAGGAATACGGGATCGTCAGAAATGCAGGGGCATCAAAAATACAGGATCGCCTGCATTGTTCATAAAATTGCTTTGCCACCGTTTCCAGTATTTTTTGCACAGATTACATGGGAATGTAACGTTTAAGAGCTTCGATGTAAAGCATGCCGAAGCGGCCCGGCTGCATTTTTTTGTGGGTGATGTAGCCGATCTGCATGTAATCATCGACATCGAGCGGGATTGCCACGATGTTTTTTCCGTTGAGTTCCTCGCTGATCACACCACTGCAGATCGTGTATCCGTTCAGTCCGATCAGGAGATTGAAGAGGGTTGCGCGGTCGCGGACAACGACGTCTTTCTTTGACTCCCGCGTGCTTAAAATCTCCTCGGAAAAATAAAAAGAATTGTGTTCGCCCTGCTCGTAAGAAAGGCGTGGATAGGGAGCAAGGTCTTCTAGGGTAACCCGTTCTTTTTTTGAGAGCGGACTGAATGAGCTGACAAAAACGTGAGGGTGGGCGACGAAGAGCGGATGGAATTTCAAATCATGCTCTTTGAGTGTCTTCAAAAGAATCGTCTCATTGAATTTATTCAGATAAAGGATTCCAACCTCACTGCGCAGGCGGGCGACGTCCTCGATGATCTCATAAGTCTGGGTCTCGCGGATTCGGAAATCATACTCTTCTCCGCCGTACTGATGAAGCAGTTCAACGAAGGCCTCAACGGCGAACGAATAGTGCTGGGTGGAGACGCAAAACTGGTGCTTGACAGGTGCAGTTCCGAAGTATCGCTCCTCAATCAGACTTGTCTGTTCAATGACCTGTCGGGCGTATCCGAGAAATTCTTCTCCCTCAGCGGAGACGAGAATTCCCTTATTTGTTCTCTGGAAAATGGTGATGCCGAGTTCATTTTCAAGTTCGTGAATCGCGGAAGTCAGACTCGGCTGGGTGATGAAAAGTTGTTTTGCAGCTTCGCTGATCGTGCCGGCAGCAGCAGCGGTGACGGCATATTTTAACTGAAGAAGTGTCATGAAAAATCTCCCTGTATCTAATTTTTTTATATTTTGCATTCTGTACTCATATGGTATGGCGGAATAAATTATGAAACGTCCATAATAAAAAACTTGATAAAACCTAGTATAATGCAAAATCAGAAAATGAGAAAGTTGAAAAACAGGAAAGTCAGAGAAACAGGAAAGTCGGAAAACCCCAAAATAGAAGGTATGGGAAAACCAGAAAGTACGCCAGAAGATACACCAGAAGATACACCGGAAGATAAGCTAGAATATAAGTCCGAATATAAGTCAGACCATATCAGGAAAATGATTCCTTGAATATCGGAGCATTTTTGGCTATACTGGAGAAGATCGATAAACAGGAAGAAACTGTAAACGAAAGCACAAGAATGCAAAAGTAAAAGAAAGCGAAAGCAAAAGAAAGTAAGAGGAATGACGGACATGGCAGAGACAACAGAGAAATTATTTTATGAAGACAGTCATATGAGTACATTTACCGCTCATGTGGTTTCCTGTGAGTGGGATGAGAAAAAGGAGAGCTATGCGCTTGTTTTGGACCGCACGGCATTCTTTCCGGAAGGTGGCGGACAGTATGCGGATTCCGGAGTGATAAATGGCATGGATGTTGTGGATGTAAAAGAGAAAAACGATGTGGTTTTCCATTACATGAAACAGCCGATCGAGGCAGGCACGGAAGTGAAAGGTGAGATCGATTTTGAGGAGCGTTTTTCCAAGATGCAGCAGCACACGGGAGAGCATATCGTTTCCGGTCTGGTTCACCGCCATTTCGGATATGACAATGTCGGTTTTCATCTCGGAAAAGAACTGGTGACGATGGATTTCAACGGCGTGCTTGACACCGACAATCTGCGCATGGTGGAGCTTGAGGCAAATCAGGCAGTTGCGGAAAATATCGGAATTGTGGTGACTTATCCGACAAAGGAAGAGCTTGCAAAGATGGATTACCGGAGCAAAAAAGAGATTTCGGGTCAGGTGCGCATCGTGACGGTTCCGGGATATGATGTGTGTGCCTGCTGCGCTCCGCATGTATCGAAGACGGGAGAGATCGGTCTGATCAAACTGGTGGATGCGGTAAAATACAAGGGAGGCACAAGAGTCACGATGGTGTGTGGATTCCGCGCGCTTCAGGATTATCAGAAGAAAGAAGACAGCGTGAGGGAGATTTCCAGACTGCTCTCCGCAAAGCCGGATGAGGTTGCAGATGCCGTGCGCCGCCTTCAGGCAGAGTCCCAGAGCTGGAAAGACAAAGTTATGCGGATGCAGAATCGTTACATGGAGCAGAAGCTCGCAGAGATCCCGGAGGGAACGGAAAACTGTATCCTGTTTGAGGAGGAGATGGACAAGAATGCCGCGAGAAAATTTGTCGATGCCGGAATGCGCAAGTGCAGCGGAATCTGCGGACTTTTCCTTGGAACAGAGAAGACGGGATACCAGTATACACTGGGAAGCCAGAGCAGAGATCTCAAAGCACTGTTGAAAGAATTTCACGGTGAATTTCCGGGAAAAGGCGGAGGTAAATCGGAGATGGTTCAGGGAACTGTCCAGGCGGGTGATCAGCTTTCTGAGGAAGCCATCCGGTTATATCTGTGCAAAAAGTAAAATCTGTGATAGAATCTTGATATTATGAGAGAATATATTGTTTTTGATCTGGAATGGAACCAGAGCACGCGCGGAAAGGAAGATGCGGCAGATCAGCTTCCTTTTGAGATTTTTGAGATCGGCGCAGTGAAATTAAATGATAAGTTTGAGATGACGGATCAGTTCTGCCGACTGATTCGTCCGCAGGTTTACACAAAGATGCACTGGATGATCCAGGAAGTGACTCATGTGGAGATGGAAGAGCTACAGGAAAACGGAATGGATTTTGTGGATGCGGCGCGCGAGTTTTTTGCATGGTGCGGACCGGAGGCAGTATTTTGCACATGGGGATCCATGGATTTGACAGAGCTTCAGCGAAATATGGATTTCTATCAGATGGAAAATCCGTTTCCGAAACCGTTGCTCTTTTTTGACGTCCAGAAATTGTACGGACTCGCGTCTGGTGACGGAAAGAGAATTTCACTCGATGCGGCGGTGGAGGAGTCTGAGATCACAAAGGAACGGCCGTTTCACCGTGCAATGGATGATGCGTGGTACACAGCTCAGGTGATGAGAAAGCTTGACTGGGAAAAATGGAATTCGTTCTGTTCTGTGGATTATCACCGGCTTCCGGAAGACCGGGACGAGGAGATCCGCATGACATTTCCGGGATATTTCAAATATGTCTCCCGGGTGTTTTCCTCGAAGGAAGATGCGATGAAGGACAAGACGGTGACAGCGATGAACTGTTATGCCTGCGGGCGTGCACTGCGAAAGAAGATTCGTTGGTTTACTGCAAACCAGAAGACTTACTTTGCACTTGCGCTTTGTCCGGAACACGGATATTTGAAGGGAAAGATCCGGATGAAAAAGGCGGACAAGAAATCTGAGGAGGAGCAGGTCTTTGTGATTAAGACACTGAAACTGACAGATGAGACAGGGGCAGAGCTGATCGGCCAGCGCCGCGATGAGATGAGAAAAAAACGGGCGAAACGCAACCGTGCGAAAAAACAGAAAGAAAAAGAACTGGGACTGCAAACTTCAAAGAGTTCTGCGGCAGCCGGAAATTCCGGCAATGCGGCGGCAGGAGCAGGGATTCATGGTGGAAATCACAATAACAGGAAGCGCAGAGCTTCATCAAAAAAAAGAAAATTTGGATGATAATAGGATGGAATACCCCCATATAGGACAAGAAAATATAAAAGTCCTGTATGGGGGTATTTTTTAAGTCGATGCTAGCGGAGACCTGGCGTGTGATTCTGGTCAGCTATGCTGACATTCTCCAATCAGAGTCACTGCGCATCCGCGCGGAGCATATAACTCAGGAGGGGAGACAATCCCCTTCTGAGTTATATTTTGGACGAAGGTGTGCTGGATGAGGAAGCACTCTTGTGGACAGAGAGAGGCATCATCAGATGGTGGATGATGATATCGTAAGCTTTCTGTCCGTCTCCGGCTTTCAGCGCCTCAAAATAAGCGAGATGCTCGTCGACGGTGCCCTTGATACGGCCCTCGGCGGACAGGGCATCCTGGGAAGTCAACTGAATCAGATAGAGCAGACGCTGGAAAATCTGATTGAATTCATCATTGTGCATATAGTTGACCAGAAGAAGGTGGAACTGATGATCGTAATAAATGAATGTCTTTAAGCTGTTATCTGTCTTGAGAGCCTCATCCATTTCATTCAGGGTTCGTTCCAGATCTGCCAAAAGACGTTTTCCGGCCTCCGTGTGGATCTGGGAGGCAATGACGGTGGTACAGAATCCCTCAATCGCACAGCGGATCTCGATACTGTCTTTCATGTCTTTTTCATTTAACTGCCGGATCATAAATCCCTTGCTTGGAATAATGGAAATATAGCCGTCCTGGCTCAGACATTGAAGCGCTTCTCTCATGGGGGTTCTGGAAATGCCGATTTCGGCAGACAGTTTTGTCTCGGAATAGAGCTGACCGGGCTCTAATTCCCCGTTCAGAATACTGTTTTTGATGGAGTCATAGGCCTGCATCTGCAGGAAACTTTTTGTTTTCATAATGAACAGTTAATCCTTATATATTTTATTCGTCATGTTTGATACTTCTATAAAAATTTTCATACAAGTCTGATTAATTCTGATTAGGTTTGATTAATACTGATTAATTTTGATTTGATTTTATCTCTGTTTTTGACGTTATAATGCTATCTTAAAACAGATGATATAAGGATGTCAAGGGAATTCCCGATTCGGCGTTAATTTTGTGTAAAGAAAAGGTTGCTGTACACGGGCATGTAGAAAGGCAGAGTGTGAATTTTTTCTGAAAACCCCATGTACATGGAAAAAAACAGGCTATTTTAAAAGGTTGTTGTCAAATGTGCACAAAAACATTGTGAAAATTTTGTCTAAAATGCAGCCCGAGACCATCTTGACAGTATACCGATATACCGGTATACTGGTATACAGAACGAACGAGATGAGAAAAAACATCATAAAGCCATCGCGAAGCGTTCTTAACAGATCACAAGAAAAGACATCTTGTAAAGACAGAAAAAACAAGTTATAAATAGTTATGTAGAACAAAATAATCCCAATTAAAGGAGGATAAAAAAATGTGTGTTTACGAAATGGGAAAGCTGAGACTGATTGACTTATCCAAGATCCTGGATCCTGCTACTGAGAGCAGAAGATGCCATCTGTTCCGTTTTAATACGGGTGGTGCTATTCCGGATTTCCACACCAACATGGATCTGATGAGCCATTTAGGAACTCACTGTGAGTGCCCGTATCATCACGATGACAACTGGCCGTCTGTAGCAGATCTTCCGCTGACCACTTTCCTTGGCCGCGCAGTTTATGTAGACTTCAAGGAGACGGTTGCTAAGCGTGGTCACATCACCGCTGCAGATCTGGACCGCGAGGCTAAGAAGGTAAAGGAAGGCGACATCGTAATCATCGATTCTTCCTACAAGCTGTATCCGTTCACCCCGGACACCAACACCGACAAGGATCAGAGACTTCTGGTTGGTGAGGAGAGCGCAAACTGGTTCAAGGAGCACAAAGTAAAGGCTGTTGGATTCGGTGATGGCGTTTCCATCGAGAACTGCAACGAGGATGTAAAGCCGTTCCACGACATTCTGATGGCAGAGAACATCGTATTCCTTGAGGTTTTAAGAAACCTTGAGCAGCTGAAGTCTGATGTGTTCTTCATGAGCTATTCTCCGCTTCCGATCAAGGGTCTGGATTCCAGCCCGGTTCGCGCTTATGCAATCGAGGGACTGGCAGAGTTCTCTGAATAATAAAAGTAAGAAAAGTCATTAAGTTCAGATCAGATCAGATCGAAAGTTAAAATCAAACCCAAACTTACAACAAAAAACAGATCTGCCGCAGAACGGAGTAAAATCCGGGACGCGGCGGGTCACAATTAGACAGGAGACGACGATATGCGAATTGCCGTAATCGGTGCAGGGGCAATGGGCTCTATTTATGGCGGCCATCTTTCCCAGCATAATGAGGTTGTACTTGTTGACACGAATGAGGCGGTAGTGAAAAAAATTACCGACGAAGGACTGTGCATTGATGAGAACGATACCACAAATGTGTATCATCCATCAGCAGTTACAAACACCAAGGAGGAAAAACCGGCAGATCTGGTGATCCTTTTTGTGAAGGCACTGTTTTCGAGAGCTGCTCTTGAGGGTAACCGCGCTCTGATTGGACCACAGACCCGCCTGATGACTCTTCAGAACGGTGCAGGCCATGAGGATCTTCTGAGAGAATTTGTGGCAGAAGACCACATTGTCATCGGAACTACGGAAGATAACGGAGCTGTTCTCGGACTTGGACATGTGCGCCACGGCGGTGCGGGCGTGACAAACGTCGGCATGCTGGTTGAGGATAAGGACGGTTTCCTTCCAAAACTGAAAGAGGCATTTGATGCCTGCGGATTCCAGGTAAAGATCCACGACAACATCCAGCAGTTGATCTGGGACAAGCTCTTCACCAATGTTTCCCTGAGTGCATTGACCGGAATTTTACAGGTAGATATGGGATACATTGCAGAGAATGAGTATGCATGGAATCTTTGCTGTCAGCTGATCCATGAGACAGCAATCACTGCAAAGGCGGCAGGTTTGAATTTTGATGAGGATAAGATGCGTGAGAAAGTCCGCCTTACCTCTGTCAACAGTCCAAACGGATGCACCTCCATCCGCGCAGATCTTCGCGACGGAAGAAAGACAGAAGTTGACACGATCAGCGGTGCGGTTGTGCGCGCAGCAGAGAAGTACGGTGTTGAGGTTCCGGGTCATTCCTTCATCGTCCGTACGGTTCATGCGATGGAAGGCAGAAATAAATAAAAAATAGTATCTGAGACACAAGCAATAAAAGACTAGATATAACAGACTAGAAATAACAGACATCATACATTGACATGAGGCAAAGGGGTAGAGGAAATGATTTTTTCATCGATTAAAAATGGAGATACGTTTGAGAGTTATCCGAAGGCAATCCAGACAGCATTGGATTATTTAAAGAGCCATGATTTTGCTGCAATGGAGCCGGGCGTTTATGAGATCCAGGGCCGTGACATCTATGCACAGGTCTTTGATGCAGTAACCGTTGAGGCGGACAGCAAACATGCAGAGTCCCACGAGAAGTATCTGGATGTTCAGTATCTGGTTTCCGGAAAAGAGCGTCTGGGATTCACAAAGAACACCGGAAATTACAAGGTAAAAGAGCACATCAAAGAGCGTGACCTGATTTTCTATGAGTCTGTGGAAGATGAGGGATATATCGAGTCTCGTCCGGGTTGTTTCTGCGTATTTTTCCCGTCTGACATTCATCGTCCAGAGGTGATTTCCGGGGAGTCCATGAAGCTGCGCAAGGTTGTTGTGAAAGTAAGCGTTTCACTTCTCTAATCATGTGTCTGTGGGAAATCTGGCGTACTTGCGGTGCTTTTGCAGTGCGTCGGATTTTCCAGGAACACATAAGGAAAAACTGGAGGGTTTGTAGAGATGTTTAAGAAAGTATGGATGGCTGTTGGGCTTGCGTGCATGATGGGAATGCTGACTGCATGCAGTGGAAGTTCTGAGCAGAAAACCACAGAGATTCGTGTGGCATTCAACCAGAATGAGAATCATCCCCAGTATCGTGCCATGAAAGAATTCGGTGAAAAATTTGAAGAGGCGACAAACGGACGTTATCACATGACGATCTACCCAAACGGCGTGCTCGGAGAGCAGGGAGCGATGGCAGAGTTCATCCGGACCGGTGCTCTTCAGATGGCAATTGTTCCGTGTAGTGTTCCGGAGGGATACGATGCGGACTTCGCAATCGTAGGTGCGCCGTACATGTACAACAACATCGACCATCTTGAGAAGGCAACTTTGAACGGTGTGTTTGATGATCTGTTTGCATCAACAGAAAAATACAAATTCCGCGTGCTGACCGTGTACACGGCTGGTGAGCGAAATGTTTACGCAAAGAAGCCGATCAATTCCGCAGATGATCTGAAAGGTATGATTATCCGTGTAAATGACAGCCCGACTTATGTCGAGATGGCGAAGCTGATGGGCGGAAACGGAAGCGTTATGGCTCAGTCTGAGGTATACACCGCACTCCAGCAGGGTGTTATCGATGCGGCTGAGAACAGTGAGCTGGTTTACCGTGATTTCAAACATTATGAAGTTGCCCCTTACTATGCATACACCCGTCACATTGTACATCCGGACGTTGTCCTTGCAAGTACCGCTTTTCTGGATTCCATGAGCGAGGAAGACCGTGCGATCTTCGATAAGCTGATCAAGGAGTCCACCGAGGAAGAGTTCTCCACCTTCAAGGCAGACATTGAGGTTGCAAAGAAGGATGCTGAGGCGGCAGGCACTCAGTTCTGCTATCCGGATACCGAGGAGCTTCGCGAGAGATGTATGCCTCTGCTGAACCGCATTGCAAATCAGTCTGAGGTCACCAAGAAGATCTATGACGACGTGGTTGCACTGAGAGAGGAGGCAGAATAATGAAAGCATTGAAAAACGGACTGGATCGTTTTCTTGCGGCAGTCTGCATCATCGATTTCATCGTGATGGTTCTGCTGACAGTTTATCAGGTAGTTGTGCGCTATGTATTTAAGAGCCCGAGCAGTGTCAGTGAGGTTCTGACCCGTTACTGCTTTGTATGGCTGATCCTGCTTTCTGCGACGTATGTGTTTGGACAGCGTGATCATATCTGCATCAGTTTTTTGAAGGACAAGCTTGAAGGCAGTGCAAGAAGAACAATGGACGTAATCATTGAGCTTGTTGTCATTCTCTTCTCTGTTCTGGTTCTCGTGTACGGTGGTATCGTGATCACAACGATGAACATGCTTCAGTATGATTCCATTCTGAAGATCCCGACCGGAACGATTTACAGCATCATCCCGATCAGTGGTGTGCTGATCATCTTTTACAGTCTGTGCAATATTGCAGAGTCTTTAAATAAGAAAGAGGGAGGAAAGTAAGCTATGTCTATTGCAGTTCAGGTTGCTCTTGTAATGGTAGTACTGCTGGTAGTTATGCTGGCAGCAGGTGTACCGATTGGAGTAGGAATCGGTCTTTCTTCCGCAATCTCTATGATTTGCATGTTACCGTCTAACGTAGCATTTGCGACTTCCGCCCAGAGAATTTTTGCGGGATCGAACTCCTTCTCTCTGATTGCAATCCCGTTCTTCATTCTTGCCGGAAACATCATGAACAACGGTGGTATTGCACTTCGTCTTGTAAACTGCGCAAAGGTAATCGGCGGTCGCATGCCGGGATCTCTTGCTCAGTCAAATGTTATCGCAAACATGCTCTTCGGCGCAATCAGTGGTTCCGGTGCAGCAGCTGCTGCCGCAATCGGAAGCACGATGGGACCGCTCGAGGAGAAAGAGGGATATGACAAGAACTATTCCGCAGCAGTCAACGTAGCGTCTGCTCCGGTTGGTATGCTGATTCCTCCGAGCAACACAATGATCGTTTACTCCACAGTAGCAGGAAGCGTTTCGATTTCCGCTCTGTTCATGGCTGGATATGTTCCGGGTCTGATCTGGGGACTTGGAGTAATCATTCTGGCAACCATTACCGCAAAGAAACTTGGCTATCGCGGCGAAGATAAGATCTCTGTCAGCATTGTCCTCAAGACTCTGTGGCAGGCAATCCCGAGCCTTCTGATGATTGTCATCGTAATCGGCGGTATCCTCTGTGGTGTGTTCACCGCAACTGAGGGTTCAGCAGTTGCAGTTGTATATGCAACCGTTCTGTCCCTGATCTATGGTTCGATCAAGCTGAAAGATATCCCCCGCATTGTTCTGGATTCTGCAAAGATCACCGGAACTATCACTTTCATGATCGGCCTTTCCTCCATCATGTCCTGGGCAATGGCATTCACCGGAATCCCGGATATGGTCGCTCAGGCAGTCCTGAGTGTGACGAGCAACAAGATCCTGATTTTCCTGCTGATCAACATCATTCTGCTGTTCGTGGGAACCTTCATGGATCCGACCCCGGCAATCCTGATTTTCACCCCGATCTTCCTGCCGATCTGCACCAGCCTTGGCATGAATGCAGTTCAGTTTGGTATCGTACTTTGCTACAACCTTTCCGTAGGAACGATCACCCCGCCGGTAGGAACAATCCTGTTTACCGGATGTAAGGTTGGCGGCGTTACGATTGAGAGCGTAATCAGTCACCTGCTGCCGTACTTTGCGATGATCATCATCGGACTGCTTCTGGTAACCTACATCCCGTTCCTGTCTCTCGGACTTCCGTCCCTGTTAGGACTGATGTAAAAGTAAAAATATCGATCAGAATACGAAGATAAGAAATAGAAAAACGCTGATGCGTGTGTCATGAATCTGGTGCACATATCGGCGTTTTTTATTGTTGCATAGGAAATTGGGAATGCGCCAAGGCACATTCTTTTTTACATTGAAATTGCGTCCTATGCAACAATAAATGCTCCGCAAGGGTGAGTCTGGCGACGCCTCCTTTTTCGGGAAGAAAATGATCGAAAAGTGAGACAAAATAGCGAAAATATGGAAATTGACCTGAATATAGTTTGAAAAGTACGAATAAAAATGCAAATTACAAGAAAAGGACTTAACAAAGAAATTTATTCATGTTAAAATATCATCATGACCATCATGACATGGAAGGGAGCATGGAGATGAATGAACATGAATACGCTCCCAGACGGACATGGATGACGAGTGCATTGATTGCCGTCAATATTCTCTGTTTTTTGTATCTGGAAATTGCAGGTTCGAGCGAGGATGTGCGTTTTATGCTGGAGCATGGCGCCATGTATACACCGCTTGTCATAGAGAACCATGAGTATTACCGCCTTGTCACGGCGATGTTCATGCATTTTGGCATTGAACATCTCGTAAATAACATGCTGGTGCTGTTCGTTCTCGGCGACAACCTGGAACGGGCACTGGGAAAAATGAAGTACCTGATTTTTTACCTGCTCTGTGGAATCGGATCAAATTTTGCATCCATGATGATTCACATGCACGATGCACAGCAGTATGTCGGAGCCGGGGCATCGGGAGCGATTTTCGGTGTGATCGGCGGTCTTTTATATGTCGTGGCGAGAAATCGCGGACGTCTGGAAAATCTGAGTTCCAGACAGCTTGTTGTGACCGTTCTGTTTTCTCTATATTTTGGATACACCAGCACGGGAGTGGACAATGCTGCCCATGTTTCCGGCCTTATCATTGGGATTCTGCTGGGACTTCTTTTTTATCGAAAACGGAGAATTGGGAAAGAAAAAAACATATATGAATTGTGAAGGAGAGATCAGTCATTATGAAGGATGAAAATTGTATTTTTTGTAAAATTGCGAATGGAGAGATTCCGTCATCGACGGTTTATGAGGATGAGGATTTTCGCGTGATCCTTGATCTGGGACCTGCATCAAAGGGACATTCCCTGATTCTTCCGAAGAATCATTACAAAGATCTGTGTGAGGCAGATCCGGCTGTTGCAGCAAAGATTCTTCCGCTTGCCGGAAAGATCGGAAGCGCGATGAAGGCGGGATTAGGTGCAAGTGGATTCAATGTGGTTCAGAACAATGGAATAAGTGCCGGCCAGACGGTATTCCATCTCCATGTACATGTGATTCCGCGCTATGAGGGCGGACCGGAGATGGTTACATGGAATCCGGGAAAGGCAGATCAGAACGAGCTGGCACAGACAGCAGAGATCCTGAAGAAATCCCTCTAAAATCGATGAATGGTTGAAGAGGAAATCCTGAACGACTTGGGATTTTATTGCTGTTCATGCGCTGCGCAAACAGCAACGGGATTTTTACAGATCAGATTCCGCCACACAGAAGAGAACGGGAGGGATTATCGTGTATTCAGATGAACAACGTTTCCGGTCCATTTACGACAAAAATAAAAAACTGCTCAAATGGATTGCCAAGAAACACAGGATTCCGGAATACGAAATTGACGACATTGTGCAGGAAACATTCTTTGCATATTATGGTCACTACCCGCTCACCTGGGAGGATAAAAAAATCCGCTATTATCTGGCAAAGATCCTTATAAACAAATGCCGGGATTATTTCAGGCATCTTGCCAGACATCCGGTTGAATATATGGATCTGACAGAGCTGAGAAATGTAAGTTCCGGAAGCGGTGTAGGGCGGGATCCTTTGAGTGTTGTGATAGAGCGTCAGGCATGTAAAGATACGGCAGCAGGATTAATCAAGATGAAAAAAGAGTGGTCTTCTGTCATTGTGATGTATACGTTACAGGGAAAAAGTATACGGGAAGTCAGTGAGATCTTAGATATTTCAGAGGCAGCGTGTAGAATGCGATTGATGCGCGGGCGCGACCTGCTCTATGAGATGGTGGAAAGAGAGCGGCCTTTATCGGCAACTCCAAAAAGTCCGAAGCTGGCGAGGAAGAAATCAAAAAATTCTTCCAGCACAAAGTATGCAAACCAGCCTCGGTACATCCCTATTTCCCAATTGTCTGATTCATGAAAAATCAAACTGTGAGATGATTTATTTCTGAGTGTTCTTTTCGGCGTAGGATTCAATCAGTCCAATGATGGTGCTGACTGCGTCGGAATGAGCACTTTTACTCATCGCGTCGATGAATTTCTGACGATCTCTGTAAGTGCGGTCAATCGCATCGAAGAGTGTGTCGTCTGTCACGGTTTCTTCTTCCAGAACAGTTGAGAAGCCCTGCTTTTCAAATGAGCGCGCATTCAGGATCTGATCTCCACGGCTTGCGGCTGCGGAGAGCGGGATCAGGACGTTCGGCTTTCTGAGCGCGAGAATCTCGCAGATGGAGTTGGCCCCGGCACGGGAAACCATCAGGTCAGCGGCTGCGAAGAGATGACGCAGAGGGGCATCCACATACTCGTACTGAACATATCCGCTCTGACCGATCAGGGACTCATCGAGGTGTCCCTTGCCGCAGATATGTATAATCTGGAAGTGCGGGAGCAGACGCGGAAGAAGGCTTCTGACAGCGTTGTTCACAGCGACAGCGCCGAGGCTTCCACCGATGACGAGAATGACCGGCTTGTCGGCAGAGAGACCTGCATACTGAAGACCGGTGAGACGGTCTCCTTCGAGAAGTTCTCTGCGGATCGGGGAACCGGTCAGGACAGCTTTTTCTTTCGGGAGATACTGAAGCGTCTCCGGGAAGTTACAGCATACCTTCGCAGCAGATGGGATGCAGATTTTGTTGGCAAGACCAGGGGTCATATCGGACTCGTGGATAATGGTCGGAATCTTAAAGTGCTTTGCAGCGAGAACGACAGGAACCGCCACGAATCCACCCTTGGAGAAGACAACGTCCGGTTTATATTTTTTCATAAGACCGCGGGCTTCCATGTAGCCTTTGATGACACGGAACGGATCAGAGAAATTTTTCAGGTCAAAATAACGGCGGAGCTTTCCGGAAGAAATTCCATCATAAGGAATTCCGGCTCCCTCGACGAGTTTGCGCTCAATGCCGTTGTAGGTACCGATATAATGAATTTCATACCCGCGCTCTTTGAGGGACGGGAGAAGTGCTAAATTGGGGGTGACATGCCCGGCGGTTCCGCCACCGGTCAGAATGATTTTCTTCATAAAATTGCCTCCAGATGATTTTTGAGGATTGATTTTGCGATTCATTCATGTTCCATGAGTGTGTGTTAATCAGCAAATCCTTATAGTATTATACTAATCATAGGGATTAAAAAGTCAACCCTGAAAAAAGTTGTTATTATTTTGCGTGATCGGCGTATTAATAGTTAGATGACCTTTCGATGGTACATTGTCTCGTCGATCACTTTGCATCACATGGTATCTTTTGGATTTAAGGATTTTTGCAAGGCATAAGGAGTGAAAAAGTGAGCAGGAATGGGCACCGTCAGACAAGAGTGGATTTGAATTCTTTGAAGAATCTCAAAGAGTGGAGCGATCGAAAACTTTGGCAGGAGATCGAAGAAGGAGAAAAAGCCTGTGAATTAATCTCTGAGAGAGAGGTTAAGGAGTCTGAGCGGTCTTCTGTATCAGAAAAATTATCTTCCCATGAACAAGAGCCATTTAGAACGGAAACAGAGACAAAAATGGGTAAAAAATCAGTCAAGACAGGCATGGATGAAGATGAGGACGATGAAGATGATTTTCAGGCTCTGATGAGACGAATTCGGAGCGCAGAAATTCAGCCGATTTCAGAGAAAGAGTTTGATCGAAGACGAGAGACAGTGAGGAAGATAACGGAAGATTCATCGGGAATTCCGAGATATGGTCTTGCAAAAAAAATGAGTGTATTGAGAGACGAGCGTTTCTGTCCAAAAAAGATGTGTCTTTTTACAAAAAGGCGCAGAGGACCCCGAATTCAATCTAAATCAGGAATAGAAATAAAATCAAGAAATTCATTCTTAGAACGTGATGAGATATTGGATTTGGCGGAAGAGGTTATGAGAATCCAAGAGTGGACAGAAGAGTTTCAAAGAACATTTACACAGACAAGAACAGCAGACAATCCGGTCAGCACCAATATGCATCCGGCAGTCACAGCCGGATCGCAGAAACACGAAGCGAGTCCGGCTGTTGTTATATCAGGGGAGGTGAAAGAAAAAACACCATCATTCCATCCCAGAAAACACCCTTTCCGCAAAAAACGCATGAAGATCCTGCTCGTCGCTGTGGCAGCAGGAATCGCAGTACTTGGCGGAACAATGGTGGCATCCGGAAAGCGAGAGTATAATTATGGGATTTATCCGATTGTGGGGAAACAAAATCTTGTAATGAAAAATAACGCGGTTCTGGATACGGCAGACGATCTGGAAACAGCTTACCAGAGAATTGAGGATGAGCTGGGAATGCCAGTGATAGAGTTGGGGTATCTTCCACATGAAATGAAATTCCAAAAGCTTACAATAGAAAGAAATCAAGCGATAATGAAATTTACATATAAAGGAAAACTTATTTATTTTAAACAAGAAAAATTGGAAACGTCAGAACATGAGGTAACACAATCTTTTGTTTCGGATCGAAAAGAATATAAAAAAATTTATAATAGTTGGTTAAAAAAAGAAATTTCTATCGAGAAAAATTTGTTACAAGATGGATTGGTGGAATATAGTTTTTGTATAACGGAAAAAGAAAATACCTATTATCTATCGGGAATAATGCAAGAAAGTGATTTTTTAGAAATAGCGGACGGTGCATTTTGGAGATAAAAAAACTTTTTAGGAGAAAATATGAAAAATAATAAAAAGCGATTTTTTATGTTAGTTTTAACCGTAATATTAGCTATATCGACGCAATTTACTTCCTTGGCATATGCGGGAGAAACTCAAGGCATTGATAAGATTGAAGTCTTAACAAGTACAAGAGGTAGACTGATTTCTTCTGTAAATGTAAGAATATCGGATGAGGGAAAAGGCGTAATAGGTGCATATGCAGAATTGCTTTGTCATGAACCAATGGAGGAATTAAGAATTTGGGTTTATTTAGAGCATCAGACTTCTGCAGGAAGTTGGTCAACGGTTTCCTATAAAAAATTTGAATGGTTAGCGGAAGATTATCCAAATGAAGATTTAAGTATGGCGATAGTTTCCTACAATATTCCAAATATGAAACGTGGTGAAAAATATAGATTAAAGTGTTTATTTGGAGCGGATCATGCTGACTTAGGAAGTGAAAACTGGAGAGCATCAACTTCTGCGCTGTACCTTGAATAATCCATAAAAAGAAATGACAATTTATAATTAAAGCAAATCCCCCGCTGGATCGCATTTGTAATCAAGTGGGGGATTTGTATGTGTGTTCGTATCTATACTAGTTCATACGAACAAAAAATTCTGTTTAGCTTGGTTATACCGAAAAAAAGCAGACTTGAATAATATATAATTATAATATACCGCAGTTTACTGCTGAGCTGCTTTATACTGCTTTAATGCCTGAGCAAGCTGGTCTGGGCAGGATGTCGGGCGCGGACCGCAATGAATGCCCTCGATGCGGCTGATTGCCTCATCAATGTCCATTCCTTCGATCAGACGAGCAACACCCTGTGTATTTCCGGAGCAACCGCCGACGTACTGAACATTAACTACTTTATTATCTTTTACATCAAAATGAATTTCTCTGGAACAAACGCCTCTAGTCTTGTAAACCATCATGTATTTTCCTCCGTGTGTTGATATGAATTTCTTCAAATATTTTCTTAATTGTTTTTCAAAAATATTCGGTTTGCTTTCTTGAAAATTACGCATATTTGAAAGATAATGATAATTTTTCGCAGTGAACTGCTCAAATTTCATTATGTCATCCTTAAAAAAGATTGTCAAGGGAAGAATTCATAGATATAATGAGATGCGTGTAATTTGGTGTTTGCTTTATTTTATAGTTGAAACTACCATAAAGCGCGACAGAAGGCTGAGCGGATTCAGTGCGAACCCGTGTGAAACGCCGGTGTTTAGGCTGCGTATTTTGCAGCCTTATGCACCGCTGCGTTGAGCGCCGGAGTGCAAACGTGTTCGCATGAATTTGATTCAGCCGTTGGAGCGCTAAGGATAAAAACAGAGAAGAAAAGGAAGAAAAGAACTATGCTTGGAATCATTGGTGCAATGGCAGAGGAAGTTGAGCAGTTAAAGCAGGATATGGCATATCCGGAGGTAACAAAGATTGCCGGAATGGAATTTTACAAGGGAAGAATCGGCGGAAAAATGACCGTTGTCGTGAGATCCGGAATCGGCAAAGTAAATGCAGGTGTCTGTGTTCAGATTCTTGTAGATCGCTTTGGCGTTGATGGAATTGTAAATACAGGAATCGCAGGTTCTCTGCACGCAGAAATCAACATCGGCGATATGGTATTATCCACAGATGCCATTCAACACGATGTCGATGCCACAACATTCGGCTATCCGCTGGGAAAGATTCCGCAGATGGACGTACAGGCATTTCCGGCAGATGAAAAACTGCGTGCTCTTGCAAAAGAGTGCAGCAGGAAAGTCAATCCGGAACTTGGCGTATTTGAGGGACGCGTTCTGACTGGCGACCAGTTCATTTCCAGCAAAGAAAAGAAGAAATGGCTGATTGATACATTTGACGGATACTGCACCGAGATGGAAGGCGCTGCGATCGCGCAGGCAGCCTATTTGAACCACGTTCCATTTTTGATTGTGCGCGCAATTTCTGACAAGGCAGATGACAGCGCATCTATGGATTATCCGGAATTTGAGAGACTGGCAGTGCTTCACAGTGTTCGTCTGACCCGCGCTCTGATTCAGGCCTGCTAATACATTGAGACATTGAGAATGCATTTTCAGGCATTTTCCAAGTATGAGAATCTATGAGAATCAGTTTTTAGCGAACTTTGACGAACGATTCTAGGCTCCCTGAACTTTCCAAAACGGACAGGAAACAGTATAATGATCCTGTTCGAACAATTCAGGAAAGAAAGGGGAGCTGTTTTTATGATGCAGTTATTGGAAACAGGAAAGGCATTGTATGTCTTGGCGGGCATTTGTCTGATGGGAATTCTGACCAGAGGACTGACCCGGCGCCTCTACAAAGGATTACTGAAAGAAAGCACCAACCTCACGGTGACGAAGAACCGAACATTGAAAGAACTGAAGACGAGAGCAGAGAATGCATACAGGGTCAATCAGGGAATGAGAGATACCGGAGCCTGGCTGGAGCATCAGCTGAATGAGATGAAAATCATGGGATTCACGCTGAATGGCTGGAGCGGACTTGCCATGCAGTGGACGTGGCTTTGCCTGCTCGCTGGAGGGACTGGTGCATTTCTCGCATACTGGTACCGGCTGGATACTTCCTGCATGGTACTTTACGGGGCAGGCGGAATTCTGATGGCAATGCTGACTCTGGTGTTTGACGGGGTGACAGCCGGAGTGAGGAGAGAACAGCTGATGATGGCACTTCAGGATTATCTGGAAAATGTGATGTATCCGAGAATGGCGCGCAATCAGCCGATCGACAGTGAAAACCTGGCATCCGCAGTCCGCCCATCCGCAGCCTCCAGAGGAATGCGCAGTCTGGGACGTTTATCTCTGCGCTCTGAAATGAGCCGTGAGAACGCCGAATCCGAAAATTCTGAAAATCTGGAAAATCCGGGCGAGAATGAGGGCGAGAGAGCATACAGCGGATTTTCCGGGACGGTGATGCAGGGCGGTGCCAGAAACAGTGGAAACAACGGAAGTAACCGGAGTGGAAATGTTTTTGGAAACGGAAAACGGCAGAGACGTGCAAACCAAAACACATCCACATCTGTATCAGGTGGGAGTGGAGATTCCTCTGTCTCGACCGCACAGAGTGCAGTGTCTTCGATCTCCGGAATTCGGAATGCTTCTGCTCAGGCGGATTTACATACACGTCAGGGGGCTCAGGGAAAAACAGGAGACAGTACTGCCGGAGTTTCGGACACCGAATACCTGAAACGAAGTCTGGAACAGATGGCGGCAAGTCGGGAGAAACATCGGGAAGGAACAGAAAACTGGCTGAAAGATCTGAGTCCGGAGGAGGTAGAGCTGATCGGGGATATTTTGAAGCAGTACTTGATTTAGTAAGTCTAGCTGACCAAACAGAATCAAATGAGGAAAGTATGAGGGAAGTATGAAAAAATGAGAATGGGACTGTCGATTTTGTGAAAAAAATTTCGCGAACCGATAGTCCCATTTTTATTGCTTCATAGGAAATTGCGTTCTATGAAACAGAAATATGCTTCGTGGCATTATTCCTCAATGACATGAATTTCCAGAGAATCAAAGTCGATGGATTCAATAAAACTGTCCTGCGTGAAACGTGTCTTTGCGTGAAGCTTGAAGTCGCTGATGTTGGAATCCAGCCAGATCGGACAGCTTAAATCAAATTGGCGGCAGATGTCTTCCACTGCCTGAAATACCATGGTAGTGCGGGATTGATTGTAATCCCCATTGGCGATGACGGTATCTTTTATCATATGATTATCTTTCCAGATTTTCCCCCACATACGAAACATAAAAATCCTCCTTATTGTGAGCCGTGGTTTTTCTCAGGCAATATTATAGCGGAAGCAGACAGACTTGACAAGGTTTGTATTTTTTGTGAGATTTATCTGGCTTTGCTTCAACTATGCTTCAATTATGATTCAGATATGATTCAGGTATGGTTCCGGTATGATTCAGGATCCAGGATTGCGCACGCAACGCGTGAACGGCAACGTTTAATCGGCTCCGCCCCTTGTGGGATATCGGATTTCGTAGTAAACTAAAAAGAACAGAGAATGATCGAAAAAAGGGAAAATGGTTACCGTTTGCATAAGGTGTGAGTGGTGACAGAGAAATAAAGATTACGGCGAGGAGGAATGGCAGAATGGCACAGACCGGGAAGGAATGCGTGGAATTTCTGGAAAAAGCCAGAAATGCGGTGGAAGAATTGTCCGTCGTGGAAGACAGGGAAAAACAGCTGATTCAGGATGAGGGAAAAAAGAAAAAAATTCTGGAGATGGAGCGAAAACAAGTCGCAGAGCTGGTCACCCAGACGATCAAGAAACGCCGGGACGAGATTGATTCCAGTTACGACGCAGAGATCGGAAAAGCGCAGGAACAGCTGAAAAAAGCCAGATCGAGACGGGAGAAGGCAAAAAACCAGGGTGTGAAAGAGCGAATTGCCGAGGAGACCTTTGAACTGCACGCACATAACAAAGAATTGCGGCTGAGAATGAAGACGATTTTCCGGCAGAATCATGTGCCGGGATTTTGCAGGAGCCGCCTGTACTACTCTCTGTTTTTCCCGCGGTGGATAAAAGAATTTCTGCTTTTGATTCTCTTTGCGCTTGTCCTGTTTGTGGCTCTTCCCTGTGGAATCTATCTCCTGATCCCGAACCACAGGACGATCTATCTCGCAGGAATCTATGCGCTTGATATTCTGATTTTCGGCGGAATCTATGTCGGGTTGAGCAACCAGACAAAGATTCGGTACATGGCACCGCTCAAGGAGGGACGGCAGATTCTCGATGAGATTCATGCGAATGACAGAAAGATCCGACTGATTACCTCCACGATCCGGAAAGACCGGAATGAGTCGTTCTATGATCTGGAAAAATATGACGATGAGATTGCGAGAATTCAGCAGGAACTCAGCGATGTCGCTCTGAAAAAGAAGGATGCGCTGAATACGTTTGAGAATGTCACAAAGACGATTCTTCAGGATGAGATTGAGCACAACCATGAGGCGGATCTGACACGTCTTCAGGATGAATATGAGGAGGTTCGCAGACAGCTCAAGGCGACGTCGACAGAGGTGAAGGAGAGACGTCTGGATCTGACCGATCATTACAGCACCTACCTCGGAAGAGACTTTCTGGATCCGTTTAAGATTCAGGATCTGAAAGGTCTGATTGAGAATGGGGAGGCTTCCAACATCAGCGAGGCGATCGAGGTTTACCGGACGAGAGCGGGCCAGAAGAATGAGCTGGCGGCAACAAAATAGAGGGCAGAAACATTGCAGCGGCCACAGATTACGAGACGAGGTGATCTGTGATCGCTGTTTTTTATATGATAGGAAATTGCGTCCTATCATACAAAAAATGCTCCGCAAGGATGCGCACTTAGGCGAGCTGCGGGCTTCATACATAATTTCCCAATTTTGCGTCTATACTAACAAAAAGCAGCGCAGGCAAAACATGATGGGAACAGAGAGAAATTCACAGAATTCACAGAGAACCTTAGAAATGAGAACAGAAAATCAGATAGAAAAGAAAACGGAAAAAATGCAGGCAGAAAAAAGAACAGCAAAGCACTCCGGCATCTATTATTTTGACTCGAAACAGCGGGGAGATGTCCGCTATTGTGCGGGACTCATGTGTGCGATGATCGGGGAGCTTCTCGGCACGAGAGAGCGGAACGGGGTTGTGTTTTTGTGCATCGGCACGGACCGCTCGACCGGGGACAGTCTCGGCCCTCTGATCGGCTACAAACTGTCGTCGGGAAATGTGCGCAGACTTCAGGTGATCGGGACGCTTGAGCGGCCTGTCCATGCGATGAATCTCGAACAGTATGTCCGCATGATTCACCGGTGTTATCCGCGGAGTGTGATCGTTGCCGTGGATGCCTCTGTCGGGAGCATGGAGCATATCGGCTGTGTGACGCTTGGGCGCGGGGCACTCCGCCCGGGACTTGGTGTCTCAAAAGAGCTGCAGGCCGTGGGAGATATTTTTCTGACCGGGATTGTGGGTGGATATGGGAACCGGGATCCGCTGATGCTCCAGAGTGTCCGGCTCGCGCTTGTCATGCAGATGGCGGATTACATCTGCGAGTCGGCATTTCTTGTCGAACAGTTTCTCGAAAACCGGACCTGGATTTGACAAAATCTTTGACCCTCCCGTGCTATACTCGGCTGTGATCAGGCATCTGGACAGGCTGGCAGGTTCAAAGCGGTTCTGTCCGGATGGCGGAGGGTGTTCGCTTACAGGCATGGCGCCGGAAGGTATTTGGGAACACACTCAGGACAAAGAAATGGCAGGATGGTGAGATTATGGGAGAGTGTTATAATCCGTATCCGAAGCTGCCGAAAAATATCAGGCAGATCGGAGAGCGGGATCCGGTTTTAAAATTGTATGTGGAGGATTACGTAAATACATATTTGAAGCGTCTCTATCCGGCCGGTGGACAGGATCTGCGGGTCGGACTTTTGCTGGGCGAAAACAGGGAGGATGACGGTGTTCCGTACCTGTTTGTGGACGGCGCGCTGGAGATGGAGGGCGCCTGTGTCGGTGGGGAAAAGGTAGAATTTTCGGAGGAACTCTGGAAGAAGGCATACCGGGATATGGAGCAGATGTTCCCAAGACGCATTGTTCTCGGATGGTTTCTCTGCGGTGCCCCGGGGGCAATGCTCAGCCCTCTCAATTACTGGAAACAGCACGGAACGTATTTTTCCGGAAAGAACCAGCTGATGTATGTCAACAGTGGGCTTGAGGGGGAGGAGGCGGTGTACACGGCCTCTGAGGATGGATTTTATAAATTGCGCGGATATAGCATCTACTATGAAAAAAATCAGATGATGCAGGATTATATGGTTTCCAGAAAAGATGCACGGCGGATTGAGAGCCAGACGCGGGACGGGGTGATCCGTGACTTCAGGAAAAAGATGGAGGAGGCCCAGGTGAAAGCGGGAAAACGCAGGAGTCTGACGGGGACACTCGGGACAGCCTGCGGGGTGCTCTCCCTGATCGTGCTTGCAGGCGGTGTCGCGATGGTGAATAATTATCACAAAATGCAGCGCATGGAGGCTGTGATCGCGTCTGTGATTCCGGAGGGAAGTTCGGGGGATCTGACGAGAATCCTGAAAGGTGAAATTGGAAGCGGAAAGACAGCAGGAAATTTGTCCGAGAGAATAGCTGGAGGAACGACGAGCGGAATAACCGGAGAGGCGGACAGGGAGGCAGGCGGTGAAGTGGAGATTGAGCGTGTACCGGGCGAGGTTTATCCGACGCCTGCCCAGATACAGCTCGGGGATGCAAAGGAGAATCAGGAGGGTACGGATCCATCAGAAAGCCCGGACACGTCAGGACATCCGGATCAGCAGACAGAGCAGATCAATAGTAAGATGGCAGCGGTGACAAGTGAAAGTACAGGTACAGACTCACAGACGGAGGCGGGTTCGATTCCCGTTTCCATTCCATCAGATGCGGTCTCCTATGTCGTGCAGACCGGGGAGACACTCTATGGAATCTGCATGGAGAAATACCACAGTCTCGCAAATATGGAGACAATCTGTGCCTGGAATCAGCTGGGGGACGGCAGCCACCTGTCCGCCGGGCAAAAGATTTATCTTCCTCCGCAAATCAATCCGTAAAACATTTTGACCCGTATCTCAAAATGAGATATACTAGAGCATGTTTGAAACACGAGAGAAGTTACTGTTCACGCGTTGCGCAAGCAGTAACCGAGAGAATCCTGTTTGCAAATGCATTTTTACAAAATATTTGGAAAATATTTGGGAGATAAAGAATCATGAGTGATATGAGCTCCATGAGCAGAGAGAGCAGGAAACAGAAACTGCGACAGAGAGTGATCTCAGCGGATGCCCCGATCCCGCCGCAGTTGCGTTCGGAACTGAATGCGGAAGAATCGGAAGAAGCGGTCGCACTGGCACAGAAGAAAGCGCGAAGACGCAAGCTGATCCTTCTTGCAGCTCTGCTGGCAGTGATCGGTGGAGCGGCGGGTGGTCTCTACTATTACCAGAGAAATTATCAGTATGTCGGTTATGAGACGGACTGGCAGACAGATCTGAATGAGGGAAGTCTGGTTGGATACGAGAGTTTTGGGAACAATGTACTCAAGTACACGAAGGACGGAGCGTCCTATATCGACAACCACGGAAAGACGGTCTGGACAGAGAGCTACGAGATGAAGAATCCGATTGTCGCGAGACAGGGAGAGTATGTGGCGATTGCGGACCGGCAGGGAAATAAGATCTGTATTTTCGGTTCGACGGGAAAAGTCGGGGAGGCATCGACGGTGCTTCCGATCAGCAAGGTTACGATTTCGGGAACCGGAATTGTCGCTGCGGTAGTCGAAGATTCCACGGCGAGTTATGTCATGTTTTATGACCGTGACGGAAGCTCGCTTCAGGTCGGAATCAAGACGATCATTTCGGGCGATGGATATGTGCTCGGGGCGGCGCTCTCAAATGACGGCACCCAGCTGATGTGTTCCGTCGTGTACATCCGAAACGGGGAACTGAAAAACCGGGTTGTGTTTTATGATTTTTCCGAGGTCGGAAAAAATGTTCCGGATCGAATTGTCGGAGGATTTGACGATCCGTTTGACGGAACGATTGTCCCGCGTGTGTTCTACATGAATAATTCGTATTCCTGTGCCATTTCGGGAAAAGGGCTGACGTTCTTCTCCACAGAAAACATTGCATCCCCGTCACTTGTGGCTCAGGTTGCAGTGGAATCGGAGATTCAGAGTGTCTGCTACAACAAAGACTATGTGGCGATGGTGCTCAAAAATCCTTCCGGAGAATACACGAACAGTCTTCAGGTCTACAAAAAAGACGGAACTCACGCGTTTACGAAAGATTTTACCTATGAGTATACCCACCTTGATATTGACGATGATTTGATTATTCTGTATAATGAGAATTCATGTGAGATCTTTAATATGGCGGGGGTCCAGAAGCTGTATGCCACATTTGATTTTACAGTTTCAAAGGTAAGAAAGGGTAGATTTCCGAACACTCTTGTAGTGTCGGGACCGCAGCAGATGCGGGAGATCAAGTTAAGGTAACAAAAATACAACCACCCCAAAGGAGGAGATTACCAATGAGTACGATTGATACGTTGTCAGTGAATGCGATCCGTGTGTTATCAGCAGATGCGATCCAGAAAGCCAATTCCGGACACCCGGGACTTCCGCTTGGATGCGCTCCGGCTGCCTATGAGCTGTGGATGAACCACATGAACCACAATCCGGCAGACCCGAAGTGGGCAAACCGCGACCGCTTTATTCTTTCCGGCGGACATGGATCCATGCTGCTGTATTCGCTGCTTCACCTGTTTGGATACGGAAATCTTTCAAAGGAAGATCTGATGAATTTCCGTCAGCTCGGCTCTAAGACCGCCGGTCATCCGGAGTACGGCCACACCGTAGGTGTTGAGGCAACAACAGGCCCGTTGGGCGCAGGCATGGGAATGGCAGTCGGTATGGCGATTGCAGAGGCACATCTTGCAGAGGTATTCAACAAGGAGAATTACCCGGTAGTGGATCATTACACCTTTGTTCTCGGCGGAGACGGATGCATGATGGAGGGAATTTCTTCCGAGGCATTTTCTTTGGCAGGAACCTTAGGACTCGGAAAACTGATCGTACTCTATGACTCCAACCGGATTTCTATCGAGGGAAGCACGGATATTGCATTCACCGAGGATGTACAGGGTCGTATGGAAGCATTTGGATTCCAGACTCTGACTGTGGAAGACGGAAATGATCTGTCTGCAATCGGTGCCGCAATCGAGGAAGCAAAGGCAGATTTAAGCAGACCGTCCTTCATCACGATCAAGACTCAGATCGGATACGGATGCCCGGCAAAGCAGGGCAAGGCAAGCGCACACGGCGAGCCTCTGGGAGTAGAAAATGTGGCAGCTCTGAGAGAGTTCTTAAAATGGCCGTGCGAAGAGCCGTTTGAGGTACCGCAGGAAGTTTACGAGAACTTCAGCAAGGCAGCAGAGGCAAAGGCAGATGTTGAGGCAGCATGGAAAGTCATGTTCGCTGCATACTGCGAGGAGTATCCGGAGATGGAAGAACTCTGGAACAAGTATTTTGACGGAAAGGAAGCTGTCAAGAAGGCGCTCTGGGAGGATGAGAGCTTCTGGGCACAGACCGAGAAGCCGGAGGCAACCAGAAGCCTTTCCGGAAAGGTGATCAACCGCCTGAAAGATCTGATGCCGAACCTGATGGGCGGATCTGCCGATCTGGCACCGTCCAACAAGACTTATATGAACGGCGAGGGAGATTTCTCAAAGGAGAACCGTGCAGGACGCAACATGCATTTCGGTGTCCGTGAGCTTGCAATGACTGCAATCGGAAACGGCATGATGCTTCACGGCGGTCTCCAGTCCTATGTGGCAACCTTCTTCGTATTCAGCGATTACACGAAGCCGATGGCACGTCTGTCCGCTCTGATGAAGACTCCGCTGACCTTTGTGTTCACACATGACAGCATCGGTGTGGGAGAGGATGGTCCGACTCATGAGCCGATCGAGCAGCTTGCGATGTTCCGCGCAATGCCGAACTTCCACGTATTCCGTCCGTGCGATGCAGTTGAGACCGCAGCAGCATGGTACAGTGCAGTGACTTCCGAGAAAACTCCGACCGCACTTGTGCTGACGAGACAGAACCTGACTCCGATGGCAGGAAGCAGCCGTGAGGCACTGAAGGGTGCATACGTGATCGATGACTGTGAGGGAACTCCGGAGCTGATCCTGATTGCTTCCGGTTCTGAGGTTGAGCTGGCTGTGAAGGCAAAAGAAGTTCTGAGCGCAGAGGGCAAGAAAGTCCGCGTCGTATCGATGCCGTGTATGGATCTGTTCGAGGAGCAGAGCGAGGAGTACAAGGAGTCTGTTCTTCCGAAGGCAGTCCGCAAGCGTGTGGCTGTGGAGGCACTCAGCGACTTCGGATGGGGACGCTACGTAGGTCTTGACGGTGCATGTGTGACGATGACCGGATTCGGAGCAAGCGGCCCGGCAAAACAGCTGTTTGAGCACTTCGGCTTCACGGTTGATCACGTTGTGGAGACCGCACACAAGCTCGGCTGATTGCGTCTGACCGGCTACTGATTATTGACACCCTTGACAATTCGATATTTTATGGGAAACCGTCTGGGCAGAAGCGTTCTGTCTCGGGCGGTTTTTCTGAATTCGGGTATGCGATTTTATACTTGCAATCAGAGTGGCTTTCTTTTATAATCAAGCCGAGAAGACTTGTGATGTTTGACACATGGAAATGGTTTACGGAGAACAGAGCCGTTTTGCTGCGAAAAGACGAACAGGAATACGGTTTTGAAATCTGGAAAATGGAGAAGGAGAGGGAGTAAGGACATGGAGAAGAAAAAGTGTATTGGAGTCGATATTGGCGGAACGTCTGTGAAGCTGGGACTGTTTGAGACAGATGGAACTCTGATTTTCAAGTGGGAGGTTCCGACCCGCAAGGAAGAGGGCGGACGCTATATTCTTGAAGATGTGGCAGAATCGATTCGTCATGTCCTGATTGAAAAAGAAATCCATACAGATGAGATCGTTGGTGCCGGGATGGGAGTACCGGGACCGGTTATGCCGGATGGATATGTGGAGGTCTGCGTCAATCTCGGCTGGCACGACTTAAACCCGCAGAAAGTGCTCAGTGACCTTCTCGGCGGAATTCCGGTAAAGAGCGGAAACGATGCAAATGTGGCAGCGCTCGGCGAGATGTGGCAGGGCGGCGGTATGGGTTATACCGATATCGTCATGGTTACGCTCGGAACCGGCGTGGGCGGCGGAGTCATCATCGATGAGAAAATCATTGCAGGCAAACACGGTCTTGCCGGTGAGATCGGTCATATCCACGTTCGCGACGAGGAGACGGAACACTGTAACTGCGGAGGAGTTGGCTGTCTGGAGCAGGTTGCAAGCGCGACGGGAATTGCAAGAGAGGCGCGCAGAAAAATGGCAGCAACCGATACGCCGTCTGCACTGCGCAAGTTTGGCAACGATGTGACTGCGAAAGATGTTTTAGATGAGGCAAAGAACGGCGATGCGCTGGCTCTTGAGATTGTTGAGACGGTTGGACGCTATCTCGGACTTGTGCTCGCACAGCTGGCGATGACGGTGGATCCGCAGATGTTTGTCATCGGCGGAGGTGTGTCCAAGGCAGGTCAGTTCCTGATCGATGTCATTGATAAATATTATCGTCACTTCACACCGATTTCTGAAAATAAGGCAGTTCTTGGCCTTGCAAAACTGGGAAATGATGCCGGAATCTACGGAGCAGCTCGTCTGGTTCTGGATTAAAAAAGCAAAAGATGAGAAAATGAGAGTCCGGCTTGCCGGGCTCTTGTCTTTCAACAAGATTTAAAATTTAAGACGTTGGAAGTCCGGGGTTCAAAACCGTTCTGTGATAGAGATGTCTCAGAAATTATGGTTCAGAAAATGAGGAGACCCCGGCGGATTCTCATCCGACCGGGGCAATTATGAAAAATCTATGTGCAATTTGATGGTTAAATCAAGTTACATCCAATGTTTTCTATGTATTTAGTATATGGAACAATTATGAATAAAATATGAACACAATGTAAACGAATTGTGAAAACACGACAATTTTCAAAGGCGAAAACAAGAAAAATTGTGAAAAATGCAAAACAAGGAGGAGATTATGCTGGACGAAAAGAAGCGGAAGACAATTGTAATTGGACACAAGAATCCGGACACGGACTCAATCTGTTCTGCCATTTGCTATGCAAGGATGAAACAGAAGCTGACCGGTATGGAGTATGAGCCGTGCCGTGCCGGTCATGTGAATGCGGAGACGCAGTTTGTGCTGGACTATTTCGGTGTGGAACCTCCGCGTCTTGTGGAAAATGTAAAGACTCAGGTGAAGGATATTGAGATTCGCAGAACCCAGGGCGTAGACCGGAACATTTCCCTGAAGAAGGCGTGGAATCTGATGCAGGATGAGAATGTTGTCACCCTGCCGGCAATCAGCGAGGGCAGTGTCCTAGAAGGTCTGATCACAGTCGGAGATATCGCGAAATCCTACATGAGCATTTATGACAGCGATGTTCTTTCCAAGGCAAAGACACAGTACAAAAATATTCTCGAGACCCTTGATGGAACGATGGTAGTCGGAGATGAGAATGATTACTTTGATCAGGGAAAGGTTTTAATTGCCGCTGCAAACCCGGATCTGATGGAGAATTACATCAAGCCTCATGACCTTGTCATCCTCGGAAACCGCTACGAGTCCCAGCTGTGTGCGATTGAGATGGAGGCAGCCTGTATCATCGTGTGTGAGGGTGCAGCGGTATCCATGACGATCCGCAAACTCGCTCAGGAACGCGGTTGCGCCGTGATTACGACGTCTTACGATACTTACACGGCGACCCGTCTCGTCAACCAGAGTATGCCGATCAGCTATTTCATGAAGACGGAGAACCTGATCACGTTTGAGGATACCGATTACATCGATGAGATCAAGGAAGTGATGACGAGCAAGCGTCACCGCGATTTCCCGATTCTTGACAAGAACGGAAAATACAAGGGCATGATCTCCCGCAGAAATCTTCTCGGCGCGAGAGGAAAGCGCATCATTCTCGTCGATCACAACGAGCGCGCCCAGGCGGTGGACGGCATCGAGAATGCAGATATTCTTGAGATTATCGATCACCACAAACTCGGAACCGTGGAGACAATCTCACCGGTATTTTTCCGCAACCAGCCGCTTGGATGTACGGCGACGATCATTTACCAGATGTACAATGAGAACAACTTAGAGATCGACCGCGAGACCGCAGGTCTTCTGTGCAGTGCGATCATTTCCGATACACTTCTGTTCCGCTCCCCGACCTGTACGGAGACTGACCGCGTGGCAGGACTTGCGCTTGCGTGTGCGGCAGGAATTGACATTGACAAGTATGCGGCAGATATGTTTGCGGCAGGAAGCAACCTCAAGGGAAAGAGTGAGCAGGAGATTTTCTATCAGGATTTCAAGCGTTTCTCCGCAGGAAAGGTATCCTTCGGTGTCGGCCAGATCAGCTCGCTGAATGCGGATGAGCTTGAGCAGCTCAAAGCGCGTCTTGCCCCGTACATGGTGAAGGTACAGGAGGAACATGGACTTGATATGCTCTTCTTCATGCTGACAAACATTTTGACGCAGTCGACGGAGCTTCTGTGTCAGGGTTCAGGAGCAGAGACGATGATTTTGAAGGCTTTCCATATGGAGCAGCAGCCGGAGCACCTGAATGCAAAAGAATGTGCAGTGACGCTTCCGGGTGTGGTTTCGAGAAAGAAACAGCTGATTCCGGCCATTATGATTGCGTGTGAGGCGTAAACGGTTATACGATTTGCGAGCGTCGGCTTGAATAACAGAGCTAACAGGTATAAAGTATAAAGAAAGATAAAAAGAAAGATAAAGAGAAAGAGAGAAAGATATGGGAAGACAATACTGGCGGGGAGGGAATATGCTTTATCCGGTTCCGGCTGTGATGGTCAGCTGCATGAGACCGGGAGAGCGCCCGAATATTATTACGGTGGCGTGGGCAGGAACCGTGTGTTCCGACCCGGCAATGCTTTCCATCTCTGTGAGAAAGGAGCGCTACTCTCATCGGATTCTTGAGGAGACCGGAGAGTTTGCCGTGAATCTGGTCAACAGGGAGCTGACTTTTGCAGCGGATTACTGTGGGGTGCGCTCCGGACGAGATGTGGACAAGTTTCAGGAGATGAAACTGACGCCGCAGCCGTCAAAATATATCTCGGCTCCCGGAATTGCCGAGAGTCCTCTGATTCTCGAGTGCAGAGTGAAACAGCAGATTCCGCTCGGAACCCACGATATGTTTCTGGCAGAAGTGCTTGGCGTTTCGGTGGACGAGCGCTACATGGATGAGAAAGGAACCTTTCATCTGAATGATTCGAAGCTGACTGCGTATTCTCACGGAACATATTTTGAGCTCGGAGAGGCACTTGGAACCTTTGGATTTTCTGTGCGGAAAAACAAAAACAGCGGCGAGAAAAAAAACAGCAAAGCGAATAAAGAAAAAGCGAAATCGTCTGATAAAGGCAGCAAGGACAGCAAAAGCGGCAGAGACAGCAGAGAACATAGAGACAGCAGAAAGAATTCCGAGAATTCTGTGAAGACTGCGAAAAAGCGTGCAGACAGGAGGAAGCATAAGTGAAAACAAATATTACCTTGATTGGAATGCCGGCGTCGGGAAAGAGTACCGTTGGGGTTCTTCTCGCAAAACGACTCGGTTATTCCTTTGTGGATGCGGATATTGTCATTCAGGAGAAGACAGGAAAACTTCTGAAGGAAATTATTGCGGAACAGGGAACGGACGGATTCCTGAAAGTGGAGGAAGAGGTAAACAGCGAATTGAATGTTGAGCGCTCTGTCATTGCTCCGGGAGGCAGTGTGATTTACGGACCGAAGGCGATGGAACATTTAAAAGAGATCAGTGTGGTTGTTTACCTGAAACTGTCCTATGAGGATGTGAAGATGCGTCTTGGAGATCTGAAAGACCGCGGAGTGGCACTCAAGGATGGGATGACGCTCAAAGATCTCTATGATGAGAGAATTCCGCTTTACGAGAAGTATGCGGATATCACGATTGATGAGACCGGAAAGACCGCAGGTGTGATCGTCGACGAGCTCAGAACCATGATGGAACATTCCGGTAAGTAAGAGAAATTTGCGGGCATCAGCTTGAATGTTGAACTTATCGAACAAGTTATGGGGCGCATTGTGTCTTATCTTTCCCCCACTCTAGGAAATAAACACAGGGTGTGGTATGATAGAGGGGAAATGGCGTAACCCAGAGGAAGGACAGGTTTCTTTGGGGCATTAGGAGGAAGAACAATGCCGGAGTATTTGGATGATGCACAGAAACAGGAGACGAGAGAACTGTGGGAGGGCATCTTTTCGGAGGATTCTCGTTCTTTTGTGGATTATTATTACAGCGAGAAAATGAAGGATAACCGGGTGCTTGCGATCCGGGAGGACGGGGTGATTCAGGCGATGCTTCACCAGAATCCCTATCTGCTTGCGGTCGGAAAATGGCGGTGGAGAGTCGATTATCTTGTGGGTGTGGCGACCAGACCCCAAAAACGTCATCAGGGTTATATGAGACGTCTTCTGACTGCGATGATGGCGGAGATGAGGACGGAGAAGATGCCGTTTTGCTTTCTGATGCCGGCGAGTGAGGCAATTTATCTGCCGTTTGGATTTACCTTTATTTTCCGTCAGCCGAAATGGAAGCTTCGCAGCCCTGACTCTTTTTCGGGGGGACTTGCGCGAAAGCAGGTTCTGAAGAGGGGGGAAGACGGCAGGGATTACAACAGCCCCGGAAGGAGCGGTTATCTGGGTGAGTTAGCGAGATGGATGAACCAGTGGCTGGCTGCCCGCTACCAGGTCTATGCCGTGCGCGACGAGTCATACCTCAAACGTCTTCTGCTTGAACTTGAATCGGAGCAGGGAACCTTTGATGTTCTGATGGATCGGCACGGAATTGCAGGGATGCAGGCGTTCTGGGGTATTGAGGAAGTGGAGCAGAGACTGCTTTATGCCGGAGAACAGTATGCGGAGGAGGAAAAAGACTCTGGGGAACCGGCAATCATGGCGAGGATCATCACCCCGGAAGTTTTTGTGAAAGCGATTCATCTGAGAGGGGAAGTGCGGGAGGATGAGCGGGTGATCCGCCTCTATCTGGAAGATCCGCTGATTCCGGAAAATCATGGACTTTGGATCTGGCACTTAAACCATGAGATGTCGTGGATGGAGCGCGCCGATGTGTGCATAACCGAAGGAATCGATGATTGTGGAAAACCCGGGGAAAAACAGAGTGTGGAAAAGTGTGCGTGGGATCTGCGTGTGGAAATTGCAGAATTTACTGCGTGGCTTTTTGGGTATTCGGTTCCGGCTGCTGTCGGCGAGTGGGACCGGGTGGTTGAGCCGTTAAAAGGTGTTTTTCTTGATGAAGTGGTTTAGTGCTGACGTTTCGTGTCTCGTGCTTGGTGTTTCGTACTTTGTGCTCCGCATTCAGGGGGCGTGCAGCGGGAGACAGAAAGGAGTTTGCTATGGGAGAAAAGAGAGAAGATCTGGCAGAGAAGATTGCGTGCCTGAAGGACTGGATTGACAAGAGCGATAACATTGTGTTTTTTGGCGGTGCCGGTGTCTCGACGGAGAGCGGAATTCCGGATTTCAGAAGTGTCGACGGACTGTACAACCAGCAGTATGATTATCCGCCGGAGACGATCATCAGCCACAGTTTTTATCAGAGAAATCCAAAAGAATTTTTCCGTTTTTACAAGAATAAGATGCTCTTTCCGAATGCAAAGCCGAATGCGGCGCATCTCGCACTTGCGAAGCTGGAGAAGGAGGGCAAGCTGAAGGCAGTCATCACCCAGAATATTGACGGACTCCATCAGGCAGCTGGAAGCAGAGAAGTGCTTGAACTTCACGGCTCCGTTCACCGGAATTTCTGTACAAGATGCGGAAAATTCTATACGCTTGAGCAGATTCTTGCGATGGACGGAGTGCCGCGCTGTGAGTGCGGAGGAATCATCAAGCCGGATGTTGTGCTCTACGAAGAGGGACTCGACCAGCAGACACTTGAAAAAGCAGTTTTCTATATTTCCCAGGCGGATATTCTGATTGTCGGCGGAACTTCTCTGACGGTTTATCCGGCAGCGGGTCTGATCGATTATTACCGTGGGGACAAGCTGGTTCTGATCAACCGGGATGTGACGCCGATGGACAGCCGGGCGGATCTTGTGCTTGGTGGAAAGATCGGAGAGATTTTCTCAGAACTTGAGAAGTAGGGGGTGGCAGCGCCATTTCCTCTGGGGCTGGGCAGTTGACAAACAGAAAAATAACAGGTAAAGAGTAAGTTGACAAATATAAAAGGGGGCTGACGCGATGCAGACATATCAGGCAGACGAGAAGCGTTACGACAATATGGAGTACAAGAGATGTGGAAAGAGTGGAATTCTTCTTCCGCGCCTTTCACTGGGACTGTGGCAGAATTTCGGACTTGAAAAGACGCTTGATGAGCAGAAAGAGATTATCTTCCACGCCTTTGATCTTGGAATCACACATTTCGATCTGGCGAACAATTACGGTCATCCGGCGAGAGGCCTTGCAGAGGAGAACTTCGGAAAGATTCTCCATGGAGATATGGAAGCTTACCGCGAGCAGATGCTGATCTCCACGAAGGCAGGATATGATTTCTGGCCGGGCCCGTATGGAAACTGGGGATCCCGCAAATATCTGATGTCGAGTCTGGATGCGAGCCTGAAGAGAATGAAACTGGATTATGTGGATATTTTCTATCATCACCGCCCGGACCCTGAGACTCCGCTTGAGGAGACGATGGGGGCGCTGTCTGATATGGTGCGGCAGGGAAAGGCACTCTATGTCGGCATTTCCAACTATAATGCCGAGCAGGCACAGGCAGCGATCGATATTCTGAAGGCAAACAAGACACCGTGTCTGATTTGTCAGCCGCGCTACAATATGTTTGAACGCTGGGTGGAGGATGGACTTTTAAAGGTGCTGGACCGCGGAGGTGTTGGCTGTATCGCGTACAGCACACTTGCACAGGGTGCGCTGACGAACAAGTATCTGCACGGAATTCCGGCAGGCTCCCGCGCTTCCCGTGAGGGAACGAGCATTGGCGGAAGATATCTGTCGGAGGAGAAACTGGAGAAGGTCCGCAAGCTCAATGAGATTGCAGAAAACCGCGGACAGAGCCTGGCGCAGATGGCAATCGCCTGGGTGATGCGTCGTCCGGAAGTGACGAGTGTGCTGATCGGAGCGAGCCGTGTCTCTCAGCTTGATGACAATGTGGCAGTTCTCACTCACCGCGATTTCACTCAGGATGAGCTTGATGCGATTGATGCAGTTCTCGCAGGAAAATAAAACTCAGAGTCGATGCCTTACGTCGGCTTGAACAAAACAAATGACAGGACAGACGAAACATGGATCAGAATCAGAAATGGAATTTTGAAGTTGGAGATGTTGTGAAATTAAAGAAACCGCATCCATGCGGAAGTCAGGAATGGGAAATATTGCGGGTTGGCGCAGATTTTCGTCTGAAATGTATGGGATGCGGACATCAGATTATGGTAGAACGTAAACTGGTGGAGAAGAATGCCAGAGCGCTGAAAAAGAAAGAAGAGTAAGCCGTTTTTCGGATCGGCTGGAAACAGAAAAATGGAGCGGGGGCTATTGTCAACCAAAATTATATTTATGGTTGACAATAGCCCCCGCTCTGTTTATAATGGTGTTTATTGCGATATAAGATACAAAAAATCAACTCTTCAGGAGGAGAATGAGAAATGGAAAAGACAATTTCTGGTGAATCAAAGAGAAGAGAAATGTCGACAAAGCAGATTGCGCTGATCGGTGTCATGACGGCGGTGACCTGTGTGGCAGGACCGCTCTCGATTCCGATTCCGTTCAGCCCGGTGCCGATCTCATTTACGAATCTTGTGATCTATCTGGCGCTGTATGTGCTTGGAATGAAGGCGGGAACTTTAAGTTATCTTGTTTACCTGCTTCTTGGATTTGCGGGACTTCCGGTATTTTCGGGATTCAGCGGCGGCGTGGCAAAACTGGCAGGTCCGACAGGCGGATATCTGATCGGCTTTATTTTCCTGGCCCTGATTGCCGGTTTTCTCATGGATCACTCTTCCGGAAACCGTGTGATTGAGGTTGTCGGAATGGTGATTGGACTTGCAGTCTGCTATATCTTCGGAACCGTATGGCTGTCAGCACAGCTTGGACGTACCTTCTTTGAGGGACTTGCCGTCGGTGTCATTCCGTATCTGCCGGGAGATGCAGTAAAGATTATTTTAGCGGTTGCGTTCGGACCGAGACTGCGCAGAGAGATTCGAAGACTGGAGCGCTGAGACTCTCTGGCATTCTCTGGCACCATCTTTTTAGATCTTTTCAGATGAGAGGATTATCTGTCAGAATACATTTGCATTTTGGACATGTATTTCTGACAGAAGTCCTCTTTTTTATATGTGGAAAACCCACGTTTTTTAAAGAAAAAATCGTGAAAAAAGTACTTGCAATTATAAAATCTTTCTGTTAGAATAAATATTCGTGACACAATAAATCCTTGCTCTTGAAAATGAAATTCAAGGGCCAGAGACCACAAGGAGGTAAAGCAATGAACAAATACGAATTAGCAGTTGTTCTGAGCGCAAAACTCGAAGACGAGGAGAGAGCAGCAGCACTGGAGAAGGTACAGGGATACATCACCCGCTTTGGCGGCACTGTAACCGGCGTTGACGACTGGGGCAAGAAGAGACTTGCATACGAGATCCAGAAGTCCAAGGAGGCTTTCTACTACTTCATCAAGTTCGAGTCTGAGAATTCTGACTGCTCTAACGAAGTGGAAGCACACATCCGCATCATGGAGCAGGTTGTAAGATATCTTTGCGTGAAGCAGGACGAGCAGTAAATACAATTTAGAAAGAGTGATGGTATGAATAGAGTAATCCTTATGGGAAGATTGACCAGAGATCCGGAAGTTCGGTACTCACAGGGCGAGCGTTCCATGGCTATCGCAAGATACACTCTGGCAGTAGACCGCAGAGGTCGCAGAGGTCAGGATGGCGATCAGGGACAGACGGCAGACTTTATCAATATCGTAGCATTTGACAGAGCTGGTGAGTTCGCAGAGAAATATTTCCGTCAGGGAATGAGAGTTCTCGTTTCCGGAAGAATTCAGACTGGCAGTTACACCAACAAAGAAGGTCAGCGCGTTTATACCACAGACATCATCGTAGATGATCAGGAATTTGCAGACAGCAAGGGTGCAGGCGCAGGAAACGGCGGTATGGGCGGTGGCTCTTACCAGCCGGCTTCCCGTCCGGCTCCTTCAAGTGCGATCGGTGACGGATTCATGAACATTCCGGATGGTGTGGAAGACGAAGGGTTGCCGTTCAACTAAGCGCAGGTTGGCGTGAGAAATTGAGCGTGCGACGATATTTGAAAGAAGGAGGCAATACCAATGGCATTCAATAAGACTGATAAAGCTGATGGCGCTAAGGTTAGAAGAGGCGGCATTCGCAGAAGAAAGAAAGTTTGCGTATTCTGTGGCGATAAGAACGGCGTAATCGATTACAAGGATACCAACAAGCTGAAGAGATATGTATCTGAGAGAGGTAAAATTCTTCCGAGAAGAATTACCGGAAACTGTGCAAAGCACCAGAGAGCTCTGACCGTTGCTATCAAGAGAGCACGTCACATCGCTCTGATGCCGTACACCATGGAGTAATCTTTATTTTTAATTTATTAAAGTAAAGGTTTTTCTGGAGTAAGGAAAATTTGCGAATCATAGGGATTCCGCGTGAGAAATCATGCGGGGTCCCTTTTTTTTATATGCAAGGATGCGCCGAGGCACATTCTTTTTTATTTATGCGGGTAACTGATCAGTATCCATTTGTATGATATAATTTCACCAAAAAGTTAAAACAAACGAAGTACATATAAAAATTAAGGCAAAAAATTGAGAATGGAGATTCGCAGATAAAAGGGGAATGACAGATGGCATATATAAAATACAATCATGATTGGAAGACGATAAAAGAGCATACGGTATTGAATGAGCATCAAAAGAGCGTGGGTCTTGGAAATGTTCAGGATGCGATTGAAAAATTTATAGGCAAGGATGCATATGCCGGAATCAACAAACTTGATGAGAATAACCATAAAAAAACCCTTCACAGTTCACGGGGAAAGAAACTGCTCGAGTCAGGACGAAATGTTCTGGAGATTGACGTGGCCGGTTCGGGATTTGGACTGTTTCAGGCACAGCATAAGAATGTCGATGGAGAGGGACATGTAATAGAGGATGGAATGATGGTGTCGGAAAAAGCCATTCGGGAGAAAAAATTTAAGAAAGTCGGTATTCTGAATAAAATTAGTCTGCTTCAGAAACTGCCGGGGTTTATGCGCCCGAAGTCGGAGAAATCGATCAACAAATATAATGAGATCATTGCCAAATACAGTGCGGAAGTGCCGCTCGATCAGGTGAGAGCAGCCAGAAAACATCCGGGGAAAAAGCACGCAAAAGCGCCGGTGATTAAAGGTGCAGATACAAAAAAAATCATGATGTTAGATAAGATCCTTATGGAAAAATATGGAAAAAAACTGACTGACAACGGCGCTTGGAGCAAGATACGCGTAAAAAATAAAATACAGAAGACAGAAGATGGCGTCACGATCAGAAAGTTCCGTTGTATGATGCCTGGACCGCTCAAGTTGGGCGGTGTGCGTGATGCGGGCGATTACAGCATTGACAATCTCAGAGAGTATATGCTTACAGTTGGAGAAGTGTATCTTGGAAAAGTAATCAAAGAATGGCAGGCATTTGAGCGGAAGGCGGAAGCGGCCGCTGACAAGAATGATTTCAAGAAGGCAGAAGAGTATCGTGCAATGATAAAACCGGTGACCATCTCCTTAAAGGGTCACAGCCGTGGTGCAGTTGCAGCCTCCCACGGTGCGATGAAGATCAAAAACTGGCTTCATGAAAATTACCCACAGTATGAGAAAAATGTGGATTTTGAGCTGGTTCAGTATGATCCGGTTCCGGGATATTTCTCTGATAAGGGGACAAAACATCGCATCAATATCCGACAGAACAAGACACCGGAAGATGCGAAGGAATTGAAGAAACTGGGAATGATGCCGCTTGGAGATAAGGCTCAGACAACCGTAATTTACTCAATGCATGCGGATCATCCTCTTTTTTTCTCCCCGCAGAATGTAAACGGAGCAAAGCGGGTGATTTTTGTTCCGGAAAAGCACGCAGCAAATTTGGATATGGTAGACAAATCTCAGGGACAGCCTCACAGAAAAGGTTATACAGACGCTTCCACAGGGGAGGTTTACAGAGGTTCCGGATTAAGTGAACTTCCGGAAGGTGTGTACATGGCGGATGAAAAGCTGAGAGTCGTTAAAATGCCGAATCCAGAGGCCGGACACAAGATCCTTAAAGAGGTTACAAAGTCCACTAAGCTTCAGTCCAGCAGACACAGACGTCTTAACGCAGCGATTGATAACTGGTTTGCAGATGCGAAAGAGCGGGAAATTCTGGGAAAGAGCCGGGAAAAACAGGGAAAACGAGAGAAGATCGGTCTGGAAGGGTTAAGAGAATTGTTTGGAGGAATAGAGAGACCGAAGAAGTCTAGGGCACAGCCGAAAGCAAAGAAGGAAGAAGTGAAGCAGCAGAAGCAGATGGGGAAATAAGGAGATATTACAGGCTTTCTCAGGAGGGGAAACAATCCCCTTCTGAGAGATACGCTCCGTGAGGGCGTAGGGCGCCTGGAATAGTTGCCATGCACGGGCCTCAGTGAAATGGAAAGCCCGGCAGACATGAAAACCCCATCAGACAAAGAAAAAGAAAATAAAGACATAAAAAATGAAAAATCTTCTTGATAAATGTCGGAGTCTGTATTAGAATGGGCTTTACAGAGATGATAGCTGTCGAAAGAAAAGACATTTTCGGATGAACTAGCATCAAGAAAGATTTCCTGTACGTCCCTGCTTCTTGCAGGGGACATCATATTCAATGGCGATGAGAGAAACATTCTTATCAGCCGTCTGGTGAATAAATAAACATCTTACATTCGGTGAGAAATCCCTGTTTTTAATTTTTGCTTGTGACTGTGAGTCTTGAATTTATGGCGCAGTTATGAAAATGAAAGGTAATTCTGCAATCAGAGCGATATGATCCTGTCTAAAAATCAGGCAGACATTGAGAAATCAAAATCACGGAATCTTAAAATAATTTTGCCATTGGTACCGCCTTCTTTTTGCGCGCGACAAAAGAAAACAATTTATACATTTGTAGTTCTACAATCAGTTATGCACAGTTATGCGAAAAGGAAGAAAAAGAAAGAAAAGAAAGATATGAGTAGAAACCGTGAGAGCATTTTAAAGTCTGAACCATTCCCGGAAACGGATCGAGAGACGGATATGTCGGAGAGAAGGGCAGAAGGAAGACAGAAAATGTCAAGGAAAGTCTGAAAACAGAAATCATCTCTGACTGTCGGCGGAAGCGATGCGAATCGTCTGGCGGTAGAACGGGCGCAGCTGCCCGGGACAACAGAACAGGCAGGAGAGATTTGTGTCACGGCTTATACCTCCCGGTCGTCTGGACTGTTGTCCAAAACAGGAGGGGGAACATGGGTAATAGAAAATGGAGACTGAATGCACGGCGCAGAAATGCTTTTGTGCAAGGGTTCAAGCGTTATCAGGAGAAGGGAATTTCTGTCCTAATTGACGGAAAGGAGGCGGATGATACACTGTGGAAGAAACTCTTTGAGGTTCGCAGCGACGGCGGATTTTACATGGGAGATTACATTTTTGAGGATGCTCCCGAGACAGAGATTGCCGATCGAAAGAGAGAAATCCAGAAGAGATTCGAGGATGAAGAAGCGGGACAGGCGGAAAGCGTGAGAGAGGGGACGGATCCGTATGGCCATTGTCCGGGAAATGAAGCAGAGAAAGAGTTTCTGGAATCTCAGGATTTTCAAATGCAGTTTCGAACAGGAAAAAAGATTTTAAAACAGATTCGATTTGATCTTGTATATAATAAGTGAGTGTCTGTGACAGAACAAAGCCGTCCTGTCACAGGAAGGGGTGGGGCTTTGAGAGAATTCCAATTCAGCCTGGAAGGAACAGAAGCATGGGGCGGGAATAGTCAGGAAAATGTAAGAGAGGGAACTCCTATTTTATGATATAATGAGCGCAAAAGAAAAACAAGCGACTGCGAAGCAGGCATTTGTTTTTCTTGCGCCATTAATGAGCGTTAACGAGCCGGAACAAGTTTACTTGTTCATCGCGAGTAGCGTCATTAAATTGAAAAAGAGGAGAAACCGGCTGATGAAGCGGAGAAGACGAAAGAAACATTTTATTTCATTTGCGAGACTGGCTGCGGTGGCCTTGATTTTTGCAGCTGCGGCGGGAGGTGCTGTGGCATGGAAATATCTGGGGCCGTCTGGAGAGCGGGCAGATATTCAGGAAGTGTTTGCAGTCAGCCAGGATGAGGTGGCGATCATCTGGAATGGTCAGGTGACAGATGGAATCAAGGGAAAGATGGTGGAAGATGAGGTGTATCTTCCGCAGGATTGGGTGAGCAACAGCATCAACGAGCGGTTCTACTGGGATGAGTCAGATGAGCAGCTGATTTACACCTTTCCGGAATCCATCCTCTATATGGGAGCAGATGAGCGTTCTGACGACGGGAAACCGTTGTTTATAGAAGATCCAAAAGACCACGATCAGGTCTGGATATCGGCAGAGCTTGTTCAGGAATATACAGATATCCGGACGGAGACATTTACCGATGGAGAGGCAAAGAGAATCTTTCTGGACAGCAGCTGGGATGCCGAGGAGAAGGCAGTTCTGAAAAAGAAGACAGCGATTCGTGTCCGGGGAGGAGTCAAGAGCAAGATTGTCACAGACGAGGCGAAGGGAAGCACGGTCACGATTCTCGATGAGATGGAGAACTGGTCGAAAGTCCGGACGGAGGATGGTTATCTCGGATATGTCAAGAACCGTGTACTGAAAGACCGCAGCGAGGAGCAGCCGGTCAGTCATTTTGAGGAGCCGGTTTACACGAATATTTCGATGAATGAGCCGATCTGTCTGGTGTGGCATCAGGTGATGACGAAGGACGCCAATCAGACGCTCGAAAAGCTGATGGCAAATACCAAGGGAGTCAATGTGATTGCCCCGACATGGTTTCTGTTGACGGACAATCAGGGAAATTATGAGTGTCTGGCAGATCGCTCCTACGTACAGAAAGCTCATGCGATGGGAGCTCAGGTGTGGGCAGTTCTCGATAACTTCAATAAAGGCGACAATGTGGATTCGGGAGTGCTTTTTTCGGATACGTCGGCGAGAAAGAAACTGATTGCCGGGCTGATGAGAGATGTGCAGGCGTACGGAATCGACGGAATCAATCTGGACATTGAGGGAATAAAATCTTCTGTGGGACCGCACTATGTGCAGTTCATCCGGGAACTCTCTGTGGACTGTCGAAAAAATGGAATTGTTCTCTCTGTGGATACTTACGTGCCTTCGGCGTACACGGCATTTTATAACCGTGCCGAGCAGGGACGTGTGGCAGATTATGTTGTGATTATGGGATACGATGAGCACTATGCAGGCGGTGAGGCAGGTTCGGTTGCATCTCTTGGATATGAGGAACAGGGAATCGAGGATGCGCTGAGAGAAGTTCCGAAGGAGAAACTGATCAGTGCAATTCCGTTCTACACGCGTGTCTGGCAGGAGGATGCAAATGGGGTGACTTCTCAGGCAATGGGAATCACGAAAGCCAAGCAGTGGGTTCAGGACAATCAGGTTGAGCTGACCTGGGAGGATGCACTTGGACAGTATTACGGCGAAAAGACGGAAAATGGGACGACTTACAGCATCTGGATGGAGGAAGAACGGTCAATCGGCTTAAAGATGGATCTGATCCGGAACAACAACCTTGCGGGTGTCGCATGCTGGAAACTTGGATTTGAGCCGGCGGATATCTGGGATATTGTGAAACTGCCGTAAGGATATAGAAAAAATGTTTTGACGGTAATGGTCTGTGTGTTGTGGATAAAATGCCATAAAAAGAATTGTGGATAAGTCAGACCTGTGCGGGAGGTGGACAAAAGAGAAGCTTTCAGATGGAGAGGCGAACGAAGAAGAGAACGGAAGGCGTGCCGTGAATGGCGGTCGGACGGTAACTGTGGTAAGAAAGAGGGGGATGGAGAGATGAAAAAGCGAAAACTCTGGGAAACAACTTCAATGATTTTGATTACAGCAGGAATTCTTTACGGAGTTTCCGGCTGTGCAAGAGATGCAGGGGGAGATTCGGTATCGGAATCTTCTCGTTCTGCATCTGAGTCGTCTGAGCATTCAGCTCTCGATCCTTCAGAATCTTCCGGAGCACAGCCATCTGGCAGTTCCACGGAATCATCCTCTGGAGGTGAAGGCGGACAGGAAGAAAATCCGTCTGGGGAAAATGAGACAGATCAAGGTCAGACAGAGCAAGATCACAACCGAGATGCAGACCGTGAAAACAGAAAAGAAGAAAAAAAGCGGTTTGAGAGAGACGGAGAGTGGGAGAGCCATCTGATTCAGGGATCGGACATCCACTACTTCGCGCGGGAACTGACAGACAACGGGGAGAGGTTTTTGGAGATGGTGGAATATGGGGACGGAAAGGTCGTCACCTATATCGATGCGATCACGGATGCCTTTCTCGATGAGGTGATGGAGTATTGCCCGGATGCGTTGGTTCTGAGTGGAGATCTGACTTTGGAGGGAGAGAAAAAAAGCCATCAGGAGCTTGCCAAAAAGCTGAGAAAAGTGGAAGATGCCGGAATTCCGGTTCTGGTGATTCCGGGAAACCATGACATTAACAATAAGAAAGCAGCAAAATACAAGGGAGCACAGCGGATGCCGGCTGAGTACACAACGCCGGAGGAGTTTAGGGAGATATACAGCGAATTTGGTTACGATGAGGCGCTGAGTGAGGATCCGACAAGCCTGAGTTATGTCTATGAGCTGGATGATGAGACGAGGATTCTGATGCTCGATACCTGCCAGTATGATCCGGTTGCGAAAGTCGGAGGTGCGATCCTCTCAGACACGTATGACTGGATAGAGGAACAGCTGCGGGCGGCGTGGGAGGACGGTGTGATGGTGATCCCGGTTGCGCATCACAATCTTCTCGATGAGAGTGAGATCTATGTCGATGACTGTACGATCGAGCATGGAGAACAACTTGTGGATTTGCTTGAAGAGTGGGATGCGCCATTTTTCCTCAGTGGACATCTCCATGTCCAGCATTACAAGCGTTCTTCTGATGATAAGGGACTCCCGGAGATGGTCACGAGTTCCCTTGCAACACCGGGATGTAAGTACGGTGTGCTCAGCTATTGCCCGGACGGGGAATTCTACTATCGGACGTGGGCAGTGGATGTGGAGAAGTGGGCGAAAGAACATGGAAGCCAGAAGACGGATCTGCTGAATTTTGATGAGTTTGGGGATCGTTTTTTGAGAAAGGTCTTTTACAATCAGTCGCAGAAAGCGCTTGAGAAGATCCCATCGCTGACGAGTGCCCAGAAAAAGCAGATGTCGGAATATTATGCAGAGCTGAATGATGCCTATTATCAGGGAACTGCCTTCAAAATCCGCGAGCGGGCTTATAAGGATCCGGCATATGAGCTCTGGATGAATGACGGCGCACTCACAGAGCTGTCGGAATATATCGAGTACATTCTGAAAGATGCAAAGACGGATTACAATCAGCTTAGAAGTGACAGATAGGCGGCAGAGTAGACAGCAGAGTAGGCGGCAGAAAAAAGCAGCGTCTTTTCTTTTGATGTGGGAGATATAATAAAAAAGAGAATGCTCTTGGCAGGTATGATGTGAAGAATCGAAGAGCAGAACATCTGATGGCAGCAGTATTTTTGATGGCAGTCTTTCTGATTGCGAGGAGGGCGGGAGAATTTGTACCGGGGAACCATGAAGCGTCGGCGTCGGCTCTCGCAAAAAAGCGACCGGTGGTCTGTGTAGATGTAGGGCATGGAGGAAACGATCCGGGAAAGATTGCCGTGGATGGAACACCGGAGAAAGACATTAATCTGAGCATTGCAAGAAAACTCAAGACATATCTGGAAGCGTCAGATGTGGAAGTGATCTTGACGCGGGAGGACGACAGAGGACTCTACAAGGAGACGGACACGCAGAAGAAAGCTGCCGACATGCACAATCGCTGTGCAAAGATCAATGAAGCGCAGCCGGATCTCATGGTCAGCATTCATCAGAACAGTTACCATCAGGAGGCAGTCTCGGGAGGCCAGGTTTTTTATTTTTCGAACTCGGAAGAGGGAAAACGGCTGGCTGAGACCTTGCAGAGACGTTTCGATTACGTTCTGGGAGATAAGAATACGAGACTGGCAAAGGCAAACGGCAGTTATTATCTGCTCAAAAATGTGAAGTGCGTCTCCGCGATTGTGGAGTGCGGCTTTCTCTCAAACTGGGAAGAGACGAAAAAGCTGAAGACGGAGGAATATCAGGATCGGTTAGCGTGGACGATCCACGTCGGAATCATGGAATACTTAAATGGCAGGCAAAAGTACAGCAATTAAAAATGGTTACTGTTCACGCGCCCTGCAAACAGTAACGGATTTTGCCGATGCTTCGCATTCCAGATCGGCAAAATCTGCTGTCACCACTGTATCATACGGCATTTTCAGTTCAGAAAATGCCTACCCGTGTATAGTAACATTAAAATGTGCATTTTGACAGGTACATAAGACAAAACTCTTTTTGGAACTCCCCAAATCTGTTATAATAAAGATACATTGTATACAAGACAGAAAGCGATGAGGGGAGAAAAAAGGAAGGAGTTTGTGGTATGCAGGATTTACAGACAAGATATCTGGAACGACTGTCAGAACTGTATCCGACGATTGCAGCCGCATCGATGGAAGTGATTAATCTGGAGGCAATTTTAAATCTGCCGAAGGGAACGGAACATTTTTTAACGGATGTGCATGGAGAGTATGAGGCCTTTTCCCACGTGCTCAAGAATGGTTCCGGTGCCGTGCGCCGCAAAGTGAATGAGGTGTTCGGAAATACGCTGAGCGATCAGGATAAGCGCACGCTTGCGACGCTGATCTATTATCCGCGGGAGAAGATGGCGCTGATTCTGGCAAAGACGAAAAATAAAAAGGACTGGTATAAGATCACGCTGTATCGTCTGATCGCAGTCAGCAAGCGTGCCGCCAGCAAATATACCCGTTCCAAGGTCCGCAAAGCGCTTCCGCCTGCATTTGCGTACGTGATCGAGGAGCTGATCACGGAGAAAGATGATGTCAGGGATAAGGAATCCTATTACGATGCGATTGTCCAGACGATCATCCGCCTCGGAAGAGCTGAGGATTTTATTGCGGCTCTGTGTGAGCTGATTCAGAGACTTGTTGTGGATCATCTTCATATTCTCGGAGATATCTACGACAGAGGACCGGGTCCCCATATCATCATGGATGATCTGATGGCATATCATTCCGTGGATGTGCAGTGGGGAAACCATGATGTTCTCTGGATGGGCGCCGCCACCGGACAGAGGGGATGCATCGCGAATGCGATTCGGAACTGTGCCCGTTATGGAAATCTGGATATCCTGGAGGAGGGATACGGAATCAACCTTCTTCCGCTTGCGACATTTGCGATGGAGGCATATGAGAATGATCCGTGTACCTGTTTTGCCCTGAAAGGAGAGCCGCCGGCAAATCAGAATGAGAAAGAGCTGAACATAAAGATGCACAAGGCGATCTCGATCATTCAGTTCAAGGTGGAGGGTCAGATGATTAAGGAACATCCGGAGTTCGGGCTGGAGAAGAGAGCGCTTCTGCACCGCATTGATTACGAGCGCGGTGTGATCACGATGGACGGAAAAGAGTACGAGCTTCTCGACAAAAATTTCCCGACGGTGGACCCAAAGGATCCTTACCGGCTGACGGATGCGGAAGAGCAGGTGATGGAGCGCCTTGAGAATGCATTTCAGAAATGTGAGAAGCTTCAGGAACATATGCGTTTTCTTCTGGCAAAGGGAAGCCTGTACAAAGTATACAACGGCAATCTGCTCTTCCACGGCTGTGTGCCGATGAACAAGGACGGCAGTTTCCGCGAGGTAGAACTTTATGGACATCGCTGCAGCGGAAAATCTCTGTATGAATTCTTTGATGAGTATATCAGAAAGGGATTTGTTGCGGAGGACTTGGTAGAGCGCAAGCGTGGACGTGATCTGATGTGGTATATCTGGCTCCATGAGAATTCCCCGCTGTTCGGAAAGACGAAGATGGCGACGTTTGAGCGGTATTTTCTTGCGGAGAAGGAGACACACAAGGAGAACAAGAATCCGTACTACACCTTGATCGAGCATGAGGAGAGTGCAAACAAGATTCTCGAAGAGTTTGGCCTTTCTCCGGAAGATGGTCACATCATCAACGGTCACGTTCCGGTCAAGACGAAGAATGGAGAGAGTCCGGTCAAGTGTGGAGGAAAAGTTCTTGTCATTGACGGCGGTTTCTCCCGGGCTTATCAGAAAGAGACGGGAATTGCCGGATATACGCTGATCTACAATTCTTATGGATTGATTCTTGCGGCGCACAAACCGTTTGAGTCGACAGAGTCTGCGATCGAGAATGAGATCGATATTCACTCGGACAGCGTGATTATCCAGAGATCGACGGAGAGAGAACTCGTCGGAGACACCGACAGCGGACGGAAACTGAAAGAGGACATTGCGGACCTTGAGTATCTGCTTGAGGCGTACCGGAGCGGCCGCATCATAGAAAAATTTCCGTCTCATAACAAGAGTTGATGGCTGATGATCCTCACCAGGATGAGTGTCCGGCAGATATCCGATCGGCCATGATAAAAAAAGAGATTGACGCGAGAGGAAAAAGTGAGTATACTGACAGCAAATGAATAAACAATAAGTTCTTCGGGGCGGGGTGTGATTCCCCACCGGCGGTGATTCTTCGAGAGGAGAAAAGTCCGCGACCTGCGAAAGCGGCTGATCCGGTGCAATTCCGGAACCGACAGTAAAGTCTGGATGAAAGAAGAGATTATGCGGATAGATGTCAGATCAGAAAAGATGACGAAAGTTCATTTCCCATTGCGACATGAAAAGCAAGCCCCAGATTCCATTTGAATCCGGGGCTTTTTTATTTCATAGGAAATTGCGTCCTGTGAAACAAAAAATTGTTCGACGTCATTTTTGATTTTCTGGAAAGATTCATTTTCATTTGTTTCGCATGATACTCCCTGTGGTGCATGGCGGGATTTCGCGATGAGCCTTGACTGAAAGGAACTTACATCATGGAAAGAGGAGGAAGCAACAATGAAAGAGAAACTGTTTACGACAAAAAATGTGGTGCTGATGGGAATGCTCGGCGCGCTGGCTGGCGTGCTGATGATGTTTGAGGTACCGCTTGTATTTCTGGCACCGAGTTTTTACGGGCTTGATTTCAGTGAAGTTCCGGTGCTTGTCGGAAGCTTTGCACTTGGACCGGTTGCAGGTATCGTGATTGAGGCAGTGAAGATTCTGGTGAAGTTAGTGATCAAGCCGACGAGCACAGGATTTGTCGGAGAGTTTGCAAACTTTGCAGTCGGCTGTGCGCTTGTCGTTCCGGCGGGATTGATTTATCGCATCAACCGCACCAAGAAGGGGGCGACAATCGGAATGGCAGTTGGAACGATTTTGATGGCGGCAGCCGGAGTCGTTCTCAATGCGCTTGTGATGCTTCCGTTTTATTCTCACTTTATGCCGCTTGATACGATCATCTCGATGGGAGCTCAGATTAACCCGGCAGTCAGCAATGTGTGGACATTCGCCCTGTTCTGTGTGGGACCGTTCAATGTGGTGAAGGGAATTGTGGTTTCTCTGATCACCGCTCTCGTGTATAAGAGAGTCAGCGTTGTGATTCACGGTGCAGGAGACCAGATGAGACGGGGAGTCAGAGCGTAGACAAAATCCGTTGCTGTTTGCAGGGCGCGTGAACAGTAACAAAAATTGGAAAGACCGGAAAGAAATGCTTCTTATTTTCTTTCCGGTCTTTTTGTGATATGATACCAGATATAGTCGATCTGAATCAGATTTTTAGATACTTGAAAAAGAAAAGAGGAAACACCAATGGAAACAAAGATGGTGAAAATACAGGATACAGCAGACATCCGGGATGAGGAACTCGCGGAGGCAGCAGAGATTCTGCGAAACGGAGGACTTGTGGCATTTCCGACAGAGACGGTTTACGGACTTGGCGCCAATGCTCTGAATGAGGAGGCGGCAAAGAAAATTTATGCGGCGAAGGGACGTCCGTCGGACAATCCGCTGATTGCCCATATCTCTTGTATGGAAGAGCTTGAACCGCTCGTGAAAGAGATTCCGGAGGCGGGAAGAAAGCTTGCAAAAGCGTATTGGCCGGGACCGCTGACGATGATTTTCCCGAAGAGCAGCATTGTGCCGTATGGAACGACGGGAGGTCTTGAGACCGTGGCAGTGCGGATGCCGAGCGATCCGGTAGCGAACCGTCTGATCCGGCTTGCAAAAGTTCCGGTAGCAGCCCCGAGTGCGAATACATCCGGCCGTCCGAGCCCGACAACCGCCCAGCATGTATGGCAGGATATGAACGGAAGAATTGAGATGATTCTTGACGGAGGCCCGGTTGGAATCGGTGTGGAATCCACGATTGTGGATGTGTCTGGTGAGGTGCCGACACTTCTGCGTCCGGGTGCGGTGACGATGGAAATGCTTGAAAAGACGGTGGGACATGTGGAGATTGATCCTGCGATTCAGGGACCGCCGACAAAGGATTTTCACCCGAAGGCACCGGGAATGAAGTATCGCCATTACGCTCCTCATGCACAGATGACACTTGTGGAGGGCGAGCCGGAGGCAGTTGCGAAAAAGATCAATGAGCTTGTCAGAGAGGGACTTGGGCAGAAGCTTCGGGTCGGTGTGATCTGCACCGACGAGAGCAGAGAGAGCTATCCGGAGGGACTGGTCCGCAGTGTCGGGGAGCGCGCGAAGGAAGAGACGATCGCCCACAACCTGTTTGCTGTTCTGAGAGAGTTTGATGATCTTGAGGTCGATGTCATTTACTCGGAGAGCTTTTCAAAAGATCATCTCGGACAGGCGATTATGAACCGTCTGACAAAGGCGGCAGGATACCATATCCTGAAAGTCTGACGGAGTAAAATCGTTATGATACACAAAATCCGTTGCTGCTTGCAGGGCGTGTGAACGGTAACGAAAAATCTGGCTCTAAAAGCCATGAAGACGATGAAGATGATAAAGTTAAAGATGACGAAAAAAGGAGAATTTTATGTCAGAGACGAAAAAGCGCCGGGACTATATTTCCTGGGATGAGTATTTTATGGGCGTGGCAGACCTTTCCGGACGCCGATCGAAAGATCCGAACACGCAGGTTGGAGCCTGTATTGTCAGTCAGGACAACAAGATTTTATCCATGGGATACAATGGATTTCCAAAAGGCTGTTCCGACGATGAATTTCCGTGGGGCAGAGAACTTGAGACGACCGATCCGTACAGTGCAAAATATCTCTACGTGACACACAGTGAGCTCAATGCAATCCTGAATTACCGGGGCGGAAGTCTCGATGGAAGTAAGCTGTACGTGACACTCTTCCCGTGCAATGAGTGTGCGAAAGCGATCATCCAGGCGGGAATCCGGACGATCATTTACAAGGAAGATAAGTATCCGGATTCTCCATCTGTGCGCGCGTCCAAGAGAATGCTGAATGCGGCAGGCGTTCGCTATTATCAGTATGAGTGCAGTGGAAGAAAGATTGAGATTGATGTCTGAGAAAAATTGGAAATTATTGGATGGCCTGTCGAATGAGGATTTTGTGGCGGTTGATCTCGAGACAACCGGGCTTGATCCAAAGAAAGACCGGATCATGGAAATCGGCGCTGTCCGTGTGGAAGGCGGGCAGGTCACGGGAGAGTACCAGCAGCTTGTAAATCCCGGCTGTCCGATTTCCGGTCTGGTCTCAGGTCTGACCGGAATTACAGATGAGATGGTGAGGATGGCGCCTTCGATCGGGGAGGTTTTGGGAGAATTTCTGAGTTTCTGCAAAACGCTTCCGATCGTGGGACATCAGGTGATGTTTGATTACCGTTTTTTGAAGCGGGCGGCAGTGAATCAGGGGGAATCTTTTGAGCGGAGCGGAATCGACACGCTTGCGCTGTGCCGGGCATTTATGCCGGCCGAGGAGAAGAAAAACCTGGCTGCCGCCTGTGCGTTTTTTGAGATTGAGAGGGATCAGGCACACCGCGCCTGCTCGGATGCATGGGACGCGGCGAGACTGTATACACAACTTGCGAGAAGCTTTGCAAAGGAACGCCCGGAGCTCTTTGTCCCGAAACCGCTTATTTACAAGGTAAAACGGGATCAGCCGGCGTCGGAAAAGCAAAAAGAAGACTTGCGGTATTTTATAAAATATCATAAAATAAGTTTACCTGTGCGCTTTGAGGAATTGAGCCGCAGCGAGGCATCGAGGCTTCAGGACCAGCTGATTTTGCAGTACGGCAGAATTCGTCAGAAAAGCAGGAAAGATTAAAATGTACTGGAAGATAAACGGATCAGGTAACGGTACCAGGATGTATCAGAAAAATTAGAAATGATTTGAAATGATCAGGAAAGAGAGGTTCATGGATTATGGCAAACTCACATAATAATAAAAATACAACAAAAAGAATCGTATCGGGAGTGATTGTAGTCATTCTGATTCTCGCGATGGTGGTTCCGATGGTTGCGGGAACACTTGTCAGCGTGTTCCAGTAAATAAGAGGAGCAGAGAATATATGGGAAAATGGAGATTGCTTGGCGGCATGGCGCTGATTGCAGCCGCAGGAATTGGTTCGGCAATGCCGGCATATGCAGCAGAGAAAACCATACCGGATGGAATTTATGTTGGAGAGTTCAGTCTGGGAGGTCTGACGAAGGAAGAAGCGCAGGAGGAAGTTGCCGCCTACGTGGACGGGCTTTCTGACAGAAAAATTTCCCTCGATGTGGATGGAACCGCTGTGGAGACGACGGCGCGTGATTTGGGATACGCCTGGAGCAATCAGGATGCAGTTGAGGAAGCGGCAAGCCACGCGGTTGAGGGCAATCTGATCCGCCGGTACATGGGAAAAAAGGATCTGGAAAAGACTCCGGTGCACATCGCGATTGAGGCGGCTGTGGATGAGGAGAAGGTAGATGCGTTTATCAAGAAAAAGTGTGCCGGAATTGTGGGCGCACCGGTGGATGCATCGATTGTCAGAGAGAACGGAACGTTTAAGATCACTCCGGGTTCTTCTGGAAAGGTTGTAGACCTCGATGCGACGAGTCAGGCGATCGATGAGGCGCTGACCGGCGGAAACTCCGGGGTCGGTGCTGCGGCAAAGACAGAGGATGTTCCGGCGGAAACAGAATCAGGAGCTGAGGAAACAAAGGCGGCTGCGGATTCTGCGGCCGACGGGATCATTAAAGTTACCGCGGTAGTCAATGAGGAGGAGCCGAGAATCAAGGAGGATGACTTAAAGAGCATCAAGGATGTGCTCGGCACCTGCACGACCGATTTTTCGAGCAGTGGAGCGGCGCGCTCCAAGAACCTTGCAAACGGAGCTGCCAAGATCAACGGAAAAATCCTGATGCCGGGAGATACACTTTCCGGATATGAGTGCATGAGTCCGTTCACGACGGAGAATGGATATTTCACGGCTGCTGCCTATGAGAATGGACAGGTTGTGGACAGCGTCGGCGGAGGTGTCTGCCAGATTGCGACGACACTCTACGATGCCTCCCTGATGGCAGAGCTGACGATCACGCAGAGACAGAACCACTCGATGATCGTCAACTATGTAAAGCCGTCCATGGATGCGGCGATTGCGGGAACGTACAAGGATATCAAGATTACGAATCCGTATGAGACCCCGATCTATGTCGAGGGCGGAACGAGTGGGCGGAAACTCACCTTTACGATTTACGGAAAGGAGACGCGCCCGGCGAACCGAAAGGTTGAGTATATCTCGGAAACGATCAGCACGACGGATCCGGGAGCACCGCAGGAGAAGGTTGACAATACCCTTGCGCCCGGCACGAGGAAGCAGGTTCAGTCCGCACATACCGGTTTGAAGTCCCGCCTCTGGAAAGTCGTGACGGTTGACGGAGTGGAGAAGGAGAGAACGATTCTTCATACGGATACTTACAATGCGTCGAAAGCGATTATCCTGGTAGGCCCGAAGACGAAAGCGGGAGTACCGCAGTCACAGCCGACTGCGCCGGCACAGACAGAGACACCGGCTCCGGAGACATCAGGAAATCATTCACAGAATCATGGCGGAGGAACGAGTGCAGAGACAGCGGCACCGGCACAGACAGAGGCGCAGACGAAGTCCCCGTCGGTGGAGGGTGAAAATGGCGGACCGGGTGTGAGCGCACCGGCACAGACGGAAGCACAGACTGAGAGCCATACGGAGTCCCATACAGAGGCACCGGCTCCGTCACCGGAGACACCGGCAGCGTCCCAGTCTCCGGTTGTGGAAGCGGCACAGTAGGCTGCGTATCAAAGGCAGGAGAGGAGAAATCCGACATGATGCGAAAAATTGAGCGGGAGAATTCCGGTCTTTTAAGACCGGGACAGGATCTGGTTGTGGCAGGCTATGCGGGCGCTGCCGGAAGTGCAGTTCTGGTGAGAAATCAGAATCAGCGTCTCAGAGACTGGTTCTCGGAGGAATGGCTCTATCAGGCGGGGGAGATGCCGGCTGAGTGGAGTGAGATCGACTGGGCGGCGGCGGGAGCCGCTGACTGGGAGATGGCAGGCGAGGGAGGAATCCTGGCGGCGATCTGGCGGCTTTCCGGTGCCTATGAGACCGGAATGGAGTTTTTCCTGAGAAAAATTCCGGTTCGTCAGGATACGATTGAGATCTGTGAGCGCCTGGAATTAAATCCGTACCGGCTTTACAGCCGCGGCTGCTGGCTGCTGGCAGCGGAAAACGGCGGACGGACGGTCGAAAACCTGCGGGAGAAGGGAATCCCGGCGCAGGTGATCGGAAGTGTAAAGAAAGGAATTGCGCGTGAGATGATCGTGGAAAACGGACGCGGTTTTCTGGAGCGTCCTCAGCCGGATGAACTCGAGAAGATCCTTCCCGGGTATTTCGATCATGGAAGCGGCGCAGAAACACAGACACAGCAGTAAAACGTTTAAACGTTTAAATGTTTAGAAACTTGGAAACTTAGAGATTTAGAAACTTAGAAAACTCAGTAGTGGAAAAACAGCAGAAAATCAGGATCCCGGATAAGAAATAAGAAAAAGAAAAATGAAATAAAAAAGAAAAAAGAAGAAGTTCGGGACGGGAGGAAATGTCGTGATGAGAGAAAAGATACTGGCGGTAATTGAGAAGAACAGCAGAATTGATATTCATGATCTTGCCATTCTTTTGGGCGAGAGCGAGGTCGCGGTGGCGAACGAGATCGCGGAGATGGAGAAGGAGCATATCATCTGCGGTTATCACACTCTGATCAACTGGGACAACACCAGCGAAGAGAAGGTCAATGCCCTGATTGAGGTGAAGGTAACTCCTCAGAGAGGAATGGGATTTGACAAGCTGGCGGAGAGAATTTACCAGTACAATGAGGTCAACGCCCTGTATCTGATGGCGGGCGCCTTTGATTTCATGGTCATCATCGAGGGAAAGACCATGCGTCAGGTTGCGCAGTTTGTTTCTGACAAGCTGGCTCCGCTTGACTCTGTGCTCAGCACAGCAACGCACTTTGTTCTGAAAAAATACAAGGATCACGGAACAATACTCTGTGACGAGATCCAGGATGAAAGGATGCTGATTACACCGTGAGAAATCCATTATCTGACAAGATTGAGATGATTCCGTGGTCTGGAATCCGTAAATTTTTTGATATCGTAAATGAAATGAAAGATGCCATCTCTCTGGGCGTGGGCGAGCCGGATTTCGATACGCCGTGGCACATCCGTGAGGAGGGTATTTACTCTTTAGAGAAGGGCAGAACGTTTTACACCTCCAATGCAGGTCTGAAAGAGCTGCGCGAGGAGATTCACAACTATGTGCACAGAAAGTACAATGTCTCCTACGATCCGGATTCCGAGATCATGGTGACCGTCGGCGGAAGTGAGGCGATTGATCTTGCAATGCGCGCCATGTTGAATCCGGGAGATGAGGTGCTGATTCCGCAGCCGAGCTATGTCTCCTATGATCCGTGTGCAATCCTTGCAGACGGAGTTCCGGTGATTATTGAGCTCGAGGAGAAAGACCAGTTCCGTCTGACTCCGGAGAAGCTCCTCGAGAAGATCACCCCGAAGACGAAGATTCTCGTGCTTCCGTTCCCGAACAATCCGACCGGTGCGATTATGACTCGTGAGGATCTCGAGAAGATCGCAGCGATTGTAGAGGAACATGATCTCTTTGTTCTCTCCGATGAGATTTACGGAGAGCTGACTTACGGCGATGAGCCGCATGTCACGATCGCCTCGATTCCGGGGATGAGAGACCGCACAATTCTGATCAACGGTTTCTCCAAGGCTTTTGCGATGACCGGATGGCGTCTCGGATATGCGTGCGGACCGGAGATCATCTTAAAGCAGATGCTCAAGATTCATCAGTATGCGATCATGTGCGCTCCGACGACGAGCCAGTATGCGGCAGTTGATGCGCTCAAAAACAGCGATGAGGATGTAGCGCACATGAAAGAGTCCTACGACCAGCGCAGACGTTACCTGCTTCATGCACTTCGCGAGATGGGAATGGAGTGTTTCGAGCCTCTCGGTGCATTCTATATCTTTCCGAGCATCAAGCGTTTCGGTATGACTTCGGAGGAGTTTGCGCTGAGACTTCTTGAGGAGGAGAAGGTTGCTGTTGTGCCGGGAACAGCGTTTGGTGCATGCGGAGAGGGATTCCTGAGAATTTCCTACGCATATTCCTTGAAGAGCCTGAAGGAAGCGCTCGGAAGAATTGAGCGTTTTGTCAAGCGTCTGGATGAGGAGACTGCTGCAAAGGAAAAAAATGAAGAGAATGCAGGTGAAGCAAAATGATGAATATTGTTTTGTTTGAGCCGGAGATGCCGCTGAACACCGGAAATATCGGGCGTACCTGCGTGGCGACGAACACGAGACTTCATCTGATTGAACCGCTGGGATTCAGGCTCAACGAGAAGGCGATCCGCCGTGCCGGTCTCGATTACTGGGACAAGCTGGATGTGACGGTGTACTGTGATTATCAGGATTTTCTGGATAAGAATCCGGGTGCCAAGATCTATATGGCGACGACAAAGGCAAAACACGTCTACACGGAGGTCGATTACGAGCCGGACTGCTACATCATGTTCGGCAAGGAGAGCGCAGGAATTCCGGAGGAGATTCTCGTGGAGAATGAGGAGACCTGTGTGCGGATTCCGATGTGGGGAGATATCCGCTCCCTGAATCTGTCGAATTCTGTGGCGATTGTGCTGTATGAGGCGCTGAGACAGAATGGATTTGAAAAGATGACGATGGAGGGAAATCTTCACCGCCTTCATTGGAATGAGTAAGTTGGATCGTTTCTTATATTTAAATGTGACAGTATGGTAATGTGATTCAAAGGATTTTAATAGATCTCATATAGATTCGCTCCTACAGGCGGGTCAAGTCATGCAAACACGTTCGCACTCCGGGCTCAATGCAGCGGTGCGTAAGGTCGCAAAGTACGCGACCTAAACACCGGCATTTCGCACGGGTTTGCATGTACTTGCCCGCCTTTCGTCGCTTTTCGGATCGGAGCAGACACTTCCTTTTCTCATAAATGAAGTTCAAACTGACGCGAAAAGAACCGTTTGTTTGTCATTGATAAAATCCAATAACTTTTATGGGGGGAAGAGATTAAAAAAATATATAAAAAAGGATTGACAATGCGGTTAGCGTATGCTAATATAATACTCAGTTAGCAACAACTAACTACATGTGAATATTCTATACATTTCAACATTGCCCCATTCGACCCGTGGAGGCAACGACTCAACTCCTATGAAAAAGCACCCTGTCCCGCAAGCAGGGTGTTTTTTGTATGGAAAAAGGGACTTGACATTTTTTCATCAAGCAGTCAAAATAGAGGGCAATATATATGAAAAAAAAGCAAAGAAAGAGCAAAGGGGAAAGGCTGACATGAGAATTTATCTGGTGAGACACGGTCAGACGGATTGGAATAAGGCGAAAAAGATTCAGGGAAGACATAATATTTCACTGAATGCCTGTGGACGTGAGATGGCAGAGCAGGCAGCAGAAAAGCTTGGTGATGTTGTGTTTGATGCGGCATTTTGTTCTCCGTTAAACCGCGCTCAGGAGACTGCCCGGATCATTCTCGGGGATCAGCAGAACCTTTTGAAGCCGGAGGAGCGTCTCGCGGAGATTGCATTCGGAGTGGAAGAGGGACGGGAGAGACCGAAGATCGAGGCAGATCCGTCAGACCCGGTTTACAACTTTTTCTGTGATCCGGCACATTATCTTCCGCCGGAGGGTGCGGAAACCTTTGAAGCCGTGTATCAGCGGACAGGAGCTTTTATGGAAGACTTGAGAATGCGGGAACACGACTTTGAGACGGTTCTTCTCGTTGCGCACGCCGTTGTGAACCGGACAATCCTGAATCCGATTGCGGGCATTGCGCTCGGTGATTTCTGGAAGATCAAACTTCCGAACTGTGCGATTTCCATTCTCGAGCTGAAAGACGGAGAATACCGGATTATTGATGACGGTTCTGTGAGCGCGTCCTAAAATCCGGTATTGTTTGCGCAACGCGTGAACAGTAACACAGTGGCAGTAATGAGAAAATTGTACGAAAAAATGTACTTGATTTTCCGGAATCCCTATGCTAATATATAGACAGTTAGCAATAGCTAACCACATGTGAATATTCTATACATTTCAACATTGCCCCATCTGACCCGTGGAGGCAACGACTCAACTCCTATGAAAAGGCGCTCTGTCCCGCAAGCAGAGCGCCTTTTTGTGTACAATGAAAAAGCGAATGACAGGGGGTGCTTTTTTGAATGAAAAATAGCAGATTGTGGGTTGGTTTCAGACGTGAGACACCGGCTCGAAGAAATCTCTTCGGATGAAGAGACAGACATTTTCAATGAAGGTCTCCGTGTCGAACAGGTCTGCTTCCTCCAGATAGCATTTGATGATGCTGAAAAACAGATCCCCAAGCATGGAAGAAAAAATCGGGGAGGCAATCTTTGCATGATACCCGTTCTCCTCTGCCGCGCGCAGCTTATCTTTGAGAATATCCTGAAGACCCTTTCTGAGGATCCGGATCAGATCTCCGTCCTTGTTCGCCTGATAGATTTTCTGATATTGAAGTTTGTTTTCACTGATGTGATCGATCAGAATGGTGAGAAAATTTTTCAGCGAGTCAATGTTCTGAAGGCTGATGACTTCCTCGGTGAGACCGACTTCCTCGATCAGGGAGAGAAGACAGTAATGGAGAAGGTCATATTTGTCCTCAAAGTACCGGTAAAACGTGGATCGGGAAATCAGAGAGGTGTTGCAGATTTCCGTCAAAGTGATCTGTTCGAGTGGAAGTACACTCAGTTCTTTCAGAAATGCGCCGCGAAGCAGGGCATAGGTGCGCCGTACAGTGATGTGTTCTTTTGATGGGTTATTTCGGCTCATGATTGATTGCTCCTCCTTCTGAAAATGAGAAAATTCTTAAAAAATCTGTGATTCGTTGCTGTTTGCGCAATGCATGAACAGTAACCAAATTGCTGTAGATGTTTCAAATAAGACAAAGTAACTATATCTGTTTCATTTGAAACGCCCCGCAAAAATGTGATACTTGAGTATTTTACCATAAACGTGGATAATAGTGCAAGAAATAGGTGAGTTTTTGGTTACTGGACACGGGCAGGCATTTTCTGAACGGAAAATGCCGTATGATACCGTGGTGACAGCAGATTTTGCCGATCTGGAATGCGAAGCATCGGCAAAATCCATTGCTGTTTGCGCAGCGCGTAACAGTAACAGGTTTTAAAATTGAGAGCAAAAAAATGCAGGAATGGAGGAAATAAGGATGTCTCAGAAATGCCATAAATCATATTTCTGGATGATTGCAGCTGCAATGTTTCTGGTATTCACCGGGGCACCGGAAAAAATCTGGGCTTCAGAAAGCCTTGAGATACAGGAAACACAGCAGAGCACTAACGGATGGAAGTTCGAGGATGGCGAGTGGTTTTATTATTTGGAGGACGGAACGAAAAACCGTCAGGAATTGACTTTTAACGATGCGGTTTACGAGTTTGAGAAGGATGGAACGCTTGAGAGTGCACACTGGATTCCCAATACGGGAGGCGGTGCCTACCCGGTCGTGTGCTACGATGACGAGGAGCAGGCGCTCTTTGATCAGCTCAACGATGAGAAGAAAGATCTGTTCTTTGAAGAATACCCCGATCGGGAAGAGGAGTATGATGGAGATGATCATGCGATGTATGACCGGTATGCGGCGTTCAAGATGGATATGAACCTGAACCGTGTGGCTTCTCACAGGCTTGAGATGGCAATGACGAACGGATACAGTGTGGACAGCACGATTCCGGGGGAGGGAAGCCTCAAGGATTATCTGGGGCAGGTCGGCTACCGGAAACATGCGACGAGCCTGGAACTTTACATACAGAGACGAGACGACGCAGACGATGCCTTTGACAAGGTGATGGACCGGACGCAGAAAAAATATGATACTTCCGGAAAACGCCTCTATTCTCTGGAGTACTACCGGAGTCTCGGGATGGCGCACGCGGAGAAAGACGGGGCGCACTATTTTATGATTGTCCTGATGCGCTGATCGGTTTTGGGCAAAGAAAATAGGCAGGATACCTGTGAACAGGAATGAAAACAGAAGGAGTAGAAGAGATGGGACAGAAACTGTTTAACCGGATAAAAGGCCTGAGGCACAGAGAAAAGCAGGAGGGCGATAAGGAGCAGGCAGGAGGCTTCTCCACAATGCTGGCGCGCCAGATCATCAAGAAGCGAGGATTCATTGAGAGCCTGTTTGTGATTGCATGTTTGTTTTCTCTCGTTTCCATGCTTTTTGTCGATGTAAACTATGATCTGACAAAGTATGTGCCTAAGAGCGCGGTGTCCGCTCAGGGCCTCGACAAGATGAAAGAGGTCTTCGGATATCCGGGAACGGCGAGAGTGATGATAAAAGATGTTTCCCTATATGAGGCGAAACAATATAAAGAAAAATTTGAGGCTGTCGACGGAGTCGATCAGGTGCTCTGGTGCGACACGACTGTCAATGTGTATGCCGGTGAAGATTTCATCAATATGGATGATATCAAGGATTACTACAAGGACAACTGCGCAGTGATGGATATCACGTTTGATGAGGAATCTGACTCCAACCGGACAAAGAATGCGATCACAGAGCTCAAGGAGATCACCGGAGACAAGGGATGCTTCTCTGGAATGGCAATCCAGAATAAATCGCTGATCGAGACGACTGCGAGCGAGATGCAGACGATCCTTGTTGTCGCGGTCATCATGATTTTTGCAGTTCTCGCCCTCACGACGACTGCATGGTCGGAACCGATTCTTTTCATGCTTGTCATGGGCGTGGCGGTACTGTTGAACAGGGGAACAAATATTTTCATCGGAACTGTCTCGTTCCTCACAAACAACGTGGCGATCATTCTTCAGCTTGCGACTTCGATGGACTACTCGATTTTCCTGCTCGATGCTTTCCTCAGATGGAGAAATACCGGACTTTCCGAGGAAGATGCAATCATCAAGGCAGTTGAGGAGGCGATCAACTCGATCTTTGCGAGCAGCCTGACGACGGTGGTTGGCTTCCTCGCCCTTGTGACGATGAAATTCAACATCGGATTTGATATGGGACTTGTTCTTGCAAAGGGAATTGTGTGCAGTCTGCTCGCCGTAGTCTTCTTCATGCCGGCCATGATTCTGAAGTTTGCGAAGTGGAACGACAAGACAAGACACCGTTCCTTTATGCCGAATTTTGCACCGCTCGGAAAGCTTGTGTACAAAGTTCGCTATGTGATTCTTGCCCTCGTCATTCTCCTGACGCCGCCGGCTTATGTGGCACAGGGAATGAATGACTTCCTGTTCGGAAATGACGCCGTCGGTTCTTCAGAGGGAACAAAAGTTTATGAGGACGATCAGGAGATCGTGGCAAAGTTTGGACGAAGCAATATGCTTCTTGCAATTTATCCGAACACTTCAAATGTGACGGAGAAAGAGCTCACCGATGAACTCGAAGATCTTCCGTATGTAAAGAGTGTGACTTCCATGGCAGGAACACTTCCGGAGGGAGTGCCGGAAGACATTATTCCGTATTCAACTGCAAAGCTTCTCCACCGCGGGGACACAGCGCGAATGCTGATTTACATCCGTACAAAGGGAGAGAGTGAGTCCTCCTTCCAGTACACCGATCAGATCCGGGAGATTGTGAAGAAGTATTACCCGGAGAACTCCTATCTGGTAGGAGAGACGCCTTCCACGCAGGACATCAAGACGACAATCGTTGCCGATAATGCCCGCGTAAATGTGCTGACACTTCTCGGTGTGTTTATCGTCGTCATGTTCAGCTTCAAGTCGGCACTGATCCCGATCATCGTTATGATTCCGATTGAGGTGGCGATTTACTTTAATATGGCGATGCCGTATATCCAGGGCGTTGATATGATTTACATGGGATATATCATCGTCAGCAGCATTCAGCTCGGCGCGACGGTGGACTACTCGATTCTGCTGACGAACAACTATATTGCAAAGCGACAGGAACTTCCAAAGAAAGAGGCGTGCATTGCAGCGATCGCCCAGTCCTGTTCCTCGATCCTGACATCGGGCACGATCATCACGCTTGCCGGTTATATCGTTCATCTGATTTCCACGACAGCGGCGATCGGTGATCTGGGACATCTGATCGGACGAGGAGGACTCTTCAGTCTGGTTCTCGTGCTTTTCCTGCTCCCGGCACTTCTTGTGCTGTGTGACAGAATCATCATCGACAAGGCGTGGACGCATCCGATTAAGACTTACCGTGAAAAGATGCGGGAAAAACGGAAACAGATGCAGAGTCAGGTAAAAGCAAAACTTGCGAAACTTTTTTAGAAAAAGCAGGAATTTTGTGAATGGAATGGAATTTGAAATGCGGAAGCATCGGAGGGAGAATAAGATGAAAAACAGATATAGAAGAATGGGTGCGGCCGTGATGACGGCTGTCACGCTTGCCACGAGTCTGGTTCCGGCAGAACCGGCATTGGCTGCGGCTGCGGCAGCAAGCGTGGATGAGGCGATGTACGTCAACCTTGATTATTACGGTCAGATTGACAAGGTCAATATGGTCAAGAGCATCAGTCCGAACGGAACGACCAGTTTTACAGACTATGGCGATTACACCAATGTAACAAATATGACCGATCACACGGAGCCGGTTCTCGGGGACGGAAGCGTCACCTGGAACTTTGCACCGGATCAGAATGGACGTTTTTACTACAAGGGTTTGATGAAAAATGATCAGGTGACCCTGCCGTGGACGTTTGATGTCTCCTATAAGCTGAACGGGGTGCCGACGGACGCAGATAAACTTGCCGGTGCATCCGGAACGGTGGAGATTCATGTGGATGCGACGGCAAATGAGAATGCGAGAGAATACTATCGCAACAATATGATGCTCGCAGTCGCAGTGCTCGTCGATCTGACGAAATGTTACAGCGTGGAGGCTGACGGGGCCCAGGTTCAGAACGTCGGTAGCCAGACCGGTGTTGTCTTCACCGCTCTTCCGGGAGAGGACGGGGATTACACCGTGCGGATCGGTTCGGACAGCTTTGAGAGCGATGGTGTGATCATGGCGATGATTCCGGGAACAGCAAAAGACCTCGAGCACGTCAAGGATCTGAAAGATGCGAAAGATACCTGGAAAGATGCAGGTGATCAGCTCTACGACAGCATGGAGCAGATGGCGCTCTCTGTTGAGGCGATGCGTGACGGAGTCAATGAACTTCAGAGCGGACTCGGATCGGCAGAGAATGCGAGAGGGGTCTGGAGCGGCTCAAAGGACGGCATTCTCGACGGAAATGATAAGGCACTTGCATCGCTGACGGCCGTGTCAGAGCAGATGCAGGCGATGGTTCCGCACATTGAGTCCGCAAAGGAATCCGCAGAGATCGTTCATGACAGTCTCGGCGATATCGTGAATTCCATGAGGGAGATGCAGGATCCACTGAGAAAACTCAACACGAGTCTGCGTGGAATCAAGAGCAACACGGAAGATCTCGCTTCCGGGATTGCGCCGTTAAATCAGCTGATGCAGACGCTGATTGCGCTTGATGCGACTCTCCAGTCGAGTGAGCAGATCTATGTGACCCAGCTTGCCGCTCTCGGCGTCAGCCTTGAGCAGGTGGAGAATGATTATTACGAGGGGGATGTAGACCTGATTGATGATGTGAATGCGACAGCAGCCCAGACGGCAACCCCGTCCTCCGCGGCAGCAGCGGGAATTCCGGGTGTGACGCTGAACACGCAGCAACTTCTCGTGGCTCTGACCCAGAAAAAAGCTTACCTTGAGAAACTCTCCTCGGCGAGCAGTTCTCTGGCAGGAAAGATGGCCTCCCTTCTCGATGACACTTCCGATGCATCGCGTTCTATGGGAGAGCTGATTGATGAGCTTGATTTCATCATTGAGGACAGCACGGCACTGTATGATTCTCTTGAGACATATTATTCGGATTTCCAGCTTGCGCTTGACGATTCAGAGGAACTGGTGAACCGGACGACAAACGCACTTGACACGAGTGTCAGCACACTGACGCTGATTCAGAATACGATGAGAGCAAGCAGCGATTCCCTCGATGCAGCAGCCCGTGACAGCATCCGCGGAAGTATGGCCGTTCTCGACAAGAGCCTGCGCGTTCTCGACAGCACGACGTCCATGCGTATGGCGGGAAGAACAATGAAAGATACGATGGATCGCGAGTGGGATGATCTCGACGGAGATACGAGATTCCTCTACATGGATCCGTCTGCGGAGAAAGTTTCCTTCACTTCGGACCAGAATGAAGAGCCGGATACCCTTCAGGTCATTCTGAGAACGAAAGAGATCAGTCTGGATGATGACGATGAGGTGCTTGATGCCGAGTCGGAGAAGGCACAGGAGGGACCGTTAAAGAGAATGTGGAACGTTCTCGTAAAGATGGTTCAGGCGATTGTAGAGATCTTTAAGAATCGATAAAGCGATAAAACGGAGAAGCGCAGTAATTTTGATGGGGAGATGTCAGTAGAGCAGACCAAAATCGCGCGCAAAGTCGATGCTTGCGTCGACTTGAAAACAAAGGGACAAAATAAAAGAACAAAAAAAGAAAGACCGGAAAAAACGAGACGGGGAAGGAGAGAGACAACGGTTATGGGAAAGAATCGGATCATCACGATTGGAAGACAGCTTGGAAGCGGCGGAAGCTACATCGCACGGGAAGCGGCAAAGCGACTGGGAATCGAGTGCTATGACAAGCGTCTGATTGAGTTGGCATGCAAGTATGGAAATGTTGATCTTGAGAGGATGAAAGATGCGGAGGAGAAACGTGCCAATCCGTTTCTGTTTTCCGTTCCGCGTGAAGTGCAGAATGACCGTACCGGACATGGCGGATCGATCAATGACATGGTATTCAATCTCCAGTCGGCGGTGATTCGTCAGATTGCGGAGCGCGAGTCCTGCATCATCGTCGGACGGTGTGCAGACTATGTGCTCAGGGAGCAGGATGAGGTGCGCTCCGTGTTCATCTTTTCGGATCTCGGAAGCCGGATCGAGAGAGTCAGTGAGAAGCGCAAGGTGCTTCGCGACCAGGCGCTGAATCTGATCCGAAAGGAAGACAAGACGAGAAGAAATTATTATGAGTGTTATGCCGGAAAGCGCTGGGGGTCGACGGAGAGTTACGATGTATCTTTAAACAGCGGACGTCTTGGCCTGAATGGCTGTGTGGATATGATCTGTGCGCTTTATAATCAGATGGAGATAAAATAAAATGTTAAAAAAAATGAAGATGAAGATGATGGGAGAACAGTCTTCTCATCTCTGCAAAAGAAGTATGCGGGGGGCGGTGGCACTTCTGCTTGCGGCCTGTGTCTCATTTGGAAGCTGTCCGCCGGTGAAAGTCTGGGCGTCTGAGAAGAGCGAGAGCGAGAAGACAAAAATCGGAAAAGTCTGGCTGATTGTGGATGCGGATGTTGGAATCAAGGCGGATGTGAGCGGAGATGTGTATGTGACGCCGGATGGCGGAAATACAGACCGCTATCGCATCGATGATGTCCAGCTTGTCAATGACGGTGGAGAGGATTTTAGCAACACCAACCCGCCGGAATTTGAGATTACCCTTGTCGCGCAGGATGAGGAGGAATACTATTTTGCGAAGACCGGAGATGCAGCAGTCCGCCTTGACCTTGCGGCAGCGGCAAAGTCGAAGTATGACAAGGTGGAGCTGACCAGTGTAAAGCGCCAGAATGACAATTCGGAGCTTGTGATCCGGGGACGCCTGATTTTTGACAAGAAGGCAGACACGAGAAAAGTGACGTCGCCGGCAGTTTCCGGCAGCCAGACTGGTGCAGGGCAGGAGAGCACCAAGCAGTCCGCTTCGGGTACAGACACGGTGAGAGGCTGGGATCCAGCGGTGAAGGGACGTGCAGTCTGGGCTCCGGTTGATGCGGCAAAGTATTATCAGATCTTTCTTGTCAAAGATGGCAGGGAGATCGGAATTATGCGCTCGATCTACCGCACAAGTTATGATTTTTCAGATCTTCTTCCGGGGGCAGGAACCTACCAGTTTAAGGTGCGCTCCGTCCGGGACGGAAACAATGCGAAGAGCGACTGGGTGCTGTCTAATGTGATGACCGTCGGGGAGGATGGAAGTTTTTCTATTCAGGGACAATAAACCATAGGAATCGTATCAGGGGCTGTTTTGGCTGCTGAAGAAGCGACGAAGGCGGGAAAGGCTATGAAAACCCGTTTGAAATGTCGGTGTTTAGACCGCGTATTTTGCGGTCTTATGCACCGCTACATTTCAATTCGGAGCGAGAGCGAGTTTTCATGGCTTTATCCCGCCGGAGGAGCGAGACCGTGGAATGTGATAACAAAATACAAATCAATATTCAGAGTCCGGTATCAGAGAAAGATGCCAGACTCTTTCTTTTTGCCTTAAATCCATGTTATACTTGGTGAGAAGACAATTTATAAAGATGTTTTACAAAACAGAATACAACAGACAGGAAGATGAGGCGGAAAAAATGAAACATTCCCTTTACTACAAATTTATTCTCGGGTACCTGGTCTTTGGATTGCTCGGATTTGTGGCGATTTCCACATTTTCATCGAAGATGATGTACAGTCATCTGGTGGAGGAGCGTTCGGAAGCCATGTACGATGAGGCAGTGACGATTGCGGGCACGTACAGTGACATTTACATACGTGGAAAAAAGCAGGATCTGCAGTCTGTGAGCCAGCAGCTTCAGGCAGTGTCCAAGTTTGTCCAGGCGCAGATCTGGATGGTGAACCGGGAAGGTGTGATCACGGTGGACAGTGAGTCGCCGACGCGTGCCGGAAACACGATCGACGGCTTTGATCCGACAGTCACAGGCAACCGGCCGTACTGCATTGGAGATTATTTCGGGCAGTTTTCCTATCCGGTGCTGACTGTGCGCGCACCGATTACGGGAAATTACAATACATATGGATATGTGCTGATTCATCTGCCGGTGTCCCAGATCTGGGAGGAGAGCAACCGCAGTCTGAATGTGATTTACCTGTCTGCCGCAATGATTTTTCTTCTCTCACTTGTGATCCTGATTGTATTTACAAAGACGGTTTACATTCCGCTCAAAAAGATCACGGAGGGTGCAAATGAGTATGCAGCCGGAAATCTCGACTACCGCATTGATCTGCACTCGCAGGACGAGATGGGATACCTCGCGGGAACGTTGAATTACATGTCCGGAGAACTCAACAAGATGGAAGAGTACCAGAGAACATTCATCGCAAATGTCTCGCACGATTTCCGTTCCCCGCTGACCTCGATCAAAGGCTATCTCGAGGCGATCATCGACGGTACAATCCCGCCGGAATTTTATGAGAAGTATCTGACGCGGGTGATCTCCGAGACGGAGCGACTCACAAAGCTGACGCAGGGAATGCTGACACTGAACTCTCTCGACAGCAAGGGGTATCTCTCCCGGAGCAATTTCGACATCACGCGGGTGATTAAGGATACGGCGGCATCTTTTGAGGGAACCTGTGGCGCAAGGGACATCACCTTCGATCTGACATTTTCCGACACGATCCTGATGGTGTATGCGGATCTTGGGAAGATTCAGCAGGTGCTCTACAACCTGATTGACAATGCAATCAAATTCAGCCACGACAATTCCACAATCTTTGTGCAGGCATATACGAGAAATGAGAAAGTCTTTATCTCGGTGAAAGACACCGGAATCGGAATTCCGCGCGACAGCGTGAAGAAGATCTGGGAGCGCTTTTACAAGACAGATCTCTCGAGAGGAAAAGACAAAAAGGGAACTGGTCTGGGACTGGCGATTGTCAAGGAGATCATTCAGGCACATGGAGAAAATATTGATGTGATCAGCACCGAGGGAGTCGGATCAGAATTTATTTTCTCTCTGCCGCGATCCACAAATCTGTAAAGACAGTGAAACTTGCAGAGAAGAGAGAAAGCGTTTGTCTGGGCTCGACTTGAGTGAGCAGGAAGGAGACTTTGTGGAACAGGTGGGAAGAGGGAAAAAAGTGAAACGAATAAGCGTGATTTGCAGGCTGATGTTTGCCTTGGTCTTTGTTCTGAGTCTGACATGTCCGGTCTTTGCGGCGGAGACGGAGAAGATCACGGAAGTGAATCTGGAGATTGAGGCATATCTGGAGGATTCGGACAGCAGCGGGGATGTGAGCGTGAGCACCGGAGACAGGACTTACCGGATCGGAAATATAGAGGTTCTGAATGAGAATGAGGACTGGAGTGAGATTGCGCCAAAGATTTCTGTGGATCTCAAGGCGAAGAAGGGATATCGCTTTGGAACGGCGGATGAGGAAATGTTTTCTTTTGAGGGAGATGAGGTCACGTTTGTCTCTGCAAAAGTCAAAAACAGCGGTTCTGCCCTGACTTTGGTCTTCACGCTCGGAAGCGATGAGGATGACCTGAGCGTGCAGGGACTTTCATGGAACGAGGAAGACGGATTTGCAGAGTGGGAGGAGAATGAGAACGCAAGAGTCTATCAGGTGAAACTTTACCGCAACGATACCGCAGTCGGTTCCACGCGGACGACAAAGAATACGAGATATGATTTTTCGGAGGCGACTTCTAAGAGCGGCCGTTATCGATTCATGGTTCGCGCTGTCGGAACCGGGTCAGAGCGCGGGGAGTGGGAGACTTCGGAAGTCTGGCAGGTTCTTGAGGATGAGGATCAGGATTTGACGGGAGGCGTGACGGCTTCCACACTTCCATCTGCGACCAGTCTTCTTCCGGGTGCAGCGCGTGCGGGAAAAGACCAGTGGAAGAAAGACGAGAAGGGCTGGTGGTATCAGTATGCAGACGGCAATTATCCGAGCGGACGCTGGGCAAAAATCGGAGGAAAGTGGTATTTCTTTGATGAAGACGGATACATGAAAACCGGGTGGGTCAAGTATAAAGGAACCTGGTACTACTGTGAGGACAGCGGAGCGATGCTCACGGGAACGACGACACCGGATGGATATTCTGTTGGCAGGGACGGAGCGTGGATTTCGCAGTGATTCTGATTGGAAGATATCAGCAGAGCTGACCAGAATCACACGCCAAGCCTTTGCGAGCGCTGCTATAATTGTCAGAATATTTAGTTTAAAATGTTACTGTTGACTAACAACCCCTCGCGTGATTATACTGAAAAAAACGGAGAGATTTCGTAGAGTCGTGTGTTGCATGCATAGGCATGGGAGGGTGGATCATGCAGTCGTTGTGGGAAATGAAAGTTGGAGAATCGGGCACTGTTAAATGGATGATGGGGAATTCAGCCGTGATGGAATTTTTGAGAAAACATGAGATCAAGGAGGGAAATCTGATTCATGTGTTTCAGAAAGGAAAAAGCGGTGTGATTGCTGGAACCGGAGACCGGCGGTTTGCGATTGCCGGAGAAGTAGCGGAGCGGATCAAGATTTGATCCGCTCCATTTTTTTGTATGATAGGAAATTGCGTCCTATCATACAAAAAATGCTCCGCAAGGATGCGCACTCGGCGCAGGGGAAGATGGTTGCCAAAGCAACCGCGCCTCGGCGCGAGAATGTGCCAAGGCACATTCTTTTTTATAGGGTAAAAAAACTCAGACCACTTAATCCGACTTTTATGGTTTCTTTACTTCAAACTTGTATCCGATTCCCCACACGGTCGTCAGGGACCAGTTTGCGTGATCTTTGATTTTTTCACGCAGGCGTTTGATGTGGACATCCACGGTTCTTGTGTCTCCGATGTACTCATATCCCCAGATGTGGTCGAGAAGCTGTTCTCTTGTGAATACCTGATTCGGGGAGGAAGCCAGAAAATACAGAAGTTCCAGCTCCTTCGGCGGCATTTCCACGGAATGTCCGCAGTACGTGACAGAGTAGTTTGTCAGATTCACGATCAGATCCGGGTACTCCACATATTCGCCCTGCTGTTTCGGCTCGGCAACGGCGGGGGACGGAACTGCCTGATAACGGCGCAGAACGGCTTTGACGCGGGCGACGAGTTCCTTGGAGTCAAACGGCTTGATCATGTAGTCGTCAGCTCCGAGTTCAAGTCCGAGCACCTTGTCAAAAATCTCACCCTTTGCCGAGAGCATGATGATCGGGACCTGGGAGGTTGTGCGCAGTTCCCGGCAGACCTGATACCCGTCAATACCCGGGAGCATCAGGTCGAGCAGAATCAGATTCGGCTTGAAGTCAGGGAAGATTCTTAGAGCCGCCTCCCCGTCATTTACAATCTTGGTTTCATAACATTCTTTCATGAGGTAGAGAGAGATCAGTTCCGCAATGTTCTCATCGTCATCTACAATTAAAATTCGCTGTTTTTCAGCCATTATCGGTTCATCCCTTTCTTCGTGTCGTAGTAAAATTTATTTGAAAACAACGATGGTAACTCCGGCATCGCCCTCGCCGAAACCGCCGAGATGAAATTCTTTTACATATTTCAGCTTCTTTAAGTGGCGGTGAATGCCTGCGCGCAGAGCGCCGGTTCCCTTTCCGTGAACGACGCGGACCTGCGGAAGGTGGGCAATGTAGGCGTCATCGAGATATTTGTCGAGCTCCGGGATAGCCTCGTCGACTGTCTTTCCGAGCAGGTTGATTTCCGTGGAGACGGTGGAAGACTTCGACATTTTGATCGAACTGCTTCCGCTGCCCTTTCTGCGTGTGTCAAGTCCCGGTGCGCTGATCGAATTCTCCTGAATCAGCTCAAGGTCATTTAAGTTTACCTTGGAGCGAAGAATTCCCATCTGGACAAAGAGGTTGCCCTGTGCATCCGGAAGGGAGCTGATCGTTCCCTTTAAGTTCATGGAGAGGACGCGCACGCTGTCGCCGAGGCGCAGGGTCTTCGGATTGATGGCCTTGTGCGGTTTGCTTTCCTGTTTTAAGGAGAGCTTGCTGTCGACTTTCTTTAAGTTCTCACGGATCTTGGTTCGCTCTGCCTCGAGGGCGCGGGTGTCGACACCGGAGGAAGCCGCGAGCTTGTTGATGTTCTTGATCGTGCGGTCGGCAGTCTCTTTTGCCTGACGCAGAATGCGCTGTGCTTCCTCGTTTGCGGAGCGGATCATCTTATCCTTGCGCTCATCGAATTTCTCCTCTTTCTGTTCCAGACGAGATTTCAGACTTGCAATCTCAGCTTTGTAGGACTGGATTTCCTCGCGCTCTTTCTCGATCGTCACACGGCTTTCTTCAAGACGGCTGATGACATCCTCAAATGTCTCGTCTTCCGTCTCAATGTGGCTCTTTGCATCCTCGATGATGTAATCCGGCAGGCCGAGGCGGCTTGCGATTGCGAAAGCGTTACTCTTACCCGGGACACCGATCAGGAGACGGTAGGTCGGGCGCAGAGTCTGAACGTCGAACTCACAGCAGGCATTCTCGACGCCAGGGGTGCTGAGGGCGTAGACTTTAAGCTCGCTGTAATGGGTTGTCGCCATGGTGCGGCATTTCATATTGTGGAGGAAATTCAGCACAGCGATCGCGAGGGCGGCACCCTCGGTCGGGTCTGTTCCGGCGCCAAGCTCATCGAAGAGGCAGAGCGAATGGCTGTCTGCCTTCTGAAGAATGTCGACGATGCTCGTCATGTGGGCAGAGAATGTACTCAGGCTCTGCTCAATGCTCTGCTCATCTCCGATATCGGCAAATACCTCATCAAAGACTGCAAGCTCGGAACCGTCAAAGGCCGGAATGTGAAGACCTGCCTGGCCCATCAGCGTGAAGAGTCCGACGGTCTTTAAGGAAACAGTCTTACCGCCGGTGTTCGGACCGGTGACGATCAGAAGGTCAAAGTCCTGACCGAGCCAGATCGTGATCGGAACCGCTTTCTGCGGGTCGAGAAGAGGATGGCGGCCATCCTTGATGTGGATACGTCCCTCTGTATTGAAGATTGGCTCACTGCCCTTGTAGTGGCGGGAGAGGGCGGCTTTTGCAAACACAAAATCAAGGTGGGTCAGGAGCTGCAAGTTGATTGCGAGAATCTCCGTGTAGGGGACGAGGCGCTCACTCAAGGTAGCAAGTACTGCCTCAATCTCTTTCTGCTCCTGAATCTCGAGCGTGCGAAGCTCATTGTTCAGCTGAATCACTGCCATCGGCTCGATAAAGAGGGTGGAACCTGTCGCGGACTGGTCGTGGACCATACCGTTTACCTGTCCTTTGTACTCGGCCTTGACCGGAAGGCAGTAGCGTCCGTCACGCATGGTGATGACGGCATCCTGAAGGTAACTGCGGCAGGAATTCAGCACATTGTTTAACTGGGTGTGAATGCGGTCGTTGATTGTGCTCATCGAGCGGCGGACTTTGTGGAGTCCCGGGCTCGCATCATCGGCAACCTCATCCTCGGAGAGGATACAGCGCTTGATCTCGTTGTTCTCAGGAGTCAGCGGTTCGAGTTCGCGGAACATCTCATCGAGAGAGTCATCCGGAAATTCCTCGGACACATCGTGACGGCCGTAGGCGCGTGCGCGGGCAGCGACAGTCAGAAGGGAACTGATGGAGAGAAGTTCCGGGATACTTAAAGCACTTCCGATCTCGAGACGCTTTAAGGAATCGCGGATGTCGCGGATTCCGCTCAGGGAGAGATTGCCCTTCATGCGGACGCGGGTCAGCGCATCGCTCGTCTCGGCCTGTGCCTGACGGATCTCGTTTAAGTCCGAGGACGGAACGAGGTTTTTGCAGAGCAGCTTTCCGGGAGCAGACGCGGCGTATTCGGTCAGCTGGGAAATGATTTTTTCGTATTCCAGAGTTTTTAATGCTTTTTTATTCATAATTAAATCTTAAAATCCTCATTTCTAAAATTCTAAAACATTTTCTTTTTCGCTCATTATAGCATGAAATTTTTTTTCGTGAAAGACCTCCTGAAATTTGGAAAAATATTTCCGGAAAATTTTTGTATAGTAGAAATATATGTTTGCCTCAAATTCGGAACAGAGGGAGGAGTAAGTGCGTTACTGTGAAGAGCAGTGGATAAGTTTGTAGTTGCAGAATTAAAAGAAGAACCTTATAATTAGGATAGGTTTTTCAGGGAGGATTATGAGGTTAGGAGGTTTACAATGCCTGAAATACAGGGTCCTAAGAAAGGATCCGGCGAAAAAAAGAGCCGGCAGTTTATCAGCGAAAAGATCGTAAAGCAGCCCCTGACAAAGAGGCAGGTTGCTATGCGCGGAGCCTGTGTGGTCTGTGCAGCGCTGATATTTGGTGCGGTGGCGGCATTCAGTTTTGCAGCGGTAAAACCGTTTGCCAGCCGGTTTTTCGGAGAGGAAGAGCCGGCAGAGACACCCGTATTGATACCGAAAGATGAACCGACTGATGTCCCGGCATCTGACGAGACGGTTACTCAGGAGAGCGAACCGATCGAAGAACAGGTGCAGACAGTGATGGAAAATTACCGTTTTACCGTAGATGACTTGAATTCCATGCTCAGCAGCCTGCGCATGCAGGTGCAGAAGGCAGAGAAGGGAATTGTGACCGTCCATTCGGTACAGCAGGGAACAGACTGGTTTGACAATTCCATGGAGACGACTGGCCTGTATGCCGGAGTGATTGTGGCGGACAATGGGCAGGAGATCTTGATTCTGACTCCCGATGCAGCAGTTGAGAATGCCGATTCGATCCGGGTGACCTTTGGAGAAAAACAGGAGACGGACGGTCAGATCAAACAAAAAGATACGGTATCGGGCATGGCAGTTGTCAGCGTCAGCATAGGAGCACTTGACAGCAGTGTCCGGGATTCGCTCGAAGTACTCACGCTTGGAAACTCCTACACGGTTCGTCAGGGGGATCTGATTCTGGCAGTTGGCGGCCCCACCGGAATTGTACATTCTCTCGATTATGGGTATGTGTCTTATGTGCAGAAAAACGCCCAGATGGCAGATCGTGTGTGCCGTGTGCTGTACTCCCGCATTGCGGCAGATGCCCAGAAGGGAACATTTCTGTTGAACACTTCGGGAGAACTGATTGGATGGGCGATGGAACCTCAGGGAAGTGCGGATGCCGGCAGCAGTCAGGCCGTGCAGATCATGGGAATCTCTGATTACAAAGGGATTCTTGAGAAGCTGACAAACGGTGCTTCTGCGCCGTATCTCGGAGTGATTGGCCAGGAAGTGTCGGAGAGCATGACGGCCCAGGGACTTCCTGAGGGAATTTATGTGATGAATGTTGTTGCAGACAGTCCTGCCTATAATGCAGGAATCCAGAGCGGAGATGTGATCGTTGGAATCAACGGTTCATCGATCACTTCCATGAAAGAATATCAGAGTGCGGTGGATGGAATGGAAGTCGGCCAGCAGGTGACGGTCAGCGTGGAGCGCAACGGACGTGACCAGTACGCGCAGTTGGAGTTCCCGGTTACCATTGGTTCCAGATGATTTGCATATATGGAAAATATGGAAACAATGGGAAAATAGAAAGGTAAAAAGAAAGAAGAGGAAACGAAAAAAATGAAGTATATTGGCAACTTGAAGGAAGGAATGCGGATTTCGGAGGTGTATCTGTGCAAGAGCAGACAGATCTCTCTGACGAAGGCAGGAAAAGAATACGGAAGTCTGGTGCTTCAGGATAAGACCGGAACGGTGGATGCCAAGATCTGGGATCTGGGCTCTCCGGGAATCGGAAATTTCGAGGCGATGGATTACGTATCTGTGGACGCAGATGTGACGATGTTCATGGGTTCCTGCCAGCTCAATGTGAAGAGAATCCGCAAGGCAGATGAGGGCGAGTATATTCCGGCAGATTACCTTCCGGTTTCCAAGAAAGATATTGGAAAAATGTATACCGAACTCCTGAACCTGATTGCAGGCATGAAGAATCCATATCTGAAGAAACTGGCAGAGAGCTATTTCGTTGCGGATGCGGATTTTGCGAAAGCCTTCCAGTTCCACAGTGCGGCAAAGAGCGTTCATCATGGTTTTGTGGGCGGTCTTCTCGAGCATACACTCGGCGTCACAAAGATGTGCGATTATTTTTCTCACGCATATCCGACGCTGAACCGCGATCTTCTTCTGACGGCAGCGATGTTCCATGACATTGGAAAAATGAAAGAATTATCGGTATTTCCGGAGAATGATTATACAGATGACGGTCAGCTTCTCGGACATATCATTATCGGAACCATGATGATCCGGGAGAGAATCCAGACAATTCCGGGATTCCCGAAAAAACTGGAGTCTGAGCTGGAGCACTGCATTCTGGCGCATCATGGGGAACTGGAATACGGCTCACCGAAGAAACCGGCACTTCTTGAGGCGCTCGCTCTGAATTTTGCAGATAATGCGGATGCAAAGATGGAGACAATGATTGAGGCGCTTGAGAGTGGCGGTGAGAATCCGGGATGGCTTGGATATAATCGTTTCCTCGAGACAAATATCAGAAAGACCTCTGAGAACTAAAAACAGAGACATATATTTTTGACAGTGTTGACAATGAAAAAAGAACTGGATTATTTTTATATCGGGGACTCTCTTGGCGGAAATCAGGAGTGGTTCTCCGGGTTCATGATGAAAAAAGGCGGATGTGGGGCGGAGACTGCCTGTGATATCAGTGTTTATCTGGCGAAAAGTTTTGGCATGACAAATCTGTATCCGTACAGTCTAAGTCCGGTCAAGAAGGAAGAGTATGTGGATTTTGCAGATAAGATGCGCCCGTACTTGAGCCCACGTCCGATGGGAATCAATCGCCTTGACATCTATATGGATGGAATCGAGAAATATTTTCGCGATGCGGGATCGCCGGATCTTATCACAGAACCGGTCGATGGAAATCTTCCGTGGGAGGAGGCAGCAGAAAAGCTGCGTGCTGAGATTGATGCCGGATATCCGGTTGCCTGTCTGATTCTCAAACATAAAAATCCTAAGATGGAAGATTTTGTATGGCACTGGTTTCTTCTAATCGGTTATGAGACTGGCGAAAATGGCTGTCAGGCGGAAGATGGAGAAGCACACCTGTCCGTGAAGACTGTTACGTACAGTGAGGCACAGTGGCTGGATTTTCAGGAATTGTGGGAGACTGGATACAGGGAAAAAGGCGGTCTTGTGTTGTTAAAGCGAAAGAGCCAGTCATAACTCAGAGTGGATGCGGGTGCCGGCTTGAACTTAGAGCGGATTTGGGGTCGACTTGAATTCTGAACGGTCAGGGACTACGAGGGATTAAGATAGAAAAAGGAAAGGGCTACTGCAGAAAACGGAGAATTCCGTACCCTGCAGCAGCCCTTTTCAAAGGAGGTAGTTGTATGGTGTTTTCTATCTATGGTAAAACGCAACGATGATATTGGATGGTCAAATGACTGTCATCTGGTCATTGTCACGTCATGTTTTTGGACGGCCCCGGTAACGGTTGCGCGCGGTTTGCCACCAGGCCCTTTTATTTAAGTGATATAACGAACCTCTTTAGTTGACTGTTCATTATGGATATCAAATGCTTCGGAAGGTTTTTCTGTCTCCCTCACATCATGGTTATATCTTACTGGAAAAATGTGTCTAAAGTTTGAGCGGTTTCTAAAGGATTTGGGAAGATTAGAAAGAAAGTATAACGAAATTTTGATTTTTTGTTAAGAATTGAGCAAAGGAATAAATGTATGGAATTTAAGAAGAACGAAGTGTTTCAGGTAAGAATCGAGGACATGAGCAGCGAGGGCGAGGGAATCGGAAAGACAGATGGATTTGCGTGGTTTATTAAGGACACGGTGACCGGAGATCTTGTGGAGGCAAGTGTGATGAAGACGAAAAAGTCGTATGGATTTGCGAGACTTGTCCGCGTTATCGAGCCGTCACCGGACCGCACGCAGCCGAAATGTCCGGTTGCCCGTCCGTGCGGAGGTTGTCAGCTTCAGAACATGAGCTATGAGGCACAGCTTCGGTTTAAGGAGAACAAGATCCGCAACAATCTTCAGAGAATCGGCGGACTGACGGAGATTCCGATGGAGCCGATCATCGGAATGGAGGAGCCGTGGCGTTACCGCAACAAGGCACAGTTTCCATTTGGGCGGGATAAAAACGGAAAAATCATTACCGGATTTTATGCAGGCAGAACACACCAGATTATTGAGTGTGAGGACTGTCTGCTTGGCGTAAAAGAAAATGAGAAAATTCTTGAGTGTATCCGCAGCCATATGGAAGAGCACCACATTGCGCCGTATGATGAGAACACACATACAGGGCTTGTCCGCCATGTCCTGATCCGAAAGGGCTTCCGCACTGGAGAACTGATGGTGTGTCTTGTCTTAAATGGAAAAGTGAAAAAACTCACAGCATCAGATGAGCTTGTGGAAAAATTAAAGAAGCTCTATCCGGAGGCAATGACAAGTATTTCCTGTAGTATAAATACAGAAAAAACGAATGTGATTATGGGAAAAGAGATTGTCAATCTCTATAGACCGGGCTTTATCACGGATTATATCGGAAATGTCAAATATCAGATTTCTCCGCTCTCCTTCTATCAGGTCAACCCGGTTCAGACGGAGCGCCTGTACCAGACGGCACTGGAGTATGCAGGCTTAAATGGCGGCGAGGTGGTCTGGGATCTCTACTGCGGAATTGGAACGATCTCTCTGTTCCTCGCGCAGAAGGCGAAGAAGGTCTATGGGGTGGAGATTGTCCCGCAGGCGATCGACGATGCGCGCGAGAACGCGAAGATCAACGGATTTGAGAATGTGGAGTTCTTTGTCGGAAAGGCGGAGGAAGTTTTGCCGCAGCAGTATGAGAAGAATCAGGTATATGCAGATGTGATCGTTGTGGATCCGCCGCGCAAGGGCTGTGATGAAGTCTGCCTTGGCACGATTGTGAAGATGGCACCAAAGCGCGTTGTGTATGTGAGCTGTGATTCTGCGACGCTTGCGCGCGATGTAAAGTATTTAGGAGAGCATGGATATCAGGTGGAGCGCGTGCGCGGCTGCGATATGTTCCCAAATTCCGGTCATGTAGAGACGGTAGCCTTATTAACTAAAAAAGATAGTACCGATAAGGAGAGTAAGAGAGACTTTTGTGTAGAGCTGGAAGTACCAGTTAGTCCAGTTGAAGATCAGGAATAAAAAGCTGGAAAGCCAACCTATACCAATATCAAGAAATATATAATGGAAAAGCATGGTGTGAAAGTCCATACGGCTTCTATAGCTGAAGTAAAACGAGATTGTAATTTAGATATGCGTCCTGATTATAATATTTCCAAGAAAGAAGAACCAGTAATAAGGCATTGTGACCCAGAGAAAAGGGAATATATCATGGAGGCTTTAAGGTACTACAATCTGATATAGTTTAATTGGGATGAGTGTGGATGTCGACAGGTAACGAATATGCTCACAGTTAGCACCTTGCAGAAATGCAGGGTGTTTTTTGTTATAGAAGTAGATGTAAAAGTAAAGTGCATAGAAAATGGTATGACACAGGCACAGCTGGCGGAGAAAGTTGAAACGACAGGTCAGTATGTGAATCGCATCATAAAGAAAAAGGACGGAGTTGTGAATAAGACTTTTGTGCAGATGCTTGAGGCTTTGGGTTATGATATTGAACTGACCTATATAAAAAGGAACGAAGAATAGAGAATTATATCTTAAAATACTATAAATGAGCAAATTTGAAAAATTGCACAAAACTATGCCACGGTCTTTACAAAGGAGTCAAAATCATTGCATTCCCTTGCACATTGATAGAGGACTCGATATTTTTCCATCTGGATTATGTCACTGATCTTGTGATAC